>NZ_JBIVWS010000020.1:0-133532 GCF_044768905.1 Streptomyces sp. NPDC090994
CGGGTGACGTCAAAACAAACCGACATCGCAAACTCGGTCAGAAGATGACTCCCGGAGTCACCTCGGAACGACTCCCGCACTGAGATACAAAGCCAGGCGCGTCGTGTACGGCCTGCGCCCCGCACCCAAGACAGCCACGCACCGGCGGGAAGTCCACGTCGTCGCGGTCCGGCCCCGGGCGGGCGTCTACGACGAAGTCGGCCGCCGCCTGGGCCTGACCCGCCGGCCGCGCAGCGCCCGCACGCACGCAGCCCGTTCCCGTTCCCCGCAGCTGAGCACGCGTGGTGCCGGCCTGCGGCCACCGCTGCCGTCCGCGGTGCCCGGCCTGCCCCGCCCCGCACAGACCTTCCCGCACCGCCCCACCCGCTGACCCTGGAGTCCCATGCCTTCCGAACCCGTGCCGGGCCCGGTCCGGCGCGCGGTCTCCTCACTCGACCACCGCATCGAGGCCGTCACCGGCCACGACATCGACACCCTATGGGCCCACCGCGACTCCGGCCTTCTGGACGAGGCCCACGCCGAACTGGTCGACCGGCACCGTGAACTGGCCGAGGCCGAGCGCGGCGTCACTTTCCACCGCACCCTCCTGCACCGCCTGTCCAGCGGCGAGTTTCCTGTCGACGGGGCCCTGTTCGTACGCATTGACCGCACCGTCGACCAACTGGAACGGGCCGCCGACACCCGCGACACCCTCACGCAGCGGGTGCTCGTCGCCCTGGCGCCGGTCGAGGCGGCTGCCCGCACCGCTTCCGGGGACACCTCCGAGGCGCTGTCCACCACTGATCAGGCGGCGCTGCTCGCCATCGCCGGCGGAGCCAGACTCCACGAGCACCTCCTGACCAGCCGGCTGTCGGTGACCACCGCCTCCGGTGCCCGTATCCCCTACGCCAGCTTCCAGCGCCTGGAGGCCGCCGGGCTGGTCGCCCTCGACACCAGTCACCCCGTCCACGCCGGACAGCCGGTCACCCTGACCGACGCCGGCCGCGCCGCACTCACCGCACGCCGCCGCCCCCAGCCGAATCCCGCACCGACACCGGGGCCGAGGCCGGGAGCATGGCCGGCCCGCCCCGCACCCCGGCGCTGACCCGAAAGAGACCGCATGGCCCCACGCGAAACGACCCCGGACGCCGGCGAAGGCCCCGACACTCGCCTGGACTTCCGGGTGGACCAGTTGGACCGCGACAAGCAGGCCAGCATGGCGTTCTACCGCGCGGTCTATGTGCGGTGCGACATGCTCGATGCCCTTGCCCAGTACCACAGCGCCGACGACACCCGCAGCTTCTACCTCCTGTACGACCGCAGCGCCACCCACGGACGCCCGGGCAGCCCGCACTACATCGCGCTCTACCTGCAACGAGACCACCAGCACCGCGCCTTCGGCTTCGAGTACGAGACGCTGCCGCTGCCTTCCATGGCCCAGTCGTGGCTGATCTACCGCGGCTGCCCGCCCGAAGCGATCGCCCTCGACCCCGACCGCGGCACCACCGCTGCCGACCAGATGACACAGTCCCTGGAGCGGCGGCTCATCGGGGACGGCGACCACTACGCGCTGGGCTGGTCCTACACCCGTGACGACGCCGATGACCATGTCACCGTGGCGGTGCTGCGCGCTCTCGACGACGGTGCTCCGTCCCCGTTCCGTGTCCTGGTCGAGGAAGTCGACCTCGATACGTGGACGCACACCCTGCGCGAGGGCGGCTGCGACACGGTGGACGAGGCCATGACGTGGTCCCGCGACCGCCTCACCGGCACCGCCGGACCTCTTCCCTCAGTGCGCCCGAAGCCCTTGTCTTCCCGCCCGGCGTCCGCCCAGAAATCGGCCGCTTCCCGTCTGCCGGGCCGCTCTCGCTGAGCGTGTAAGCGCGGCCGGCGCAGCGAAACATAGCCGACGATCGCCGGTTGGCCAAACCGGCGATTCTCCGGACTCTATTACCGGCCGCAGGGATAACGCCCCGGCCGCCTTTCCCGCAGTTCCCGCTTTTCTCGTTCGGAGGTTTCTTCCGCGTGCGCGCAAACCGATTCGCCATATCCGCCGCGATGCTCGGAGCACTCGCTGTGCCGGTGCTGTCCGCGACCGCCGCCTATGCCGCGCCGACTGCCGGCGCGGTGACGCTGGCCAGTTCCAGCAGTTGCCGCAGTCTCCCGCCGCTGCCGTACAGGGTCCACGCGAAGGCCGTGACCATCCGGTCCAAGGCCACCACGAAGTCCACCGCGGTTGGGGTCTTGTACAAGAGCCACAAGTTCACCGTGCACAAGTCCAGCGGCAACTGGCGCTACATCACCGACAAGACCACCGGCGTCAAGGGTTGGGTCTCCGGCACTTACGTCTACCGCGACGTCCGCATGTGCCTTTCCTGAGCCGCTCCACGGAGCCCGGCAGACGTTCTGCCGCGCCGACAATCACTGCCGTCTTCCGCGAGCGACGGCGGCACGACGCTGTGAGGAGAGAAGTCCCGTTGTCCGATGACATGTCCGGTGGTGAAGTGGTGGCGGTGCTCACCGAACAGACCGAGGCCCGGTTCGGGATGAGCATGGACCAGTTGAGGGCCGCGGTCGCCGCCGCACCTGCCGCCAACCCCGAGGCCACCGATGTGGTCAAGTGGCACGGCATGCTCCTCGAAGCACAGGCAGCCCTTGACCGAGCGGAGCACGATCTGCTCACCGTGCTGCAGACCCAGCACCCTGACTCCGCAGGCCCCTCGCGGGACCTGGTCAGCCGCGTGGAGGCGGCCGTGACCGCACGCGACGGGCGGGCCATGGTCGTCCGGTGGCTGCTGGACCCGGACGCCCCCGGCAAGCAGGACATGGCCGCTGAACGGCTCGCCCGGCTCCGCGGAATGCGCAGGGACGGCCCGGCGGTGCCGGTCACCGCACCACCGCGGGCCGCGACCGCCCCGCAGTCCGCAAGGAGCCCGGTGCGGTGATGAGTTCCCGAACCGCACCCAGCTCAGTGGACAGCCGTCTCAGAGAGGTTTTCGGCGCCCCGGTCGCCGACCTCTACACCACGGCCGTCGGCCCCGACGCCTCCGCCGCTCTGATCCGCGTATTGGAGCTGCGGTCGTTCCTCGCCCTGGCCGAGGAACAGGTCACCCGGGTCCGCGACCGCGTCCACCACGCCATGGCCCCCGAGCGGAACATGAACGAGCTGTCCGCCGACGACCTGCGTATGGACGCCCAGTGGCTGGAAGCCGCACTCGAAGCCCGCGACGGCTACCGCACCGCTCTCGACCGTCTGCTGCGCACCATGCCGCCTCCCACCCAGCGGGCGCGGCCCGTCCGTCTGGTCCAGCCGACGCTGAGCACCACCTTGTCTCCGGCCGCCCCGGCACCGCAGCGTGCCGGGACGGCCCGGGCCAGCCGACCGTGAAAGCACCACCTGATTGACCCAGTTGACGTCCACCGAGACTGCCCGGCAGATCGAGGACCTGTACGGCGCCCGCCTCGCCGACCTCGAAGCCGCTGCCCAGGACCAGCCGCCCGGCATGCTCTCCGCGCTCCTCGCGATGCACCACGACCTCGCCTTCGCCGAGCAGAGCATCACCTTCCACCGCGACCGTCTCACCCTTCTCGTCCACCCCGAGCGGCAGATCGGCACGCACGAGGTGTCCCACGTCCTGGACTGCGCCCGCCGCCTTGCCGAAGCGGTCACCACCCGCGACATCCAGGCCCGCACGGTGACGGCCGTGCTCCGCAGCCTGGGCCGCGTCTCCACACCCGATCCGGAGGCGGCCCCGGCTCCCACCGTGACGCCGCCGGTGCCCGCGCCCGCTGTCCCGGCCGCGAGCACCGCCCCGGGCCGCTGACCGGCCCGGCCCCGTCCTTCCGGCCCCTGAATCCAGGAGTTTTTCTTGTCCCTCACCGGTCTGCCTCCTGACACCGATGCCGATGTCACCCGGGTGTCCGAGGCCCTCGCGATGATCACTCCGCGCTGGAACGTACGGATCCTGCTCGCCCTTTCCGGGCCGCCGCTGCGCTACAGCGAGGTGGCGGACAAGCTGTCCTGGCTGCGCAACAGCCAGCTCCACCCCAAGCTGCGGTCGCTGCGCGACGCCGGTCTCGTTAAGCGCACCGAGCACGACGCCCGGCACGTCACCTACACCCACACCAGCCGGGCCACCGCCCTGCTGCCGGTGCTGCCCCTGGTCGTGGCCTGGGCCGAGCGGCATTTGGAACAGCCACAGGAGCCGCTGCCCGCCATCGAGCAGATCGAGGACAGCCTCACCCTGCTCACCCGTCGGCACGCCGCGACGATCCTGTGGACGCTCAAAATCCGAGGGGAGACCAGCGGCCGGGCGCTGGCCCTCACGGTCATGCCCGGCAAGGACTGGACCAACATCTATCCCCCGCTGCGGCAGCTGGTCGCTGACGGCCTGGTCGACACCTCCGGCACCGGACAGCCCTACCGCCTGTCCGCCGCTGGCGAGGACCTCGGGCCGGTCTTCGGCGCGCTGTCCGCCTGGTCGGCGGGACAACCGCTCACCCAGGCCGCCCGGCACCCGGTCTGGGGTCAGGACCGTGCCCCCCAGTTCTCGCGGACTTGGGTCAGCCACCAGGCCCGGACTTCTCCTCTGGCTCCCCGTCCGGCTCCGGCCCAGCCTGTGCAGCGCCCGAGCTGGCAAGGCACCGACCTGTTCTCCCACGCCGCTCCGGTCCGCCCGGTGCCCGCCCTGACGACCGGAGGAATCCGCCGATGAACCCCGCCCTCTCCCACCACCAGACGGCCTGCCGCTCCCTGTCCTCCGCGGGTCTGATCCGCCTGGTCAGCGAGATAGACGACCACGGAGCGATACCGCCGCGCGCCCTGGCCCGCACCCTGAGCGACCTGTCCACCACGCAGATCAGGACGGCCATGGAACAGGCGGACAGGCTCGGTCTTCTGGACCGCTCCGGTTCCGGCCTGGGGCTCAGCCCGGCCGGCCGTGGCCTCGCCGATCTCTACGACGCCATCGCACGCTGGGCCCGCCACCACAATCACCCGCAGCGCATCGGCACCTTCACCGAACGGATCCGCAGCGTGCTCTCCGTGCTGGCCGAACCGGCCAGCACGGAGCCGCTCCTGCGTGACGACGACGCCACCACCGGCCTGGGCCACATCCGCCGGCTGCTGGCCGATTGGGTCGAGACCCACCAGCAGCCAGAGCACCAGAGCAGCTACGGCGTCGCCGCGTGACACAACGGACCGGGAAGCGCCCGGCGGTGAGCCCGCTGGGCACTCTCTACCTGCCCCGCGGGGCGGACGCCGCCGCCTCCGCGATGGCCACCTACGGCATTCCCCTGCTGGTCCTGGCCACCACCAAATCCGTCGCCTGGACCGGGCTTTCCTTCGTACTGCAGTGGCTGCCACGCATCGCCGCGTTCACCGTGGCCGGAACCCTCGTCGACCGCTACGGCACCGCCCCGTGTTTCCGGGCCGCGAGCCTGGCACGCGCCCTGGTCGCGCTCGCGGCAGCCGTCGTCATCGCCGCGGCCGGAGCTCAGAGCCAGGCCGCGGCGGTCACGGTGATGCTGCTCGCCGCGACGACCGGTGCGTTGAGCGAGTTCAGCTACGTGGCCGCCGAGACCGCCGGTGCCACGGCGAGCCGCGCGACCGGAAACCGGGCACACCGCGTGCAATCGGCGCTGATCACCATCGACCAGACCGCCACCCTGGCCGGCCCCGCCGTCGCCGGCCTGCTCCTCGAACACGGCGGCAGCGCGGCGATGCTCGGCACGCTCGCGTTCTTCTCTCTCCTCGCCGCTGCCGTCGGCCCGCGCCACAGTCCGGTACCGGCCGGGGAGACAGCCCCTCAGCAGGGGCTCGGTACGGGATGGGCGACGCTGCGCTCGCTGCCCGCGCTGGCCTGGCTGGTGGGCGGCCTGATGGTCTCCAACGGTGCGGTCGCCCTGCTGCAGGCCGCCGTCCCGGTCATCGTCGTCAGCGAGCTGGATCACTCCAGTACGGACGCCGGGCTCATCTGGTCCGCAGCGGCCGTCACGTCCCTGCTCGCTGTCACCGCCTCCCGCTGGGTGATCGACCGGTGGGGCCTGTGGCCGGTCGGCGCCGCCGCCGGCACCGTAGCGGCAGGAGCAACGCTCGCCGTCGCCCATGCCGACACCTACCGCGGCTACCTGCTGCTGATCGCCGTCGTGATGGCTGGCGAAGGCGGACTCACGGTCGTCCTGCGCACCGTGCGCACCCACCTGATCCCGGCTCGCGTGTTCGGCAGCACCCTCGCGGTGACCATCCTGCTGCTTCTGCTGCCCTACCCCGCCGCCGGCCTGATTGTCGCCGCCCTCCCGGTCACCCAGCTCGGGCACGCCATCACTGCCGCAGCCCTCGTACAGGCCGCCGGCCTCGCGGTCGCCGTCACCCGGCTGCGGCGTCTGACCTTTCCGACATGGAAGGAGCCCTCCTCCCCATGCCCGCTCTGACGCACGACGGCCTGCCCGGCCTCGACCTCCAGCCCCGGACAGGGAGTTCGATCACCGATCAGTTCCACGCCTTCGACTCCGCTCATCCCTGGGTGTACCGGGCGCTGGAGCAGCTCGTGGCCCAGCGTCTGGCCGCCGGCGCCAACAGGGTCGGGATGAAGGCGCTGTTCGAGGCGCTGCGCTGGCGCCACCCGCATGGCGTCAAGGGACTCAACAACAACTACACCGCCCTGTATGCCAGACGGCTGCTCGCCCAGCACCCCGAGTGGGTCCCCGTGATCGAAACCCGCCGTCGGCACAGTCCCTGAGCACCGCCTTGGCCCCTTCCGTCCCACCGCAGCCTCTGAGGAGTTCCTTCTTGTCCCGTCCTGTCGTTCTGGTCGTCGCCGCACCTGATGAGAGCTACCGCCGCTACTGCCTTGAGACCGTCGCCGAGGCGTACGACGTCGTCCTGATCACCACTGAGGAGCCCTCCTGGGAGGTGCCGCTCATCCGGGACTGCGTGATCGTGCCCGATCCCACCGACCAGGCCGCGCTGGCCGCCGCCGGCCGCATGCTCGCCGAACGCCACGACCTTGCCGGGGTGTTCACCTGGACCGAGTGGTACGTCGTCCCGGTCGCCCGCCTCGCCCGCAGTCTCGGCCTGCCCACCACCGCCCCGGAAGCGGTGCGGGCCTGCCGTGACAAGGCCACCGCCCACACCCTGTTCGCCCGCCACGGCGTGCCCTCGGCCGCATCGGTGAGCGTCCGCACCTGCCAGGAAGCCGCAGCCGCCGCCGAACGGATCGGCTACCCGGTGGTCCTGAAGCCCTCCTCCCACGCGGGCGCCATCGGCGTACAGCGGGTGGACACGCCCGCCCAGCTCACGGCCGCCTACCGGGCGGCTGAGCGGACCGCCGGACAGGGCACGGAAAACACCCGCGTGCTGGTCGAGGAGTACCTCGACGGACCGGAAATCTCCGTGGAGTGCGTCACCTACCACGGCGCCACCACCGTGGTCGCGGTCAACCGCAAGACCCTCAGCCCGCCCCCGCACTTCGAGCAGCTCGCCCACAGCGTGGACGCCGACGACCCGCTCCTGGACACCGTTGCTCCGGCCGCCCGGGCAGCGATCCGCGCACTGGGGATCACCGACGGGGTCAGCCACGTCGAGATGCGCCTGGTCGACGGCCGGCCTCGCCTCATCGAGGTCAACGGCCGCCTCGCCGGCGACATGATCGGCCACCTCGTCCGCCTCGCCACCGGCATCGACCTGGCCCGCGCCGCCGCAGACATCGCCTGCGACCGTGCCCCCGACCTCACCCCCAGCCGCTCCTCGGCCGCCGCCATCCGGCTGCTCTACCCCACCACGTCGGGCACCCTTACCCACCTCTCCTACGACCAGCCCCGCCCCGGCTGGCTGGACCGGCTGCACTTCCAGTGCCGCCCCGGCGACCACCTCCTCCTCCCTGCCGACGGAGGAAGCCTGTTCACCGCCCGGATCGGCTACCTGATCACCACCGCCGGCACCGGCCGGCAGGCGCTCACCCGCGCCGGCCGAGCCGCCGACGCCGTCACCGCCGTCCTCGACCGGAACACGGCGACGGGCAACGCGGCGTGAGCACAGCGTCCGCGGCTGACCGACGCAGCCGAAGGCTGCTGACCGGCTACTTCCTCGGTCTCGGCACCGTCATGGCGGTGTGGGGCGCCCGCATGCCCGAGGTCCAGCACGCCGCCCACCTCAGCACCGGAATGCTGGCCCTGGTCCTGCTGGCCGCCGCCCTCGGCATGGTCGCCGGACTCCACATAGGAGGCCGCCTGGCCCGGCTGGCGCGGCTGCCCGCGCTGCTCACCACCGGATCCCTCGCCCTGGCCGGATGCCTGATCCTCCTGGGCCGCAGCAAGAACCTGACCGAGCTGCTGGCGGCGGCCCTCGCCTTCGGCGTCGCGCACGGAGTCCTCGACGTCGCAGCCAACACCACGGCCATCCGCTGCCAGCACGGCATCGGCCGGCCCATCATGTCCGGCCTTCACGCCGCCTACTCCCTCGGCGCTCTCGCCGGAGCCGCCCTCGCCGCAGCCACCGCCCACGCCCCGCACAGCGCACTGTTCACCGCGACGGGCCTGCTGCTGGCCGCAGTCGCAGCCGCCGCGGCCCCGGACACCCGCTCTGTGACCGGCGCCGACCGCCCGGCAGCGCACGCCAGCACCGATCTTCATGTGGAGCCGTCGCGCCCGTCGCCGGGACGGCTCTGGCTCCTGGCGGCGCTGGCCGCGTCGAGCCTGCTGGGGGAGGGGGCCGCCGCCGACTGGTCCGCCGTGCACCTGCACACCCTGGGCGCCACGACGACCGCGAGCGCCGCCGCGTTCGCCCTGTACAGCGCGGCCATGGCCGCAGGACGGCTGACCGGAGACCGGCTCACCGCAGCCTTCGGCGGCCCCACGGTCGTCCGGACCGGCGCGGTCATCGCCGCATCAGGACTGGCCACCGGCATCGCCAGCGCGAACCCCGCACTCGCGCTAGCCGGCTGGACGGTATTCGGGCTCGGCCTGTCCACCACCGTCCCCTCGCTCATCACCGCCGCCGGAGCCGGCGGCGCCCAGGCCGTGGCCACGGTCACCGCCACCGGCTACCTCGGCCTCCTCGCCGGCCCGGCCCTCATCGGCGCTCTCGCCAGCGCCACCACTCTGACCACGGCCCTGCTCCTGCTCGCCCTGCTCGCCGCAGTTGTCGCTGCCCTCGCCCACCGCGCCCTGGAGACCACTACCCCTTGACCCCCGCCACTGCTAACCAGGGCCTGGACGCCGTCATCCTCGACTACAACGGCGTCATCGGCCTGCAGCCCACCACCAGCCAGTGGCACCGCCTGGCCCGCACCGCCCTCTGGCCCGAAGACGACCTCCCTGCCTTCCAGCACGCCTTCTGGAACGCCCGCACCGCATACGACGCCGGCCGGCTCAGCGACCTTGCTTACTGGGCGCAGGTCCTCGGCCACCACCCTGGCGCCCGCCGGCTGCGTGAACTCCGCGACGCCGACACCGACATGTGGACCGCCGCCGACCACCGCGTCGTGGAAATCCTGCACCGCGCCCACCGGGCCGGGCTGCCCCTCGTGCTGCTGTCGAATGCCCCCGGCCACCTCGGCGATGTCCTCGACCGCCAGGACTGGCGCCCGCTGATGACCCAAGCCCTGTACTCGGCCAGGCTGCAGGTGTGCAAGCCCGATCCGGCCGCCTACCAGCACGCGATGGACACCAGCGGCGCAGCCGATCCCCAGCGCGTCCTGTTCGTGGACGACCGGGCCGACAACTGCCACACCGCCCGCCGCCTGGGCCTGCGCACCCTGCACTACACCGCCCGCCCTGCCGACCTCGCCGCCGCCTTGCACCTCGCCGTCTGACCCGCCCCGTCTCGCCCTCTCAGGAACCTGTGCCTCACGACAATCACGACACCATCGACGGAGACGTGTACGTCTCCCCGCGCTATCTGACCGGTAGCACAGCGGTGGGTGATCCCGGCTTCGAGCCCCTCCGCAACCTCGGCTGGGACCTGCACAACGACGATCTCGGCAACGCCTACCTCACGGCCCCCGACGGCAAGATCCGCCTTGGCTACCTCCCCGAAGGGGAAGACGACGGCCTGTGGCGCATCAACGCCTACAAGGACGCTTTCGGCCCGCCGGCCTGGGGTGTCTGCTTCAACGACAGCGCGCCGACGGAGTTCGTCACCGCCTTCACGACCGCACTCGCCACGGCCTACCAGCACGGCCCCGACCACTACCTCGCCCGTCCGCTTCCCGGAAGCGCCGACCGCGACCCGTTCCTGGCCGTCGACCCCCTCATTGACCAGGGCTGGCGGTTCGACCGTCCCCGACTGGACGCCTTCACCATCACGTCACCCGACGGGCTCGCCACCCTGGAGTACACCGTCGGCGACCTCGAACCGGCGACCGAGCTGGACTCGCGCACCGCCCGCTGGCACCTGTGGGCCGGTACCGATGTCGACCGGCCCTTCTGGTACGCCACCGCCAGCACCGACACCCCCGCCGCCCTCCTGCGCGCCGTCACCCAATGCGTGGCCGACCCGGCGCCGCTGCCCCGCTGGCGAGAGGACACCTACAGCTACATCAAGAGCCACGCCCAGCTCACCCCGATCCTCCCGCCGACGCCGGCGGCTCCCACACCGCTCGACATCCAGCGATCCTCCGCGCGCCGCCCGGCCGCACTCCCAGCGACCAGCGTCCCGCGCTGGAGCACCACCAGCCGACCGGCTCTGCCCGGACCTGGTCCCCGCCGCTGACACCAGCCCATCCACGACCGGAGTTCCCCCTGTCCCTGCAGGCTCCCGAGTTCATCGCCGAGCTGCGCTGTGCCTTTCCTTCCACGACCATGCCGTGGTGGGCAACACCTACTTCGCTGCTCCCGTCCAGGGCCGACCGCTGCGGCTGAGAATCAACTTCAGCGCCACCATCAATGCACCCCGGAGTCCGTTTTCCGTACCACGCGGAGAAAGAGAGTCCCCAGTGATGCCTCGCGAATGGCAGGGATGGATTATAATGGATATCGTGCTGCCGAGACTGCGCTTCTTGTCCACAGCAATGTGCCGATAAAAAATCAACGCTTCCGAGGAGAACTCTGTGTCCATCTTGATAGGGCGGCAGTCTCTATCTGTGCGTGTAGATTTCAACGGTTGGTGTCTACAGGATTGGGATGATATGCAAGTCCCGGAGAGGTTCCCTGGCGGCTTCGATTCAAGCAACTTTCTGACGGGGCATCCAGGGCGTCTGGACTTTGGAAGCGCTGGCCATACGCATACCGCCAACCTTGTAGTCGAAGTCTGGGACGCACGGCCGCAGGCGCCCTTCGGAGAGTGGGATGAAGGAGCGGAGTCTCGTGTGAAGTGCACGTCGGGGATGCTGAGGGTGTGGAGCGTCACAGGAGGCCCTGGCCGGACTTTGGTAAAGCTATCTGAGGGGGTGAGTGAATGGAAGGTGAGGGCCGTTTGCGCCGGACGTCAAGAGGTAGCAGAGCTGGCAACTCAAGGTGTTCCTGAAGGAATTGAGCGCTATATTGTTCAATTTTGGCCGAAGGGTTGACGGAGGTGGCACACCGGCCGATTTGAGCCGAAGCACGGTAGTTGTCACATAGGCAGGCTGCTTGTCACCAACGGCGTCACGGCGGAGAGTCACGTCAGTTGGGGCGGCCGTTTGGCCATTGGTGTCTGGTGCTCATGGCATGGAAGACCTTCTTCGGTTCCCATCGGGTCTCGTGCATGCCCACGACGCCGTAGGAGGCGATGTCGCGGTCGCGGGGCTTGTCGTGGTTGATCTTCTTCGTCGAAGATGATTGAGGAGTTTAGGTAACGGACCTGCTCGTCCTCGTCCGGGATCGCTCCTTGCGGTGGCTGCCAGGCCATGCCCACTGGCAGATGATCTCTTCCGCAGACTGCTCCCCATAACCAGCACAAGCACCCCGGAAGTCCGTCACACCATCCCTTTGACCTGCTTCTTCAAGTTGGCGGAGGCTCCCTGGGAAACATCGGCGTGGTCAGACCGACAGACGGGCCGCGATGCCGTCGAGGACGCAGTCCAACCCGGTCTCGAACTGCCACAGCAGGTCGTCCTTGCGGTCGGCCTCGCCGATGTAGCGTGCGTACATCGGGAAGCGGCCGGTGCCCATGAGCCAGGCCATCTGCGGAGCGAGTCCCGAGCGGGCCTCCTCACGGTTGGCCCAGCCGCGCACGCGCAGCAGCTGCGTCAGACCGACCTCCGAGTCGACGGCGCCGTGCACGTACGCGGTGACGGTGCTGTAGACCGCCATCGCCGTGTCCGCGTCGAGCCCGCGGCCGTCGAGCGCGGCCAGCGCGGCCTCCGGCACGGCCAGTTGGTTCGGGGTCGGCGCGCACCAGGTCGTCCGGGTCACCCAGGAGTGCCGCAGCAGGACTTCCCGGATCCGCAGGGCCAGCGTGCGCATGGTCGTGCGCCAGCCCTCCGTTCCGTCTGGCAGGTCAAGTTCGCCGTAGGCGAAGTCGATCATCAGTTCGATGAGCTCGTCCTTGCCGGTGACGTAGCGGTATGCGGCCATGGGGGCCACGCCGAGCTCGGTGGCCAGGCGCCGCATGGTGACGGCGTCCAGTCCTTCGGTGTCGGCGATGCCCACCGCGGCCTTGGCGATCCGCTGCGGGGTGAGCGTGGTGCGAGGGGCCGGTGCCGGGCGTTCGAGGCGTTCCCACACGGAGACGTGGTCCCGTTCCTCGGTCTGTGCCTGTCTCTGCTGGGAGGCCATCGCCTGGGTTCCTTCCGCCGGACGGTGCTGCGTACAGCGTATCAGCAGTAGACAACGTACACGTCGGTGTGTACGTTGTACGTGAAAGATACGGCGTACACACCCCGGAGGTGCTTTCCATGGCTGACGTGACCGGCGGCCCGCTGCGGACCGCGGTGATCATCGGCAGTACACGAGACGGGCGGTTCGGTCCGGTCGTCGCCGACTGGATCAGCGAACACATCTCCCAGCGCGAGGACATGACGGCCGACCTGCTCGACCTCGTCGAGACGCCGCTGCCGACCGTCCTCCCCGCCTACGGCCAGACCCCCTCGGACGAGGTCATGGCCCAGCTCGGCGCGGTGACGCCGCGACTCGCCGAGGCCGACGCCTTCGTGATCGTCACCCCGGAGTACAACCACAGCTTCCCGGCATCGCTGAAGAACGCCATCGACTGGCACAACGAGCAGTGGCACGCCAAGCCGGTCGGCTTCGTCTCCTACGGCGGCCTCGCCGGAGGCCTGCGCGCCGTCGAGCAGCTCCGCGTGGTCCTCGCGGAACTTCACGCGGTCACCATCCGCAACACCGTCAGCTTCCACAACTACGGCGAGATCTTCGGCGCCGACGGCAAGCCGGCCGACCCCGGCTGCGACGCCGTCGCCAAGGCCATGCTCGACCAGCTCACCTGGTGGGCGCACGCGCTGCGTGACGCCAGGCGTGTCCGCCCGTACGCCGCCTGACGTCCCGCCACTCGCGACCTGGGGGCAGCGATGAACGACAGCCCGACACCCACTCCCGCGCCAGACCGTCCCGTCCTGCCCCGGCTCGGCGTCTTCGGGCTGATGCTCGGCATCTTCCTGGCGACGCTCGACGGACAGATCGTCAGCACCGCGCTGCCCACGATCGTGGGCGACCTCGGCGGCCTGGACCACTTCTCCTGGTCGGTGACGGCCTACCTGCTCACCATGGCCGCCGCCACCCCGCTGTGGGGCAAGCTCGGCGACCTCTACGGCCGCAAGGGTGCTTACACCAACTCCGTAGTGCTGTTTCTGATCGGGACGATGCTGTGCGGCCTGGCGCAGAACATGGGACAGCTCATCGCCTTCCGGGCCGTCCAGGGCCTCGGCGCGGGTGGCCTGATGGTCGGGGCTCTCGCGGTCATCGGCGTGCTGGTGCCCCCGCAAGAGCGGGGACGTATCCAGTCGATGGTGGGCGTCATGCTGCCGGTGTCGTTCGTCGGCGGACCCCTGCTCGGCGGATTCATCACCGACTACATGGACTGGCGTTGGACGTTCTACGTCAACGTCCCCATCGGCATCGTCGCCCTGCTGGCCGTCGCCAAGGGCGTAAGACTGCCCGCACACCGCGTCAAGGGACGGGTCGACTACCTCGGCGCGAGCCTGCTGACCACCGGCATCCTGGCCCTCACCCTCCTTGCCGGCTGGGCCGGTACCACCTACGCGTGGACGTCCTGGCAGATCGCGGCGCTCGCGGTGGCAGTCGTGCTGAGCCTCGCCTGGTTCGTCCGCGTGGAACAGCGCGCCGCCGAACCCATCACGCCGCCGCGACTGTTCTCCAGCCGGGAGTTCACCCTCGCCCAGGTCCTCAGTTTCCTGGTCGGCGCGATCCTGGTGTCCGTCATCAACTACCTGCCGCAGTACATGCAGTTCGTCCACGGTGTCTCACCCACGGTCAGTGGCATGCTGATCCTGCCGCTGATGCTCGGCATGCTGACGGCTCAGCTGACCACCGGCCGGCTGATGGACCGCGGAGGCCTGGATCGTGTCGTGCCGCTCACCGGCGGCACCGTCACCGTCGTCGGCGCGCTGCTGCTGCTCCTGCTGGGCACGGACACCCCGCTCGCCGCGGCCTCGGCACTGACCCTCGTCGTCGGAGTCGGTGTCGGGACCCTCATGCAGAGCACCCTGCTCACCACCATGAACAACGCCGCCCCGCGCGACATGGGCGCCGCGACCGGCACCGTCACCCTGGTGCGTACGATCGGCGGTTCCCTCGGTGTCGCCGTCCTCGGAGCCGTGCACAGCAGCCGCATGGCCGACGTCCTGAGCGGCCGGCTCGGCCCAGCCGCCGAGGAGCGGCTGACCGCCGGCGGCGAGCTGACCCCCGCGCTGCTGAAGGACATGTCCACCGGCGTGCGCCACTCAGTCGAGGACGCCGTCAGCAGCGGACTGCACGGTGTCGTGGTCGGCGCCGCCGTGCTGTCCGTGATCACGCTCGCCACCGCGTGGTTCATCCGTGCGGCACCGGCCCCCGACCCGGCAACGGCGGAGACCGTCACGGAAAGCACCCCGGAGACGGACTCCGTCCGCACTCCCCCCGCGGACTGAGCGCGGGCCGGGCCACGTCCGAGTGCCCCGGCACCGGGCCGGTCCGCCCGCACCCATGCTGCACCAACCCATCCGAGTTTCCGGCCGCACGGCGAATCCAATCCCCCGTCACCGTGCGGTCGGCTCCCTACCGAAGGCAGACACTGATGCCCACGAATCCGGTCGAGCGTGCCAAGGACATCCTGCTCCGTCCCTTCTCCCTGGGCGGCCTCAACCTGCCCAACCGCGTCGTGATGGCGCCGATGACGCGCGAGTTCTCCCCCGGTGGCGTTCCGGGCGAGGACGTGGCGCGCTACTACGCCCGTCGGGCGGCGGGCGGCGTCGGCCTGATCATCACCGAGGGCACGTACGTCGGCCACGACTCGGCGGGCAACAGCGCCCGCGTGCCGCACTTCTACGGCGACGACGCGCTGGCCGGCTGGTCCGCGGTGGCGGACGCGGTCCATCAGGAGGGCGGCAGGATCATGCCGCAGCTGTGGCACGTCGGCATGGACCGCACCGTCGGCAACCCGCCCGTGCCGGACGCCCCGCGGATCGGCCCCTCCGGCCTGGCCCTGGACGGCACGCAGTCGGGCCACGCGATGACCCAGGCCGACATCGACAACGTGGTCGCCGCCTATGCCTCCGCCGCAGCCGCGGCCGAGGCCCTGGGCTTCGACGGCGTCGAGATCCACGGCGGACACGGCTACCTCATCGACCAGTTCCTGTGGTCCCGCACCAACCGGCGTACCGACGGCTACGGTGGTGACGTCGCCGGCCGCACCCGCTTCGCCGCCGAGATCGTGGCCGCCTGCCGGGCAGCCGTGTCCGACGAGTTCCCGATCTCCTTCCGGTTCTCCCAGTGGAAGACGAGCCACTACCAGGCCCGGATCGCCGAGACCCCGCAGGAACTGGAGACCTTCCTCGGCCTGCTGGTGGAGGCCGGCGCCGACCTCTTCCACTGCTCCACCCGCCGCTTCCACCTCCCCGAGTTCGAGGGCTCCGACCTCAACCTCGCCGGCTGGGCGAAGAAGGTCTCCGGCAAGCCCTCCATCAGCGTCGGCTCGGTGGGTCTGAGCAACGAGTTCCTCCAGGTGTTCCAGGGCGAGCAGGCCCACACCACGGACATCGAGGAGCTGCTCGACCGCATGGAGCGCGACGAGTTCGACCTGGTGGCGGTGGGCCGTGCCCTCCTGGGCGACCCCGAGTGGCTGGCGAAGGTCCTCTCCGGGCGCCACGACGAGCTCAGGCCCTTCCACGTGGGTCTTGTCGGCAGCCTCAGCTGAGCCGTACGACCCGGTGGCCCCAGCGGTCGTACGCCCGCTCGACCGCGGGCGGCCGCGGTTCCCTCCATCCCGCGGCAGGAGCCGCAGAAGCTGCTCGATGAGGACGATCGGTGGCCGCTCCTCCAGCGCTGCCTGACCGACGATGCCCTGCCCACGGACGTCCGAGCCGCCAGCGCGATCACCCTGCTGTTCGGCCCGTCCACCGAACGTCTCTGTCATCTGACGCCCGAGCACCTCAAGCTCGACGGCAAGCACACCCACCTCGTCCTGGGCCGCCACCCCGTCCTGCTGCCTCCACGGCTCGCCGAGCTCCTTCGCCACCTCGCCGAACAACCCGAGCTACGGCCACAGCTCTCACGAGTGGTCTGCTCGGCAGGCATGTAGACCATTCCCTCGGAGCCCATCAGCAGCACGTTCAGAGGTTCGGGGTCAGCCATGTCCGGGCCCTTCTGAGTCGGTTCTGTAGGTGTCATCAATCGCCGAGGCCAGTTGCTTGGCGTGGGTGTCGAGCAGCGGTTTGAGCGCGAGGTAGTACGGGTGTTTGTCGGCTTCTCGGAGCCAGTGGCAGATGTTGTGCCGCTGTCGGCTCCATTCGGCATGAAGTTCTGGGTCGCGCGCGATGTGAGGTGGGCAGGGCGCGAGTTCGTGTTCGCCTTCGGTGACGCGGGTCCAGATGTAGACGCTGACGGCCAGGCGCTTTCGGTCGTCGCTGATGGGAGGCCGGTTTCCGAACACGGGGAGCGCTCTGACCATGCGCTGCCAGGCATGGGCTTCGAGGGTCCAGGAGTGCATGGCTTCGCGGCGTCGTTGGTAGTCGACCAGGGGGTTGGAGAGGAGGTCGGCGGCGATGGCGTCGAGGGCCAGCTCGAAGTCGTGCAGCAGGTTGTTGACCCGGAGGTAGTGGGTCAGCTTGGTGGTGAAGCCGATGGTCTTGCCCGGAGTGCTGATGCCGAGGAACTGGGCGGCTTCGTCGAGGGTGCCGCCTTGCGCGCGGCGGACGAGGAAGACGGACGCGTTGCGGCGGCGCATTTTGGGCGCGACGTCTGTGAAGGCGCTCAGGTGGCGGTCAGCCAGCGCCTGGGGCAGGGAAGCGGGGATGTGCTCGGGGCGGTAGCGGATGCCGACGGCGGGGAGGCGGGGGCCGCCCTTGCCGGTGCGGCGGTAGGTGGGAACGAGGGTGTCGGCGGCGAGCTGGAATCGCTCGGAGCAGGCGCTGTGCAGCTTCCTGAAAGCCTGGTCCCAGAGCACGTGCCTGGTGGGCGAGATGCCGGTGCGTGTGCGGTTCTCCTGAGGCGCGAGAGGAACGAGTGCTGCGCGCAGGTCGTCGGAGGTCAGGATGCGATCGGTGATCTGGAGGACTCCCGCGCATGCCCGGGAGTCGAGGGGCGGTTTGTTGGAGTGGTAGGGAAGGGCGCCGGCTTCGTCGCGGCCTGTCAGGTACTCGTCGATGGCTGCGGCCAGCGAGCTGGTGGTGCCGGCGGGCCGGATGCGGGACCAGGACGTCATGACGAGCGCGGCGAGTAGTTGGAGCTCGGTGAAGTACTGGTGTGCCGGTTTTGCGGGCTGGTCGGGGCTGAGCAGGCTGAGGATCTTGTTCTGGAGGGCGAGCAGGGCGGGCCCGGGCCGGTGGGTGAGGCGGGGCCCCTGCCCGAGGCGGGCTCCGCAGGGGGCGGCCCATCGGTTCTTTCGGTGTTCGGCCCCGGTTGAGCGGCAGTGGGCGGGGTGGATGCCCGCGACGGCTGGCCGTGCGATCAAGTGGGCTCGGTAGTTGGCGTTGATCGGATCGCGGCAGTCGGGGCAGAGGTGTTCGAGGAAGAGGCGGTGGCGCGGGCAGGCGAAGACGACGGGCAGGCGCCAGAGGGCGCGCCATGGTCCGCCGTACTCGTTCTGAACAGCAGAGCCGTCCCCGGCGAGGCAGGCGGGGCAGTAGCGGGCGGTCATGGCGAAGAGCCATTCCGACGTGTGGATCGTCAGGAAGCGGCCGTTGCGCACGTTCTCCATCGCGCGGCCCACCGGGGGGTAGTGGGAGGCGTAGGGCTCCAGCGTCATCGCGGAGACCTCGCCGGGCGTGAGCCGGGTGACGGAGGCGAAGCGGCCGGCTTGCGCCGGGGTCAGGCTGGTGGACAGGACTGATCTTGCTCTGTCGAATCGGTCCTGATTGGTCAGGCCGGTCAGCCGGACCAGCTGGGCGGGGGCGACGCGCAGACGGTAGGAGAGTCTCAGCACGAAGCCGGCCAGGGACTCGCCGTCCAGCGGGTCGAGGCTGCGGCCGAAGGCCCGCGGCCCGGGTTCTGTGCTCTGATCAGTCACCGGCGGCCGACCTGCCGCCGCGGTCGTCGAGGACCGTGTTCCGCCCGCGCTTGCGACGAGACTTCGGTCGCGGTGTCACGTCCTGCGGGATGTCGGGGATCTCTCCGGCCTCGGGGTCGAGATCGCCCAGGTTGCCGAGGTGGATCGTGGTCTTCGCGAGTAGTTCGGGGGTGAGGCGTTCTTCGCCGGTGGTGATTGCCTCGGTGCAGCCGTCCTCGATCAGCCGCCGCAGCAGGCCGACGACACCGCGGGTGCGGTCGAAGAGGTACTCGGGCATCTCGCCGGTGGTCAGCATGCCCTCGAAGGATCGCAGGAGCCGCAGCTGGTCCTCGATGCCGGCCAGGTGGTCGAGGAAGGCGGTGATGCCGGCCTGGGTGGAGTAGTCGAACGGGTCGAGATCGACCATGTCGAACCGGCGGCCGGTCTGCGTGGCGGCCGCGGCGTTGTGCCCCTTGCCCCGCTTGATGTCGGGGAAGATCCACTGTCCGGTGCGCTGGTCGAAGTAGGCGCCGCGCAGGAGCCCGGAGCCGGGGATGTCCACGCCGATCAGGATGAGGGTGACGTTGAGGTCCATCAGCTCGCGGATCAGGTCGAGGGTGTCCTGGTCATCCTCGCGGTGCAGCCGCAGCCGGGTGATGTCGTCGATCAGCAAAGCGGTGGTGTGATGGTCTCGGATCGCGTCCCGGACGGCTCTGACCAGGTCGTCCAGGGAACCGGGGTGAGGGTCGCCGTAGACGTTCAGGATCGTCTTGCAGAGTCCCTTGGGAGTGGCGCGGACCGGCAGGCGGCAGTAGGCGACGGGCACGAACACGTCCCGGGTGCCGGGGGTGTGGCCGGGCAGCAGCTGGTGGTGGACCTCGCGCCAGACGTCCTCGAAGGACGCGGCCGCGTCGCAGGCGGTCTCCGTCTTGCCCTGGAACCCGCCGCCGTTGATCCTCAGGCCGTCTCGGGTGCCAGGCATGACCTTCGCCGCGTTGTTCTGCAGCCGGCCGCGCATCAGGTTCGCGACCCGTGCGCTCATCGGCGTCTCCTGCAGGCGCATGTTGACGTGCGTCGCGGTGCGGTGCAGGTCGTGCAGGGCCCGCCGCCGGGGGCTCAGGCTCTGGTGCTCGGCCGGCGTCAGACGTGGTGCGGGCACGAAGGTGCCGCGGATCTTCCGCCACTGCTGCCAGCCCTCCCAGCGGGTGCGGTCCGGCGGCGGGCCGGCCCGGAGAAACGGGACGATCGCGTGTTCATCCGGCGTCGTCTGGTCCACCACGGTCCTCCTCCAGGTCGTCCTCGGGCAGGACGAACACGTTGCGGGTGCGGAAGCTGTGGCCCAGCTCGGGCGGCGGGACGGGTGCGGGTCGGGCCGCTTCCCGGCGCCGACGCCGTTCGCCGGCGACCGCTTCCTGCGTCTGGCGGGCCCGGCCCGGCCAGCTCAGCACTGTGGCCGCCTCCTGCTCGGCAGCCGCAGGCACGGGAATGGGCTGTGTGGCCGGCGCCGCCGGGACCCTTGGCCGGTCGGCCTGCGCGGCCCGGGCCTGGTGGGTCTCGCGGGCGTGCTCGGTGCGCTGGGACTTCTTCATCTGGCTCGGCCACTTGCTGACGGGGATGTTCGAGCCGATCAGCTCCAGCAGCACGGGCAGCAGCTCGGTGTCCGACTGCGGCTTCAGTCCGGCCGCGGCGGCCTTGGCGAGCAGGGCGCTGGCCCGCGCGTCCCCGAAGGCCGGCATCTGCCCGGCCTGGGGCATGCCCGTCCAGGGCAGCGGGTGCCAGGCATGGCTGATCGGGTCCTGGAAGAACACCTGGCGCCGGTCGCGCGGGTCGCGGCGGATGAGCCACTTGCCCTTGTGCTTGCCGCCCCGCGTGGACAGCTCGCCGCGGTAGTCCCGCAGGACGTCCGGGTCGTCGTACCAAAGTCCGCGGATCTTCACCCCGCGGCGCTTGTCGATGCGGACGTAGTGGGCGGGCAGCAGCTCGTAGAACAGCTCCGGGGAGGGGATGTCCATCGCGAAGCCGGTCTGCGCGAACGACGCCGCGAACAGCGAGTTCGGGCTGTGCGAGCCGTCCGGATCCCAGGCCGGGGCGTACTCGCCCAGCTTGCGTTTTTGCCAGACGGCGACGATCCAGGTCGCGATCAGGTGCTCGAGTTGGTCGGCGGTCAGCACCGCGTCCGCGGCCGGGTCGGCCCCGCGGTCGGCGACGTCGACGCCGGTGTAGCCGACCAGGTGCTCGAACAACAGTTGCCGGATCACGCCGAAGGCCCGCTCGACGGCGGCCTTGTCGGTCGGCCGCAGCACCCGCGCGGGAAGGACCTGGCAGCCGAGCACCCGCTCGACCTCGACCAGGTGGTGGTTGCGATAGACCGATCCGTGGTCGGTGGTCACCGTCTCCGGGGTGAAGAACGGCAGGCCGGCCACGGCGTGCCCGGCGAACTCGGCCACCACTGCGGCGGGCAGGCCGGGGTAGGGCCATTCCAGGTCCTCGCCCCAGTCCGCCCGCATCGGCAGCGGCATCGTCACGTCCCGCAGCACCATCGCGACGTCGACCGAGGTGTCGGAGACCAGCGTCAGCCGGAAGGCGACCAGCGAGTGCGTGCAGACGTCCAGGGCCAGGGTGAGGTGCATCTTCACCGGGTCGCCGAAGACGTGCTCGCGGACCATGACCGGCAGCACCGTGGTGTCCAGCGCGACGACCTGGCCCGGCCGGTGCACCAGGACGTGCCCCTGCGACTCCGGCAGATCGGCCGACCTGGCGTAGCGCTGCCGGGCGCCGCCGGGGCCGAACCACTCCTGCCAGAGCCGGCGCAGGGTGTCGTAGCTGGGCACCTTCGTCTCGGGCCCGAACTCCTCGCGGACGTACTGGCGGATCATGCGGTCCTTGGTCCGCATCGACACCTTCGCCATCCGCTTCGTCTCCTCGCGGACCGCCAGGACCGCCTCCCGCACTTCCTCGGAGACCGTGCGGGTCCCGCCGCTGCGGCGCAGCCAACGGTCGTCCGCGCAGCCGACCAGCCCGAACCGGCGGCGGGCGTTCTCCCACCGGATCAGCGTGCGGTAGCCGACCGAGCTCAGCCCCAGCAGCTTCGCGTGAGCAGGGTCCAGGGCCGCGAGCTCCGCCACCTTCGCGTGCCGTCGCTCGGTGAGGGTCGTCGTCGCCGGGTCGTACTCGGCTCTCGGCTCGCCCGGTCCCGGGTGGAACGGGTCGCCGGAGCGGAACCCGGTCGCCACTTCCAGCAGGTGGGCCATCCGCAGCTCGGTCAGCTCCAGCTGGCCCGCGTTCAGGTCCTCGGACGCCTTGCGCTGGCGGCCCCGGTCGGCCCCCGCCGCTGACGTCCGTGACGATGGCCGGCACTGCGGATGGTTGGCCAGGAACCGGAAGGTCATCCGCTCGCGGGTGCCGTCGTCCTTCACCAACTGCACCCGGCCCAGGTGCGGTTCGCGGCGCTCGACCGTCCACTCCGTCCCGTCCAGCACCAGCCCGGCGCCGGGGGACAGGTCCAGCACCGCCGCCGCGGTCACCGGCCCGCCTCCCGGGCGGGCATCACGAGCGAGCGGTCTTGGAGCGGGCCGGCCAGGTCGATTCCCAGCTGCCTCGACCACAGCAGGTGCAGCAGCTGGGCCCGGGCGACCGGCTCGCAGCCCGTCGCCGCCGCGAGCTCGCCGAACCTCCGCCCGCCCCCGGCCTCGGCGAGCAGCACCGGCCGCAGCCCCAGCGGGTCGGAACTCAGCCGGCGCAGCGACGCCATCGCGTCCAGCCCGGCGAAGGCGTGCTCGCGCCAGCGGGCGGCCACCGCGTAGCGCCAGCCGCAGGCGACGGCGACCTCGGCGGCCGCGGCGAACGACTGCCGGTCCGACTCCTTGATCAGGGGCTCGGGGCGTACGTCGATCAGCCAGACGCCGCGGCGGGTCACCGCGAGGTAGTCAGGGGTGTGGGCCCGGCGCTTCCCGCAGGTTGTGAAGGAGATCTTTAGCGGCTGCGAGACGACGTCGACCACGTCGCCGGCGAAGTCCAGGGCCAGCAGCACCCGGCTCTCCTCCAGGCTCTCCGCGCCGTGGTGACGGCCGGTGCTGGTCAGGAACTGCAGGCCAGGACGGTGCCGCTGGTCCCGGCGCCAGGTGAAGTGCCGCATCGGGTCGCTCGTGAGCACCGGTTCCTGTACGAGATCGTGCACCGAGCAGGACGCATCGTCCCCACCGGCCCGCCACGAGACCGCCCACCGCCTCGTCCAGCCGTCGCCCAGCTCAAGACCGAACTTGCCCGCGTCGACGTCCGTCGGCACGAAAAGGTCCTCCCAGCTGCACTGATGCGACCAGACAGACCCCGTGTCAGCAGCGTCGACTACCCTTCTCGACCCGGCACGTGTAGCGGACATGAGCTCATGGAAGCGCCCTGGAGAACCTCAGGCTCCCGATCTTCGTTTCTGGTGACAGAAAGACTGCTGAATGAGCGTCTGTGACAAGTCCGATGCCTCGTTGGTGACAACCAGGCTGCCTCGCACGTCCCGATTTACCAGCTCAGTTGGTCCCGCCGGTGACAACTCCGCAGCTTCGGCTCACGATTCGGCAGGTGCGCCACCCGGAATTAGCTGATCTTCACTATGAAACCGTCATCAGGGCCATCAATGATCCTATTCTTGTCATAGAACTGACCCAAAAGAATACCGGCAGCCTCGTTGTCTTCCTTGCGGACTGGCATGGAACTGAAATTCCGCATATCGGCTAGGGCGTCGTGCTCGTACTGCGAAGCGCCTTGATAGGTGGAGGAAAACGGGTACTCGTCGCACTGCTTGGTCCCGCCCTCTGTGTAAGCTGGTCCATAACTGCTGACGCAGTTCCACAGTGCCCGGGAGCGGTTTCTTTCTCTGCGCTTGGTGTCATTGTAGAGTCGTGTCAAGGGTTCGCTGGAACTTGCCCCCGGAAGGTCTTTCCCGGACCAGACTGGGGTTGTCTGCTCTGGGTTGTTCAGCGCCTGCTGGATGTGGAGAGCAACCTCCCTTTCCGGGGCGTCGGCGGCTGTGCTGTACTCCAGGGTCCCCAGGTAGGTGAAGACGGCGGCGCCGCCCGTTGCGGCTCCCGGAAGGTAGTCGGCTTCGTCCCAGCGGACCGGGAGCCAGAAAATGTCTCCGCCAGCGCCTGGTTCCATGACCCAGCCTGGAGCGGCGGTCAAACTGATGGAAGGCTGGTATATGCCGGTGATCATGTGAATTCCGAGGTTTCCAGCCTGACCCGCTGGTGCCGTGACGGTTTGCTTGAACGTTACGCCGTCGGCGATCGATGCCCACGTTCTTGTTCCGGGGAGATTTCCGGCAGTTTCATAGCTTGCTGTTGACGGCCAGCTTTGGGGAATGGACGCCTTGCCGGTGATCCCCATCGCTGGAGCATTGTTATTTCCCGTGCGAGTGAAGTCGAGAAAATAGTAGCTGGCCATCATTGTTCGGCTGCCTTGAGGGATTTCACCGATGACTACTACGTCGAATGAGCTCGTCCCGACCGGTTTTCCGTTAACTAGCCACACTTGATCGAACTGTGCGCCAGAACAAGCCGCGAAACGAGATGTGAAGTAGAACTGTGACGTACCAAGCCCCAGGATGCATTCCTGGAGGGTCATAGAATGAGACGGCTCCGGCAAGGATATCGCCTGAGTGCTCACCTCTCCCGCGGTTGCGGCGTTGCCGGTCGCGGAGATAGGGGTGGCCGATGCCTCATTCGAACGCAGGGCGGCAGGGGTGGGAACGCCTACCGTCTCGCGAGGAAGTAATGGTCTTTCGGCTTCCTGATTCCGCAGCGAGGTGAGCCTGTCCGGTCCGGTGTCACTGTGCAGCTCCTCTATGGAGAGGTGCGGCGCATCAAGTGGCCGCACGTACGTCTCCACTTGTGAAGAGTCTGCGACACCTTCCGCATTGGCCGCACTTACGGGCGCAATAAGGGACCCTACGAGTGCAAGAAGGGCCGTGTATACCAAGCGTCTACGTACTCCGCGCACCATGTCTCCTGACTCAACGAATCGATCAAAAGAAAGATCTATCTTCACAGCAGCTTCACAGCAAGGGGGCGTGGATCAGATGGCTTGTTTTGAGTGCAGGTTTTGTGGCGGCACGCGGTACTTAGTGAGCGTTTGGTTCGCTGGTGTCCGTTTTGGTTGGGGGTTAGGTGTCGCGCCAGTTGGTGGTGTTTTCCTGGGTGACTCGGCGGCTCATGAGGTCGATGGCGGCGACGCGGATCATGGCGGCTGATCGGTGTGGGTGGGTTTCGTAGTCGCGGGCCAGGCGGCGGTGGTGCATGAGCCAGCCGAGGGTTCGTTCGATGACCCAGCGGCGCGGTTGGACGGTGAAGGTGTGGCTGCCGGGGGTGCGGTGGACGACTTCGAGGTCGATGCCGCGGGTGGCGGCGTGTTCGACGGCGGCGTTCTTGTATCCGGAGTCGGCTCAGGCTTTGGTGACGCGGGGGTGGCGGGCGGCGATCTGGTCCAGGAGGCGGGTGTCGGCGGTGGAGTCGTGGATGGCCGCGGAGGTAACCAGGACAGTGAGGAGTAGGCCGAGAGTGTCGGTGACGATGTGTCGTTTGCGACCGGCGATCTTCTTGGCGGCGTCGTAGCCCTGGTCGGCGAGGTGGACGTTGGCGGAGGTCTTGACCGACTGCGAGTCGAGTACGCAGGCGCTGGGGTGGGCGTCGCGCCCCTCGCGTTCTCGGACGAGCCGGCGGAGGAGGCCGGTGAGCTGGTCGAAGATGCCCTCGGTCTCCCATTTGGCGAAGTATCCGTAGACGGTCTGGTGAGGGGGGAAGTCGTGCGGGAGGTAGCGCCAGGAGATGCCGGTGCGGTCGACGTAGAGGATGGCGTCCATGAGGTCGCGCAGGTCGTGGGTGGGGCGGCGGATGCCGGCTCGGGCGTCCCGCCAGGCTTGGAGGGTGGGGCGGATGAGTTCCCATCGCGCGTCGGACAGGTCGCTGGGGTAGCGGCGCCTGGGCTGCATACTGCCGGAGTACGGGACCGTGGCCGGCGCAGGGAGAGTGTGCGGGTCGCCGGTGGAGGCATCGGGGCAAGCCGGGGCACTGCTAAATGAGACGGTGCATTGCTGGGCGAAAACATGCGCCGTTCAGATTCCCCAAGTGGGCCATTGAGGGCTTATCCCCGTATACGGGGTCGTCATACAGCGACCATGCCGGGGCGCAATCTGCCAAGAACTACCGCGAAAGCGAACCAAACGCTCACTTAGTCTCGAAGCTTCGTGACGGTCCGCCGACGGAGTCGGTGGACCGTTTTCGTGCTGTCGGTTGAGGTTGTGCAGGCCGAGGGTCCGAGTGTTGTCTCGGGGTGGTGCCGGGTTCCACTTCTCCGGGTGTCGGGATGCTGTCGTGGGGATGGGTGATTCCGCTGGTCAGCCGGGTCCGGCAGGACGGTGAGCCGGTCGAGTGCGGCGGTGATGTGGCCGGGCCAGGGCCAGTACCCGGCCAGGCGGAGGGTCCGTCGGCGGCCGGTGGTGAGAAGTTGTCCGGCTGCGGTGAACAGGCGGAGCCGCAGGCGGCGGGGTCCCCAGAGGCGGGTTGTGCCGTCAGGGCGCGCATCGGCATCCAGGCAGGGACCGGAACCTTCAGCACCTGCTGGTGGACCTGCTCGGTGATCACCATACCGACCGAGTAGGACAGCCACCGTCCCCGCCGCTCACAGAGAGTAGGTGTGGCAGTTCGCCGGGGGCAGACAAGGAAGATCGTTGAAAGACTGGTCAACGTTCCCGGACGCATGCCAACGTAGACGACCTTCCCCAAGAAACACCAGGTCAGTGAGGTGATGTCTCGTGACCGTCGCGTCCGTAAGTTCCGGTTTCAGTACCACCATCGAGGCGCTGCGTCTGCGCGAGTGGCAGCTCGGACAGGGACAGCCCACGCTCGTCATGGACCAGTTCTCCGCCGACGACTTCAACCTCGTTCGTGGACGACCGCGCCGACGTCCACGTCAGCAGCAAGGACGGGCGCTTCTACCTCGGCTGGTTCCCACTCGGCCGCCCCGGCACCGACGGCGAGGGCTGGAAGATCGCTGTCACCGGCACCGCCCGGGTCCGGGGCTACCAGATCTCCTTCGACGTGCAGACGCCGGCCGACATCGTTGCCGCCGCCGTGGCACGGGTGCTGGAGACCTCCCGTCACCGGTGAGACCGCGTGCCGGGTAGTCCCAGCAGCCGCATCCGTTCCACCTGTCGGCAGCCTGCCGAGCCGCCGTGCGCAATTCTCACCAGGAGGATGTCCGTGGAGCACACGGAAATGACCGTAGACGACCTCGTGAACCTGCTGTCCGGCTGCGACGGATCCGCTCCGGTGCGGCAGGCAATGAACCCGTTCTTCCCGATGGCCCACCGCCTCGAACAGGTCGTGCAGTGCACGGACCAGACGGGACAGACGGTTGTCTATCTCGCCGAGGGCCGTGATGCCGACACCCAGCTCGGGCACCTCCCGCCCGAGGTCGCCGTCCGGCTGGCCTGGCAGTCTCCCACCCAGCCGCCCCCACGCCGTGCCCGCCGCGCTGCCGGCGGCCAGTAGAACCCCCAGCCTTGGAGGCGCCCCTGAACGCCGATTCCCCGCTCGACCCGCCCGCCACGACCTCGGCCCAGCGCAGGTACTGGGTCGGCCCCCGCCACCTGGCCGGTGACGACGGACGCCTCTACGACGCCGTCGCCGACACGCTCACCGGCCTTGGCTGGACGAGCCTGACGATCATCCGCGGACGGCAGGAACCGGACGAGGAACCGGAGGACCGGCAGGTCCTGCGCAGCACCGTCCTGCACATCAGCCCCGACACCCTGCGCTGGGCCCAGTGGATCCTGGCGGACGAGCCGTTCTACCTCGGGGACCTGCCGGTCGCCTGGCAGATCAGCGCCCGTGGGGATGTGGGCAGCCCGCTCGCGCAGTGGTCCGCGTACTTCACCCCTGAAGTCCCCGGTGAAGTCCTCGTCGACTTCGTGACCGCGCTCGATGCCCGCGATCAGCCTGTCTTTCCGTTCGGCGGGCCCGAGGCGGTCGTCGACGCGGTCACCGCGCACGGCTGGATCCGCGACGTCGACCAGCCCGCCACAGCCGCGATCGATCCGACGTTCGCCACCCACATCAGCCTCGGCGACGTGCCCTCGCTCATCCAGGACGCCGACCCGCGCACCCTGACCAAGGAAGCGGACGAGAGGGAGCCGGCCGGCTGGCAGGCATGGGCCGAGCCGGTACTGGGCGCCCGCTGCCTGTGGGCCGCCTCCTTCAGCTCCAGCACGCCCGACGATCTCGTCGCCGCGTTCGCCGGCTCCCTCAGCTCCACCGCACCGGTCCTGCGTCGTCTGCTGCCGGACAGCACCCAGGACCTGCTCCTGCGCGCCCCGGCCACCTGACGAGGCGAGCGTATGGCGGCCGGATATGGGTGAGGCCGGGCCAACCCTCCTCGGAGGGGTGGCCCGGCCTCACCCATATCCGGCGTACGCCGTGGTGTCAGCGGGCTGCTGTCACCTTGGCGAGGGCCTCGTCGAGGTGGAGGTCGACGAGGGCCGGCGAGCCGGAGAGAACCAGGAGGACCTGGTCTTGCCGGATCGCGGTCTGCTTGAGCACGGTGTCGTGTCCGCCGGCGGTGAAGGTCATGAGCAGGCTCCACTGCTCGTCGCCGAGCTGGGGCGCGGCCAGCTCCCGTGTGCTGACGTCGATCGCGGTGCCTCCGACGAGGACTTCGTATGTGGGGCACCCGGTCATGGCGTCGAAGATCCGGCTGGTGTCGGCGGACAGCGCGGCGGCGGTGTCGCTGTACAGCTCCTCGGACAGCTCGGAGCCGCTGCTGGCGTCGTAGGTGAAGCCGGTCTTGGCCTGTCGGGGGAAGTCGAGTGAGCCGCCGGTGGCTGCCTCGCCGCCCAGCGCGTCCAGGGCCGGGCAGCCCACGACGGTGACGTCGTCGTGCTCCGTGCTGGTCTGGGGAGCGTGGACGTACCCGTCGCCGAGGTCGTGCTGGGTGAGCAGCCGTGTCTCCAGCGCGGCCGACGACAGCGGAGCGTTCTCGCTGTTGTCGTTGTCCTGGTGCTGGACGGAGCTGTGCGGGGCCGTGGTTGCGGCCCGGTCTGTGGCAGTGCCGGGGGAGCAGGCGGGCAGGGTGAGAAGAGCGGTGGTGATGCCGAGGGCGGCGGTGGCGCGAACGCGCATGGTGAGGTGACCCCTTGTGCTCGGTGTGAATTGGGCAGTGCGGGTCCTTTGGGCCCGGTGGGGTCGTAGAAGTGGGGGTCAGTGCCCGAGGTGACGCAGGCAGTCCTCGAAGGAGCTGAAGGTCGCGTCGGAGGGCCCGGAATTGCGGTTGAACCAGGCAGTTGTCAGCCGCTGTTCGTGCTGTTGGTGTCCGGCCCTGCAGCGCAGCCAGACCTGGTCGTTGGTGGAGATGATGATCCAGTCCCGGTACGCACCGCACTGGGCGCAGGCGACCACGTCTCCGTCGAGGACGATCGGCTGCGACCAGGGCATCATCTGCCCGGCGATCTGGTCGTGGCTGGGGACCCGCAGCTCGGGCGGGAGGAAGTCGTCCACGACGGCGGCCGGCTGGGCGGCGGCCTGCCGCTCGGCCTGGATCCGCAGCACGTTCTCGGGCACCATGTCGTACAGCTCCGGCCAGAACTGCTCATGTATGCGGTGCAGATCGTCGGTGCGGGTCCTGCGCCTGCGGCTTATTCGGTTGAGCACCCGGGTCCTTCTCCTCTGCCTCGTCCTGCTCGCCTGTTGATCGTGCCCCAGGCCCGGCGGCCTTTTCAATTCGTAAAGTCCACAGTCAGGAACGCCCGCGCCGGGCCTCTGGCCTGCGGGATGCCCGTCCGCTGGTCCGGCGAGCGGGCGCTTCGGCCGTGGCGGTGACGGGTACGGCGTCGCTGGTGTCGGCGGGCAGGTCCGCGCTGCGGCGCAGCCGCCACACGAGGACGTCGCTGACGGAGTCCGCCGTGCCCAGCTCCCGTCGCCCCGCGGCGTCGGCCAGCAGGGCGGCCGGGTCGTGGCCGGCTGCCTCGGCGTCGGCGAGGGTGGCGGCGAGCGCGTACCAGCCCGGTTCGTCCAGGACCCGCTCGGCCAGGGCCGGCAGCGCCTCGCGCAGCACCTGCGTCTGCCGGTTCAGCAGCGGGCGGCCCAGGCGCCGGCCACGCTGGTAGAGCGCGCCGAGAGGCTGGGCGGCGGCGGCCTGGTAGGCGGCGCGCAGGTGCTCGGCGGCCTGGCGCGCGGCGGCGGCCTGCTGGGCATGTCCCTTCTTCGCGTGCCAGTGGCCGGCCGCGGTAATGAGGAAGAACAGCATGTCGATCGCCATGGCCGTCGTCGCCCCGTCCTCACCCCGGCCGAGAGCGGGACCACCGTGGACGAGGTCGCGGGCGGCCTGCCGCAGCGCCCGGTCGTGTCCGCGCTCGGCCCGGACGTGTGAGCGGGAGGCACGCTCGAAGACGAAGGCGACCTCGCGCAGTTCGCGGCGGGTGTGGGCGGCGGAGGTCTTCGCGAGAGCGTCCAGGACCTCGCCGGCCGCCGCGATGTGCGCGGCGGCGACCGCGTCCTGACCGTCCTCGATGACCAGCACCGCCTGCCACGCGGCCGAGGCCGCACGCCGCCGGGCACCGGCCGGACCGCCCGGCACCGCACGCGAGGCCAGTCCAGGGGCGGGGGAGTCCTCGGCATGGGCGTCGGCGGACCAGCGTTCGCGGATCCGGGGGAGGGACAGGTCCGGGGCGAGGCGGGCCCCGGGGTAGAACACCGGCTCTCCGTCCTTGTTGCGGTCATCGGGCAAGGCGACCTTGTACCCGAGCAGGTCCCCCGACGGAGCGGCACGCTTGCGGATCAGCAGGCCGGCGGCGGCCAGCCGGTCGAAGAACTCCTCCTCGCTCCGGGCGCCGGCCACCGCGCGCCGCACCGTCTCCCGCAGCTCCTCGCGTGCCGTGCGCTCGCGGCCCTGACGTTCGGCCTTGTGGCGCTCTGCGCTGGTCGGGCGCTGGGCGGCGGTTCCGTCGCCGGGCGCGACCTCACGCAGTCCGAGTTCCTTCTCGATGAGCCTGGCCTCGGCCTGGGCGCGGGCTCCGGAACGGTAGTCGTCGGGGCGGTGTCCGTCTTCGGTCACGAGGGTGGCGACGATGTGGATGTGGTCGTCGGCGTGGCGTACGGCGGCCCAGCGGCAGCCGGGTTGTCCGTCGCCGGGGTCTATGCCCGTGGCGGCGACGATACGGCGGGCGATGTCCGACCACTCCTCGTCGGACAGGACTCGGTCGCCCGGGTCGGCGCGTACGGACGTGTGCCATACGTGCTTGGCCGGGCGGGCATGCTTGGCCAGGGCCATCACGGGCTGGTCCAGGAGCCGTTGAAGGTCGGTGAGGGTGGCGTTCGGGTCGCGTCCGGGGTCGGGAGACATACCGTCGAAGGAGGCGACGAGGTGAGGGTCTGTGTGGTCCTCGTACTTGCCGGTGTCGTAGAGGTAGTAGAGGAGACCTCTGGTGTCCGACCCGGACGGGTTGACGCTGGGGATCATGAGCGGTGGCGCTCGATCAGCCGGGTGGCGGCTTCGTGGGCGGTGTCGGCGGCACGGCGCACGGCGGCGACAGCCGCTTGGAGCTGAGGCGCCTCGGCACCGGAGTTGAGTGCCTTCACGGCCTGGTTGAGGTTGCTGCCGGCCCAGCCGAGCCGACGTCTGCTGTCGAACAGGGCGGTGATCACTTCGCGTTCGTCGGCGATCTCGGCACTGGTGCGGTCGAGGTCGCGGGCGGCGGCGAGCGCGGAGCGGGCGAGGAATCCGGCGACGGACAGATTGCATCGAGAGGCGGCGGACGTGATCAGGGCGTACTCGTCTTCGTTGAATCGCGTGGCGGGCTGGCGCAGACGCTTCTTGTCGGGTGGTTGGCGCGGGCGCTGACGAGCGCGGGGAGCGCGCTGTCGGCGTACACGCGCATCACTTTGCTTCTCCCCCTGCCCCGGCTTCGATCCGCCCTCGGTCGAAGCCTCAAGGACCTGCGCCCCCTGGTGCAGGTCCTCTCCCGCCCCCTCGGGGGCGGGAATGGCGGAAGCTATGCTTCCGCCCCAACTTGCTCGCCTCGCGACCGAGTTGACGTCGGACGCGGGCTGCGGGGTGGTGCCGTTCTCGGGCGGGATGGTCATCGGTTACGGGTCCTCATGGAGCGGATACGGTGCTGGACGGCTGCGGCCAGCTCGACGACGTCCGTCGGCCGGGGCAGGACCTGGACGGGCCCGTCGGGGGCGTGCTGGACGAGCCACTGCCCGTCCGGGGCGCGGACCGCGGCGTGCAGGAGCCGGCGGCGGACCAGGACGTCCGCCCAGACGCCGGCTTCGGCGGTCGCTGAGGCGGAGCCGGTGGGGTTGGGGTTCACTGGGGCCTCCCGAGGGTGGGGCTGGGTGGTGGCCCGGCGCGCAGCCGGGCCACCAGATGCGATTAGGTGCTCTGACGTGCTGCTTTGGCTGGTCAGCCGCACTCAGGGCAGCGCTGGACGTGGCTGTTGAGCGCCCTGGCCATCCTTGCTTTCGTGGACGCGGCGGTCGTCGCACTCGACTTCGCCGCCGGCCTGCCGGCGTACCGCGCGGCGTGGGCGCTCAGGAAGCCGATCTCCCGCTCGTACTCGCCTCGGAGAGCCGCGAACTGGCGGCAGGTCTTCATCGGGCGCTGCTCCTCGTCGTCGTGCTGTCCTCGTCGCGCAGTTGCTGCAGGACGAGGCTGAGTCGGTCGTTCCGGCCGCCCTTGAGGCCCTCGCGCCGCAGAATCTCCCGCAGCTGGACCCGGGTGACGGCCTCGTTGCCGTCCCGCGCGAGGAGCGCGGGGACATGAGGCCGGACCTGCTCGACGAGCTGCTCCACGGACTGCTCGGCCTCGCGCAACGGTCGCTGTACCTGCGGGCCGCGGGACCGGCCACCGCGTCTGACCCTGGGCTTGGTCTGCTGGGGTGATGGCCGACGGACCGGGACCGCGTGTCCGGTTGGTTCGGGGTGGTTCGGTCCCCGGTCCCCGTGGGTGGCGGTCCCCGGTTCGGGGTGGTTCGGTCCCCGGTCCCCGTGGGTGGCGGTCCCCGGTTCGGGGTGGTTCGGTCCCCGGTCCCCGTGGGTGGCGGTCCCCGGATCGATGTCCCTCGGTCCCCGGTCCCGGGTGCCGGTCCCCGTCGCGTTGTCCCTCGGACGCAGGCGCGTATCAGGCGCCTGAGCAGCCAAGTCGGTGAGGGGACGGGCGGCCGTCCCGGGCTCAGGACAAGAGTCGGCCTGGTGGTGCTCCGCTCCGGAAGTCCGGTCACCGGTGCTCGCTGCGGTTCTCTCATTACGGTCCCCGGTCCCCGGTGTGCGGTCCTCAGTCCCCGAAGCGCGGTCCCCGGTCCCCGTGATGCGGTCCCCTCGGTCCCCGGTCCCCGTGTAACTGCCAGCGGTCCCGGGGACCGTTCCGGCTCCGACGCCTTCAGCGGGGACCAGGACGGTGCCCTTGTTCTGGTACGTAGACCAGGGGGATGCCAGGGGCACAGTGGCGAGGGTGAGAGCGTGCCGACGGGCGGCGAGCTGGGCGAGCAGTTCGGCGCGCTGGACGGGATCGGTACCGACCGAGGCCCTGCCGATCGCCTTGGACAGCCGGCGTGTCAGGCGCCGACCGCGTTGGCTCTGCCGCTGCTGCGGTGTGTACTCGGCGAGGCGTGCCGCGAGGGCGACCGCGCGGGCGGTGGCGCGGTCGCGGGTGATCTGCGCGGCGTCCCGGTCGCGTGCGGCGATGCCCAGGCGGGACAGCAGCCGCTCACGGGTCTCCCGGCCGAGGGTGGCCAGCAGGCCGTGGGAGGCGGCCCCCGGGGTGCGCAGCCGCAGTTCGATGCCCATGGCCAGGTGCCAGAGCATCGCGGCCATCACGGGACCGACGAAGGCGCGGACGGTGCCACCGACGAGGCCGCTCTCGGCATAGGCGGGGACGACCTGCACGGTGGTGATCACCCACACCAGGGTCCCCGGCAGACCCGGCATGCCCTGGGTGGCCAGGTTCTGGCGGGCCATCAGTGCGGTGGCGAACAGCCCCATCTCGGCGGCGGCGAACATGCCGATCCGTTCGGCGGTGCCGGCCATGTCGAGGTAGTCGGCGGCGAACCGCCAGCTGGTGTCCGCGCTGTAGGCGGTGCTGCCCAGCGCCGCGACCGCGGCAGCCGTGACCGCCAGGTTGCCGAGACGTTTCTGCCGGCGTGGCCTGCGGCGCCGGACTGCCACGCCCGCCCAGACCAGGGCCAGGACGATGACGCCGATGGAGCCGGTGATGAGGAGGACGGACAGGTCGGGGGCCGCACCGAGGGACAGGGCGAGGTGGGTCATGCTGCCTTTCCGAGAGTGGCTCGCTCACTGGTCGTCTCCGCTGACCCCGGCTTCACCGGCCGCTGCTGTTCCTGCGGCTCCGTGCCGGGCCTGTCGGCCGCCTGCTTCCGCTTCTTCTTGTTCTGCTTCCCCTTCTTCTTGTAGGGGTTGGGCGGCACACCGAGGGTCAGATCGCGGTCGAAGACCTTGTTGGCGACCTGCCGCAGCAGGTCCCGGGCATGCTTGTGGCTGATCTGCAGGGCGGCGGCGAGCCGATCGGCACGCCAGCCCCGCACGTAGGCGTGGTCGATGACCACTTGGCGCTCGGCATCGGTGAGGTGCACGTCGCGGCCGTTGAAGAAGGCGACCACGCGGCTGTAGTCCATGCGCTGGGGCAGCCCCTTGTGCCAGGGGCGGCGTTCGGCCTTGGTCAGCCCGCCCCAGATGCCGTCCTGGAGGTCGTGTTCCAGGGCGTAGTTGAGGCAGTCGCGGCGTACCGGGCACCAGCCGCACAGTTCCTTGGCCTCGGCGATGGCGGCGTGATCGCGGGGTCCGGGGAAGAACACGGCGTCGGCGTCCCAGGAGTCCATGCCGTGGCAGGCTCCGTACGGCTGCCAGCTGGTGTCGCCGAGTCCGCGCAGGCCGGTGGCCGGCGTGTAGTGGGTGGTGATGTGGCGCAAGGGAAGTCTCCGGAGGTGCTGCCGCGTCGGCCGGCCGCTGGCGGCGGCACGGACGCGGCGTCGGGGCAGGCTGCGGCACTGCGGGCGAGCGAGCGCCGCAGCCTGGACGGAACAGTGGGCGGTGGCCCACCCGGTCAGACCGTCGTGGTCTGCTGAGCCTTCTGAGTGGCGAGGTCACGGCGGCACTCGTGCGGCTGCGCGATCGGCTTGTTGCCGCGCGGGAAGCCGCCGGGGTCGATACGCCGGATGCGGCAGGGCCGGCCGACGGAGGCCCCGCACTTCTCGCAGTCGACGGCGAGCACATCGATCTCGCCCCGGGCGACGGCGGCCTCGTGCGCCGCGCGGGCGGTCCGCCACGGTGCGAGAGCTGCCCGGACCTCCGTCGGGATGCAGGAGCCGAGCCGCTCCGGCATCGCGCGCACCTTCGCTTCGGTCCGGCGGCTGCTGCTGAGCTGCCGGTACTCGGTGGGCTGCGTCTGGCCGGTGGCGACGGCACGGCGGTGGCGGACCAGTTCGTTTGTCCAGGCCGCCTGGTCGTCCGGGTCGGCCGACGGAGTGGGGTCGGTGTGGCGGTTGAGGCGGTCTCGCTTGTAGTTCGCCCAGGGCCGGCCGATGTCCGCGGGCAGGATCTGGTACGGCGAGACGCTGATGTGCCGGCGGGCCACGACGCGGGCATCCCAGCCGTGCGGCGTGGCCAGCGGCACGTCGGCGAGCAGCTCGTGCCACTGGGCGAGCTGGTCGCCGGCCTCGCGTTCGGTGGTGCGGATCAAGCGGGGGTCGAGGCGGCCGATGTAGGCCAGCAGCGCGGCGGTTTCGCGGCGGTCCATGGGCTATGCCTCCGTTCCGGTCGGCGTCGGCCCGCCGAGGGCGGCGAGCAGGGCGGCGGTGTGGGCCTCGGCACGGGTCATCCCGCTTGCCGCAGCGGACTCTCCGCCGGGCAGGGCACGAAGCCGTGGGCGGTCCGGGGAGTGCTCCCGGGCCACCCAGGAGCGCCAGTCCGCAGCCCAGGCAGCCGCCGAGCGGGGCCTGTGACCGGAGCGGTGGGCACGCCACTTGGCATCCGCCGCCTCCAGACCCTCCTCGCCGAGGCGGTCGAGGTGTCCCTGCTGGTGTGCCCAGGCTCGGCTGGCTGGGTCGACCTCCCACGCGTCAGCCGTGGTGACGCAGGTACCACTACTGCTGTACCTACGGTTCACCTTCGGTTCACTACGGTTCTGGGGGCCGGAATCCGTACCGTGCGGGGGCCGGATTCCGGCACGTCGAGGGGTCGGATTCCGTCGCGAGGGGCCGGATTCCGCACCGGCCGGATTGCGCTGCGAGGGGTCGGATTCCGCACCCTTCTTGGGCCAGATCCCGTGCCGCTGAAGCCGCTTCTCATCGACCTCCGGCACCGGGTCGGCCTCGGTGGGCGGCTCGACGTACGCCTCCGGGTCCTCCTCCGCCGCCTCCGCGACCTTCGCCAGCCACGCGGCGGCGCGGGGCAGTCGGTAGACCGCGCTGCGCTGGGGACCCTGCAGCTCCTTCAGGGCCTCCAGCTCCCCGCTGTCGGCGAGGGCGACGAGAGCGTCACGTACAGCGGTCCGGCTCGCATTCGTACGCTTGACCAGACTGGCGACCGACGCCCAGGCGACGCACTGCTCATCCGGTACGCGGTCGGCGATCGACAGCAGCACCAGGCGGGCGGTACCCCGGCTGGAGCTGAACTCCCAGACCCACTCGCGGGTGTCGACGCTCATCGGCCACTCCCGACCGTGACGCGGTGTGCGGGCACCGGCCGGGGTGCCGTGCGGGCCGGGCGGCCGGGCCTTTTGCGCAGGGCGGCGCGCATGCAAGAATCTCCTTTGGTACTGCCACGCTGAAGCGCCCCGTGGAAGGGTTCGGCGTGGTGATGGTGGCGATGTCCGCCCTTGCCGGGGCGGGTTCGGCCGTTAGCGTCCGGCGTCCAGGAGTTGCCTCTCCCGGGCGCCGTCGCTGTGTGTGGGCCTATAAGGCCCGAAGCACACGCATGTTGCGGTGACTCCTCGCGTCTGTCGTGGCCGGGCAGGCCGCCCGGGGGACGACGAACATACGCACGGACCTGTGTCAAGGTCCAGAGTTAGTTCTCAAACTCTGTACTAGTCGCACGGGCGAGCGCTCCTCAAGCCTGCAGGCCCGGACAGCCCCGACAGGGCAGTGCCATAGTGGTGCACGCTCCGTTCGTTTAGACGGTCAGCGACACTTTAGTGTCTTTGTTCGGGGGAAGTTACGCCATGTGGCCCGCCCGCTGTCAACACTGAAGTGTCGCCACGTGCGGGATTGGCGCGCCTGGAAGGTGCTGAAGTATGATGCCGTGAGGCGAGGAGACGGAGGTGAGGCCGACATGTCAGGCGACATGCAAGATCGTGGCGGCCCTGCGCCGGAAGGCGGCACGGTCAAGGACCGTCTGAATGCCTTGTTTGCCATGGAGAACCCGGAGACGGGCCGTCCGTATGTCAACGCAGATGTGGCCCGCGGCACCGGAGTCTCCACCAGTGCCATTGCGCAGCTTCGGCAAGGCGTCAAGCCCAATCCGACGCTCAACACGCTCGAAGCGCTGGGTGGCTTCTTCGGGGTGACGACCGACTACTTCTCCAGGCGAACCAGTGACGAGAGCGCCCGGCGTATTGTTGCCGCTCTGGAGCTCTTGACTGCCGCCGAGAAGGCTGGCGTTGTGGGGCTTTTCGCTCGGGCGAGTGACTTGTCGGAAGACGGTCTTCGCACCGTCCGCGCTGTTATCGAGACGGCTTGCAAGGCCGAAGGGCTGGACGCGCCCGAAGCTGACTGATCGACAAGTCTCCTGCGAAGAGAAGCTGGAACGCGAGAATGGCGATCAAGGTTGAGGTCTTGGCGGCGCAGCACGCCTTCTCGGTGCGGCTGGAATGACAGCTGTCAGGTGACATGACGGCATGTCATCAATCGGGGCTGTCAGCAGACTCACCCAAAATGGCTCTTTACCTTTCCGGGGAAGAAGAATCCTGCGAGGGCAGTCGGACTTGAGACGGGACACGGTCGGCAGTGCCGTGGAATTCCACAGACGGCGGGCTACTGCGTCGGCATGAACGGCCCGGATGATCGACTGAAGACCCGCGTCGTCGCTTCGCAGCTCGGCCTGTAGCTGGAGCAGGGCCATCGGGGCGGGAGCCCAGTCATCCTCCCACTCCACCAGCAGGCGCCTCGCCTCCGGATCGGTGAGCGCCCACATCATGACGTTCGCACCGTCCAGTACCCACGGGAAATCCTGTGCGGCTTCCTTGTTGTAAGCCATCAGGTCCCATCGGTGATCGCACAGGTAGGCCGGCCAGGGCTGCCCCTCGACGAACCGCTGGACGGCTGCCGGCGGGGTCCGGTGGTACGAGGGTGCCCGGTCGGTGTCCGAGGACAGGCGCCCATGGGTCAGGCGCCAGACAGTGCTCCACTCGTCAGCACTCAGATTCAGAATGCGGGCAACGTTCTCCAGGAGTCCCTTCGAGAACGTCAGCGGCTTGCCCAGTTCCAGGCTGCGATACCACTTGACGGAAACGCCCAGCAGGTGAGCGACTTCGGCTTGTGTCAGGCCGGGTCCGTTGCGGGGACCGAGTGCGGCGACGACCTCGGGAACGCTGTGAGGGTCGACGCGTTGCCGAGCCTTACGCAATATGCGAGTCAGGGTCGGCTGCTGCTTGTTCTGAGGGCGGTCGTCGGGCATAGGTATCGATCTTGAGGCGTGGGTCACAATCGTTTGCCGCCCTGTCGGGCGACCCCCCGACGCGTGAGCCTATCAGCGGGAGCCTTGTCGGGATAAAGCGGGCTGATCGCCTCAGTGAGATCGTTTATCGCTCAACCAGTGTTCTCCCTGGTCAGCCATGGGGAACTGTGACTTCCCCATGCGAAAACTCACAGGAAATCTGGGCTTCCTGTGGCTTTAAGATCGGTTCGGCGGTGAGCGGCAGTTCCGTCACTCGAACGATGCGAAAGGGGTATGCGCGTGCCGTGGCGGAAATCCGGACGTGTGCGGCAACGCCCCGGCCAGTGTCCTTCCGTGCTCACGGCGGTCCGGTTAGCTGACGTCCACCGCTGTCAGAGCACACGCCGGAGGCCCAGCCCTCTGGGATTAATCCTCCTGAGCCTGCCTTCCACTCCGGTCTGTTCGGACCGGACACCGGTGTAACACCACCACGGGCCATGTCAGCCGACGACCTCCGGGCCGGGTTCCTTTCGTCCGGCTTCTGGTGCCCCGTTCCATCCGCACTTAAGGATCCCCCCATGTTTCTTCGGCGGAAGCGTGAGAGCCCCGCACGCGTGAGCGAGATGAGCGAGCGCGAACTGCGTCTTCGGCGTACGGCGGAGCGCGCCTTGCACGACGTGCGTATCCCGCAGCCCTTCGACATCGCGGCGTTCTGCGAAGCGCTGTCCGTGAAGCGCGGACGCAAGATGGTCCTGCGGGAACTCCCGGCCGGCAACGGCTTGAACACACCGTGCGGGCTGTGGATCGCTTACGCCGACGAGGACCACGTCTTCCATGTACGGGCTACCAGCCAGCGACACCGTACCCAGGTCATCCTGCACGAGATCGGCCACATGCTCCTGGACCACAGCAGTGACGCGGGCCGGTCCGCCCTGCTGGCGGCGCTGCCGTCGGGGATCGCGCCGTCACGAGTGCGCGCCGTCTTCGGACGCACCGATTACTCGACCGATCAGGAGCACGATGCGGAACTGACCGCGTCCCTCCTCGGCGAACTCGTCGAAACGCTGCCGATCGCGCCGGCCAGCTCCATGCACGGTGTACTCGCCCGGGTCGACGCCACGATGATCCACCCGCGGAAGGACTGCCGGTGAGCGCCCAGATCGTCATCTCCAGCATGCTCTGGACCGTGGCGCTGTGGAGAGCGCCGTCGCTGTGGAATTCGCATAAGCAGCGATTCCTGGAGCTGGCGTTCCTCAGCCTCGCCGCCGCGATGACGCTGGAGATTCCCGAGGTTGCAGACTGGATCGACTCCGTCACCGGAGTCCGCAGCACCGGATACCTGCTGAAGCACCTGTTCGGCGTCGTCTCGGCGGCGTCGGTCCTCGAATTCGTGATCGCTGTGGTGAGACCGGAGGGACTGCTGCAGCGGACCCGCTGGCTTCTTGAGGGGACATGCCTCACGCTCATGATCGTCGCCTTCGTCCTCGCGCCGAGCGACGGCCGGGTCCCGGACGACATCCTGACCGTGCCCAGCCTCTCCGGCTGGGCCCTCCTGCACGTCGCGGTCTTCACCCTCTACATCGGTGCCGCCATGACCGTCACAGCCATCCTGTTCGCGCACGCGGCACGGCACGCCAGCAACCGGTGGGTCCGAGCCGGCCACGCACTCCTCAGCCTCGGAGGAGTCATCGGCGTCCTGTACGCCGTGCAGCGCCTTTGGCACCTGGCGGACGTCGCGGGCGGAGCGGTGACGGCAGAGGACATCGAGAACGCCGCCGCCGTGTCCCAGGTCCTCAAGGACGCGGCGATCACGGCCATCAGCGCCGGCAGTTGCCTGGCACCCGCCTCCATCGCAGCGTCGGCCCTGCGGGAGCGACGAGCGCTGGAGGCCACGAAGCCGCTCTGGCAGACACTCACCGCGACCGTCCCCTCTGTCCACCTGACCGTCGCCGCCGGACCCGGCCGCACGCGTTTCCTGCTCAACCGACGACTCACTGAAATCAGCGACGCCACGCTCGTCCTGCGCGAGTACCTGCCCGTCGAAGTGCAGGAACGAGCCCTCCTCATGGCACAACGCGCCGGCTACCCGCCCATGAAGCACTCGGCTGTCGCCGAGGCGGCCTGGCTCAAGACAGCAGTCCTGGCCAAGCCGGTCGCCACACCTCACCATGGACGGCACCCGGACTCGGGCAGTGACGGAATGAGCCCAGCAACCGAACTGCGATGGATCCTCCGGGTCAGCGCCGCTTTCGACCGCTGCCCCCACGTCGCAGCCTTTGCCATGGCCGAGGCCGCCATGATCCGAGACGAGAACCGGAAACACACCGTATGAGCACCGTACTGTCCCCCCGCCAGGAATTCGCCCGCGTCATCAGCGACCGCCTGCACCCGAAAACCTGGATCGTCATCGTCTGCCTCGCCGTCGGTTGGTACGGCGGCCACTGGACCGGCCTGGCCTGGAGCCTCGTCGGCGTCCTCTTCGCCGCCGTCATACCGATCCTCTTCATCGACCACGGCATCAAGAAGGGGAGATGGGTCGACCGCAACGTCGGAGCCAAGCAGGCCCGCCTTCTGGTGATGGCGGTCATCCTCGCCTCGGTACTGACCTGCTTCGCCCTGATGGCCGCTTTCGCGGCCCCGCACATCCTCATCGCGCTGATCGCCAGCATGATCCTCACGCTGGCTGCCCTCGCCGTGATCACACTGGTCTGGAAGATCTCCGTCCACCAGGCCGTCTCCGCCGGCGCCGTCATCATGCTCGTGCAGACCTACGGACCTTGGGCCTTGTGGGGATACGCCCTGGTCGTCGTCGTCGGCTGGTCCCGAATCGCCTTGCGCGACCATACGCCGGCGCAGGTCATCGCAGGAACGATCCTTGGTTCCACCGTCGCTGCAGCCGTGTTCTCCGCCCTCCGCTGACCGGCTCGTCGCCCCTCTCGCCAAGACGACCAGGTCGTTTCTGGCACGGATTCAGCCCCGAGTCACATGCATGAACGTGGTGGACGTCTCGCCTGCGCCCTTCGCTCCAGCAGCAGTACCGCCGGCCCATGGGACGCGATCAGGGCGGTGGCGCGCACAGTGACCTTGCGCCGCTGTTGGCGGACGCGTTCGGCTGTGGTGCAGGTGCCGTAGCGACCAGGTCCTGGCCGGTGAACTGCCAGCCCTCCGCGGCATTCCGTTCTCGCGGTCTTGTCCCTTGGGCAGTCCGAGGTCGCTCAGCAACCGTGCATGCGTCGGTCGTATTCTGCAGCTGGTTCCAGACCCATCGCGGCGCGGCGTTCGTCGAGCCGGTCAGGGTCGGCAATGGGCTGCGGGCGCAGGTTCGAGCCGTCTGGTTCATGGGTGTACTGGGTTCCGTACAGCTGGGGTTCGCCGGCCGCAACCAGAACCCGGTCGGTGAGGTAGGCCAGATGGCGTGGAGGGGCGTCTCCGGCCGCGACCGCGGCCTTCAGGAGGTCGAGCGCCTGGCGCTGGAAGGCGGGGGCGAGGTCGGCGTGCTGAGCGAGAAGCCAGGCCGCATCGGCGCCCTGCTCACCCACCAACGCGACACCCGGCCAGCCGCGTTCGACGATGACCTGCTGGAGCCAGGCCGTGTTGTCGAGATCGATCCGGCGCATCTCGCGTCCGTCATGGGTTTCGGCCGCGAGGCGGCGTGCCGCTTGGTCATCTTCCGCTCGGCGGTGGAACTCGGCGGCGAGATCGTGATCCATGGTGGGCCGATCTTCGTAGTGTGTGCCGGTCAAGCAAGGGACGTAACGCACCGTCCTGCAGCAGTCGCGACCCGGACCGCCGGTAGGACCGTGCATGGACCTATCATGCCCGTCCACGACATGCCGCGTACACGGAACTCACGGCGTCGACAAAGTGGGTGGGTCGCCGACGAGAACGGGGTAGCGTCATCGAGTGCTGGCAATCGAAGAGGAGTTCGTCGGCTCCGGCTTCTGTCTGTTCCTAGCCGGTGGCATCTCTAAATGCCCCGACTGGCAGAAGACTGTGACAGCCGCGCTCGACGACCTGGACGTCACAGTGTGCAATCCGCGCCGCAGCAACTCTCCGCTGCACGACCCGAACGCCGAAACAGCTCAGGTCGGTTGGGAGTACCGGCATCTGCGCCGAGCTGATCTCGTCGTGTTCTGGTTCCCGGAGTCGTCCACCAGCCACCAGCCGATCGCTCTGTACGAACTGGGTAGGCTCGTCGGTGAGGGCGGCGCTCTGGTCGTCGGAACCGATCCCGGCTATGTGCGCCGTACGAATGTGGTGGCGCAGCTCTCCCTCGCACGCCCGGAGCTTCAGATCTACACCACACTGCAAGACACGATCGAAGCGAGCCGCACAGCCATACGGGCCTCACGGTGATCGAGGCCCACTCGAACCGTTAAGCCAGCCCGGCTGCCATTCGTGTCGGTTCACAGATGGCTCTGTTCACGACTCGTGAACAGAGCCAGGAGCAGTGGTTAATAGGCGCCTGTGCGTTCAGGCCCGGTCTTCCTGCAACTTCAGCATCTCGAAGAAGCAGCCGGCCTTTTCGATCAGTTCTTCGTAGGTCCCGGTCTCGGAGATGCGGCCCCGGTCGAGGACGACGATGCGGTCGGCGAGGCGGGCGCTGGCGAGCCGGTGGGTGATGAAGATCGTGGCCCGTCCGCCCGAGGCGAGGGCCTTGAGTCGGGTGTAGATGTGGTGTTCGGCGCGGGCGTCGAGGGCGGAGGTGGGTTCGTCCATGATCAGTACGGGGGCGTCGCGGTGGAAGGCGCGGGCGACGGCGATGCGCTGCCACTGTCCGCCGGACAGGTCGTGGCCGCCCCACCAGGAGCGGGCCAGCGAGGTGTCCAGGCCGTGTGGCAGGCCGGCCAGGACGGTGTCGGCGCCGGATGCTTCGGCGGCTTCGCGCACAGCGGTGTCGCCGCTGGGGCGGGGTTGGCCGAGGGTGATGTTCTCGCGGGCGGCCAGTGGCCAGCGGGTGTAGTCCTGCGGCACGAGGGCGACCTTGTCCAGCACGGTGTCGGGGTCGGCGTCCGCCAGGTCGATGCCGTCCCAGTGCACCGCACCGCTGGTGGGCAGGTACAGGCCGGTCAGGAGGCGGGCGAGGGTGGTCTTGCCCGCGCCGTTCTCGCCGACCAGGGCGATGACTTCGCCCCGTTTGAGGGACAGGGTGATGCCGTCGAGCGCGGGGACGGCGGCGCCGGGGTAGGTGAAAGACGCGTCGGCGGCTGTGATGACGTGCGGGCCGTCCACCGGGATGGCTGCGTGGCCGCGGCGGGTGGCCCACCGGTTGGCGACGGTCAGGAAGCGGGCCCAGTCGTCCAGGGACAGGCAGGTGCGGAACAGGCGGGCCCCGGCTCGCACCGTCGTGGTGAGCGCGGCTCCGGATGTCCGTACCGCGAGGGCGGCCGTCCCGGCCGCCGCGAGCTGCATGTGCCCGCCGGCGACCAGCAGCACAAGAAGTCCCCAGGTCGCTGCGGTGCCGCCCGCCGTCAGTAAGTCCCCGGCGCCCTTCACCAGGAGGGCCTTGCGGTGGGCGGTGAGCTGTTCGGCTTCCAGACGGCCCGAGATTATGCGGTACTGCCCGAGGAGGAAGGGGGCCATGGTGCTGGCGCGGACCTCGTCGGCGGTGTTGCGCTCCGTGGTGTAGGAGCGGAAGACGTTGCGCAGGCGGGCGTCGGCGAGGTTGCGGTGGTGGGCCGCGTGCTCGATCCGCGCACCCCGTACGGCTCCCCAGGCGCAGGGAGCGGCCGAGACGAGCAGCAGGGGCAGCATCACCGGGTGCAGCACGGTGACGACGGTCGCGGCGGCGATCATCTGCGCTGCGGCGGAGGTGAGGAGCTGGGCGTCGAGGATGAGGTCGCCGGTCTTGGCGGCTCCGCTGGCGGCGGCGGTGTGGGCGTCGGAGAAGTCCGGGTCCTCGTAGGCGACCAGTTCGGCGTTGGTTGCCGCGGTGATGACCCGGAGGTCGGCCTCGCGTACGGCCTTCGGGGCGAGGCGGGCGGCGAAGGCACGGGCGAAGGCGTCCAGCAGGTAGCGGCCCGAGGCGGCGAGGGCGAGCACCGTGGTGGCGGTGAGGTTCTCACGTAGGCCGTCGGCTATGCCGGCACTGCCGGTGAGGACGGCGGACAGGACGCGGGTGGTGGCCGTGAGCGCGGTCGCGGTGAGGGCGGCGGTGCCCGCCTGGCACAGGAGCAGGGCCAGCAGCGCGCGGCGGTCGGTGCGCCAGCCCAGCCGGGCGGCCTGGGCGAGCGCGGACGGCAGGCGGCGGGCGATCGCCCAGGTGGACAGATCTGCACCGGCGTCGGCGTGCCGGTCGGCGGCCAGGCGCATGGCCGGCGGCTGGCCCGAGCTGGTGGCAGAAGGGGAGGACGGAAAAGTGTGCACGCGCCCCATCAGGGCGGTGAAGGGGCCGTCCCGGCAACAGAGTTGTTCCGCGCTCTTGCCGACGTGCCTGGTCGGACCCGCCTGCCGTCAGTGATACGTTCCGGCATTCACTCGTTCGGGTGATGTTGTGATTCGGTGCCGGCGAGGTCCGGCAGGGCGCAGTGTCCTCCTGCCCGTCTACGGCACGGTCAGGACCGCTGTCCATGGACGGTCGACGGCGTCGCCGATGTCCCGGCCGACCGTGCCCTCGGGCACCTCGGCCCAGGCGTGCGCGGTGTGGGGCAGGAACCGGGCGCCGAGCACCCAGGCCGAGCGGCGGCCGGTGAGGGCGGTGGCGATGACGGTGGCGAGGCTGATCTCCATGCAGGCGATCCGCCCCGGCCACCAGATGGGGACCACGGCGAGCACCGCCGTGTGCAGCGCCTCCAGGCGGGCCAGGGGCGCGCAGGGCAGGTGGCGCAGGGTTCGCACGGCAGCGATCTGCCAGCGCAGCGGCAGCCGTCCCAGCCCCAGGGAGAGGGCAAGCGCGACGGCGGCAACAAGGCGGTAGCGGCGCGGGGTGGTGGGCCGGGCGGCGGGTGCCATGACCGTCATCGCCGCCACCTCCTTCGGCTTCGGGGACGGTCGGTGTCGATCAGTACGCCGGCGGCCAGCAGCTCGTCGACGAAGGAGCGGATGTGGCAGTCGACGGCCTGGGGGTTCTGCCCGGCGGGTACGGCGATCTCGTCGGCGAGGCCCTCGATGCCGCCGCGGACGGTGATGGCATGCCAGATCACCGAGGCGTCCGCGTCGAACATCAGCCAGGTTGCCCGCCGGATGTCGAGCACGGCTGTGCCGTGCGGGCCGCCGGCGTGGGCGATGTGGGGCGCGGGAGTCAGCACGCTGCCACCTCCTGGCGGGCGGGCCGGCCGCTCAGCCACCAGGACGTGACAATGTACTGGTGGAGTTCGGCGATGCCCGCAGCGCTCTCGCCGCGCGCTGCCCGGGTGAGCGCGGCCCGGACAGCCGCTGTGTCGACGAGGCCGCTACCGGCCAGCGGGCCGACGGCCATCAGCTCGTCGAGCTGTTCGCGGTGGCGGGCGAGCCCGGCGATGCGCTGGGCGGTGAACGAGCCCTTGGAACGGCGGGAGGTCAGCCAGTCTGGAAGCTGCGGCAGCGCCGCCCCCAGCAGCGGCTTGTAGCTCTGGCGCCCGCGCCGGGCAAGGGCCGGGACGGCGAACGCCGCGCGCACGACCTGGTTGTCGAGATACGGATAGGCCGGGTGGATGCCGAGGGCCTGCGCGTAGGGGGCGAAGCCACGAGCGGAGGTGCCCATCGCACGCAGCGCCGCCCAGTCGTCGAAGACGTCGGCCGCCTCCGGCTGCCGGCCGTCGGCGGCGGCCTCGCGCAGCAGGGCGGCGACGTGCCCGCGTCCCTCTTCGGTCGGCCACGAGGCCGCCGCACCCAGCCGGCACCACGCCCACCCGCGCGCCGCGGTGTCCCGGTCGGGCATGCCGCGCTCCAGCACGGCGGCGGCCTGCTCCAGCGCGCCGCACCTCCCCAGACGGGCGGCTTCCCGCACGGCTTGCCAGTACGGCCCGGGCGCGGTGTTGCGCAGCCGGGCGAACGCCACCACCTGGCGGTGGGCCTCGCGGCGCCGGCCCGTCTGCGCCAGCCGCACCCAGCCCGCCGCCGAGGCGTCCAGCACTACGTCCCCGCCGTGTCCCGTCAGATGCCGCGGCAGGCCCGCGACCGGCGCCAGATACCGGGCGTCCATCGCCCAGTTGGCCATGGCGAACACTGGCTCGCACGCCTCCACGTTCTGCGGGCCGCGCGAGAACGGCAGTTCCTCTTCGCCGCCGCAGGCGACCGTGTGCGTGGCCTGGGTGTGTGCGGCGACACGGGCGGCGTAGGAGGCGTCCTCGGCGCTGGTGTAGCCGTCGGTGTAGGTCACGGCATGCACCGGGCCCCTCGCGGCGGCCAGCACCACGGCCGTCGACGAGTCCAGTCCCCCCGACAGGTCCGCGCTCACCATGCCCCCGGCAGCCCGGACACGGCGCTGGACAGCCTCGGTCAGTTCCTGCCCCAGCCGGCCGGCGCCGCGGCGTAGCCCGTCGGCGGGCTCGATGCCGGTGACGTCCACCAGCCGGGGCGGCACACCGTCCGCAAGGAGCAGTCCGTACCCGCCGGGCACCTGCCGGACGTCCGCGTAGACAGTGCGCTGCGGCCAGTGCTGCTCACCGGCCACCAGCCGGGCCAGGAGGAACGGCACGTCCGCCGCCAGGCGCTGCTGCTGGAGCAGCCGCGGCTGCGTCGCCCACACCGCACCCCGTACCGGGTGCTGGGTGTAGAACAGGGCCCGGACTCCGGCCAGGTCGCCGCAGACGAACCGGTGCCGCCTGTTCTCCGCGAGGACCCAGTACGAGCCCGGCCACCGTGCCACCGCCTCCCACCGGCCTGCCGCAACCGCGGCCAGCATCCCGGCGAGCTCATGTTCGCCGGCCCCGCAGTCCCCCAGCACCGCCAGCCGGACCTGTCCGTCCGTCACCACCCGCACCCGGCCGCTGCCGCAGTGCCGCACCCCCGTGAAGTCGCCGACCGGCTCTCCCGGCCCGCTCGTGCTGCTCGTCATCCACTCCGTCGCCATCCCGACCCTCCCTGTCCGCCAGCCGTGAACGAGGGCGGGGGCCCGGCGTGCCGGGCCCCCGCGGTGAGGTCCTGCATCAGCAGGTCACTCGAAGTACCACTCCTTGTCCGCGTCGTTCTCCTTCTGGCTGCCCAGCGTCAGCACGCCGACCGGGTGGGTGGTGAACCGCGGCGCGAAGCCGCCCGTGGCGGGCACGGTCGCCGTCGTGGGGGCGGGCTGCTGCGGGGCGGGGGTGAGCTGCTCGGCCATGGCCGATCTCCCTTGTCTCGGTGGACCTGTGAGGTGGTGCTGCCTCTATGTCACCGCGATCGGGAAGCCGTTCCCAGAGACGTAGTTGGGTACTTGCTGGGAGCGGATCTGGAAGGAACCTGGGACGCCCCTGGGACGTCAGGCCCCCAGCAGGCCGAGCACGGCTCGCCGGTAGACGGCGTACACCGCAGGCAGATCGGCCAGCCGGGCGCGTTCGTCGATCCCGTGGAGCCCCTCGTAGGCGACACCGAATCCGGCGGTGGCCGGAATGCCCTCCCCAGCCAGCAGATTGCCGATGTTCGACGGCCCCGCTGTTTTGGCCCGCACCTTCAGCCCCGCCCCGGCGGCGGCGCCGAGCAGAGCGGCGGCCGGCTGCTCGTCCCGGGACAGGCGGAACGGCGGCCACACGGCCACCGGGACAACCTCCGTGGAAACCGGGGCGGGCAGCTCCGCGTCGAGCTCCGCGACGGCCTTGCGCACGAGGGTCTCGGCGGCATACGCGTCGAAGCACGGAACGGTGCGGATGTCGACGTTGAGATCGACCCGGTCCGGTGTGACGGAAAAGCCCTGGCCACCGTGGAAAGCGGTGACCGACAGCTTCGGCGGCAGCGGAAACCCCGAATCCCCGCAGTCGGCGGGCAGAGCGGCAGCATCCAAGAGCCGGACCAGGTGCGCGGCCCGGGACACCGCGCCCACCACGGTCTTGCTGGAGCCGGAGTGCCCGGAAGGGGCGTGGACGGTGATCGACGCCCGCCACAGCCCCCGCCCGCCGACCACGACATCCTCCAGGCCCGGGTAACCGATCATCACGCCGGCCGGCCGGACCGCGGCCTGATCGGCGAGATAAGCGCGGGCGCCGCCGAACCCCCCAGTGTGCTCGTCGACGTCCAGGAGCACGGCGAGGCCACCGCGCAGCGTCTCGGCGGCCGGGGCGAGGTCGGCGGCGATGTGGCAGAACATCGCTGCGGCGAGCTTGGAGTCGGCCGCACCCCGCCCCAGCAGCCAGCCGTCAACCACCGCGCCGGACGCCGGCGGGAACGACCAGGCGGACTCATCACCGTACGGAGGGGTCCACGCACGCGTCCAACGTCCACCACGGGCCAGGCAGCCCGCCTCGAACCTCCACCAGCAGCCCCACCAGACCCCCCGCGTCATCGTGCAGACGGCGATGGGCCAGGCCCTGAGCCGCGAGCCAGTCCTCCAGCACGGCGAGAACAGGACCGTAGTCGTCGATCCCGCCCCGGCTCGGCCGCCGCACCAGTTCCTGGGCCAGCTCCACCACCGACGCCACACGTACCCGGGCCACCTGCTGGAAGTCCTCGATCACGCTTCTCCTCGCCCCTTCTAACGGTGCCGCACCGGCAGCGCGCAGACAGCCTCGATCGTCTCCACCGGTCGCGCCGACGCGCACGCCTCCCGACCATGGTGGACCAGGCCCGCCGCCTCCCGACCGAGCAGGACACCGCAGTCGAATCCCTCCGCACCGTAGAACGAGGGCAGCGGCACCACCGCCGCGCTCTCCGAGGCCACGAAGAACCTCTCCAGCGCCTCGGGCGACTCCACCATGCCGATGTGGAGCGTCTTGACTCCGTTACGGCGCTAGCCCGGATCACGCAGCTCCAGCAGCCTCACCAAGTGGTCGGCGAGCGCACGATGCCGCGGAGGCCCGTACAGCACACGGTAGTGAACCAGGTCCGGATGCTGGGACACAGCCGTCTCGACCGCCGCCAGGTACGCTTTCTCCCGCGACCGGGAACCGGTGACGACCAACTGCTCCCGCGCACCGGCGACGACACCGATCATCGCCTCGACCAGATCCGTCCAGCGAGTCAGCACCTCGACCACCACCGCCGTGCCCGAGGTCTCCAGCACGCTCGCGGCCGGACCGTCCTGATGAACGAACAGCGCCTCCGGCCGCTCGCCGTACAACTGACACAGTCCCGCACGGTTCCGCATGCCCGTACGGCGCCGACCCGACTCCCACGCGCTCACCAGACTCGCATCCGCCGCCAGTCCCGTGATCGCGTTCAATGCCTCGGCCGCCTCCTCCAGCGTCAGGTTCCGCGCAAGCCGAGCCCGCTTGAGTAACGAGTCCGCGCCGCTGCCAGTAGCCACCACATCCCCCTCCGCCGACCAGGAGTGCCCAACCATCCACAATCTGAGTGCAGTTGCTGCAGACAACGCTGAAGCCAAGGCAGCCCGCAGCAGCTCTCGTCCAAGACCGCGAAAGCACCGAAAGTGCCCCACAGGCTCTGGTTCAGCACCCTGTTCCCGTGTGACAGGCGCACTGGATGGCTGACATATTTACCCAGACTTCCGTGTGTGAGGCCCGCCAACGGCGCGGGCTCACCCCGTACGGCACCGTCCAGGGCCGCCCGTGGCTGTGGCATGGAGCCAGTCCTCGGGGATGATGCCGAGCTTCTCGCCATACTCGGAGAGTAGGCGTGCGTAGTCGCGGAACTCCGGGTCTTTGCCGAGGAGCACGAGGACGCGCGGGAAGGGCCCCCGTCCTTCCAGATCTTCTTGGGGTGAAGAAGTTCTCCAACGTGGGGCTCCTGATGGCTGTGTGAGGCTGCCGTCCTGGACGGTGAGGGCTGGGCGAGTGGCTTGCGGGAAGTTTTGAGGTCTTCGCGCTCTATCGATGGTTCAGAGCGTGCGGGCGTGCTGGAAGACGGTGTCGAGTCGTTCGCGCAGCCCGGGGTCGCGAATCAGCTTCAGGGCGCGGCTGAAGTCGTCCTGGGCGGCGGCCAGCCGGGGGCGCTGTTGGCGTTCGTGGTCGGCGAGGACGGCGCGCCCGGCCTCGGTGGCGCCGGGCCGCGCCCGGGCGGCGTAGATCATTGTGAGGGGGAAGGCGAAGCAGGCGTGGAGGAATCCGTACGCGGGCCGTTGGATGCCGCGCCATGGGGAGAAGTACGTCTCGTCGGGGATGGTGAGGTGGACCGCGGCGAGGGCGTCGTTGAGCCAGTTGTGGGCGGCTTCGTGGACGAGGTCGCGGCCCAGCACGGCAGCGTCGCCGGTGTGGTCGGTAAAGACGGTTGCCGGGAGCCGCGTGATCGCGAAGCTGCGCAGGGTCTGGTCGGGGCGATGTTGGCCGGTCAGGCAGATCACGGCGGCGTGAGCCTCGACGAGCTCGTCGAGGCCGGTGGCGGCGACGTGGTCGAAGGCGTCGTCGGCCAGCACGGTCAGGGACTGGGCGGCGCTGGTTGTGTCGGGGCCGAGGACGTAGTACGGGGTGTCGGAGTGCGGGCTGCGGATCATCTCGTCCTCGTGGGGGGCGATCACGATGCGCGGGCCGAGGCGGGAGCGGTGGGTCAGGCGGGCCAGGACTGGCCCGGCGGTGTTGCGGTACCAGTCGAGGGTGGTCGTATCGCGGCGTCGGGCGGCGTTCTCGGCGCCTTCGAGCCGGTGGTGTGCCAGGGCGTAGGCCAAGGGCAGCGCCTCGTCTTCCGGCGGTGCGACGGGACCGGGGCGGAGCAGGGTCAGCGTGGCGGCGGTGCGTTCGCGGCGATGGGTGGTGATGGCGTCCAGGCCGAGGGCGGCGGCGATGTCGTTCATGTCGGGAGGCTCCTTGGCGGTGGGCCCCGGTGCCGGGCCGTGGGGCGCCGGCACCGGGGCTGTGATAACGGGCTGGCCCGATCAGCTGGCGCTGTCCGCCGCCGGGGTGGCCGGGGCCGGTTCGGCGCCGGTGTCCGGGGCGCTCCAGGCGTCGGCGGAAACGCTGGAGGTGTGGGCAGTCAGGCGCACGGTGCCGCCGTCGTCGCGCAGCTGGTCCACGGCGGCGAGGAACTCGTCGCACGTATCGGTCGTTGTCATCTCTTCCTCCGGGTTGCAGGGACTGGTCGGGATGCAGCGCACGAGGGCGGGCTGCGGATGGGCGGGGTCATGGCCGGATCAGGCTTGGCTGATCAGCCAGCTGATGAATTTGCGCTCGCGCCCCGCCCGGACCGGCTCGGTGCCGTGGACGACCTGGGATCCGTACAGCAGCGCGGTGCCGGGGGCGGGTCGTACGTTCCAGCGGGTGCGCGGCATGGTGCGGAACCAGTCGGCGGAGTGGTCAGCGCCGTCGTGTGTGAACGCCATGGCCGGGTGGTAGCCGTCGCCGCCGTGCTGGTCGCTCCACAGGGCGGGGTGGGAGGTGGTTTCGACGAAGAACTCCCCGCCGTCTTCGGCGTGGTCGAGGACGACGCTGATCCCGGCGAGCTGACGGACGGGGCCGGTGGGGTGGGGGGCGATGCCGTCGACGTGTGGGGTGATGTGCTGTCCGGGCGCGTACTCGACGTACATCCATTCGCGGCATGAGGTCAGGGCTGGCAGGGCTCGCTGTAGTGCGGGCATCGACCGTTCGACTGCCTGCGTGAGGATCTCGGATGCGGGTTCGGGCGGCGGGTGGATTTCGAGGCGGCCGGCGGGCTCGTAGACGGCCATGGCCTGCTTGCTGCTGTGGCCGGGGATGGAGTGCAGGGTAGTGGTGCGCTCGGTGTCGAAACGGCGGAAGCCGTCATCGCCGAGGGCGTCATCCACGACGGTGATCAGGGTGGTGATTTCGTCGGGGGTGAGGAAGTTCTCGATGCTGGAGACGGTGAGCGTCTCCGCTATGTGGATCACCGTGCCTCCCGGGTAGGGCGGGGCGGGCGGAGTGCGCAGGCGCATCCGGTGACCGCTGGGGCGTGTCGGGCAGCGTGCGTGAGCGTGCGCACGGCCTGGTCGAGTCCGGAGAAGTAGTCGGGCCACGTGCGGCCGGCGGCCGGGGTGAGGGTGAGGTTGAGGACCGGGTGCCGGCGACCGGTCCCGGTGCTGGTCAGATCAGTTCGGACGACGTGCGCGGTGATGGCGGCGGGCAGGTAGCCGTCGGCGGCGGCGAGCGTGTGGCAGAGCCGGGCGGCGAGCGCGGCGTACTCGGCGCGGGTGCGCGGCAGCAGGCCGACGCGGAATGCCGATGGGGGCAGGCCCGTGCCGGTGCGGGCGTGCCCCTGGCAGGCGTCGTGGGTGACGGCCTTCCAGCTGCGGGTGATCGTGTCGACCAGTGGCCACCTCCGGTCCTCGATGTCCTCGCGCCACTGGGGGCGGTGCGGGTCGAGGTCGTCGGCCGTCTGCTCGCCGGGCAGCCCGGCGGTCTTGATGTTGCCGTGGGCGCCGGCGCGGAGCCGCGTGGGGGAACGGTGGGCTGCCGGATCGTCCCAGCGCGCGAGGAAGGCGTCGACGTCATCCATGGCGTTCGGGACGACGGGTCGCCAGCGGGCGCGGAGGCAGTGGGCGCCGGCCGGGTGGTCGGGGGCGGCGAGCAGGTGAGCCATTCCGTCGATGAGACGGCCTCGGTGGTCGCAGTACGCGTCGTCGCTGCCGGTTGCCTGCAGCATGCGCCAGCGGGTCGCGGTGCACCCGCCGCCGCAGACAGTCCGGTATGGGCAGGAGGTGCACTTGGTCATCAGCTCCCGTCCGGCGGTGAGCAGCGGGTTGGCGTGCTGGGCCTCGGTGATGTCCGACTCGCTGCGGGCGGCGGCGAGCGGCAGCAGGTGGGCCTGGGGCCAGGGAAGTTCGTCGCACGAGCCGACGCGGCCGTCGGGGTAGGCGGTGAAGACGTGGGAGCACTTGTGGGCGGCGAAGTGGCAGTGGGCGGTGTCCAGTCCTTTGAGGCGGCGGATCGTGGCGACGGCCGGGTCCAGTTTGATTCGCCGGAAGTGGCCGGCGTCGATCCAGCGGGCTGCGGCGTCGAGGACGAAGGTGGCGTACTGCGTGGGAGTGATCGCCCAGTCCGGGCCGTCGGTGCCGACCGCACGGGCCTGGAGACGACGGCTGGGGCTGGTACGGCGGCCGGTCGCCGTGAGCGGCTTAGTGACGGTGGTGTCGAAGGCGGGCAGGAGGTGCATGGCGCGTACCGCGTCGAAGGAAGCGATGTGGTCGATGACCTCTGCCGCGCGGCCCAGGACGGCGGGGGTGACCACGGTGACGATGCCGCAGGTGCGTCCGTGCTCGGCCAGGAGATTCAGGGCGTCCACGATGTGCGGGTAGATCGCGGTGCCGTCGTAGCCGACGCGCCAGGAGTTTCCCTGTTCGTCGCCGTCCATGGAGATGCCGATGTGCAGGCCCGGGCAGTGGGCGTCGAAGAGGTCGAGCCACTCGCCGTCCAGCCGCACGCCGTTGGTCTGCAGGTGGACGCGGTGCACGGTGGGCTGGGCGGCGAGTTCGTCGAGGAGCGCGGCCATGGCGTCCTTGCCGAGGGTCAGGGGCTCCCCGCCGTGCAGTTCGATCGCGAGAGGCCGCTCACCGAAGATCTGGCCGAGGCGGCGGATGTGCTTGACGGTGATCTGGGCGCCGCCGGGGGCGAGTTTCCGTTTCTCGAAGCAGTACAGGCAGTCGACGTCGCAGGTCTCGCCGCGCAGCTTGAGGACGACGGAGACCGCTGCGGTGTGGTCGGTGTCCTCCAGGGGTCGCCACATTTCGGCGCCGACGGTTGTCGTGGGGATGGTGAGTGTGCTGGGCATCGGGACCTCCCCGGTCGCGGGTGAGTGGATGCGTTCAGGTGCGGGCGCGTTTGGCGGCGGACTGCTGCCAGGCGCGCATCCGGCCGTCGGCGAGCGGGACACGGACATCGCCCCGGCGCAGGAACCAGCCGTCGCTGTATCGCTGCGGCAGCCATCCGAAGCCGCCGAGCCCCGCCTCGTCGACCGGCTCCGGCTCGGCTTCGGTGGGCCAGAGTGCGAGCAGGGCGTCGGCGAGGCGGGCCTGGACGGCGGCGAAGAAGGGACTGTGCGCGGCGGCGCTCTGCCACCGCGGCTCGGGCAACGCGGGCACGGGCCCGAACCGGTCAGCGTCGTCTCTGCTCAGCAGGCTCGGCAGCCATTTCTCACCGAGCAGCGGAGCGCCGGCGGCCACGGTCTCGCTCTGGGCGACGACGCGGGCGAGCTGGTCCCACACGAGGTCGGCGTGCGGGTACAGGCCCGCCTGGGCCAGACCGAGCAGATCCTCGGCCAGGCTCGCCGCGACCTCGCATCGGTCCGCGAGCGCCCATCGTTGATAGGTGGCCCGCTGCCCGGGCGCCAAGACCTTCGCAGGGGCCGGTGCCGTGGAGAGCAGCCGGGCCGTGCGCAGGTGGGTGAGGTCGCTCAGCCGGGCTCGGACGGTGCGGAACGTCTCGATGTCGTCGCGAGTCACGGTGAACGCGTCGAGCAGCGCACGCCATTCGTGCACGGCGCTCTGGCTGACCGCCCGTACGTCGATGCGGACGCCGTCGATGAGGCACGAGCCCGGCCCGGGGACGGGCTTCTTGGTGATCAGGAGTAGATCCACGTCACTGTTCTGGTGGGCCAGCCCTTCGGCGAGTGCGCCCACCAGCCACACGTCGGCGCCGACGTACTGGTCGGACAGCGCAGCGGCGGCGTGCTCGGCGACCCGGAGTCGCGTATCCAGCCACGGCGTGGAGGTCATCGGGCTGTCCTCCCTGCACCGGCCAGGACGTCGGCGGCGGTCGTGGCGACCCAGTGGTCGAGGCGGGCGCGGACGTCGCTGCGCTGGGCGCCGATGTGCGGGGTGGCGATCAGGTTCAGCGGGCCGGGCTCTGCGGCGTCCGGCCACAGCGGCAGATCCGATTCCTCGACAGGATCGAGGGCGAGACCGCTGAGCTGGCCGTCGGCGAGCGCGTGCAGACAGGCGCCGACGTCGAGCGTGCCGAGGCGGCCGACGCAGATCAGCAGCGGAAGGCGCTCCCGCGCCGCGGCGAGGAACTCGGTCCCGAACAGGCCGCGGTTCTCATTGGTGAGCGGAAGCGCCACGACGTGGGCGTCTGCCCAGGCGGGCAGGTCACGACCGGGTCGTGAGGGCAACGTGTCCGGCAGGCTCGGCCGGGCGGCGAAGGCGACCTCGGCGGCATGCGGGGCGAGGGCCTGCGCGCAGGCCCGGCCGACCGGCCCGGCGCCCCAGACCGCTGCCCGCATCCGGGAGAGGGGCGGGGCGAGGCAGTGCTGCTTGCCATGACGCCCCTGAAGCAGGGTGGCGTGCCCGTACGGGATCCGGCGAGCGAGGGACAGCAGCGCGGCCAGGGCCCATTCGGCAACGGCACCGGCCGCTGGCTCCGGGTTGCGGTGCACGCTGATGCCCCGCGCGGTCAGGCCGTCGACGTCGATGCCGTCCAGCCCGGAGCCGGCCCGGATTACGTGCCGCAGCGCCGGCCACCCGCTCAGGCGCTCGGCGTCCAGGCGGTGCCCCGACCGCAGCACCAGCACTTCGGCCCGGGCGGCAAGGCTTGGATCCACAGTGGCGAGCGCGGTGATCTCCCGGATCGCGCAGCCGGGCAGGAGTTGCTGCAGCAGTACGGTGTCGGCCGCTCCCCGCACGCTGACAAGGAGCGGAGCCTCGCGCACGGCGCTCACTGCTCGGTCCCGGTGGCGGGCGCGGTGTAGCGGCCGAAGGCGAGGTCCCCGGCTCCAGTGATGACCTGAAGCGGCGCGGGGGCGCGGAAGAAGTCCTCGCAGGCTGCCTTGACGCCGGGCAGCCCGTTCCATGCCTTCGGGTTCGCCTCCAGGTCGGCGTAGTCGTCGACGATCAGCGTGCCGCCGGGGGCCATGCGCGGGACACACGCGGTCAGGCAGGTGTGGATGGAGTCGTAGTAGTCGCCGTCCAGGTAGGCGAAGGCGATCTGGTCCGGTAGTTGGCTGGGGAGGGTGTCGGCGAACCATCCGGGGTGGATCGTCGGCGGGGTGCGGCCCCAGCGGTCGTGGAGGGCGAGCACCTGGTCCGGCTCGGCGCGCAGGTACCCGGTCTCGAACAGGTCCGGGTCCTTCGTTCCGCGTTCGGGCAGGCCCTTGAAGGAGTCGTAGACGTGGACGTGCCGCTGGTGCTGTCCGGTGGCGTCGAGGACGGCGCGCATCCACAGCGCCATGGCGCCCTGGTAGCAGCCGAGTTCCACCACGGCGCCGGGCACCTTGCGGGCTGCGAGCTGCTCAAGTTCAGTGCGGATGGCGGGCAGGCGGTCGGCGTCCACGGTGTCGCCGTGATGTTCCAGGAGCCAGTCGTGCAGTTCCGCGAGGCTCAGCACGGTGGTGGCAGGACGGGGGTGCATGATCACCACCGGTCCACGAGGACGTCGCGGTCGGCCGGGTTCCCGGCGAGGGCATCGAGCAGCTGCCGGTTGACCCGCGGCAGCAGATACTTGCCGCCGAACTCCTCCAGGGACACCCACTCGAAGCCGATCTGGATCGGGTCGGGCGGATCGGACTTGCGCGGGGTGGTGTTTTCGTCGATGAGTTCGGCGAGGAAGTTGTGCTGGGTCTTGTGGACGGTGCCGAACTCTTCGTTGTACTGCTCGGGGACGTACTCGACGACGAACAACAGCCGTGAGGTGCGCACCCGCAGGCCGGTCTCCTCCTTGACCTTGCGCACGACCGCGTCGCGCAGCGGCTCGCCCACCCTCGCCTTGCCGCCGGGCAGGTTGTAGTGGAAGCCGGAATGGTCGTCGTAGGACATGAGCAGGATGCGGCCCTGGTGGACGATCGCGGCCTTGACCGACACGCTGATGCGGGGCAGAGGTGTCATGGCGCGGTGTTCCTTCCCTCGTCGAGCCCGCCGCGGCCGACTGCCCGGCGGATGCTGGTGGTGCGGGCTGAAGCAGAGCGAAAGGCTGTGGAGCGGCGGAGCCTGGCACCTTCTACAGGCAGGCGCGGGCGGTCGGGTCAGCGATCTGGAGGAGGTCGGCGACGTCGGCCAGTGGTGTTCCGCCGGCAGTGAAGGAGCCGGTGGTCTGGAAGGAGGCTGCGGCGCGGCGCATGGCGGCGAGCGCGGCGCGCGAGAGCTGGTTGGCGTAGATGGCCAGGGCGATTCCGGCCGCGCCGAGATCGTCCGGGGCCAGGTGCGGAAACGCGGTTGGGACGGTCACCAGCGGTACCGCGCCCGGCCAGGCGGCTGCCGTGGCCAGGGCTTGCTGCCCGGTGGGGTCCTTGGAGTGGATGAGCACCGCGTCCGCGCCGCAAGCCGCGTACGCGGCGGCCCGCTCCACTGCCTCCGCTACACTCCCGCCGCAGATCAGGGCCTCGGTCCGCGCGATCAGGGCTGACCGGGTGCCGGCGACATCGCGCATCGCGGAGAGCTGTTCGGTCACCGTCTCGATGCGGGCGAGCGACTGGCCGCGGTGCAGGGCGAAAGAGTTGACCTTGGGGTAGGCGCTGTCCTCCAGGCAGAGGGCGGCGGCTCCGGCGCGGGTGAGGTCTCCGGCGAACCGGCGGGCCGTGGCCGGTGTGCCGCCGGCGTTGTCGATGTCCACGATCACCGGCAGCGCCGCCGTACGTGTGAGGGCGAGGACGGTGTCGGCCAGGTCGCGCGGTCCCAGCACGTTCTCGTCCGGCAGCCCCAGGGCCGTGGAGACCTCCAGCCCGGACACCCACAGGGCGTCGAAGCCGGTCTCCACGGCGACCCTGGCGGCCACCGCACTCGCGGCGCCGATCGCCCGCAGCGCACGGCGGGCGCCCGCCGCGGCGGTGAGCCGCGCAGCGAGCGGGGCTATGCCGGCCTCGGTGGGAGTGGTCACGATGTGGCTCCTTCACGGTCGGGCAGCAGGCCGTGCTGGTCCAGGGCCTTCCAGGCGGTGTGCAGGACGGTGGCGCGGTCCTGCGCTGCGTTGATGCGGACGACCTCTCCCAGAGCGGGGAACACGCCAGGAGTGCCGACCACGGACTGATAGACCTCCCGGACCCTGGCCTGAACCTCCATCACGTCCCAGTCGGGGCGAGTGGCGTCCCCCGGGCGGTCGGCAGCCCGTTCCATCGCCGTCTCCGGCGTGATGTCCAGGACGAGCGTGAGGTCGGGCACCAGGCGGAGCTGCTCGGTGAGACGGGCATACGTCTCCTTCGGGGCGCGGTCGTGCTTGACCGCGAAGAAAGCCAATTCGGACAGCAGCCACCGGTCCGCGATGACCGGCCGGGTCGGCAGGCCAGGGGCGATCAGTCGGTCGGCGGTGGCCTGTTTGTCTGCCGCGAGTGCCGCCAGGTAGCGGTCCCGGTTCTCCTCGGTGGGCTGGTACTTGCCCTCCACCAGATCCAGCGCGACTGCCGCGTCGAGGAAATTGGTTGTCAGCACGGCGAGCGGCGTGATGCGGAACAGGCCCTCGAAGAGGCGGAACAAGCCCTTGCGGAGGGTCGTCTTGCCGGTGCCGTCCAGGCCCTCGACGACGATAAAGGGGTAGCGGTCCATCGGCTTACTCCACCTGCCCCGCGCCGGTGCCCCCGGCGTACTTCGTGAACCGGCCACGCCACGGGATCGACGTCGATACCAGGTCGGCCAGCCGCAGCTCGCCCAGCTCGTCCAGCAACTCGGGAAGTCGGCTCTCGACGACGATGCTCTCGGTGATCGCGCGGCAGTAGGCCATGCGCACGGCCTCGTCCGCCGAAGCGGTGCGCAGCTGTTCGGAGAGGATCCGCTGGGCGGTGCCGAGGGCCACGATGCTCGTCGCGCCCTGCAGCGTCTTCAGAGTGATCGCGGTATCGACGGGCTGGAGGGAGGTGTGGTGGACGCCGAGGTGACGGATGACAGCGAACGCGCCTGTCCACCAAGCCGACGCAGTGCACACAGCGGCCACCGCAGCGCGGACAACCGGATCGGTGACGCCCCTGAGCAGGGTGTCGGCGACCTGGTCGGCGCTCACCGCCAAGGGGTTCGTCCCGGCTTCGATGGTTCCGTATTCGGCCGGCAGGTGCAGCCAGTGCTGAAGTCCGGCCTGGTCGATCACCGCCTCGGCCAGCGGGTCGGCGAGCGGGGCGGGGCGCGCGGTCAGCGCGTTCGGCGTGAACGAGGCGGTGCTGCTGGGCGGTGCGAGGAGTTGCTCGCGCAGTTGCGGCAGGTGCAGGGCCAGGCGCTGGACCTGCAGTCCGTCGACGAGCGTCTCCCAGGACGCGTACAGGTTCGGGCCGGATGGGGAGAGGGCCACACGGGCTCCTTTCTCGGGGATGAGGACACCCCTACTGGAAGTGTCAGAACCGGGCGCGACACAGCGCCCGCGATCACGGCGCACGGCCGCGTGCAGCCCGGGCAACCGGAGACCGAGACCGGGCAAACGGTCCTGATTCTCGGTTCTGCGGGAGGACGCCACCGAAGTACGAGAGCACGCGACCCCGGTGACCTGGGCGCCGTGGGCCGGCGCGAGACAGACGGCGTGATGGCCGGCCCCGGAACCGATGCCCAGGACGCGGCGGTCGCTGATGTCACCGAGGATGTGAGCGCCCGGTCCGACACCTTTCCAAGGCGTCCAGAACATCTGATCAGGAACCGGCGGCATGTAGGCGCGCGCCAGTTGTCTCTGGCCGTAGAGCGTCCCGGCCTGCGCGTTGATGACCTCCATGGGCATGGTGCCTCCTGCGTAGGTGCGGCTGCGGTCAGGTGTGCGTGATGAGGCAGGCCGGTCCCTCGCCGCGCCGGGCACGCTCGATGGCGTCGAGCCGGGCGAAGGCGCGCGGTGCCATTAGCTTCTGCCAGGCGGTGAGGTCGTGGACGGCCCACATGTCGTGCTCGGCGGGATCGAGTCGAATTCGGCCGAGCTGGTCTGCGGTCAGTTGCCCTCCGTCGAAGATGAACCCCACCTTGTTCAGCGGCTGGGCCGGTCCGGCGTGCAGGAAGTGCGTCAGGAGCAGTCTCGGCGTGTCCAGAGTGAGGTCGAGGCCGGTCTCTTCAACCGCTTCACGCCGGGCTGTCTCGAGCGGGTCCTCGCCTTGGACATCGAGGTTGCCGCCCGGGAACTGCCAGAGCCGCGAGCCGTAGACCGAGCGCAGCTGGACCGGCCGGTCGTGCTCGTCGCGGACGTACAGGCACCCGTACACCGTGTGGTGGGGGACGGTCTGCGCGTACTGCGTGGGTGTCATCGGCAGCGGGCGGCCCGGACGCGCAGGGCGGTGGTCGAATTCGAGGGCGAGGACGCCGAAAGCTTCCTGCGCTGGCGGGTAGATGCTGCGGAGGCGGGGGAGCAGTTCTTCGGGCGGCCCGTCCGGGTCGATGCTCGTCGGCTTCTCCGAGCCGAGCAGATCCTCGAAGGTGGGGTAGTGGGTGATCCGCTGCACGATGACGTCGAGTTCCCGGCCCGTGTCCCGGTCGTGGAAGACGACCGTGTCGCCGGCTGCGACAGCTTGCCTCTGCGGAGTGGCCACCCTGACCTCGATCGTCTTGCGGCCTGCTTCCACTTGCCGGTAGTGCCGCGGGAGCAGGTGCATGTGGTGCTCTTGCGGTTCATCTTCCGCCGCCGGACTAGGGACGGTTGAGACCGCCTGAGGGGTGTCGTCAGGCACGTGTGCCTCCGATCGATGCTGTGGCTGGTCCGTTGCTGTCAGGGGGCCCGCGCAAGACAAACGGGAGCGGCGGTTCACCCGGCGCGGCCCGGTCGTTCGTGTCAGCTCAGCCGCATCCCCTCCGCAAGGGCTTCCGAAGGTGGGACGGGAGAGATCACGTGGCTCTGCCTTTCACAACGGTGGACGGGCGCGCTGAGGGGCGGTACCGGCGGCCTTCGGCGTAGCCGGTGTTCCAGTCGTTCGGTGTCGCGGACACGAGAAGGCCGGTCCTTCCGGGAGGCGGTTGGCGGGGGCGACTGCGGTGCCGGTTGTCCGGCAGGGGACCGGGCTGCCGGGTCAGTCCCAGCCCATGGCGGTGTAGGCAGTGCCGCGGGAGATGCCGTCCAGGGCGGTGCGGGTGTAGTCCACCGTGGGATCGGGCAAAGCGGTCAGCGGCCAGAAACGCCACTGGGTGCACCGGTCGGGTTCCAGGACGGCCGGCTTCCCCTGCCAGCGCGAGGCGGCGAAGAAGAGCTGGAGGCGAGGGACAGGGCTGGTGGGTCCCAGGAGGTCGACGGTGTGGACGAGGGTGAGGTCGCTCTCGGTGATGATCAGTCCGGTCTCCTCCGCGGCCTCCCGGACGACGCAGGCCATGGCCGACTCGCCTGCCTCGCGGTGTCCGGCCGGCACGTGCCAGGTCGACGGCGCGTAGGCGCTGTCGGGGTGGCGCTTGCCGAGCAGGACGGTCCCGTCCTGAATGAGGACGAGGTGGGCGCCGACGACGCTGCGCTCCCGGTGCGTGCCTGGCTCCCGGACTCGTACGACGGGCAGCCGGCCGGTGGCGTCGCGGCGGGGGTGCGGGGCGGCCTGGTGTGCGGCGATGACGGCCGCGGTACCGGGGTCCATGGTCAGGTGGGCGGTTTCGGCTGCGTGCGTCCACCGCAGTTGGATGCCCTCGTGCAGAGGGATCTCGTGCGCGGGCCGGTTCAGGGTGCCGAGGTAGACCAGGACCTGGTCCACAAGTGCGCCAGCCAGGTCGAAGGTCTCCACGGTGAGGAAGGGGACCAGGCCGGGGATGGTGAGACCGGCTTCTTCCATCAGTTCGCGGGCGATGGCCTGGTCGCACGGCTCGCCGGGCTCGGTGCCCCCGCCCAGCAGCCCCCAGTGCCCAGGACGCCAAATTGGTTTGTTCGCGTCACGCAAGTGCAGGAGATACCGGCCGGCGTCATCGACCAACAGGGCCGCTGTGCCGGGATGACTGGCCAGCTGGTGGGGGAGCGAGGCGGTGCCGGATACGTTGACGGTCATGACAAGGTGCCTCTCGTGTGATGGACACGGCGGTCGGTGAGGTGCGTGCTGTGCCGCTTCTGCGAGGCACGTGCGGGAGGTCCGAAGCGGCGGGTTCCCTCTCGTCGGCGTGTGGGAAGCCTGGGGGAGGATCACCGGTCGTCACTCGGCTCGCCTCCGGTGCGCTGCTGCAATTCCCACAGGGAACGGAACAGTCCGGGTTCGCTGGTGAGTTGCGCGTATGTGCCTTCCTGTACGATCCGTCCCTCGTCGAGGACGATGATCCGGTCGGCCACGGCGACATTGGCGAGCCGGTGGGTGATCAGCAGGACGGCCCGGTCCTTGGCCAGGTCCCGCAGGCCGGTGAAGATCCGGTGCTCCGCCCGTGCGTCCAGGGCGGCGGTGGGTTCGTCCATGACCAGCAGGGCCGCCTGCCGGTGGAAGGCGCGGGTGAGGACGACGCGCTGCCACTGTCCGCCGGAGAGCTGCTGCCCGCCGAACCACTCCGAGGTCAGCAGTGTGTCGAGTCCCGAGCGCAGGCCGGGCAGCAGGTCGGACGCGCCGGACGCCTCGCAGGCGGCGAGGACGGCGGAGTCCGTGGTGTCACCCTGTCCGAAGGTGATGTTGTCGCGCAGGGTCAGCGGAAGGTAGGTGTACTTCTGCGGGGCCAGCGCGACGTGACGCCACGCCTCCCACGGCGCCAGCCGGTCGGTGGCCGTGTGGTCCCAGGCCACCTGGCCGGAGGTGGGCAGCAGCAGGCCGCACAGCAGCCGGGACAGCGTGGACTTGCCCGAGCCGTTCTCCCCGACCAGCGCCACGATCTCCCCGCGCCGTACCTGCAGCGACACGTCGCTGAGGCTGTCCGTGTCGGCGCCGTCGTAGCGGTAGGTGACCTCGCGGACCTCGAACCGCTCCGGCGCCCTGGGCAGCGTTGCGGTGCCCCGCGAGGCCGTCATGGCCTGCCCGTGGGCGTTGTCGAGGAAGTTCTGCCAGTCCTGGACGTACCAGCCGGTACGGACCAGGCGTGCGCCTGCGTTGATGATGCCGCGCACGGACGTGGTGGCGGTCTGCAGCGCGAAGACCGCGCCGCCTCCCGCGGCGAGGTCCATGCGGCCGGAGGCCAGAAGCCACAGCAGCGCCGCCCACACCGCGGCCGAGGCCACTCCGCCGGCGAGCGCGCCGGCCAGCCCCATCCACACGCCCCGGTCGGCGGCCTTGCGCTCGGCGGCGTTGACCGAGGCGGCCAGCCGCCGGTACCGGGCCAGCAGGAAGGGACCCGCCAGACAGGCCCGCATCTCCTCGCTCGACTCCATGTACGCCATGTGCCAGCGCAGCTTGTACAGCATGCGCCGCCGCCCCGAGGTCTCCAGCGCCGCGAGGTACAGCTCACGGGCCGCCCGAACATAGGCGGCGGCCTGCGGCAGACACGCTACGAGGAGCAGGGGCAGGAGGGCCGGGTGGAGCACGGTGAGCACGGTCGCGCCGGCGGCGAGCGTCGCCGTGGCGGCCAGCACGTCCTGGGTCTCGGTCACCAGGTCGGGAGTGACCTGGGCACCACGGTCGGCGATGTCGTAATAGTCGTTGTAGCCGGGCTTGTTGTTCGCGGCCAGCTCCGCGCCGAGCGCCGCCTCGATCATCGTCAGCTCCGCCGCCCGGGCCAGCACCGGCCGCAGCCGCCCCGTCAGCCACGTCACGATGATCCCCAGCAGCGCGCGCAGCCCGGTGGCCCCGGTGATCACCGCCAGCTGCGGAGCCGCCTCCCACAGTCGGTCACCCACATCGCCGGAGGAGACCAGCGCGGTGATCGTCCCGGTCACCGCGAGCAGCCCCAGCGCGGCGAGCACCCCAGTGGCCACCTGGCACGCCAGCAGCCCCATCGTCGCGCCCCGGTCCACCCGCCACGCCATCTTCAGTGACCGCAGGACCAGGGCGGGCAGCCGCCGGGCCATCGTGCCGGTCGTCATCTGCGCGCCGGCCTTCAGCCGGGAGGGATCGCGGTACAGGTATTCCTCGTCCTGGGCGCTGCTGTCGTTGCCGGCGTGCGTGTCTGCGATATCGGGATCGGAAGTCGGCTGTTGTTGAGTGCGGGGCGAAGTCAACGTGGTCCCCCTGAAGAAACTGGTGGCCTGCTCGTGAGGGTCAACGACACGACCCGGCTGGCGAAAGCACGCGTTTCGGCCGGGTCGGGCAGCTTGCGTGGGGATGCGTGGGGCGGAGTCGGTCGTCACCGGCCGTTGTGCACGGATCCAAGCTCGTCTGCACGGGTGGTGCCGACGCTGTGCGGTGGCTGGAGTCAGGGCACTTACGAGAGGATGCGGTGCACTTCGGTCAGGGTGAAACGGGCGACCACCATCGCGTGGTCCGTCACGCGCCGGACGTCCCCCGAGTCGACGACTTCGACGCTGCGCAGCGCGGGTACCAGGTCCGGTGTGGCGAGGAGGGTGTCGATGCGCTGTGGTGGTCCCTGATCGGTGCGCCGCAGACTGGCCGTGGGCTTCAAGGCGTCTGGCTGGTTCAAGGCGGTGCCCGCATGGTGGGCGAGGTCGATGAAGATTCCCTTGCCTCCGGTGAGGATTTCACTGGGCCGGGTGTCGGGGACGCGGGCACCGTTTCGCTCGATGGTGCGCTGCTGGTAGTGGACGGGATCTTCGATCTTTTCCCAGCCGATGGGCTCGGTCATGATTTCGTCGGCTGCCCGGTGGGGGTAACTGTTGGCGTCCATTCCGATGAGGGCTGTGCGGCCGTGGTCCGCTAGATCGGTCAGCCGGGCGGCCTCTACCGCGCGCAGTTCGGGGGAGAAGTGGCACAGGTGAGCGGATGCCAGCTGGAGCGGCTTGGTGCAGCCTTTGAGACGGACCTGTAGGTGGCAGATCTGTTTCCATGGCAGGTCGTGATCGGTGTGTGCGTCCATTTCGAAGAGTCGAGGGTCGAACATCACTCCGACTGGTTTGCGGCTGCGTCCGTCCTTCGGGGCGGACATGTAGGCGCTCAGGCCGCCGAGCGCCTTGGCCTCTTCATACAGGTCCCTTTTACCGTTGCTCCACGCGTCGGCTAGCTCCTGCCGGAATACTATGTGTGGCTGATACCGGGCCATGATGCGATGTGCCAGAAGACGGTTTTCCTCGTTACCTTCGCGTCCCCTCCCGTTGCGTTCGAGATTCCAGCAGATGAGCCTCAGTTCGTCGTCAGTGTTCAAGTATCTCTCCTTTACGCGGTGTCGGCGGGGTGATTTCTTCGGTCGAGGGCACGACGGGGGAGGCAAGGGTTCAAGATCTGCCCGTTCGGTCGTGGCAGGATCGACTGGAACGAGTACTTTCACTAGCCTGGCCGGCTTCTTCGGAATTGGGTTCCGCTGATCTCCGTCCAAGTTTTTTGTTGTCGTTCGGAATGTAATAGCCAACGCCGGAATGATAGGCGAGCAGACCCTCTTCATTCAATTCGCAGAGGATGTGAAGGACGTGTTCTTCGAGCAGGTTCAGGCGGAGAGAAAGGTCAACGGAGGAGATGACGTGTCCTGGCGGATAGGTTCCATCGGCGGCACCGGTCCGGATGGTGTTCTTCAGTCCGGTCGCCTTGTCTCTGCCTGTAAGCGCGCGGCCATTGGGCGACTTCGGTACGTCGTTGGCGTTACGCCGGGCTCGGATCGTCTTGGGCGTTTGTATCGCTAATTCAAGATCCCATCCGTAGAAATACCGGGTGTATAACACTCGGTGGTCGACGAGGCATCGGGGATCCCGTACCCACTCTGCCAGGGAGCGCTGTTCGCCGAAGGCGAGCAGTTTCGCTCGGCCGGGTTTGCGGCGTACAGGAGGGCGCAACAAGTTTTCCGGCGGCATCTCGGCCACTGATGGGGAGACGATTCTGGTGTTGGCGTTGCGAAGTTTCAGCAGCCCCTGCTCCTGCATGGCTCGCAAGGCTTTGCGGACTGTCGCATCGGACACCTTGAATTCGTCTGCTAGGGCGCGAATAGACGGGAAGCGATCTCCAGGCTTGTAGAAGCCCTTGTGGAGCTGATGTTTGAGCACCATTTCTATGTGCATGTCGTGGGGGAGGTTCGGCTGGTCGCCTTCTGGACTCCACGACTTTCCTTTGATGCATACCCGTATGCCTACGCGCGGGCGGGACTCAAGAAGCCCTTCCTGGCGGAGCGTGACAACGGCTGGGACTGAGACATGGGGGGTTTGGTGCATTGCCAGACTAAATTCCTCGGCCAGTTGAGCGTGGCTGAAAGTGTGGCCCGGCGGCCATTCTCCGGTCTGTATGCGCATGCGCAGGATATCCGCCAGTTGCCGTGCCTTTTCTCTGGCCGGTCCGGTCAGTGTCCGTTCCTTTGGTGGTTGCTCGTCGAGAGCGCGGCGCTGCTCGGAGTCACGGCGGCTGTTTGTGTTCGAAAGGGTGGCCTGCTGCGACTTCACGTTACTCATTGGCTGTACCGCCCACTGCCGTTGAGGACGGGCTGGCGGGGCAGGGGCACGGAACAGTCGATCAGTGATGTGAGCCCTGGCCGCAGCTCGGCCGCGAGTTCGAGGCGTGCCACTCGTTCGCCGTCGGTTCCGGGACCCGTGCCGCGAACTGTCCAGCCCATATCCTCCAGGCGGTCGAGGAAGGGGCGTATCGGGTCGATGCTCAGGTCGCGGCGAGCGAGGGCCTCCGCACGGACGCAGGGCAGGTTGAGTCGGGCGGCGTGGTCGGAGGCCCACAGGGTGATCAGGCGCACGGCGTCGTCCGGGTGGGCTGGGAGCGTGTGCACGTGGCCGAGAAACAGGGACGGTCCACCGTCGCGGCCCCAGTGCCCCAGAGCGGGGTCGGAGTCCAAGATCAGGCACGCCAGCAAGACATCGTCCTCGAACAGGCCCGCCGTTTTGCGGCACGCACTGCTTGCCTCCCGGTACACGTCGGGGATGTCCGGACGCATCGGTACGGGCAGGCCACGCAGGGTGAGCCAGCGCAGGCGGTCCTCGACGAGCGCGCCGGCCTCGGTCCGCTCGGCATCGGTGAGAAGCAGGCGCATCTCGTACGGGGCAGCCACCGGCGGCGTGCGCTTGAACCTGGAGGTGGTGTTGCTCATCGTGCCGCCCCTGTTGCGGTGCTGCTGTGGCCGGCGTTCAACAGGTCCCATGCGTGGGCCAGGACGATGAGCTGGGTGACGTCCCTCGCCCTGGTCTTGGCAAGTAGTGCGTTGAGGGCGGAGGGGAGATATGCGGGCGCGATGCCGGAGGCGTTGGCGATGTCGGCGGAGTTGCTGTTCTCGGCGACGGCCTTCAGCAGCCGGTGCTCCTGGAGACGTAGTTCCGGCGCCGGCCGGCCCGTTGCGGGAGGCGGCAGCTGTCGGGTGGCGAGAAGGGCGTGCACGATGACCGGCGGCTTGCTGCGGGGCGGGCAGTTCAGGTGCTCGCGGAGTTGACGCAGGTAGTGGCGGATGGTCTCCGCTGTAAGGCACGTCTTGGCGGCGATGTCGCGGGGGGCGGTTCCGTCCACGAGGTGCTGGGCGACGCGGAGCAGGGCCGGCGGCAGGGGGGTGAGGGGAGAGTTGGTCGTCATGTCGAAGGTCCAAGCTGATGTCCGGCGCGGAGGTCTGCCGTCACCGGCGAGGCGGCGGCGGGGGCCTGCAGCTGCGGGCGGGGGGTGGTGTGGAGAAGGTGGAGGTCGCGGACGAGGGCGCCCAGGCAGGCTGAGCGCCAGGTCCGCTCCCACTCGGCCGTGGGTTGTGCGGTCAGCGCGGTGACGGCCGTCTGCCGGAGCAGGGCCTGCATGTCCCGGTGGCCAAAGGGCCGGGTGATGGCCTGGTCCACCAGGCCGGCGCAGGCGGTGATCAGGGTGGTGAAGTGGACGTCGACTTCCCGGCGCGGTGGGAAGGCCCGGCTGGACCACCAGGCGTGGGTCTGCCGGCAGGCGGCCAGGACGGTCTCGGCGGTCGGCGGCGGGCCGGGTGCGGCACGCTCACGCAGTTCGCGGGTGAGGCCGTCAAGGTCCGGTGGATTCGCCACGGGGAACGGCAGGGTGGTGCGGACCACAGGGCGTCTGCCGTGGCGGACCGCCAGCACCTGCTGGTCGGCCAGCAGACGCAGGGCGCTGACCACGTCAGGTGTTGAGGAGACCAGGCTCCGGGCCAGCGTCTGCAGGCACGGCAGGGCCGTGCCGGGCGGGTAGACGCCCGAGCGGATGAGGAAGCGCAGCCAGACCGCGATCTGCTCCGGTCGGCTCTGGGTGACCGTGCTGCCGGTCACCCGGGTCCGTCGGGACGGGCTGATGGTGACCAGTCCTTCGCACTGGAGGTCTTGCAGGGCCAGCTCGACGCGTTCGAGGGTGGTGGCGGCGGTGTCCTGGGCGACGCGGCGCAGGGGCAGCGTGCTTCCGGAGGGGTAGTCGCCGTCGTGGATGGCGCGGCGTATTCTCTCGGCGATCTCGTGGACGCCGGGACCGGGCCGCTCGGCTTCCATCAATGCGCGCAGCAGACGTCGTGCCGCGCTGACGAGCAGGACCATGTCGGGCTGCGGCAGGATGCAGTCCTTGGTGGCCGGGCGGCTGGCTTCCTGGATGTTCGTGCGCCACCGTGCCTGGTCGCAGGGAGAGTGCTCCGCCTCCCTCAGTCGCTGCTGGGCCAGCGGCAGCCACGGGTCGATCGCAGCCCATACGGTCTCGCGGTCCCGGGCGAGGCCGGCCGGGGTCTGGCCGGTGAACCGAGCGGACTTGCTGTGCAGGGAGTGAAGCGCGCGGCGGAGTTCGCGGTAGCGGCTCTCCGCCAAGCCGGTTGCCGCGGAAGCCGGGGTGAGGGCGGGCCTGGTCATGCCGTTCCTCCGGCACCCGTGGGGCCCGCTGACCGGTCGGCACCGGTGGTGGTGCCGTGGTCTTCGCCGGCGGGGCGCAGGCGTTGGGTCAGGCTCTGGGCCTGGTCGAGGGTCAGGTCGAGTGTGATGAGGTCGGGGGAGTGGGCGCATTCCGGGGTTGCTGCCGTGTGGACGGTGCTCCCTACGGTGCCGGTCACCAGCCACTGGAGCCGCTCGGCGAGCCGGCGCATCCCGCGAGGACGGTCCAACGTGAGCCCCGCGTCGATGCCGGCGGCACCGAGCCGGTCTGCGAAGCGGACCGTCGTACTCAGGTCGTCGTCGGCCAACGTGACCTCGATGGTGCTCGTTCCCTGCAGGCGGACGTGGTGGGGCAGCCCGTGGGCGGACAACAGCTCGGCCAGGTTGTCAGCCGTGGTGTGGGCGCGGATGCGCGGCTCCAGCAGGACGGCGACGAGCCGGTGGATCGCGGTGGCCGTGGGTAGCGTGAGGACGATGTCGTACGCCTCGTTGAAGGTGGCGGTGCCGTCGATGCCGGCGCTGGACAGCCAGGTGGTGGCGGCCTCGATGGTGCGGTCGAACGGCGTCTGGCTGCTGAGCATCGTGAGCTGGAGTGCTGCGCCGTCGGCTGCCAGGTTGGCCCGCGCCGCGAAATGCGCCCGGTGGAGCGCGCCTTCGAGGTGCTGTTCCAGCGCGGCGGCCGGTTGCGGTGCTGTGGGCGGTGCCGACTGGGTCCTGGTGGTCACGGGTGTCTTCCTCGGCTGCGTTGACGGTCGGGTAGGGAGGGGTGTCGTCGGCCCTCGCGAGGGACGAGGGCCGACGACACCGGCCCGCACGCGGCGGTGTGGATGCACGGGGTTGCCGTGTGCGGGGGCTTATGCGGCGGTGGGGCCGGGGTGGGCCCAGGTTGTTTCGGCGGCGAGGCGTTGGGACCACTGGACGTGGGCCTCGCCCAGGGCGGCGTCGGCCAGGCGTATGCGCTGGACTTCCCCGGTGCCGGCGGGTGGGTAGGTGTGCTGGATGTCGCGCCACGGCCGCTGGAGCGGGTAGTCGGTGTCCAGGGCCTGGGCGCCGTGCAGTTCCATGGCGTCCTGGACGGACTGTGCGGCCCACTGGTGGCCGAGGTACTTGGCGTTGATCAGGTCGGCGTCGTCGCAGGGCAGGCCCTCGTCGAGGAGGTGCACGGCCTGGTAGGCCAGGATCCGCGCGGCCCGCAGGCGGGCCTCCATCTCGCCGATGCGGTCGCGCAGGGCGGGCAGGTCGGCCAGCGAACCGCCGTAGCGCGGGCGGGTGGTGAGGTAGGCGGTCGTGGTGGTGACGGCGGCCTCGTGGATGCCGAGGCTGAGGGCGGTCAGGTTGGGGCGGCCGTAGAGGATGCTGCTGCCCTGGGCCACGTGCAGGCCCTGGCCGACTTCCCCGACGATGTTGTCTGCGGGGACGCGGACATGGTCGAGGTCGAGGCGGCCGGCGGAGAAACCGTGCAGACCGAGTCCCGGCCGGTGGCCGGCCACGGTCAGCCCCTTGCGGTCGGACTCCACGAGGAACGCGGTCAGCGCCTGCGAGCTGGAAACCCCGGCTTCGGCGGTGCGTGCGACGACGAGGTGGGCGCCGGCGAGGTGGCTGTTGCCGATGTGGACCTTGCTGCCGGTGATCACCCAGTGTTTGCCGTCCCAGGTAGCGGTGGTTTCGATGCCGCCGATGTGCCCGCCGGCGGACGGCTCCGTCACAGCGATCGACAGCAGCAGCGAGCCGTCCGCCACCCGCGGCAGCCAGCGCGCCTTCTGCTCGTGGGACGCGAAGAGGGACAGACCGCCGACCGGGATCAGCGTGGCCTGCAAGATGGCCGCGGCAGCCGCCGAGACGCGGGCGATGCGGTGGACCAGCACGGTCTTGGCGACGTGACCGGCGCCCAGCCCCCCGAAGCCGGCGGGGACGGTGACGGCGAACCAGCCGCGCGCCGCCATCAGCTCCGCGACCTTGCGCTCCACCCTGCCGGGAGCGGCTTCCATCCGCGCGGTGCGCGGTGCGACGTGTTCGGCCGCGAACGCGTCGGCCTCCTGCCACAGCAGTTCGTGACGGGCGGTGAGGTAAGGGCGCAGCGCCGGGGGCGGCGTGGTCGGCGTGGCGGTCATGGTCGTCTCCCTCTCCCTGGGCGGTAGTCGCACGGTGGGGCGGCCGGGGATCCGTGGGGCGGTTCCCGGGCGTGGGTGGCGAAATCGGGGTCAGCGCGAGGGGGCGCGGGTGCGGGCGATGTGCCGCATCACCTGGTTGCCGGTGTCGATCACGATGTCCCGCAGGCGGCGGGCGTCATCCAGGGACCGCTTGTCGGGGTCGATGACGCACACCGTGCCCAGGGTGATGCCGCTGGAATGGATGAGGGGGGCGCCGAAGTAGGAGCGGATGCCGACCGCGTCGACGACGTGGTTGCCGCTGAAGCGGGGACTGGCGTGGACATCGGGCAGCGGCAACGCCTTCTGGCGGGCAACGACCTCCGGGCACCAGCCGTGCTCCAGACTCATGGTGCGGCCGACGATGACGTATCCGCTGTCCGGGGGCGGCTGGTGCAAACCGATGAACGTCTGCTGTTCCAGGAAGAGGTTGACGAAGCCGTACAGGAAGCCGGTCCGCTCGGTCAGGTCCTCGGCGAAGTGGTCGAAGTCCTGGTGCGCGCTGGTGGGCAGGCCCAGGCGCTGGATCAGGTCATGCCGTGCATGGAGTTCGGCATGCTGCTGCGCGGGTGGCCTGCCAGGCTGGGACCGGGTGGTGGACAGCCGAGCGGGGGAGTCGGCCAGGCGTCGGGGCAGGAGCATGGTGGGCCTGTCCGTGACAGGGGGAGGGAAGGCCGGAGGCTGGTGGGTCATGAGACGTCCTGGAGGGCGGTAGGGGAGACGGGGTGCGGGAGGCCGGCCGGTGCCCTCGTGAGGGCCTGGCTAATCAGGGTGAGCAGGACTCCGGCGACGTGGTTCGGGTGCCGGGCGTCGCAGGTGACGACCGGGACACGGTCGGTGAGTTGGAGGGCGGTGCGGACCTGGTCGGGGTGGTAGCGGTGTGCGCCGTCGAACTCGTTGACGGCGACGACGAAGGGCAGGCCGAGGTCCTCGAAGAAGCTGACGGCGGTGAAGCTGCTGTCCAGGCGGCGGGTGTCGACGACGACGACCGCGCCGACCGCGCCCCGGGCGAGGTCGTACCAGAGGTCCACGAACCGGTCCTGGCCCGGCGTGCCGAACAGCAGCAGCTCCATGGGGACGGGATCGGTCAGGGTGAGGCGGCCGAAGTCGAAGGCGACCGTGGTCGTCTGTTTGGCCTCTACGCCCGCGAGGCTGTCCACCTGGGTGCCGGCCTCGGTCAGGTATTCCTCGGTGCTCAGGGGGGTGATCTCGCTGACGGCCGCGACGGCGGTGGTCTTGCCCACGCCGAACCCGCCGGCGATCACGATCTTCAGCACGGCGGGCACGCCGGAATGCTGCGCCGGGGCGTCGAGAGGCACGGCGGGATCAGCCGGCCTGGGGGTAGGCGATGGCATCGGGCCACTTCCTTCTCAGGCCCGCGGACAGGGCCTCCAGCAACTGGGGGGACGGTCGGGCGCCCTGTTCGGACGGGGTGTAGACGTCGGTGACGGACACGAGGAGGGCGCCCGCGTCCAGGAGGTCGGAGACGAGGATCTTGGCCGCGGTGACGGGCCGGCCGAGCAGGCCCGCCAGCTCCGCCACCGAACGCCGGTGATCCCGGCACAGAGCGACGATCTGCTGGCATTCCTCGGCCTGGCCTGGGCCGGGCCGCCTGGGCCCGGTCTCCAGCACCGTCTCCAGGGCCAGCCGGTGCCGGGGCCGGGTACGGCCGCCGGTGAGCGTGTAGGTCCGTACGAACCCGGACTCCTGCTCCGCGCTGCCGTGTGCGCTCACCGGGGCTCCACACCCGCGGTGCGTACGGGGATGTCCATGTACGGGGCGAACCGGTCGACCAGGCGGCTCATCTCGAAGCCGACGCCGCCGACGTCGGCGTCTGCGGTGGTGATGACGGCCAGGATCGTGTCCACCACTCCGCGCACGTTGCCGGGGTGGTTGGGGAACGCCGAGCTGCTGCCGGCGTTCTGCACGAAGAACAGGCAGTCGTCCCGCTCGATGATGATCTGTCCCGCCGGGCGTTTCGACGAGGTCGGTCCGGTGATGTTCGCCGAGATCGATGCGACTCCGCAGATCGCGGCGGCCAGCTCGTCCGCCCAGTCCTTGTCGACGCCGCTGTCCACCAGCCGGATTCCGTCCCGGGACAGCAGCACGGCGTGCGTGACCCCGGAGGTGTCGGCGGCGAACTGCTCCAAGAATCCGGCCAGGTCGCTGGCCTGGCTGCCCGGCGCGGTGGCGGACGCGGGCAGAGCATGGCTGCCGGTGAGGTGACTGGTCTCGGTCTCACGGGTGGTGGTCATAGGTATCGCTCCAGAAGAGGGGGGAAGGGCCGACGGACGTGGCCGGCCACCGGGAACGGGGGACCGGACGCGTCAGGGCTGGCGCGCGGTGGAGGGCAAAGGCGTGCCCCTGCCGGCTCGCTGACCGCTGCGGAAGGCCGCCGCCAGACCGGGTGTCGCGGCCGGAACCTGCGGCTGTTCCTGTTCGGCCGACGGGCGGAAAGTCCCGGGCCGGCGCTCACGCTGGGGGAGATCCGGCACGTTGTCGTCGGCTGCCCGCGCTCTGACCGGCAGGGGCCGGGCGGCGGGAGAGGCGGAGGAACGCGGCTGGGCTGTTGAGGTGTTGCCGTCCGCCGCCCCGGCCGGGGGCTGGGGGACGGCGTCGCGGAGCGGGCCGCTGGACTCGCGGGTGGGAGTGATCGGGACCAGAAGCTTGGCCGGCACGACCACGAGGGCAGTGGTGCCTCCGGTCGGGTTCTCCTGCAGCCGGACCGCGATCCCGTGCCGCTGGGCGATCTTGGCCCCGACCAGCAGGCCCAGTTGCCCGGCCCGGACCTGGCCGCTGACATCGACCTGGTCAGGCTGGGCGAGCAGACCGTTCATCCGCTCACGCATCTCCGGCGGCATCGGAAGCGCACGGTCCTCCACCTCGATCGCGAGCCCGGCCGACACCCGCTGCGCCCTCACGGTCACCTTGGTGGCCGGGTCGGAGCACTGACACGCGTTCTCGATCAGCTCGGCCAGCAGATGGGTGAGGTCCGGACCCACATGGCCGGGCAGCCCCAGCTCCGCCCCGACGGATCCCGCCGCGACCGCGACACGCGGGTACTGGATCACTTCCGAGACAGCACCGCGCAGCACGAGGGTCACCGAGACCGCCTGCCGCATCTGCCGCAGGGACTGACCGCCCAGGACCGCGGTGCTCTCCACCTGCCGGCGGATCCGGGTCACCAGGTGGTCGATCTGGAAGATCGTGTCCAGCAGCTCCGGGTCGTCGGTCAGGTTTTCCAGCCGACTCAGCGCCTCCAGTGCCTTGCCGACCAGCGCGTGCTCGCGCTGGGCCAGGCGGCGCAGCACTTCCAGCAGGACCATGGACTGCGACGCGTCGTGGACGCGGATCAGTGACGCCACGGCCTGGAACTGCAGTTCGCCAAGGGCGGTCTCGATCCCTGCGGCTGAGCCGGCCGACCGCGGCGCCTGCTGCTGGGGAACCGGCGGTCGCGCTCCGCGGCACAGCTCCTCCGCCGACCACAGCAGCATCTTCTCCGCGGCTGCCACCGCGTCCGAGACCACGGACAGCTCCGCCGCCTGCGCCTTGACGGCCGCCACGTGCACCCTCCCGGCGGCGGCACGGACTTGGAGGACGGCCACCGCAGCCACTGCCGGCAGCCCGCACGCCAGGCCGCTCAGGATCCAGCCATGGGACAGGCCCATCAGCCACAGGGCAAGCGCGGCGCCTGCGAGTGCGGTGAGCAGCAAGAGGGGTATCAGTACGGCCCGGCGGATGTGCAGGAGCTGGGCCCGGTCGCGCTCAGGCCGTCGTCTGCGGTGACCGTGCGAGACCGGCCGGGCGGGGACAACGCTGTCGGACATGAGGATCCTCAACGATCAGAAACGGAAGAGATCTGGGCGAGCTGGCCGTTGGGCGGGTCGCTGCTCATGCGCTGGGCGCGCCATGCGCGAAGCGGAATGATCGGGTCCATCGGTATTCCGTCCGGGGCTGGGGACGGGGCGATCGCGAGCTGCGTCAGCAGTTGGGCGGACTGGACTAGCCCGATATGGCTGAACGCCTGCGGGAAGTTGCCGAGCTGTCGCCTTCGGGAGGAGTCGTACTCCTCGGCCAGGAGTCCCAGATCGGTGCGCAGCTCCAGGAGCCGGTCGAACAGCGCGCGGGCCTCGGTGCGGCGGCCGGTCAGCGCGAGGGCGTCGACCAGCCAGAAGGCACAGAGGACGAACGCCCCCTCGTCACCGGCCAGACCATCCACCCCAGCCCGTCCCCCGGCCGTCTGATACCGGTGAACCAGCCCGTCGTCAGTGGCAAGTTCGCGGCGCACCGCGTCTACCGTGCCGGTGACGCGCGGGTCGTCGGGCGGGAGGAAACCGACCCGGGGGATCAGCAGTAGGGCGGCGTCCAGCTCGCGGGAACCGTAGGACTGGGTGAAGGTGTTGCGTACCGGGTCGAAGCCCTTCGCGCACACCTCGCGGTGGATCGTCTCGCGCAGCGCGATCAGGGGCTCCACGTCGACGTCGAGGGCGCCGGCCTCGGCCAGGCGGACCGTCCGGTCGACCGCCACCCAGGCCATCACCTTCGAATGCACGAAGTGCCGGCGCGGCCCGCGGATCTCCCAGATGCCCTCGTCCGGCTCCTGCCAGCGCCGCACCAACTGCTCGACCAGCTGCCGGTGCAGGACCGCGGTGTCGGCGCAGGGAGGCAGGCCGCCCTGGTGGGCGAGGTAAAGGGCCTCGATCACCTCGCCGTACACGTCGAGCTGCAGCTGGTCCGCGGCCCCGTTTCCGACCCGGACGGGCGCGGACCCCTCATACCCCGGGAGCCAGGGCAGCTCCCGCTCCGGCAGGTCACGCTCCCCGGTGACCCCGTACATGATCTGCACACGCTCCGGGTCACCGGCCACGGCCCGCAGCAGCCACCGCCGCCACGCCCGTGCCTCGTCCCGGTAACCGGCCCCCAGCAGGGCCGCCACCGCCATCGAAGCATCCCGCAGCCAGGTGTAGCGGTAGTCCCAGTTCCGCCCACCGCCGATCTCCTCGGGCAGCGACGTGGTCGGCGCCGCGACCATCCCCCCGCTCGCCCGGTGCGTCAGCGCCTTCAACGTGACCAAGGACCGGACGACAGCCCCCTGGTGCGGCCCCGTGTAGGTGCCTTGCCGCTCCCAGTCCCGCCAGAACGCGTGCGTGGCGCGCAGCGCGGCGTCGGGGTCCGGGACTTCAGGCGGAGCTGCGTGGGACGGAGCCCAGCTCAGCACGAACGCCACGGTCTGCCCGGCGGCCACGGTGAACGAGCTGACGACCGCGCCGTCCTTCTCCACCTGTTCCACGGAAGTGTCCAGCCAGAGGGCGTCCGTGCCGGCCACGGCGGCCATCCGCCCGCCCGCCTCGAAGATCCAGGGGCTGACACGGCCGTAGCCGGGGCGCGGGCGCAGGCTGGAGATCATCGGTACGGTGCCGAAGGCACCCTCGATGATCCGGATCAGCCGGGGCGGCCCTTCGTCCGGCGGCATGAAGTCCGTGACCCACACGGTGCCGGTGTCGGTTCGCCACTCCGACTCCAGTACCAGCGAGGGACCTTGGTACTGCCGGGTGGTAGCTGTCCGGGGACCGGGGGCGGCGGCGGCGGAGGCGGGGGCTATCCGCCAGGTGCCGTGCTTCTGCGTGCCGAGCAGGCCGGCCAGGACAGCCGGTGAGTCGAAACGGGGCAGGCACAGCCAGTCGACCGAACCGTCATCGCAGACCAGGGCGCCGGTCTGCATGTCGCCGATCAGGCCGTACTGCTCGATATGAGGGGAGCGCTTCATCGCGTCAAGTTCTCCGTAGCACTTGCCTGCTGCGTGGGGATGAGCTCGCGCTCCGTGCGGAACGGATCGGTTCCGCCACCGGGCTGGGTGGCAGGGGCGATGACCGGCCGGCCGTTCACTGCGGGGACACGAGGCGGAGGCTGGGGTGGTCTGTGGCCGAGCGCGAGCAGCACCGTCAGTACACCGACGATCACCGCCACCCACGCCGTGCCGCTGGCGGCTGTCTGCGCGGCAGCGTCACGCGGAACGGACGCGGCCATGACCACCGTGCCCAGCGCCAGCGCGAACACCGCCAGGCGCACGGCGTGACGATTCGGCCGTGCCCACGGGCAAACCGGAGCTGAGGTGCTGACCTGCACGCTGTGCCGGGCCTCCTCGGCCAAGTGCTGGACCTCCTCGGCCAGCCGCACCAGATGCACCCGCGAGGGCACGTACTCCTCCGGGGTGGCGGACGCGCTCATCCGCTGGGCGTGCGTGAGCACGGGACTGCCCGCCGGGAAGAACGGACCGAGCTGCACCACGTGCCCTCGCAGCCGGCTGACGAGGTCCTCGACATCGCGGGCGGTCTCGGGCAAGGGCGCGTCCTCGTCGAGAACCAGGGCCACAGTCTGGTCCGCCGCAGCACACGCCGCTGCCAGCCTGTCCTTGGGGGACACCGGTCCAAGGCGGTCACGGCCCGCCCCGCGACGGCACTGCCGGCGACGGCCCACCACTGTGGCCATCAAGGGGATCATCACGTAACTCCTGTGTGGGACTGGCAGAATCGGTGTCCCGGCGACGCGGAACGCGCTCGGGGAGAAGGACGCCTCGACGGCTTGCGCAGCGTGGGCCATGGAAGGCACACCGATGGCTGAGCCGGACCGCCAAGCAGTCCGCACTCTCCCCCCGGTCACCATGCGTGTCCGGAGGGTGACTAGAGAACACCCGAGGATGGCGCCATGGGAACGACCTACAAGAGACGTTGACCCGTCAGTAACCTCTGTTCCAGTGCTCCTGACGGTGGTCCTCCTGTCATCCTGGGCGGCATGGCGACACTCAACGGAACGTCCGTCACCACCGACGACCTGCTGGCCCTGGCCCTGGTCAACGTCGGCCACTTCACCTCGATGCGCGTCGACGACGGCCAGATCCGCGGCCTGGCCCTGCACATGGAACGCCTGACCAAGGACTGCAAGGCGGTGTGGGGCGCCGACCTGGACACCGAACGCGTCCGCACCTACGTCCGCCAGGCCCTGGAGGGACGGACGCAGCCCTGTGTCGTCCGCGTCACCGTCTACGACCCGACCGCCGACCTGGGGCATCCCGCCGGCAACGGCGAACCGGGCGTCCTGGTGACCGTGCGCGCCGTCGGCGCCATGCCTCCGGCGCCTCTGCGGGCCCTGAGCACGCCGTATGAACGCGACCTCCCCGAGGTCAAGCACGTCGGTCTCTTCGGCGCCCTTCAGGCCCGCCGCGCCGCTCAGCTCGCCGGCTACGACGACGCTCTGTTCGTCGGCCGCGACGGACTCGTCAGCGAAGGCGGCACCTGGAACATCGGCTTCGTCGACCAGAACGGCACCATCGTGTGGCCGCAGGCCCCCGCACTGTCCGGAGTCACGATGGCGCTGCTCCAGCAGCGCGCCGAGCACCGGTTCGCCACCGTCACCCTGGAGCAGGCCAAGGGCATGGCCGCCGCGTTCGCGACCAACACCAGCGTCGGCGTGCGCGCCATCGCCGCGATCGACGACACCCCCATGCCCACGGAGCACCTCGCGCTGGACCAGCTTCGGCAGACCTACCTGTCCATCTCCGGCGAGAGGCCGTAAGGCGGAGCCATGGCGGCGGTGGTCATCAAGTGGACCGGTCGCGAGGCTGGCCTGCTGCGTAACGCGATGCGCCTGAACGCGCGGGAGTTCGCCGATCTGGTCGGCGTCCATCCACGCCAGATCAGCCGATGGGAGGGGCGGTCCGAGACCGTGACCCTCAGCCTGCCCAACCAAGCCGCGCTGGACACGCTGCTGGCCAGAGCCGAACCCGACACCCAGCAGCGCTTCGCCGAGGCACTGACCGAACGGGCAGCGGCCGAGAACGACGAACACGTCGAAGAACTCCTCCGCCGCGACCCGGGCACCAGCCGGCACCCCGGCGACGGCAAGCTCATGGTCCTCGTCGAGGAGGGCATCCACCTGGCCGGCGCCGACAACCGCTCGCTGTGGCTGGACGCGTTCCGCATCGACGTCTACCCCACCACCAACAGCGACTACGAACGCTTCGTGAAGGCCACCGGGCACCGCCCACCCCGGCACTGGCCCAACGGCCGCTGCCCCGCCGACCTGGCCACCCACCCCGTCGTGTGGGTGAGCTGGCACGACGCCACCGCGTACGCACGCTGGGCTGGCAAGACGCTGCCCACCGCCCAGCAATGGGAAAAGGCAGTCCGCGGCCCCAGGGGACGGATCTACCCGTGGGGCAACGAGCCCACGGCCGCCAAGTGCAACGTCGCCGAGACCGGCATAGACACCACCACGCCGGTCTTCCGGTACCAGTCCGGAGCGAGCCCGTACGGCGTCTTCGACATGTGCGGCAACGTCTGGGAATGGTGCTCCACGGAGGAAGGACACGGCAGCGGCCGGTACCACCTGAAGGGTTCCGCGTTCACATCCCCGTTCCAGCGAGCGACGCCGGCCCTGCACAACACGGCGAGCGCCGCGATGCAGGACAACGACACGGGCTTCCGCTGCACCACGCCGACGTGACATGGGCGTTGAGACAGGCCAGCCACATTGGCGCCGATGGCCGCGAGATACCGACTCGCTCATCAGCATGCCACCTGCGGCAGGGGAGCCCGAGACGGTGGAACGACCGTTCCATCGGGGAGCAGCTCACCGGTGTCTTCGAAGAACAGCACCGCGTTGCACAACAAGCTCCAGCCCTGATCTGGATGGTGCGCGATGGTCCGCGCAGCCTCCCGGTCGGCTGCCTCGGCCGTGGGACACGGTGGGAAGTGCCGGCACATGCTGCTGTTCCTTTCGGGATCCGTTTGGAAAGGGGGTAGCTGGAGCTACGCCGTGCGCAGGATGGTGGCCCAGACGTCTTTGCCATGCGTGGTGGCGGAACAGCCGTATCCGTCGCTCAACGCTTTGACCAGCCTCAACCCGCGCCCGCTCTCGTCTTCGTCGTCGGCGAATACAGGTGCCGGGTGCTGAGGGTGAGGGTCGCTGACGCTGAGAAAGATGCCGTCAGGGGTGCAAGTGAGGACCACTCTCACGGGAACCGAGTCTTCGTCCTCCCTGCGGGCGTGCTGGAAGGCATTGGTCAACAGCTCGGACGCGGTAAGACTGACCCGCCACTCAAGCTCGTCCAGGCCCCAAAGACGTAGGCACGCGCTCATGAGGTCTCGAACGCCCGAGACGACCGCGGCTGTCAGAGCAACGTCAACTTCGCAAGTGCCCGAGCGCATCCGAATCATCGCGCTTGCGCCTGACGCGATGGGCTGTCGCGCCCTCATCAGGTCTGCCATCACGGGGGAGCCCCTCGTTCGACGAAAGCTTGCCAACGGGCACCAGAGGCGGTGTGTACTGGGGTGGCGGCCGTCAGCAACCATTGAGCCAGGCCGACAGAACCGTGTGCAGATCTTGATTCGGAAACCGAGATCTTCCGTTTCGCAAGCGAGGACAGCCCATGCCAAGACCCGAGAAGCAGTTGACCCCGGAGGCGTCCCCACGCGATTGGTTCGGCCATGAACTGCGGACATGGCGAAAACTGCGCGGCCCTCTCACGCACGCCGAGTTGGGTGTGAAAGTGCAGGTCAGCGGTTCACTTCTGGAGAAGATCGAGAAAGGAACTGCCACCTGTTCGAAGGACTTGGCCGAGCGCCTCGACCAGGTCTTGGAGACGGGGGGTGTTCTCAGCAGGGCGTGGGGGATGGTCTTCGGGCAAACGGAAAAGCGTCAGCATGAAACGGAAAGTTCGTCCCCTGGAAGGTCGGATGCGTCGGTTCAGGTCCATGGAGGCCGCACCCTGGACGGAGGTAGTACCAGACCTCCAAGTGGGAGCCCTGCCTCTGTGGACCGTCGCGCCTTCCTTGCCACAAGCGGCCTTGCCGCCATCGCCCCCATAGATCTCGTCCGCCTCGTCACCCCAACCGCTGCCCGGGAGGTCCCGGCGCAGATCAGCTCGCGCGAGATCGCGCAGTTGAAATCACTGGCGGACGTCATCCATCGCCAGGACAACGAGTACGGAGGCGGCGGAGCGGTACGAGAACTCGCTCGCGCCGCCATCACATGGGGCGCCAGTTTGCTGCCAGCACCCTGCCCCGAGCCACTACGGCTCGAACTGCTGGCTTCCGTATCCCGGCTAGGAATCGTTGTCGGCGCCTCGCAGTTCGACGCGTACGCCCACGACGATGCGCGCGTCAGCTTCCGGCTTGCCGCCGAGTGCGCGGAAGAAGCCGGTGAGTGGCACCTGCGTGCCAAGACGTACTCGTTCATGGCCCGGCAGGAAATCTGGATCGGGGACCCCGACACAGGACTCACTCACGCGGAGAAGGGCCTGGTGCGCTCCGACCGGCTGACCGCGACCGAGCAGGCCATGCTGCACACCGCCCGGGCCCGCGCCTTCGCCAAGATGCATGACGTGGCCAACACCCTGCGTGCCGTAGGAGAAGCCGACGCGGCATTCGAACGGTCCAACCCAGCCGAGGATCCTCCGTGGATGGCGTACTACGACTACGCCCAGCACCATGGGGACACCGCGCACGCCTTGTTCGATCTCGCAATTCACGCAGACGAGGATCCGGGGCAAGCGGCTCGCCGCTTCAACATCGCGGTGAAAGGGCACGGCAACGCCTTCGCCCGCTCGCGGGCCATTTCCCAGACGAAGCTCGCGTCCCTGATCATGGCCAAAGGCGACGACCCACGGCACGCGGTCGTGCTCGGCCATCACGCGTTGGACAACGTCGGCAAGCTAACCTCGTGCCGGGCCGCCGACGACCTGCGTGAACTCGCCCGGTTCGCCGGACAGCACCGGCGCCTCTCCGAGGCTGGTGATCTACGCGAACGCATCGCGACTACGGTGCAGGCGTGACCACATCGAACACGCCCGTCGAAAAAGCGCTTCAGGAGGCGTGCCTCACCGCCGGCCTCGACGCGACCGACGCCGAACCGATCCGAATCGCCGAGAACGCCGTCTGGCGTCTCCCCGGCGGAGTAGTGGTGCGTATCACCCGGCCGGGGCAGTCCGACGCCGCCGCACGCGAGGTTCAAGTGGCCCGCTGGCTGGACGACCATGGCGTACCGGCCGTACGTGCCCTCGATCTGCGGCAGCCGATAACGGCAAACGGGCACCCAGTGACCTTCTGGCAGGAACTGCCACCGCATGACATCGGCACCGTTGCCGATGTCGTCGTGCTCCTCAAGCTCCTGCACGCCCTTCCGCAACCAGACCTGCTGCTGGGCGAGCTGGACCCGTTCGTCCGGCTGACAGAGCGCATCGACGCAGCGAGCAGTCTGTCCGACAGCGACCGGCAGTGGTTGCACGGTCGACTCGATGATCTCCAGAGCCAGTGGGCTTCAAGGCCGAAGGGCCTGCCGGAGTGCGTAGTCCACGGAGATGCATGGGTCGGCAATGTAGCGCGCACAAAGGCTGGCCCCATACTCATGGACTTCGAACGCGCTTCGTTCGGCCCGCCGGAATGGGATCTGGTGTCGACCGCAGTGAAGCTCACCACGACCGGAGCGGTGTCCGCCAAGGAGTACGCCGCATTCTGTGAGTCCTACGGCACCGATGTCACAGCGTGGGAAGGGTATGACCTCTTCGCTGGTGCACGCCAGTTGCGGATGGCAACCTATGCCGCTCAGCACGCCGCCACCCGCCCGGAGTGGCGGAGCGAGGCGCAATACCGCGTTGACTGCCTGCGGGGCCGGGCTGGGGCGCCGCCGTGGCGCTGGAAGGGGATTATGTAGGCCATTGACAGGGTTGCTCGGGTGGTGTGCCCCTTAAAACCGAGACCAGTGTCGGTGGATCAGCGGTGGTGCTCGAGAAAGACGCGGGCGCGCTCGTCCAGCTCCGCCGTACGGGAGTAGACGGTGGCCGTGTGCGGGGCCCACGCCAGGGCCCAGAACGGCACCTCATCCCAGCTCCTCGCGCCGGCCGCCGACGCGGGGCTGCCCGCTTTCGGGACTCGGCCAGCTTCCCGGCCGCCCTGTGGCCCTCCCGCCAAGGCGGGGGTGCCCTGCCGACGGGACCGTTACAGCCCGCGGTTCCTGCTCCCCGCGCCTGCGGGGCTTCTCCGCCGACGCGGAGATCCTGGAGAATCCAGGGTGCGGCACCCCAATGAGATCGTTTCATCTTGAACTCGCAGGTCGGGCCGCTGGTGTGGCTGGAGATTGACGCGCTCGTGCTGGTCTCGGACGTGATCATTATTGATCCGAAACGGTTTGGGTTCTGGGTCTGTGACTGAGTGCTTCAGTTGGCCAGTTGAGCTTCCCGGTTGGCTTCGGGCATACCCCGATCGGGGTATGCCCTGACCTTCGGTGCCTGCACGGCCTTTTCCATCCCTAGTCTTTCCATACGGACGACGGGGCACCGGGGGGAGGGGCTGGGTGACTCAGCTGAACAGGGGAGCCATCGATCAGGCGGCGCTGTGGTCAGCCGCCCTCGCCGCAGTGATCACATTGTCCTTGGGTGATGGACGCTACGACTGGCTGAGCTTCGCTCTGGGGACTGCGCTGGCGCTGCAGATCGCTGCCTTCTACCGTCCCGCACCTCATCAGCCGGACGGTCGGTGGGACCGCTGCACGGCAGCGGGCAGTTTCGGAGCGGTCAGCGGGCTGGTCGCCACGATGGTCCTGGCCTGGCCCGTGCAGGCAGCGATCGGGACGCCGCCACGGTGCCGTGTGGACGGGGTCGATCCAGACGACTGTGCTGGAGACGTGGCGTACCCGTGGTTGGGAGTGGTGTGGATTACGACCGCAGTCGCCCTGTCCTGCTGGCACTTCTCAAAAGTGGTCCTACGGCCCGCACCACAGCCGTCTTGAGCACTTCGTGCCCGGAGCTCCATCTGCCGTGCTCACTGGCCAACTGAAGTGCTCAGTCACAGGGTCGTTGGTGGAGTGTGAGCGATCTGGTGGGGGACGCGCGGCATCTGTCGCCGTCGGCGCAGGAGGCCCTGCGGTTGCGGGCGGTGGCCGCGTTGGTGGCGGGCGGGACCGTGAGGACGTGGCGGCGGTCTTCGGGGTGTCGTTGAAGGCGGTCGACAAGTGGTGGGCGAAGTGGCAGGCGGGCGGCCGTGAGGCGCTGGTCATGCGGCCGCGGGGCAAGCCGGTGGGCGTGCACCAGGTGCTCGGGGAGGCCGAGCAGGCAGCCGTGCGGCAGGCGGTGCTCGATCATCGACCCTGCGACGTCGGCCTGAGCGGGCAGCTGTGGACGCGGCGGCTGGTCGGCGAGCTGATCGTGAAGCTGTACCGGGTGCGGCTGACCGATCCCGGGGTGGGCAAGTATCTGAGGCGGTGGGGGCTGTCCTTCCAGCATCCGGACAAGCGGGCCGTGGAACAGGACCCGGAGGCCGTACGCCGCTGGCACGAGGAGGCATGACCGGCGATCCGGGCGAAGGCGAAGAGGGACGGCGGCGAGGTTCTGTTCGCCGACCAGGTCGGGATCCGCTCCGGACTGTCGATGGTCACGCAATTCCCCACCGCTGTGGTCACGTAATTCCCCAGGCCGTGGGCCGTTGCATTGCATGATGTGGAGCGATTCCGTCGGCTTGGGCCTGCGCCATCGTGGCCTCTGCTGGCGCCGGTGGTGGCTGTCGCGGCGCCAGCCTGAGAAGCTGTCCGATGTCGGTGCCGGCTATTCGGTGAGGGACATTCGAGGTGCATCGCGACGATCAGTCAGTGAACCTTTCGACCGCACTGTCGCCGGAGCGGGTCGCTGAGATCAACGAGGTCATCGACCGGATCACACGCTGGGCGCGGGGCCGCGAAGACATCGTCGGCCTGCTTTTGGTGGGATCGTGCGCCCGCAACACCGCGCGACCGGACTCGGACATCGACGTCGTCCTGCTCACCACGGACGAGTCCCGATATCTCCGTGAGGTTGCCTGGACCGTGGAACTCGGCCTGGGCGAACTGATCCGCACCCAGCCGTGGGGACCGATCACAGAACGACGCTATTCCACGGCCTCCGGCCTGGAAGTCGAGCTGGGCATCGGCTCTCCGACGTGGGCAAAGACAGATCCCGTCGATCATGGGACGCATCGTGTCGTCACCGACGGTGCCCGGGTTTTGCACGACCCGGCAGGCATCCTTGCCGACCTTCTCGCCGCCTGCTACTGACTTCAGCTCGTCAGGGTGAGGCCGGATCGTCGAGGGTCAGGCCGGTTCCGGCTATGAAGCCGTCGAGGGTGGCGGGGCGGTACTGAAGGCGCTTGAGCCGGGTACGGACGAGGGCTTCGAGCCGGTCGAGCGCGACCACGGCGAGGTTGGCCAGGCTGAGCTTGACGTGCGCCCATACCCACTCGACCGGGTTGAGGTCGGGTGAGTAGGCGGGCAGCAGGAACACCGTCAGCCACTCACGCTCGGCGATCAGCTCACGCATGGCGTGGGAGACGTGGGTGTTCAGACGGTCCCACACCAGCACGATGGGCGCCTTGACGAGCTGGTGGACGCCGTCGACGAGTGCGATGAAGTCCCGCTCGCCCATGCTGCGACGTTTGCCTTTGCCCGCTCGGTGGGTGCGCAGACGGTGGCACAGTCGGGTCCGGGAGCCGGGCCGCATCGCGATCAGCCCGGCCACCGACAGCCGTCCCGAGCGTCGTCCGCTCACCGTCACGACCGGGGTGTGGCCGCGCCGGCCCCAGGTGCGTCCCCTGGGCGGTCGGCGGGGGAAGCCTGCCTCGTCCTCGAAGCAGATGTATCCCCCGCAGGCCGCCCGGACTCTTTTACCTCCGCCCAGGTCGCCTCCTTCCACACGGTGACAGCCCTCTCGTCGCGCTCGGCGACCCGCCGCGCGGGGACCTGCGGACTGAAGCCGAGCCGGTGCATCAGCCTCGTCGCACCCGAGACGCTGTACGAGACGTGAAACTTCCGGCCGATTAGCGTGGCCACCCGCGTCGCGGTCCACACCTGATCCTCCACCCAGCCGTGCGCGGCCGGACCCTGCTCGAGATACCCGGCGAGCTTCTCCAAGCAGCGCGCCGACAGACGGCATCGCGACCCGCTCGGGCCACGGGAGGCCAGAGCCTCACAACCGCCGTCCCGCCACAGCTGATGCCACTGGTAGGCCGATTTCGGGCTCACCCGCAAACGCCGTGCCACCTCCGGCGGCTTGATCTTCTGCTCGAACAGCTCGGCCGCCTGCATCCGCACCGACTCCCGGCGCCGACGTCCCGCAGCGGTCAGCCCGCCCCCATCCGCATACCTCACACACCACGGGATACAGCCACCGCTCCAGCCCCATCAGGGACTTCGTCAAGATTCACCCTGACGAGCTGAAGTCAGTAACGCATTGGCGTTGCCGTTTGGTGGTGTAGGGGATCAAGCGTTACGCATTCCGGTACGAGGCCCTGGCGATCTCCGCGTAGGCGACGGACAACGAGGCACCCTGCTGAGGCGAGTTGGACACCCCGGCTGGCGGGATCACCGAACTTGACCTGCGAACTCCGGCCCCTTGATCGGCTACACCACCGGGCGGGACGCCATCGGCACGAGCCGGGGGTGTCAACTCGTTGAAGCAACACCTTCGGTCAGGGCTCGTCGCAAGGCTTCTTGTGGAGTGAGGCTCCTCGCGCTCCTCGAGCGTCAACGGTCCCCGCATTGCCACGAGCACCCCTCTCGCCTGCACTGTTGCTACGAGGCAATGACACCGTCAGCGAGGCATTCGCCGACGGCAGACAAGAAAGAATGCCAAAAGACTGGATGGCTGCGCTACAGCTATGTCAACGTACAACGTCTCGCAAAATACTAGGTCGGAGTGTGCTCGTTATCGGCGATGATCAGGGTTTCCGAAATTACTCAACTGCACACACGGGAGCAAAAGTAACCGACCTCAAAGGGGAGACCGTCGACAGGCACACGCGGCACGGCATCCCGGCGCCCCAACCCGGCAAGTCACACAGGCGCTCGGGACTCTCGAGCGCTGCATCACAGCGAATTTGGCCCGGTTCGCGGGCGACGGTCCGCTGACGGTCGCCTCGGACAGCGCGCCCAGAGCCCGGACAGGCTTGCGCCCCAATGAGTGGCCGGCCTTCGGCCGGCCTCGGCCGCCCGACGGGGGACGCAACATAGCGCAGAATCGCCGGTTAGCCTAACCGGCGAATCCGAAGACCATGGATGTGTTCGCGTTGGCAGCACTTGGCGGTGGAGCTGACGTGAACCCCGATGTCGCCGTGCGATGAGGCCGGCCATCGGTCCCAGAAGGCCGACCATATGCTGCGGCGAGGCTCGTAATCGTCGAGCAGTGCCGCAATGGCTGGCCTCCATCGCAGGCGCTGCTGTGCGCCGTGAACCGAGGATATTCATGATGAAGGAAACGCATACGCATGGGCATGTTGTCCAGGGGTCCTCAATAAGAATCCGTTGGGTGCCACGCACTCTCACTCCAGCCGAACGTCGGCGTCTCGCGGCATTGCTCTTTTGTTCCGGTGGTCCTCGGAGTGGGAGTCCTGGCCGTTAGCGAAATGGGCTACGGCAGGTGAACTCTCGCGTCATCTGTCTAAATGTCAACCTTCTGCCCGGAAAATGGAGGCAACTTCGAATATGCGCAAGATGGTGCTGCCTAGGCGATCGCGAAAAATCCGTGTCGCCATCTACCTGCGCGTATCCACCGTAAAGCAGCTCAAGGGCTACGGGCTTGAGGTGCAGCTTGACGAGTGCCTTGCCTGGTTGGACTACAAACTGGGGAAGGATTCCTATGTCTACGAGGTCTACACGGACGGAGGTATTTCGGGAAAGCTGGCCCGCCGGCCGGACCTCGATGCCCTGAACGCAGACCTGGCGGCCCTGCGCTACGACCTCGTGATCTTTGGCAAGCTTGACCGTATTGGTCGGACGATGCGCGACATCCATCGCTGGGTCTACGACACCACGGACATCGAAGTTGTCGACGGGGGCGAGGTCCGCGTTGCGACCGCGGACGGTCGGATCGACAGCGAAGATGAGATGTTCGGCATCCAGCTCAGCCTCCTGGCCTACATGGCAGAGCTGGAACACGCCATGATCCTCGATCGAACGATGGGAGGGCGTGAGAAGAAGCTCGCCCAAGGCGGGTGGCCTGGGGGTGTCGCTCCGTTCTGGCTGGAGCTGCCCAAAAAGGGCGTGAACGGGCCCCCCACTCTTCGTGAGAGTGGGGTCCGGATTCTTGAAGTATCGGCTCGTCTTCTCGCAGACGACCTGCTTCCAGCTGAGGAAGCCGCTGTGGCCCTCAATGCGCTGGGGCACTTGACCGCGCGGGGGCTGCCTTGGACTGGTGCGAATCTGATCCGGACGTGGATGCAGACGGCGTTGGACGGATACATCATCTATCGCAACGTTGAGAGCGGGCGAGGCTCTGTGCGTCTCGACCCCGACGGAAATCCGCTCTACGGCGAGACTGTCCACATCCCGGTGCCTGTGCCCTTGCCGGCCTCTCGAGTTCGGGAGGTGAGGAAGGCGCTTGCTCGGCGCTCGTTTACCAAGGAGAACCACAAGGACTACCTACTGTCTCGACGCGTGACCGCGCTCTGTGGTGCCCACTACATTGGCGCCCATCGCGAAGCGCGGGGGAGGACCTCGTACCGGTGCACGGGACGCCGTTCCGATCCGCCGTGCGACTGTCAGGAAATCCTCGCTGGCCCCCTGGAGGAGGTGGTGTGGCGAGAGGTCACACGCACGCTCGGGGACCATGAGAAGTTGCGCGCTCTCGCCGAGGAGTGGCTTGGAGACGTTCCCGGCGAGGTGGAGGAGTACGAGGCGCGTCTCGCGGCCCTCGATGATGAGCTGGAGCGCAGCCAGCGTATGCGGAAGAGGAAGCTCGTTGCCTTGGCTGAAGCCATGGCAACGGATGAAGACGGGGACGCCGAGGTGGAGCTCGAAATCAAAGCATCCATTGAGGAGGTGAAAAGGGACTTGCAGAGTAAGGAGCGGCGGCTTCGTGACCTTAGGGCTGATGCCGCTGAGCGCCTCCTAGAGGTTGAGCAGCGTGAGGCGCGGGTTGCCGAAGTTATCGATCAGGCCCTTGACGTGACCCCTCGGCTTGGCGTGCTGGAGTTCACTGAACGCCTGGAGCTGCTTGACCTCGTGGATATCGAGGTCCGTGTTACGAGTCATGTGCCGGGGATGGTGCGCAACGCTGGCTGCCCGTTCGAGGGATGGTTCCAGGAGCGGGAGATGCTAGTGCCTCCGCAGCTGACGGATGATGATTGGCGGCGGATCGAAGGGTGCTTTCCGGCTCCGAAGAAGAAGACCCGAATAGTTCCGCCCCGAGTCGCGTTTGAGGCATCCCTCTACAAGGTGCGTCATGGCGTGCAGTGGAAGGACCTTCCTGATGAGGTCCTGCAGGGGCACCGGCCCAACAGTATCTACCAGCGGGCCCTGGGGTATCTGAAGGACGGCGCGTGGGAGGCCGCGGTACGTGCCCTCGGCGACTACGACGGGACTCCGGTGCCCCCCTTGTACGTCCTTCCTGACCTCGACATCAGCGGCACCTTCGACCCTGACCTCACAACCCTGCCCGAACCGCGTTTGACCTGCGATGATGGCCAGGCTACGTGTGACGGTGCGGCGGAACGAACATCAAGCTGTTCATGGCGTACCCCGGGGTCTTCTACTCGGACGACGGCAAGATCCTGCGCGCCATGCAGCGGGCCGCCGGCAACGGCGGCCTGATCATGATGCACGCCGAGAACGGCATCGCCATCGACGTCCTCGTCGAACAGGCCCTGGCCCGCGGCGAGACCGACCCCCGCCACCACGGCGAGGTCCGCAAGGTGCTGCTGGAGGCGGAGGCCACGCACCGCGCCGTCCAGCTCGCCCGGGTCGCGGGCGGTGCCCCGCTGTACGTCGTCCACGTGTCGGCCGAGGAGGCCGTCGCCGAGATCGCCGCCGCCCGTGACAAGGGCCTCGACGTCTTCGGCGAGACCTGCCCGCAGTACCTCTTCCTGTCCACCGACAACCTCGCCGAGCCCGGGTTCGAAGGCGCCAAGTACGTGTGCAGTACGCCGCTGAGGCCGCGCGAGCACCAGGCGGCACTGTGGCGGGGCCTGCGCACCAACGACCTCCAGGTCGTCTCCACCGACCACTGCCCCTTCTGCTTCACCGGGCAGAAGGAGCTGGGCCGCGGCGACTTCTCCAAGATCCCCAACGGCCTGCCGGGCGTGGAGAACCGCATGGACCTCCTGCACCAGGCCGTCGTCGACGGACACATCAGCCGCCGGCGCTGGATCGAGATCGCCTGCGCCACCCCGGCCCGGATGTTCGGCCTCTATCCGAAGAAGGGCACCATCGCCCCGGGCGCCGACGCCGACATCGTGATCTACGACCCGCACACCGAGCAGGTCATCTCGGCCCAGACCCACCACATGAACGTCGACTACTCGGCGTACGAGGGCAAGCGGGTCACCGGACGGGTCGAGACCGTCCTCTCCCGCGGCGAACCGGTCATCGCGGACCGCCGCTTCGTCGGCCGGGCCGGACACGGCGCGTACACGCCGCGATCCACCTGCCAGTACCTGAACTAGGAGCCCCGGCCATGGACTTCGGACTCGTCCTGCAGACCGACCGTCCCGCCTCGCGGGTCGTCGGACTCATGCGGCGCGCGGAGCGCAACGGCTTCCGCTACGGCTGGACCTTCGACTCCGCCGTGCTGTGGCAGGAGCCCTTCGTCATCTACAGCCAGATCCTCGAACACACCCGGAAGCTGATCGTCGGCCCGATGGTCACCAACCCGGGCACCCGGAGCTGGGAAGTGACCGCCTCGACCTTCGCCACCCTCAACGACATGTTCGGCAACCGCACCGTGTGCGGCATCGGCCGGGGCGACTCCGCCATGCGCGTCGCGGGCCGCAGGCCCGACACCCTCGCCCGCCTCGGTGAGGCGATCGACGTCATCCGCGACCTGGCCGAGGGCCGCGAGGCGCTCGTCGACGGCACACCGGTCCGCATCCCCTGGGTGACGGAGGGCCGGCTCCCCGTCTGGATGGCGGCGTACGGCCCGAAGGCCCTCGCCCTGGCCGGGCGGAAGGCCGACGGGTTCATCCTCCAGCTCGCCGACCCCTTCCTGACGCGGTGGATGGTCGACGCGGTGCGCGGGGCCGCCGAGGAGGCCGGCCGCGACCCCGCCTCGATCACCATCTGCGTCGCCGCGCCCGCGTACGTCGGCGACGACCTGGCGCACGCGCGCGAGCAGTGCCGGTGGTTCGGCGGCATGGTCGGCAACCACGTCGCCGACCTGGTCGGCCGGTACGGCGAGCGCTCCGGGCTGGTGCCCGAGGATCTCACCTCGTACATCAAGGAGCGCGAGGGCTACGACTACAGCCACCACGGCCGGACCGGGAACCGGTCCACCGATTTCGTCCCGGACGAGATCGTCGACCGCTTCTGCGTGCTGGGCCCCGTCGACGCCCACCTCGCCAGGCTCCGCGAACTGCGTGCGATCGGCGTCGACCAGTTCGCCCTCTACGCCATGCACGACGCCCAGGAGACCACCATCGACGCCTACGGCACCGGAATCGTCCCCGCGCTCTGACCTGGTGTGCCGCGGCGGACGCGGGTGGTGGCCGGAAGGGACGGCCGGTCCGGGCCCCGCCGCACCTGGCGCGGACGCCGCCCGCGTACCGCCCCGGGTTCAGCCCTGACCGTCCGCCAGGGAGGCCAGGGCTTCCTTGGCGGCCTTGATGGCGCCCTTGTTGATGGTGTCGGTGTCGGGCGCCTTCTTCGACTCGAAGTCGCTGCCGTTGTAGGTGATGACCACCAGGGCGTTGGCGGTACGGACCACCACGGTGCCCTCCCGGGTCTGCTGCTTGTCCTCGGTGGTGAGGTTCACGACCGAGTACGCCGCGTCCCCGAGCCCCTCGACCGCGCCGCCGCCGCTCTTGTCGGTGAGCCGCTCCTCGTACGCCTCCTCGGCCGCCTCGTCCGACTCGGTCACCTCGTAGGAGACGTCGAGCCAGCGGTAGTCGTACCCCTTGAGCGCGTTCCACGAACAGGTGCGGCGGACGTCGGCGTCGGTGGAGGCGATCTCCTTGCCGGCCGTCTTGGCGCCCGGCACCAGCGAGGTGATCGTCTTCTTCGCCAGGCCGGTGCAGGGGTCGGGGGCGGTGGCGTACGTCTTCGTCGCCGCCTGGGTCGCGGCAGCGGAGGCGGTCGGTGTCCCGGACGCGGTCGCCGTCGCCTCGGGCCCGGCGGCCGAGGTGGTGTCGGACGGCGACGACAGTGCCCAGCCCGCCGTGGCGAGCACGGCGACCGGGGCCAGGCGCGCGGTGAGGGCGAGCGGCAGGGGTAGCGAAGGCACGGCGCACTTCTCGTGGGGGACGGTGCGGAGAGGGGTCCGCACAGCGGACGGGACGACAGTGTCACATGTCTCCCTGTGGGGCGGAAGGGCGAACTCGGTGCGTGGCCGGCCGGTGACACAGCGGCCTGGCGGAAGGCGGTACGACGTCCCGCGCCGCGGCCGGCCACGCCCCCGGCACGACGCCGGACGGGCCGTCAGGACCCGTACGTCCCGGCGCGCGTGGGCAGGGCGTCCAGGAAGAGCGCCCCCGCCAGGATGCCGGCGCTGCCGCGGGGGCTCCAGCCGCGGCGGTGGAGGTCGGTGTCGAGGGCGGTGAGTGCCTCGGCGCCCGCCGGGGCCGCGGTGCCGCCGGCCTCCAGGACGGCGCGGGCACCGGCGTGGACCTGGCGCAGGCCGAGCGGCCCGGCCACGTAGAGCAGTTCGCTGTCGCGCAGGGACGACATCACGGTCAGCAGGGCGTCCAGGCGTGCCTGCGCCTCGGTGGCACCCGCCGCCCGGGCCGCGGCCAGCGCCGTGAGCGCGCGGCGCACATGGGGAAAGCCCGCACGGGCCTCCCCGCGCGCACCGGCCGCGCCGTACTTCACCGCCATCGCCGAACCGCGCGTCGCCCTCAGGGGCGCTGTGCGGTCGGTGTGCGCGACGATGCGCTTCGCGGTCTCCGTGATCCCCTCGCCCGTCGCGGACGGGTCGAGCGCGGCGCTCGCCACCAGCAGGCCGAGGGTCCACAGAGCGCCGCGGTGACCACCGCCCGCCAGACGGAGCGAGTGCTCGGCGCACCGGCCGATCGAGCCGAGTTCCGCGCGCAGCGGGGCGGTGGGCCGCCCGGTGCGGCGGGCCGCGGCGGCCATCGCCGTGAGGCCGGGGGCGAGGGCCTTCGCCGACCAGCGCAGGGCCCGGTGGTCGGCGCGGGTGGTGCGTGCCGTGAGATCACGGAGGTCGGGCAGACCGGGTTTCGGGGTCAGGACGAGCTGTGCGGTCAGGGCCGACACCGCGGTGTCGGCGAGTACGGCGTCGCGGGGGTCGGTCATGGCGCCTGCCGGGGGGGAGATGAAGACGGGGGACTGCCGGGGGAGGCGAAGGGGGCAGGGGGCTGCGGGAGTGGCGCGGGGCGGTTCCCGCTCGCCGCCGGTGGCCCACCGGCGGCGAGCGGTCGGCCGTCAGCGCTGCCCGCTACGAAGACGCGGACGGCGAGGCCGACGAGGCGGAGGCGCCGGGCATGACGGCGTCGTCACCGTCATGGGTGGCGTCCGGGTCCACACCCACCGTGATCGACGCGGCGACACCCTTGGAGATCTTCTTCTTGTCGTACCGCAGGGTGAGTAGGCCGCCCGCGGCGCCGCTCTGGTCGTAGATCGTGTCCTCGGTGAGGGTGGTGCGGGGGGTCGTGCTGGTCGAGTACGGCTCCACCTCGGCGGAGTCCAGGACGGCCGCCTCCTCGAAGTAGAACTGGCCGGTGTGGCAGGTGTGCCCGCCCTCGTAACCGTCGTCGGTCCACGTCCCGTCCACGTGCACCTTGGTGTGGATGTGCACGGCCCGGCCCTGGTACCAGCCCGGGAAGACGGTGGTGAAGCGGACCTTGCCCTGGCGGTCGGTGCGCCAGGTGCCGCGCAGGTAGCGCTCGTCGTCGGTGGGTTCCACGTGCATGCCACCGCCACCGCCACCGCCGTCCGTCGGCATGGCGGTGGGGGTGCCGGTCGGGGTGCCGGAAGGGGCGCCGGAGGGGGCGCCGGAGGGGGCGCCGGAGGGCATGCCGCCGCCCGTGCCGACGGACTCGTAGCCGGAGTAGACGCCCAGCGCGTCGCAGTGCCAGATGTCGACCGCCGCGTTCCGCACCGGTGTGCACGTGACGGAGTCGATCACCTTGATGGTGAGGGTCATCGGGATGCCCTCCCGGTCCTCGGTGATGTCCGTGCGGATCTTGTCGGCGTCGATGTAGTACGGCCCCTCGATCGCCTCCGAGCTGAGCCGGTAGCAGGACTCGGCGTCGCTGGAGTCCGTGCTCCGCGTCTCCTGCGACGAGTCGTCCGCGAAGGCGGTGGAGGCCAGGACGCCCCCGGCGCCGACCACGGCCACCGCGGCACCGCCGGCCACGAGCACCTGCCGCCGGGAGGTGGTGCTCTTCTCGTGCTTCGGGTCTTGCTGAGGCATCGCCGTCTGTTCCCTTCGTGGGGGGCCGGTCCCCTGCGACCGGCCGGGGCGGCTCACCTTTGTGCGCCCACCTGAAACGAAACTGAAACGGACGGCGATCCGGCACCCGACGACCCGCGCACACCTCCCGTGACCTGCGCGTATGTAAGGAAGCTTAAAGTTCGCGGCGGTGTGTGGCGGGCTCGGGGGAGGTGGGCCGTGCCCGTGGCAGCGTCACCGTGAACTCGGTGTCGCCCGGTGCGCTGCGCACGTCGAGCCGGCCGCCGTGCGCCCGGGTGATCGCGGCGGCGATGGCGAGACCCAGCCCGGCCCCGTCCTTCCGGTCGCCGGCCCGGGACCGGGAGGCGTCGGCGCGGGTGAAGCGCTCGAAGACCAGGGGGAGGAGCGCGCCGGGAATACCGGGACCGTCGTCGTGGACGCGGACGGCGCAGTGCGTGTCCGTGGCCTCCGCGGTCACCGTGATCTCCGTGCCGGCGGGGGTGTGCGCACGGGCGTTGCCCAGCAGGTTGGCCAGCACCTGCTGGAGCCGGGCCTGGTCGCCGGTGACGGTCACGGAGGCGTCGAGGCGCAGGAACACCCGCCACGACCGCTCGCCGCCGGCGGCACGGGCGTCCCAGACCGACTCGGCCACCAGGGTCGCGACGTTCACCTCCGTCATGGACAGCGGACGGCCCTCGTCGAGACGGGCGAGCAGCAGCAGATCGTCCACGAGCCCGGTCATCCGGGCCGACTGCGCGGTGATCCGCTGCCAGGCCAGCTCCGGTGTGATCCGCTCGGTTCCGCCCGCCATGAGCTGCGCGTATCCCGTGATCGAGGCGAGCGGGGTACGCAGTTCGTGGCTGGCGTCGGCGAGGAAGCGGCGCATGCGCTCCTCCGTGCGCTGCCGCTCGACGAGGGACTTCTCCACGTGCTCGATCAGCCGGTTGAGGGCGAGGCCCACCTGACCGGCCTCCGTACCGGGATCGGTGTCCGCCTCGGGGACCCGGCGCAGCCCGGTCACCTCGCCGCGGTCCAGCGGCACCCGGGCCGCCTCGGCGGCGGTGGCGGCGACCCGGCCGAGCGGGCGCAGCTTGCGCCGGACCACGACCGCGCAGACCGTGCCGGCGAGGGTGAGCCCCGCCGCGGCGATCACCGCCTCGACCGCCATCAGAGCGCGGGTCACCCGCTGCACGTCGGCCATGGGCAGGCCGACGAGCACCGGCACCTTGCCGTCCGTGAGCACGGTCAGCCGGTAGTCGCCGAGCCCGGGGAGGGTCCGGGTGTGCGGCTTGCCGTCCGCGGCGACCTCGGCCACGGCGGCGCGCTGCGCGGCCGAGAGGAACCGCGGGTACCCGTCGTCGGCGATCACCGTGGCGGTGACGACGTCGCCGTTCCCGTCGAACCGGGCGGCGACCGTCCCGGCGGTCTCGCCGCGGACCTTGGGGGCGCCCCGCCGCCGGGGACCGTCGGGGTACCGGTCGACCACCTGCCGGCTGCGTTCGGCGGCCTCGGCGACCTGCTCGTCCAGGTCCCGCAGCAGCAGTTGCTGCTGGACGAGCGCGGTCGCCGCGGCCGTCGTACCGCAGACGAGGACCAGCACCGCGGACATGAAGACGACCAGCCGGGTCCGCAGGGACCGGCCGCGCGCGCGGGGCTGTGCGGGATCGCGGTCACGCCGGCTCAGCATGTCCCGTCGTCCGCCGGCCGGAGCGTGTAGCCGAGGCCCCGCACCGTGTGGATCATCGGCGCCCGCCCCTTGTCGATCTTCGACCGCAGGCTGTAGACGTACACCTCGATCAGATTGCCCGCACCGTCGAACGAGCTGTTCCAGATGTGATCGAGGAGCTGTGCCTTGCTGAACACCTGCCGGGGGCTGCCCATGAGGAACCACAGCAGGTCGAACTCCTTGGTGGTGAGCTTCACCGGCGTCCCGCCGCGCCACGCCTCCCGGCTGTGCTCCGACAGCACCAGGTCGCCCAGTCGCCGCACGGCCTCCTGCGCGGCGGGCGGCTCGGCGGCCGTCCCGGCCCCGGCGCGGCGCAGCAGCCCGCGCAGCCGCAGCATCACCTCTTCCAGGGCGAACGGCTTGGTCACATAGTCGTCGGCCCCCGCCGACAGACCGTCCAGCCGGTGGGCGAGGGCGTCACGGGCGGTGAGCATGAGGACGGGCAGCCGGTCGTTGTCGTGCCGCAGCAGCCGCAGTACGTGCAGACCGTCGAGGTCGGGCAGCATCCAGTCCAGGACCACGGCGTCCGGCGCGCACGCCCGCGCGAGCCGGACCGCGCCGTGCCCGTTCCCGGCGGTGTACGGCTGCCAGCCGGCGTCGGCGACGGCGGCGGACAGCAGTGCGGACAGCTCCGGTTCGTCGTCGACGATCAGTACCCGTACGGGGCTGTCCTGAGCGGCACCCTTCGCATCCATGCCCTCATGGTCCGACCCGATCCTGTCCCGGACCTGTGAGGACCAGGACGGGCGGGGCGGCCGCGGCAGGGGTCAGGGCACCCGGGCCGTCCACTCCGGGCTGCTGAACTTGGACTCGGCCAGCTCCTTCGCGCGGGCCGCCTCCTCCTCGGTGACACGGCCCTCGGTCAGGCCGTAGCGGTTGCGGAAGGAGGTGAGCATCCGCTCGATGACGGCCTCACGGGGCAGACCGGTCTGGCGGCGGAGGGGGTCGACGCGCTTCTTGGCGCTCCTGGTGCCCTTGTCCGACATCTTCTCCTTGCCGATGCGCAGCACTTCGAGCATCTTGTCGGCGTCGATGTCGTAGCTCATGGTGACGTGGTGCAGGACGGCACCGGGGCCGCCGTCGGTGGCGACCATGCGCTTCTGGGCGGCGCCGCCGACCTTGCCGGCCTCGGTGGCGATGTCGTTGAGCGGCTGGTACCAGGCCTTGATGCCCATGTCGGCGAAGGCGCCGAGCACCCAGTCGTCCAGGTAGGCGTAGGACTCGGCGAAGGACAGTCCCGAGACGAGGGACGCGGGCACGGACAGCGAGTACGTGATGCTGTTGCCGACCTCCACGAACATGGCGCCGCCGCCGGAGATGCGGCGCACCACGGTGATGCCGTGGCGGGCGGCTCCCTCGGGGTCGACCTCGTTGCGCAGGGACTGGAAGCTGCCGATGATGACCGACGGCTGGGCCCACTCCCACACCCGGAGGGTGGGGCCGCGGCGGCCGGCGGCGACCTCGGCGGTGAGCACCTCGTCGAGGGCCATGTGCAGGGCGGGGGACTGGGGTTCGTCGTGGATGAGCTGCCAGTCGTGGTCGGTCCAGTCCGTCGCCCTGGCCAGCGCACGGCGCACCGCCACGGCCACGCCCTCCGACGTGAGGCCGTACATGACCGTGCCCTCGGGCAGGGCGGCGTCGACGCGGGCGGCGAGGCCGGCGGTGTCGGTCTCGGCCGCGGCGCCTTCGAGGGCCCGGTCGATGGCGGGCAGGGCCTCGTCGGGCTCCAGGAAGAAGTCGCCCGACACCCGGACGTCGCGCAGCGCGCCGTCGGCCACGTCGAGGTCGACGACGACCAGCTTGCCGCCCGGGACCTTGTACTCCCCGTGCATCTTTCCTCCATTTGCCGTTTTCCGGATACACGGTAACGCGCGGCACGATCACCGGTCCGCGCGGTCGTCGCTCGCGGAGCGGTGGCGTGCGGGCGGCGGCGCGTGCCGCATGTTCGTCCCGATTCCACCTGGAGTACGCCACCGCGGTGGGGATTGTCAGTGGCGCGTGCTCTCATGGACGCATGATCGAGAACAACGAAACCATCGACGAGTTTCTCGCCCGGCACGCCGACGACGTGGAGGAGGCCGTCCGCAAGGCGGCCGCGCAGGAGGTCATGCCGCGCTGGCGGCGGCTGGCCGCCCACGAGGTGGACGAGAAGACCGGGCCGCACGACCTGGTGACGGACGCCGACCGCGACGCGGAGACGTACCTCACCGAGGCGCTGGTCGCCCTGCTGCCCGGCTCGGTCGTCGTCGGCGAGGAAGCGGTGCACGCCAACCCGGTCAGTTACGAGGCGCTGCGCGGCGACGCGCCGGTGTGGATCGTCGACCCCGTCGACGGCACCCGGCAGTTCGTCCACGGCGACAGCGGCTTCTGCACCCTGGTCGCCCTCGCCCGCCACGGCGAACTGCTCGCCTCCTGGACCCACGCGCCGGCCCGCGACCAGTTCGCCACGGCGATACGGGGCAAGGGCGCCTTCCTGGACGGCGAGCGGCTGTACGCCGGTCCGTCCGAGCCCGGCCACGACCTGCGGATCGCCACCTCCCACCCGGACTTCACCACGGACGAGCAGAAGCGCGTCCTGCGGGCCCTGGAGGTCCCCGGCATGGCACCCCGCCCGTGCGGCTCGGCCGGACTGGAGTACCTGGCCGTGGCCCGCGGTGAGCTGGACGGCACGGTGTTCGGCTGGGAAGCGGCCTGGGACCACGCGGCCGGGCTGCTGCTCGTCGAGGAGGCCGGCGGCACCCACCTGACCCTGACCGGCGAGCCGTTCCGGATCACGGGCGGCAACGAGCTGCCATTCACCGCCGCCCGCGACGCGGCCACCGCCCGGCGGACGATCGCCCTGCTGTCCGGCGGCGGCGCGGCCTGACGCCGCCGCGCCCGGGGCCGGGGGCCGCCGGTGCTCTGGGGGGGGCGGGGGACCGCCGGTGCTCCGGGGCGGGGACCGCCGGTGCCCCGGGGGGCGGGGGGCCGCCGGTGCTCCGGGGCGGGGACCGCCGGTGTCCCAGGGCCGGGGGCCGCCGGTGACCCTGGGCCTATCCTGGTCCCAGTGGCCATCGGCTGACGAAGGGGTCCGAAGGTGCCGTCGATGCTCGATGCGGTCGTGGTGGGTGCGGGGCCGAACGGACTGACCGCCGCCGTGGAGCTGGCCCGGCGCGGCTTCTCCGTCGCCGTCTTCGAGGCCCGCGACACCGTGGGCGGCGGCGCCCGCACCGAGGAGCTGACCCTCCCCGGCTTCCGGCACGACCCCTGCTCCGCGGCCCACCCGCTCGCCGCAAGCTCACCGGCCTTCCGCGCCCTGCCCCTGGACCGCTACGGCCTCCAGTGGCTGCACGCCGAGCTGCCCATGGCCCACCCGTTCCCCGACGGCTCGGCCGCCGTGCTCTCCCGGTCGGTGGGCGAGACCGCCGCCTCACTGGGACCGCGCGACGCGGGCACCTACCGCAGACTGGTCGAACCGTTCCTGCCGCGCTGGGACACCCTGGTGCGGGACTTCATGTCCCTCCCGCTGACCGCGCTGCCCCGCGACCCGGTCACCCTCGCCCGCTTCGGCCTCACCGGGCTGCCCCCGTCGACCTGGCTGATGCGCCGCTTCCGCGACGAGCGGGCCAGGACCCTGCTGGCCGGTCTCGTCGCGCACGTCATGGCCCCGCTCGGCGGCCTCGCCACCTCCGCCATCGGCCTGGTCTTCCTGCTCGCCGCCCACGCCCACGGCTGGCCGGTGGCCCGCGGCGGCTCGCAGGCGATCTCCGACGCCCTCGCCGCCCACCTCACCGACCTCGGCGGCACGGTGCACACCGACTACGAGGTCAAACGGCTGGACGACCTGCCGCCCGCCCGCGCCTACGTCTTCGACACCTCACCCACCGCGCTGGCCCGCATCGCGGGCTTCGGCCGGGCCTACGACGGCTACCGGTACGGCCCCGGCGTCTTCAAGATCGACTACGCGCTGGACGGACCCGTCCCGTGGACCGCCCCCGAGGCCCGCGCCGCCGGCACCGTGCAGGTCGGCGCGGACAGCGCCGAGATCGGCACCGCCCTGCACGACGCCTCCCGCGCCGGACGCGCGCCCGAGCGGCCGTTCCTGATCACCGTGCAGCCGAGCGTCGTCGACCCCACCCGCGCCCCGGAGGGCAAGCACGTCTTCTGGGCGTACGGCCACGTCCCCAACGGCTGGACCGGTGACCTCACCGACGCGATCGAACGCCAGCTGGAGCGCTTCGCCCCCGGCTTCCGCGACCGCGTCCTCGCCCGCGCCACCGCCGGTCCGCCCGAACTGGCCGCCCGCAACGCCAACTACGTCGGCGGTGACATCGCCTCCGGCGCGATCAGCGGCCTCCAGGTCCTGCTGCGCCCCAAGCCGTCCCTCTTCCCGTACGCCACCCCGCACCCGGCCGTCTTCATCTGCTCGTCGGCGACTCCGCCCGGTCCCGGGGTACACGGCATGTCGGGACACAACGCGGCGAAAGCGGTGTGGCGGAGACTGAGGCAGGCATGACCGGCATCACCCTGGTCCAGGGCGACATCACGCACCAGCGGGCCGACGCGATCGTCAACGCGGCCAACTCCTCCCTCCTCGGCGGCGGCGGCGTCGACGGCGCCATCCACCGCCGGGGCGGCCCGGCGATCCTCGACGCGTGCCGCGACCTGCGTGCCTCGCGGTACGGCAGGGGCCTGCCCACCGGCCGGGCGGTCGCCACCACCGCGGGCGAACTGGACGCCCGCTGGGTCATCCACACCGTCGGCCCGGTGTACGACGCCGCCGGCGGCGATCCGTCCCTGCTGGCGTCCTGCTACCGGGAGTCGCTGCGGGTGGCCGACGAACTCGGGGCCCGTTCCGTCGCCTTCCCGGCGATCTCGACCGGCGTGTACGGCTGGCCGCTGGACGACGCGGCGCGCATCGCGGTGGACGCGGTGCGCGGCGCCGACACGGCCGTCGAGGAGATCAGGTTCGTGCTGTTCGACGACCGGGCCTACGAGGCGTTCGCCGCGCGCCTCGGCTGACCGCCGTACCGGACCGGCCGCGCGCCGGTCCCTCTCCTGTCCGTCCGACTGACCCGCACCCCTGCCGGGGCACCCGTTTGACGCCCCATTGCATAACCGCTATCTATATGTGGGTCGTGGAGGAGGGCAGCCCGTGCAGGACGTGGTGCTGGCGCTGCTGGTCAAGGAGCCGTCGCACGGGTACGACCTGCGCAGACGGCTGGCGGAGGCGCTCGGGCCGCTGGGGGAGACGCTGAATGCGGGTCAGGTCTACGTGACGCTCACCCGGCTCGAAAAGGCGGGCCTGGTCGTCCAGGACCGCGAGGACGTGCCGGTGCGCGGCCCGCGGCGCAAGGTGTACGCGCCGACCGCTGCCGGGCACGAGCGGGTGGCCGCGTGGCTGGCCGAGGGGGCCGGGCCGCGAGCGGACGTGGCGGAGTTCCACCTGAAGCTGGTGGCCGCCGCGGAGTCGGGTCTCGCCGATCCGCTCGCGCTCGTGGAGGCGCGGCGACGGGAGCTGATGCGCGGCCTCGCCGAGACCCAGCGCGCCGTCCTCGCCCAGGACACGGACTCGGAGGCCGGACTGCTCCTGGAGGGCATCGCCCTGCGGGCGCAGGCCGATCTGCGGTGGTTGGAGGCGTGCGTGCGGACCTGGTCCGCCCGCGCCCCACGTGGGAAAGGCGGAGGGGTCGGATGACGAGAGACGGTCGGCGGGGCGGCAACCGGTGGCGCGGGGACCGGTTACGGCGGAGGAGCACGAGCACGGATGACCGGCCGGTCACGGGATCGCTCCCGGACGGCGGTGCGGGTGCGGGTGCGGGTGCGGCGTCGGGCGGTGGCTCGGGTGCGGGGGCGGCGTCGGGTGGTGGTCTGGGCGGTGGTCCGGGTGCGTGGCCGGTCTCGGAGGGTGGCTCGGGCGTGGGGCGGGTGCCGGGTGATGGCTCGGGCGCGAGGTCGGAGCCGGCTGACGACCCGGTCCCGCGGCCGGTCCACAGCGGTGCCTCGGTCAGCAGCCCGGGCGGCACGCCAGCCGGTGTCCTGGGCGGCGCCTCGGTCAGCAGCCCGGGCGGCACGCCAGCCGGTGTCCTGGGCGGTGCCTCGGTCAGTGGCCCGGGCGGCACGCCAGCCGGTGTCCTGGGCGGTGCCTCGGTCAGTGGCCCGGGCGGCACCCCGGCCAGTGGCACGACCGGCACCCCGGCCAGTGGCCCGGGCGGCGCCCCCGGCACCGGACCGGTCCCGGGCGGCAGCCCCGGCGTGCGGTCGGCCGGCGGCCGTACCGGGGAGGGTGACGCGTCCGGGCCCGCGCTGCGCGCGGTCGGGCTGTCGCGGACGTACGGGCACGGCGAGAGCCTGGTACGGGCCGTCGACGGCGTCGACCTCGCTGTCCCGGCCGGGCAGACGCTCGCCGTGACCGGACCCAGCGGCTGCGGCAAGTCGACGCTGCTGCACCTGCTCGGCGGACTCGACCGGCCCACCGACGGCGAGGTCTGGCTCGGCGGGCGGCGCATCGACGACCTCGGCGAACGGGCGCTGGCGCGGTTGCGCCGCCGTGCCGTCGGCTTCGTCTTCCAGGACTTCCAGCTGATGGACGAGCTGACCGCGGCGGAGAACGTCGAGTTGCCCGCACTGCTCGCCGGCGCCGCGCCGCGCGCCGCCCGTGACCGCGCCGCGGCCCTCCTCGACCGGGTCGGGCTCGCCGACCGGTCCCGGCACCTGCCCGCGGAGCTGTCCGGCGGGCAGCGGCAGCGGGTCGCCATCGCCCGCGCCCTGGTCAACGAGCCGCTGGTGGTCCTCGCGGACGAGCCCACCGGGAACCTGGACAGTGCCGCGACCCACGACATCCTCCGCCTCTTCGGTGAACTGCGCGCCGCGGGGCAGACCTTGGTCGTCGTCACCCACGACGAGCGCGTCGCCGCCACGGCGGACCGCGTCGTCTCCCTGCGCGACGGGGCGCCGGCCGACGACACCCGCCTGACCGGCCCCGGCCACACCGGCCCCGGCCACACCGCCCACGGCGGCCCCGGGCTCGGCGCGCTGCTGAACTGGGAGGAGGACTGACATGGGACGCCTGCTCCTGCTCTGGCGGCTGATCGCCCGCGACCTGCGCCGCCGTCCCGGCGAGGCCGTCATGTTCCTGCTGGCCGTCACGGCCGCCACCACCTCCCTGGCCCTCGGCATGGCGACCGACGACGCCGTGGGCGCCGCGTACCTGAAGACCCGTGACGCCACCGCCGGTCCCGACGTCACGGCGATCACGACGGCCGCCGACCCGTCCGCCGTGGCCGAACGCCTCGCGGGGACGCCCGGTGTGGTCGCGCACTCCGACCCGGTCTTCGCCTTCGACACCACGGTCCGCGCGCACGGCCGCAGCGCCCGGTCGGCGGTCGAGGGGCGCGACGGCGGACCGTCCGCCGTGGACCGGCCCCTGGTGACCTCCGGTACCTGGGTGCGCCCCGGCGGTGTGGTGGTCGAGCGCAGCTTCGCGCAGGTGCTCGGGGTGGACGTCGGCGACCGCGTCACCCTCACCGGCCGCGACTACCCGGTCGTCGGGATCGCCCTCAGCGTGGCCACCGGCGTCTACCCGGGCAGCGACTGGGCCCAGGGGCCCGGGACGTCCGACTACGGCGGCAGGGTCTGGCTCACCACCGCCGACACCCGCGCGGCGGCCGGGGACACGCCCGGTGTCCATCTGATCCACCTGAAGCTCTCGGACCCCGCCGCGATCACCCAGTGGACCGACGCCGCCTTCCCGCAGGACGACCGGGGAGGCGACTGGGTCAACGTCCGCTCCTGGCAGGACGTCCTCGACCAGGACACCAAGTTCATCATGTTCGCCCGGCCCGCCCTGGTCGTCGGCGGCTGGCTGCTGGGCGGGGCCGCGGTCGTCACCCTCGCCGCACTCACCGCCCTGCGGGCCGGCCGCGACGACCGGCGGGCCGGACTGCTCAAGGCGGTCGGCGCCACGCCCGGCGCGGTCGCCGCCGTACTGCTGGCGCAGCACCTGCTGCTGACCGCCCTGGCCGCCGCCCTCGGGCTGACCGCCGGGTCTCTGCTCGCCCCCGAACTGGCCGACCCCAGCGCCGGGTTGATCAACACCGTCAGCCCGCCGGCCACCGACACGGTCGTCGGCACGGTCCTCCTCGCCGCCGTGGTCGCCGGCGCCGGTGTGCTCGGCCCCGTGCTGCGCGCCGCCCGGACCAGCACCGTCGACAGCCTGGCCGACCCGGCGCAGCCGCCCGTCCGGCACCCGAGGCTGAACGCCGTGACGGCGTACCTGCCCACCTCGCTGCTGATCGGCGTCCGGCTGCTCGCCCGCCGGCCCGGCCGCGCCGTTCTGACCACGGTGGGCGCGGGGGTCACCAGCGTCATGGTGACCGCGCTGCTCACCCTGCACGCCGTACCCGACGTCGAGATCGAGTACGGGCTGTCCCATCCCGGCGGGCTGCGGGACATCGTGACCGTCCGGACGGTGACCGGTGTCACCTACGTACTCGTGGCCCTGTCCGTGCTCAACACGGTGTTCCTCGGCTGGAGCACCGCGGTGCGGGCCCGGCGCGCCCTGACCGTCACCCGTACCCTCGGCGCCACCCCCGGCCAGGTCGTCACGGCCCTGTGCACCGCCCAACTGCTGCCCGCCGCGCTCGGGGTGGCGGTGGGCACCCCGGCCGGACTCGTCCTCTACAACCTGTTCAGCCGCGTCGTCATCGTGCCCCCGGGGTCGTGGCTGCTCCTCGCCGCGTCGGCCGTCCTGCTGACGGCCGGCGTGCTGACCGCCCTGCCCGCCTGGGCCCACACCCGGGGTCCCGCCGGACGCGCCCTGCACGCCGGACCCGCCTGACGTCACGGCGGGCACAGGTGCGCCCGGCCTCCGGTTGACGCTTTAATTGCGACTCATGTGCAATAGCTCATCCGCGTCAACTGCTCAGGGGGACACATGAGGACCCGTCGGATACGAGGCGCCGCCGCCGCGGCCGCACTGGCCGTGGGCGCCGGCGCCTGCTCCGCCCCGGGAGGCAGCGGCGACGGGAAGGGCGGGGCCGAGTCCGTCGTGATCGGGGTGGCCTCCGAACCGGACACCCTCAGCCCGCTGCTCGGCTACGGCAAGGACGGCAACTCCAAGATCTTCGACGGGCTGCTCGCCCGCGACACCGACCTGAAGCTGAAGCCCGCGCTGGCCAAGGCGCTGCCCGAGATCGGCGACGGCGGGCGGACGTACACCTACACCCTGCGCGAGGGCGTGAAGTTCAGCGACGGCGAGCCGCTGACCGCCGAGGACGTCGTCTACACGTACGAGACGATCCTCGACCCGAAGACCAACAACACCGCCCGCAGCGAACTGGACGCCGTCGAGAGCGTCCGGGCGAGCGGTGACGACCAGGTCGTCTTCACGCTCAAGTACCCCTACGCGGCCTTCGCCGCGCGCACGGTGCTGCCCGTCGTCCCCGAGCACGTCGCGGGCGGCCAGGACCCCAACACCGGCTCCTTCAACACCGAGCCGGTCGGCACCGGACCGTACACGCTCGTGAAGTGGAGCAAGGGCGAGAAGCTCACCTTCAAGGCCAACCCCGACTACTGGGGCGGCGAACCGGCGGTGAAGTCGTTCACCATGGCGATCATCGCCGACGACAACGTCCGCGCCACCCGCCTGCGCTCCGGCGACCTGGACGGCGCCGTCCTGCCGCCCAACCTCGCCGCCACCTTCAAGGACGACGACAGCAGGCGCACGTACGACGCCAAGACCTACGACTTCCGCGCCGTCACCCTGCCCACGGCCGGCCCGGTCACCGGCGACCGAGCGATCCGGCGGGCGCTGGACGCCGCCGTGGACCGCGAGGCCCTGGTCGACAAGATCCTCGACGGCGCCGGCCTCCCGGCGTACGGCCCGCTGCCCACCGACGACCCCTGGTACACCAAGGACATCGCCCGCGACCAGGACCTCGCCGAGGCCCGCCGCATCCTCGACCGGGCCGGCTGGAAGACGGGCGGCGACGGCATCCGGGCCAAGGACGGACAGCGCGCCGCGTTCACCCTCTACTACCCCTCCGGCGACAAGGTCCGCCAGGACCACGCCCTCGCCTACGCCTCCGACGCCAAGCGGGCCGGCATCGAGGTGAACGTGGAGAGCGCCACCTGGGAGGTCATCGAACCCCGGATGGGCCGCGACGCGGTCCTGGCCGGCTTCGGCAGCGTCGGCGACCCTGACTTCGGCCTCTACACCCTGCTGCACTCCTCCCTCGCCGGCGACGGCTTCAACAACATGGCCCGCTACGACAACCCGGCCGTCGACCAGGCCCTCGACACCGGCCGCCGCAGCCAGGACCCCGACGAACGCCGCGCCGCCTACGACACGATCCAGCAGGAGCTCGTCGAGAACCCCGGTTACACCTTCCTCACCCACATCGACCACCTCTACGTCCTCGCCGACCGCTGGGAGGGCCTCACCACCCAACTGGAGCCGCACGAGCACGGCTTCGCCAGCGGCCCCTGGTGGAACATCGAGACCTGGCGGCCCAAGGCATGAGCGCGCTCCCCTGGGGAGCGATGGCACGGCTGACGGGACGGCGGGCACTGTCCGCCGTCCCCGTCCTGGCCGTCGTCACCTTCGGCGTGTTCGCCATCGCCGCCGCCTCCCCGTTCGACCCCGTCAAGGCGTACGCCGGCACGGCCGCGCTCGGCGCCGACCAGGAGACCCTGGACCGGCTGCGCGCCAACCTCGGCGTGGACGAGCCGTTCGTCACCCGCTGGTGGCACTGGCTGACCTCCGCGCTCTCCGGCGACCTCGGCCACTCCAGCGTGCTGCGGCAGCCGGTGGCCCAGGTCATCGGCGAACGCCTGGCCTGGTCCGCGCTGCTGTGCGCGGTCGCCTTCACCGCCGCCGTCCTCGCCGGCACCCTGCTCGGCGTGCTGGCCGCCCGCCGCCCCGGCTCCCTCCTCGACCGGGCGGTGACCTCCCTCGCGTACGCCCTGGAGGCGGCCCCGGTCTTCTGGACCGCGCTGCTCGCCGTCTGGCTGTTCGCCCTCCAGTGGGACCTCCTCCCGGCGGGCGGCCTCACCGACACCGCCAGCGAACAGGTCACCTTCGGCCAGGTCGCCGGCCACGTCGTCCTGCCCGCCGGGGTCCTCGCCGTCTCCCAACTCCCCTGGTTCACCCTCTACGTCCGTCAGGGCGTCGGCGACGCCCTCGCGGAGGACCCGGTGCGCGGCGCCCGCGCCCGCGGCCTCGGCGAAGGCACCGTCCTGCTCGGCCACGCCCTGCGCTCCGGGCTGCTGCCGGTGCTCACCCTGATCGGCTCCCGCGTCCCCGAACTCATCACCGGCGCCCTGCTGGTGGAGACCGTCTTCAGCTGGCCCGGCATCGCCGCGGCCACCGTCGAGGCGGCCACCGCCGTCGACTTCCCGCTGCTCGCCGCGCTCACCACCCTCGCCACCGCCGCCGTCCTCGCCGGAAACCTCCTCGCCGACCTGCTCTACGGACTCTTCGACCCGAGGGTGAAGCTCAGTGACATGTGACGCCCCCGCCCTGGAACAGTGGCGGTCCCACGGCACCGCCCGCCGCTCCACCCGCGCCCTGCGCCTGCGCGTCTCGGCCGGCCTGCTGGCCCTGACCGTCCTCGCCGTGCTGCTCGTACCGCCGTTCGTCCGGCTCGACCAGCAGGCCGTCGACCTCGCCGCCAAGCTCCTGCCACCGAGCGCCACCCACCCCTTCGGCACCGACGACGTCGGCCGCGACCTGCTGCTGCGCTGCGTGTACGGGCTGCGCGTCTCGCTGCTGGTCGGGGTGGCCGCGGCGCTGACCGCGACGGTCGTCGGCACCGCGGTCGGCGCCGCCGCCGGGGCGCTGGGCGGCTGGTTCGACCGCGCGCTGATGCGGGTGGTCGACGCGTTCTCCTCCGTACCCCACCTGCTGCTCGGCGTGTTCATCGTGGCCATGTTCCGGCCGGGTGTGTGGCCCGTGGTCGTCTCCGTCGCCTCCACCCACTGGCTGTCCACCGCCCGCATCGTCCGCGCCGAGGTGCTCTCCCTGCGCTCGCGCCCGTACATCGACGCCGCCGTCTCCGGGGGCGCCTCCCGGTGGCGGGTGACGGTACGGCACCTGCTGCCCGGCGTCCTGCCGCAGGCCGCGCTGGCCGCCGTACTGATGGTGCCGCACGCCATGTGGCACGAGTCGGCGCTGTCCTTCCTCGGGCTCGGCCTGCCCACCCACATGGCCAGCCTCGGCAACCTGATCCAGCAGGCCCGCGGTTCGCTGCTCGCCGGGCAGTGGTGGCCCACCCTCTTCCCGGGACTGTTCATCATCGTCCCCACCCTCGCCGTCGCGGGCCTCGCCGGGGCCTGGCGGGAGCGGATCAACCCCCGGCGGCGATCGGAGCTGATGCTGTGAACGGGCGTGCCCCTGTGCTGGAGGTCCGCGGTCTGTCCGTCCGCTTCCTGATGCCGGGCGGGCGGCGGATCGCCGCCGTCACCGACGTCCGCTTCGACGTGGCGGCCGGGGAGTGCCTGGCCCTGATCGGCGAGAGCGGCTGCGGCAAGTCCGTGCTGGCCTCCGCCCTGCTGGGCCTGCTCCCCGGCAACGCGCAGACCGCCGGCACCGCCCTCCTCGGCGACCTGGACCTGCTCACCGCGGACGAGCGGACCCTCGCCCGTACCGTACGGGGCCGCCGGATCGGCCTGGTCCCGCAGAGCCCCGCCGCCCACCTCACCCCCGTCCGCACCGTCCGCTCCCACCTGGCCGAGACCGTCGCCGCCCTCACCGGCCTGCGGGGCCGTGCCGCCCTGCGCGCCGCCGCCGAGGACGCCGCCGCCCGCGCCGCGTTCCCGGCCGGCCACCTCGACCGCCACCCGCACGAACTCTCCGGCGGCCTCGCCCAGCGCGCCGCCACCGCCCTCGCCCTGGTCGGTGACGCGCCCCTGCTGCTCGCCGACGAACCGACCACCGGACTCGACCGGGACCTGGTGGACCGTACCGTCGACGAACTGCGCCGCCACGTCGATGCGGACGGGGACGCGGAGGGGGAGGGCCGGGCGCTGCTGATGATCACCCACGACCTGGCGGCGGCCGAACGCATCGCCGACCGGGTGGCCGTCATGTACGCCGGCCGCATCGTCGAACTCGCCCACGCGGACGTCTTCTTCGGCACCCCCGGCCCCCGCCACCCCTACAGCCGGGGCCTGCTCCAGGCCCTGCCCGACCGCGCGTTCACCCCCGTTCCCGGCCTGCCCCCGGAACTCGGTGACCTGCCCGCCGGCTGCGCCTTCGCCCCCCGCTGCGCCCGCGCCACCGACACCTGCGGCACGCTGCCGGAGCTGTCCGGCACGGTCGCCTGCCACCACCCGCATCCCCACCCGCACACCACCGCCGACCCGGAGGCCGCCCGTGCTTGAACTGCGCGCCGTCACCGCCGGATACACCCGGGGCGCCCCCGTCCTGCGGGACGTCTCGCTGACCGTCGCGCCGGGCGAGGCGGTCGGCCTGCTGGGCCCCAGCGGCTGCGGCAAGTCGACCCTCGCCCGGGTCGCCGCCCTGCTGCACCGCCCCGACGCCGGCACCGTCGTCGTCGACGGCGAGCCGGTACGCCGCTGGCGGCACCGCGCGCCGCGCGAGCTGCGCACCGCCTTCGGCGTCGTCTTCCAGCAGGCCCGGCTCTCCGCCGACCCCCGGCTGCGGCTGGCCGACCTGATCGCCGAACCGCTGCGCGCCACCGGCCGCCGCGAGGGCCTGGCCGCCCGGGTCGCCGAACTGGCCGCCACGGTCGGCCTCACTGGCGACCTGCTGGGCCGCCGCCCGCACGAGGTCAGCGACGGCCAGCTCCAGCGGGCCTGCCTGGCCCGCGCCCTGGTGCTGCGCCCGCGCTGGCTGGTCTGCGACGAGATGACCGCCATGCTGGACGCGTCCACCACCGCCGCGCTGGTCGCGGTGGTCGAGGAGTACCGCGCCGCCACCGGGGCGGGCCTGCTGGCCGTGGGCCACGACCGGGTCCTGCTGGAGCGCTGGTGCGACCGCACGGTCGACTGGGGACGCCCGGCCGGGCAGTCGACGCAGCACAGCCCTCCATCCCCCAGGACCGCACAAAGCCCGACGGGGTGATTGATTCGATTGTGTTGGGGTCCTAGGGTGACCGTGTTTCAGTAGTCGCTCCCTCACCGGCAGTTGCCGGGCACCGCCCCCGTAACCGCCGTTAGCGCACCGTGCGTTGAGCCGCCCACCGAACCCCACGGAAGGCCACGGTCATGCCGCACCCGTCCCTCTCCTCCGTCGTGCCCCCGGTCGTCAGCCGCCGCCGCCTCCTGGAGGGCGGCGCCGCCGTCCTCGGCGCGCTCGCCCTGTCCGTACCGCCCGCCAGGGCCCGCGCGGCGGCGGCCACCTCCGACGGCCCCCCGCAGTGGAACGACTTCGGTGTCTTCCGGCTCGGCACCGAGCCGCCGCACACCACGCTCATGCCGTACGCGGACGTCCGCCAGGCGCTGGCCGCCGACCGCACCGACTCCCCGTACCGCCTCTCCCTCGACGGCACCTGGAAGTTCGCCTACGCCGACCGCCCCGAGGACCGGGACGCCGACTTCCACCGCACCGACCTCGACGACGGCGACTGGGACACCATCCCGGTCCCCTCCGTCTGGCAGCTGCACGGCCACGACCGCCCGATCTACCTGAACATCACCTACCCCTACTGGGGCCCCAACGGCCTGGGGGAGGAGCCGCAGCCCCCCACCGCCCCCACCCGCCGCAACCCCGTCGGCCAGTACCGCCGCACCTTCACCGTCCCCCGCGACTGGGACGGCCGCCGCACCTTCCTCCACTTCGAGGGCGTCAAGTCCGCGCACTACGTGTGGATCAACGGCGAACTGGCCGGGTACGACGAGGACTCCTACACCCCGTCCGAGTACGACATCACCGACCACCTCAAGCCCGGCACCAACCAGATCGCCGTCGAGGTCTACCGCTACGCCGACGGCGACTGGCTGGAGGACCAGGACATGATCCGGCTGAGCGGCATCTTCCGCTCGGTCCACCTCTACTCCACCCCCGCCGTGCACCTGCGGGACTTCCGCCTCGACACCCCGCTGGACGGCACCTACACCGACGCCGAACTGGCCGTCACCGCGCACGTCCGGGCGTACGGCGGCGCCGGCGCCGGCCGGTACACCGTCGAGACCCAGCTGTACGACGCCCGCGGCCACGCCGTCTGGTCCCGGCCGCTCCAGGCCACCGCCGACCTGGGCACGGCCGGCGCCGGCGAGGACGTCACCGTACGCGCCACCAGGGCCGTACCGGCGCCGAAGCTGTGGTCGGCCGAGCAGCCGAACCTCTACACGGCCGTGCTGCGCCTGCGCGACCCCGCCGGAAAGGTGACCGAGACCCTCTCGCACCGGGTCGGCTTCCGGGAGTTCGCGCTCAAGGACGGCCTGATGCGCATCAACGGCAAGCCGGTCTCCCTGCGCGGCACCAACCGCCACGAGATGCACCCGGACCGCGGCACCGCCCTCAGCCGCGAGGACCTGGTGAACGACATCACCCTGATCAAGCGGCTCAACATGAACAGCGTCCGCACCTCGCACTACCCGAACAACCCGCTGTGGTACGAACTCGCCGACGAGTACGGCCTCTACCTCGTCGACGAGACCAACCTGGAGACCCACGCCATCCGCGACGAGTACCCCGGCGACCACCCCGAGTGGACCGCGGCGTGCGTGGCCCGCGCCCAGAACATGGTGCACCGCGACAAGAACCACCCCTCGGTGGTGATCTGGTCACTGGGCAACGAGGCCGGCACCGGCTCCACCTTCACCGCCATGCACGACTGGATCCGCTCCTACGACACCACCCGCGTCATCCAGTACGAGGGCGACGACCGGCCGGGGATCAGCGACATCCGCTCCGAGATGTACGACACCCCCCAGCGCGTGGAGCAGCGCGCGAAGGACACCTCCGACACCCGGCCGTACGTGATGATCGAGTACGCCCACTCGATGGGCAACTCCACCGGCAACTTCAAGAAGTACTGGGACGTCGTCCGCCGCTACGACGTGCTCCAGGGCGGCTGGATCTGGGACTTCGTGGACCAGTCGCTGGCCTGGCCGGTGCCCGCCCGCGTCCTGCTGCGGGAGACCGGCCCCGCCGGGCTGCGCGGCGAGATCATCAACCCCAGCGGCTCCTTCGACCGGGAGAAGGGCCTGTCCGGCGGCACGCTGTTCGCCCGCGACGAGAGCCTGGACCTCACCGGCTCCCTCACCCTGGAGGCGTGGATCACCCCGGGCTTCCTCGGGTACCACCAGCCGATCGTGGCCAAGGGCGACACCCAGTACTCCCTGAAGCAGAACAACCGGAACCTGGAGTTCTTCATCTACTCCGGCGGGCAGTGGATCACCGCGAACTGGGCGCTGCCGGACGACTGGACCGGCCGCGAGCACCACGTCGCCGGTGTCTTCGACGCCGACGCCGGCACCCTGACCCTCTACGCCGACGGCGTGGCCAGAGCCGTTCGCACCACCACCCGGCGCCCCGAGGTGAACACCGCGCCGCTCGCCCTGGCGACCGACGCCGACAACCAGACCCGCGAGTTCAGCGGCACGATCCGCGCCGCCCGCGTGTACGCCCGTGCCCTCACCGCCGCCGAACTGGCCGACGACGGCCGCGACAGCGGCGACGACGGCGTGCGCTTCTGGTTCGACGCCGCCGAGGTCCGCAAGGAGGAGAAGCGGTCCGGGGAGAAGACCTTCTTCGCGTACGGCGGCGACTGGGGCGACAACCCCAACGACGGCGCCTTCGTCGCCGACGGCATCGTCCTGGCCGACCGCGGCCACACCGGCAAGGCCGCCGAGGTCAAGCGCGTCTACCAGGCGATCGACGTACGGCAGCGGACCGGGGGCGACCCCGGCGCGGTGACCCTGGTCAACGAGTACCTCTTCACCGACCTGCGGGAGTTCGACGGCCGCTGGGAACTGGTCGCCGACGGCCAGGTGGTACGGCGCGGGCGGCTGACCCGCGACCAGCTGGCCGTGGCGCCGCTGTCCAGCAAGGACATCACCCTGCCCGTGCGGCTGCCGGCCGACCCGGCGCCCGGCACCGAGTTCTTCCTCCAGGTCTCCTTCACCACCAAGGAGTCCGCGCCCTGGGCGAAGGCCGGCTTCGAGGTGGCCCGCGTCCAGCTCCCCGTCGACGCGGGCACCCCCGCCGTGACCCCCGTACCGCTGGACCGGGTCCCGGCCCTGGAGGTGGACGAGGACGACGAGGAGATCACCGTCGACGGCGAGGACTTCACCGTCACCGTCGACCGGGGCAGCGGCACCATCACCTCGTACAAGGCGCGCGGCATCCGGCTGCTCACCTCCGGTCCGGTGCCCAACTTCTGGCGGGCGCCCACCGACAACGACCTCGGCAACGGCCAGCACACCCGCAACCGGACCTGGCGGGACGCGGGCACCCGGCGGAAGGTCACCGACGTCGCCGTGCGGACGCTCGGGGCGGACCGGGCCGTCGAGATCAAGGTCAGCGGCACGCTGCCGACCACGGTGGAGTCGTCGTACACCACCACCTACACGGTCTTCGGCAACGGCGAGATCAAGGTCGACCACACCCTGCATCCCGGCGCCGCGAACCTCCCCTACATCCCCGAGGTCGGCAGCCTGCTCTTCCTGCCGCGCCGGCTGGACCGGCTGCACTGGTACGGGCGCGGCCCCGAGGAGAACCACTGGGACCGCAACACCGGCACCGACGTCGGCCTGTACTCCGGGACCGTCGCCGAGCAGTGGTCCGGCTACATCCGCCCGCAGGAGAACGGCAACAAGACCGACGTCCGCTGGGTGGCGCTCACCGACCGGCGCGGCGCAGGGCTGCTGGCCTCGGGCGAACCCCTGCTGGAGGTCAACGCCTCCCGCTTCACCCCGGAGGACCTGTCGACCGGGGTACGGCACGACTACCAGCTCACCCCGAGGGACGCGGTCGTGCTCCGCCTGAACCACCGGCAGATGGGCGTCGGCGGGGACAACAGCTGGGGTGCGCACACCCACGACGAGTTCAAGCTGTTCGCCGACCGCGACTACTCCTACACCTACCGGCTGCGCCCGATCACCGACGTGAAGGAGGCGATGACGGCCGCGCGGCGTCCCACCGCCGCCGAATAGCCGACCGCGCATGAGGCCGGGGGAGTCCGGGCAACCGGGCTCCCATGGGTGAGGTACGGGTCGGCGCGTGTTCCTGGACGGACCGGCAGCTCGTCGCGAGCGGCTGGTATCCGCGCGGACGGCGGGACGCCGAGGGGCGCCTGAGGCACTACGCCTCCCGGCTGCCCGTCGTCGAAGTGGACGCCGGCTACTACGCGTTGCCCAGCCGCCGCAACAGCGAACTGTGGCTGGAGCGCACCCCCGAGAACTTCCGCTTCGACGTCAAGGTGTTCTCGCTGCTGACCGGGCACCCCACCCGGACCGGGGCGCTCCCCGCCGACCTGCGGGGCGCCGAGCGGGGCCCGGCCCTCCTGGACGAGGTGTGGCGCAGGTTCGCGTACGCCGTCGAGCCGCTGCGCGAGGCCGGGCGGCTCGGCGCCGTGCTGTTCCAGTTCCCGCCCTGGTTCCCGCCGAGCACCGGCGCCGAGGAGACCCTCGAAGCCTGTGCCCGGCGTACGGCCGGCTGGCCGCTCGCCGTCGAGTTCCGGCACCCGGGCTGGTGGGCGGCGGACCGGGCCGACGCCACCGCCGCGCTGCTCGCCGGCCTCGGCGCGAGCGCGGTGGGCGTCGACATGGCGCCGGGCCTGCCCGGATCGCTGCCGCCGGTCGTGCCGGTGACCCACCGCCCGCTGGCCGTCGTGCGGTTCCACGGCCGCAGCCCGGCGTGGGGGAGGGGCAGCAAGGAGGACCGCTTCCGGTACGGCTACGACGTGGCCGAACTCGCCGCGTGGGTGCCCCGGCTGCGGCGCGCGGCCCGGCACGCGGACGAGCTGCACGTGCTGTTCAACAACTGCTGCGGGGACGCGGCCGTACGGGCCGCCGAGACGATGCGGGGGCTGCTCAGCGCTCCGGACCGGTGTCGCTGATCCCCAGTCGCAGGTGCTCCACGTGGAAGACGGCCTGGTCGAGGAGTTCGGCCACGTGGTCGTCGTGCAGCGCGTAGACGACCGACCGGCCGCGCCGTTCGCCCACCACCAGACCCAGGTTGCGCAGCAGCCGCAGCTGGTGCGAGCAGGCCGACTGCTCCATGCCGACCTGGGCCGCCAACTCGGTCGCGGGCAGCGGGCCCTCGCGCAGCCGGGCCAGGATCAGCAGCCGGGAGGGGGTGGACAGGGCCTGGAGCGTGGTGGCGACCTTGGCGACATTGTCCGCGTCCAGACGCACGCGTGCGGTCTCCTGCGTGGTGCTGGCGGCTCCGTGACCCATGCGGCCATCCTACGCACCGCCCGGGAACACCCATACGCATGAACGAACGGACGCATGGACGGACGTATGGACGAACGCATGGACGGACGAATGGACGGATGAATGGACGGATGAATGAATGAATGAGTCTTCATGTGTTCCTGTATGGTGTGCGGCGTGTCCACCACCCTTGCCCCCACCGCGCCCGCGACGACGCCCCGCAGCCCGGCGCCCGGCCGCCGCACCCGCGTGCTGGCCCTGCCCGAGGCCCGCTGGGCGCTCGTCTCCCTGCTCGCGTTCCTGCTCGCCCTGACCCTCGACCTGACCGGGGTCACCGCCTGGGCGTACGGCCCGCTGTACGCCCTCGCCTACGCCGCCGGCGGCTGGGAGCCCGCCCTGGAGGGCCTGCGCGCACTGCGCGAGAAGACCCTCGACGTCGACCTGCTGATGATCGTCGCGGCGCTCGGCGCGGCCGCCATCGGCCAGGTGCTCGACGGCGCCCTGCTGATCGTCATCTTCGCCACCTCCGGCGCCCTGGAGGCCCTGGCCACCGCCCGCACCGCCGACTCCGTGCGCGGCCTGCTCGACCTCGCGCCCACCACCGCCACCCGGGTGACCGGGGACCGTGAGGAGACCGTCGCCACCGCCGACCTCGCCGTCGGCGACGTCCTCCTGGTCCGGCCGGGCGAGCGGATCGGCGCCGACGGCACGGTCCTCGGCGGCGAGGGCGAGGTCGACCAGGCCACCATCACCGGCGAGTCCCTCCCCGTCCTGAAGACCCCCGGCGACGACGTCTTCGCCGGCACCCTCAACGGCACCGGCGCCCTGCGCGTCCGCGTCGACCGCGACCCCGCCGACTCGGTCATCGCCCGCATCGTCGCCCTGGTCGAGGAGGCGTCCCGCACCAAGGCGCCGACCCAGCTGTTCATCGAGAAGATCGAGCAGCGCTACGCGGTCGGCGTGGTCGTCGCCACCCTCGCGGTCTTCGGCATCCCGCTCGCCTTCGGCGCCGACCTCACCGACGCCCTGCTGCGCGCCATGACCTTCATGATCGTCGCCTCGCCCTGCGCGGTCGTCCTCGCGACGATGCCGCCGCTGCTGTCCGCCATCGCCAACGCCGGCCGGCACGGGGTCCTGGTGAAGTCGGCGGTCGCGATGGAACGGCTCGGCGAGATCGACACCGCCGCCCTGGACAAGACCGGCACCCTCACCGAGGGCACCCCCGAGGTCACCGCCGTACGCCCGCTGCCCGGCTCCGGCCTCGACGAGGACGCCCTGCTCGCGCTGGCCGCCGCGGCCGAGCTGCCCAGCGAGCACCCGCTGGGCCGCGCCGTGGTCGCCGCCGCCCGCGCCCGGGGCCTGGCCCTGGCCGCCGCCGAGGACTTCACCGCCGCCCCCGGCCGCGGGGTGACGGCGACCGTCGAGGGCCACGTGGTGACCGTCGGCCGGGCCGACGCCGCCGCCGACGACGCCACCACCGTCCAGGTCGGCCGCGACGGCACCCCCGTCGGCACCCTCGTCCTCACCGACCGGCTGCGCCCCGACGCCGCCGGCGCCACCGCCGCCCTCACCGCCCTCAACGGCACCGCCCCCACCCTGCTGACCGGCGACAACGCCCGCGCCGCCGCCCGCGTCGCGGAGGCCACCGGCCTCACCGACGTCCGCGCCGACCTGTTCCCCGAGGACAAGGTCACCGCCGTACGGGAGCTGGAGGGCGCGGGCCGCAAGGTGCTGTTCGTCGGGGACGGCGTCAACGACGCGCCCGCCCTGGCCGCCGCCCACGCCGGCGTCGCCATGGGCCGCGCGGGCTCCGACCTCGCGCTGGAGACGGCGGACGCGGTCGTCGTCCGCGACGAGCTGACCGCCGTACCCGCCGTCGTCCGCCTCTCCCGCACCGCCCGCCGCCTGGTCCTCCAGAACCTGGTGATCGCGGGCACCTTCATCACCGTCCTGGTGCTGTGGGACCTGATCGGCCACCTGCCGCTGCCGCTCGGCGTGGCCGGCCACGAGGGGTCGACCGTCCTGGTCGGCCTGAACGGGCTGCGGCTGCTGCGCGAGTCCGCCTGGCGATCCGGGACCGCGCAGGAAGCGTGAGCACGATGTCGGATTCCCGCCAGAACCGCCGGGCGCGGTGGACGATGCTGGACCCATGCAGATGGGGATGCACACCGACACCGAGCGCTGCGTGCGCGCCGTCCGGTCCAAGGACGCCCGGTTCGACGGCTGGTTCTTCACGGCTGTCCTGACCACCGGCATCTACTGCCGGCCGAGCTGCCCGGTGGTGCCGCCCAAGCCGGAGAACATGGTGTTCCACCCGAGCGCGGCGGCCTGCCAGGCGGCGGGCTTCCGGGCCTGCAAGCGCTGCCGCCCCGACACCAGCCCCGGCTCCCCGGAGTGGAACCAGCGGGCCGACCTCACCGCCCGCGCCATGCGGCTGATCGCCGACGGGGTGGTCGACCGCGAGGGCGTACCCGGCCTCGCCGCCCGGCTCGGCTACAGCACCCGGCAGATCGAACGCCAGCTGCTGGCCGAGCTGGGCGCGGGCCCCCTCGCCCTGGCCCGCGCCCAGCGCGCGCGGACCGCCCGCCTGCTGATCGAGACGACCCGGCTGCCGATGGCCGAGGTCGCCTTCGCGGCCGGCTTCGCCTCCGTGCGCACCTTCAACGACACCGTCCGCGAGGTCTTCGCCCTCACCCCCGGTGAGCTGCGCACCCGCGCCCCGAAGACCGGCGCCGCCGGCGTCCCGGGCGGCGCCCTCGCCCTGCGCCTGCCGTTCCGCACCCCGTTCAACCCGGACAACGTCTTCGGCCACCTCGCCGCGACCGCCGTACCCGGCGTGGAGGAGTGGAGACAGGGCGCGTACCGCCGCACCCTGCGCCTGCCCTACGGTCACGGCATCGTGTCCCTCGCCCCCACCCCCGACCACATCGCCTGCCGTCTCGTCCTCGGCGACCTGCGCGACCTGCCCGTCGCCATCAGCCGCTGCCGTCGGCTGCTCGACCTGGACGCCGACCCGGCCGCCGTCGACGCCCATCTGCGCACCGACCCGGTCCTGGCGCCCCTGGTCGACAAGGCCCCCGGGCGGCGCGTGCCGCGCACCGTCGACGAGGCCGAGTTCGCCGTCCGCGCCGTCCTCGGCCAGCAGGTCTCCACGGCCGCGGCCCGCACCCACGCCGCCCGCCTGGTCACCGCCCACGGCGACCGCGTGGACGACCCCGAGGGCGGCCTGACCCACCTGTTCCCCACGCCCGAGGCACTGGCGTCGGTGGACCCCGCCACCCTCGCCATGCCCCGCACCCGCCGGGCGACCCTCACCACCCTGGTCCGCCACCTCGCCGACGGCTCCCTCGCCCTCGGCGTGGACAGCGACTGGCCGGCCACCCGCGCACGTCTCCTGGCCCTGCCCGGCTTCGGCCCCTGGACCGCCGACGTCATCGCCCTGCGCGCCCTCGGCGACCCCGACGCCTTCCTCCCCACCGACCTCGGCATCCGCCGCGCCGCCCAGTCCCTCGGCCTGCCCTCGACCCCGGCCGCCCTCACCGCCCGCGCGGCCGGGTGGCGGCCCTGGCGGGCGTACGCCGTCCAGTACCTGTGGGCGACCGACGACCACCCCATCAACTTCCTGCCCGTGTGAGGACCCGGCATGACCAGACAGCACACCGTCACCGACAGCCCCTACGGCCCGCTCACCCTGGTCGCCGAGGACGGCGTCCTGTGCGGCCTCTACATGACCGACCAGCGCCACCGCCCGCCCGAGGAGACCTTCGGCCCCCGCGACGACACCCCCTTCGGCACCGCCCTCGACCAGCTGACCGCCTACTTCGCGGGCGAGCTGCGGGAGTTCACCGTCCCCCTCCGCCTGAACGGCACGCCCTTCCAGCGCACCGTCTGGGACCACCTGCGCACCATCCCCTACGGCGAGACCCGCACTTACGGCGAACTCGCCGCCGCCCTCGGCAACCCGGCCGCCTCCCGTGCGGTCGGCCTCGCCAACGGCCGCAACCCGATCGGCGTCATCGTCCCCTGCCACCGCGTCATCGGCGCGAGCGGCGGCCTCACCGGCTACGGCGGCGGACTGGAACGCAAGCGGCGGCTGCTGGACTTCGAACGCGGGGCGGCGCTCTTCTAGCGCGCGGCGCCGCCGATCACCGCCGGCCGGCGGCGATCTTCCGCAGCAGTTCCGGCAGGGCCGTGCCGATCGGCTCCCGGATCACCTCGTCGGCCCGGTCGTCGTACGGCGTCGGCTCGGCGTTGACGACGACGAGCCGGGCGCCGTGGTCGGCGGCGACGCCCGCCAGCCCGGCGGCGGGCTCCACCTGGAGGCTCGTCCCGGCGGCGACGAACACCTCGCACGCCTGGGCGATGCCCGCCGCCTCGCCCAGCACCACCGGGTCCAGCCGCTCGCCGAACATCACCGTCGCCGGCTTCAGCACGCCCCCGCACTCCCGGCACGGCGGATCGTCCTCCCCGGCCGCCACCCGGGCGAGAGCGTCCTCCATCGACCCCCGCGCCCGGCACCCGGTGCACACGCAGGCGCGCGCCGTGCCGTGCAGTTCCAGCACCTTGCGGGCGGACACCCCGGCCAGCTGGTGCAGCCCGTCCACGTTCTGCGTGAGCACCCGCACCGGTACCCCGGCCCGCTCCAGCTCGGCCACCGCCCGGTGCGCGGCGTTGGGCCGGGCCCCGAGCACCCCGCTGTCCCGCCGCATCCGCCAGGCCCGCCGCCGGATCTCCGGATCAGCCATGTAGTACGCGTACGTCACGAGCTTCTCGGCCTCCGGATCGCGCCGCCACAGGCCGTCGGGCCCGCGGTAGTCGGGGATGCCGGAGTCGGTGGAGACACCCGCTCCGGTGAGCAGGGCGACGAGGGGCTTGCCGGTCATGGGGCCGAGGGTAGGGCCGCCCGTCCGGCCGGGGCGAACGGATTACCGGGCGCGACGGGGACCGGGCGGTGGCCGAGTCGACGGCGCTGCCGGGGGACGGGGCGCCCGCCGGGTCTCACAGATCAGTCAGCCCGCCACCCGCCGGGCCTCACCCGCCCACCCGCCACCCGCCGGGCCTCACCCGCCCACCCGCCGCCCGCCGGGCCTCACCGGTCCACCCGCCGCCCGTTCTCCAGTTCCGCCGTCCCCGAGCCCTCCGCCAGGACGTCCAGCGCGGCCAGGACCCGGCCGTGGGTGGCGCCGAGCAGGAAGCCGGACAGGTCCTCGCGGGCGACGAGGCGCCAGGACAGCAGCTCCTCCTCCTGGAGGCGGATGGCCTTGAGGTCCTCCTCGGAGAGGATCCCCCCGTCGTAGAGGTACGCCACCAGCGGCGGCCGGCCCGTGCCCCGCACCCAGTCCACGGCGAGCAGCCGGCCCGGGGTGACGTCGAGGCCGATCTCCTCGGCCGTCTCCCGGCGGGCGCCCTCGCGGGGCGTCTCCCCGTCGTCGGACTCGATGGTGCCGCCCGGCAGCGCCCACCCCTCGCGGTAGTTGGGCTCGACCAGCAGCACCCGGCCCTCGGCGTCCCGGAACAGGGCGGCGGCGCCGGCCAGGACGCGGGGGAGGCCGGCGATGTACGTGGCGTAATCCGAAGTGGTCATCCTCCGCAGGGTATCGGCCGGGCATGACGGCGGGGGCGCGGTCCGGTTAAGGTCACACCGGCGCGACTGCCTTGACGTGCGCTGACGTGCGCAAGGCCCGGAAGAGCAAGGGGAGAACAAGGTGGCTGACGCTGCTGTGGACGGGACCCGGCGGGTCCTCGTGGCCGCGGACAAGTTCAAGGGGTCGCTGACGGCCGTTCAGGTCGCCGAGCGGGTGACGGCCGGGCTGCGCCGCGTCGTGCCGGACGTGCGGGTGGAGGCCCTGCCGGTGGCCGACGGCGGCGACGGCACGGTGGCCGCCGCCGTCGCGGCCGGGTTCGAACGCCGGGAGATACGGGTCGCCGGGCCGCTGGGCGCGGAGGTGACGGCGGCGTTCGCGCTGCGCGAGGGCACGGCGGTCGTGGAGATGGCGGAGGCCAGCGGGCTGCAGCGGCTGCCGGCCGGGGTCTTCGCGCCGCTGACGGCGTCCACGTACGGCTCCGGGGAACTGCTGCGGGCCGCGCTGGACGCGGGGGCGCGGACCATCGTGTTCGGGGTCGGCGGCAGCGCGACCACGGACGGGGGCGCCGGGATGCTGTCGGCGCTGGGCGCGCGGTTCCTGGACGAGGAGGGGGAGCCCGTGGCGCCGGGCGGCGGCGGGCTCGCCGAGGTGGCCTCGGCCGACCTGTCCGGTCTCGACCCGCGGCTGTCCTCCGTGGAACTGGTCCTCGCCAGCGACGTCGACAATCCGCTGACCGGCCCGAAGGGTGCCCCGGCCGTCTACGGCCCGCAGAAGGGGGCCTCGCCGGACGACGTGGAGACGCTGGACGCGGCCCTCGCGCACTTCGTGACGGTGCTGGAGGGCGCGGTGGGCGCGCGGGCCGCCGAGTACGCCGCCGCGCCGGGCGCGGGTGCCGCGGGCGGCATCGGCTACGGCGCCCTGCTGCTCGGGGCGCGGTTCCGCCCCGGCATCGAGGTGATGCTCGACGTCCTCGGCTTCGCGCCGGCCCTGGAGCGGGCCGAGCTGGTGATCACCGGGGAGGGGTCGCTGGACGAGCAGACCCTGCACGGGAAGGCGCCGGCGGGTGTCGCGGCTGCGGCGCGGGCCGCGGGGCGCGAGGTCGTCGCGGTGTGCGGGCGGCTGACGCTGGCGCCGGAGGCGCTGGGGCGGGCGGGGATCAGGCGGGCGTATTCCCTCACCGAGGTCGAGCCGGACGTCGCGACGTGCATCGCGGAGGCGGGACCGATTCTGGAACGCGTGGCGGAGCGCATCGCGCGGGACTTCCTGAGCTGACCGTCCGGGGGGCTCCGTCCCCGGACCCCCGGAGCTCATTCAGCTGACCGAGTCGGGTGGTGGGTGGGCACAGGGCCGGGGGGCTGCGGGCGAAGCCCCAGCGGCGTCAGCGGCGACGCCGGGCACAAAAAAGGGGGCCTCGGACCGAACCCTGGTCCAAGGCCCCCCAAAAAGACCTCGCGCCGCTACGGCAACTGCGCCGCCCGCGCCTCCCGCCGGTTGTCGCGGAAGTTGTTCACCCGCCGGGCCGTCGCGAACAGCGGAATGACCGCGCCCATGACCAGCTGCAGCGCGCAGCCCGTCTGGAGCAGCAGCTGCCCGCTCGGCGCGTCGAACGCCCACGCGGCCAGCAGCCCCATCGACAGCACGATCCACGACAGCATCGCCACCGCGAGGCGCCCCCGCGGCTTCGGGTACTCCACCCGGCTCACCATCAGCCAGGCCGTCCCGACGATCGCCAGCACGGTCGCCACGAAGGGCAGCTCGAGGAGGACGATCGACACGACCGTCAGCGCCCCGAACGGCGACGGCATCCCCTGGAAGGTGCCGTCCTTCACCGTCACGCACGAGAATCTGGCGAGCCTGAGCACCACCGCCAGCAGCACCACGATCGCCCCGACCGCCGCCAGCCGCTGGTGCGCGTCGTCCGCGACCATGCCGTAGACGAGGACGAAGTAGGCCGGTGCGAGGCCGAAGCTGATCAGGTCGGAGAGGTTGTCCAGCTCCGCGCCCATCGGCGAGGACCGCAGCTTGCGCGCCACCAGGCCGTCGAAGAGGTCGAAGACCGCGGCGCACAGCATCAGGATCACGGCGGTGGCGGCGCTGTGCCGCGCCATGCCGGTCTCCTGGCTGCCCTGGAGGTGCGGGATCAGAATGCCGGTGGTGGTGAAGTACACCGCCATGAATCCGCACGTGGCGTTGCCGAGGGTGAGGGTGTCCGCTATCGACAGGCGCAGTGAGAGCGGCATCTCCTCCTCTTCGAACACCTCGTCGACCTCGTCGGCGGTCTCCGGCACCCAGCCGGCCTTGGTATCAGGATCAATCACGGTCAATGCGAGTCACCCCAGCCACGGTCTTCTGACCGACCTCGACCGCCACCTCCACACCTTCCGGCAGGTAGAGGTCGACGCGGGAGCCGAAGCGGATCAGGCCGATCCGCTCGCCCTGCTCGACCTTGGTGCCCTGCGGCACGTAGGGGACGATGCGGCGGGCCACCGCGCCGGCGATCTGGACCATCTCGATGTCGCCCAGCTCGGTGTCGAAGTGCCAGACGACCCGCTCGTTGTTCTCGCTCTCCTTGTTGAAAGCGGGGACGAAGCCGCCGGGCACGTGCTCGACCGAGGTCACGGCGCCGGACAGCGGGGCCCGGTTCACGTGCACGTTGAGCGGGCTCATGAAGATGGCGACGCGGGTCCGGCCGTCCTTCCACGGCATGATGCTCTGCACCACGCCGTCGGCGGGCGAGATGACCCGGCCCTGGGCGATCTCGCGCTCGGGGTCGCGGAAGAACCACAGCATCCCCGCCGCGAGCGCGGTGGCGGGGACGGCGACGGCCTTGGCGGCACCCGAGCGGCGGGCGCGGACCAGGCTGACGGCCGCGGTCGCGACGGTCGGCAGGAGCCACGGCGATGCTCCGCGCGCGAGGCGTACGCCGGCGAGGCTGTCGCGAGGTGCAGAGGTTTGGCTGTGGGGCATGGATGACCTTCGTAGCGGATGATGCCGCGCTTCGGAAACGGGGGACGGCGGCTTTCTCGCGATCGTAGCGGGTACGCGCCACAACTGGGTAAGGCAGGAAGCCGAGTCGGAGGCCGAAGAACGCCTACGGGGTGTGATCTTCTTCTCCAAGAAAACACCCCGTAACCGGACATCTAGCCCTGGAACCGATACTCCTCCAGCAGCCTGCGGCCGATGATCATTTTCTGGATCTCGGCGGTGCCTTCACCGATCAGCAGCATCGGGGCCTCCCGGTAGAGACGCTCGATCTCGTACTCCTTGGAGAAGCCGTACCCGCCGTGGATCCGGAAGGCGTCCTCCACAACCTCTTTGCAGTACTCGGACGCGAGGTACTTGGCCATCCCCGCCTCCAGGTCGTTTCGTTCGCCGGAGTCCTTTTTGCGTGCAGCGTTCACCATCATCGCATGGGCGGCCTCCACCTTGGTAGCCATCTCCGCCAGCTTGAACTGAATGGCCTGGTGCTGGGCGATCTGCTTGCCGAAGGTGTGACGCTGCTGGGCATAGCGGACGCCGAGCTCGAAGGCGCGCTGGGCGACGCCGCAGCCCCGGGCCGCCACGTTGACGCGGCCGACCTCCACACCGTCCATCATTTGGTAAAAACCTCGGCCGGTGGTTCCGCCGAGCACCCGATCAGCCGGAATGCGCAGTCCGTCCATGATCAGCTCGGTGGTGTCGACGCCCTTGTAGCCCATCTTGTCGATCTTCCCGGGGATGGTGAGACCGGGGCGGACCTCGCCGAACCCGGGTTCCTTCTCCACCAGGAAGGTCGTCATCGACTTGTGCGGGGCGGTGCCCTCCGGGTGACCCTCGTCACTCCGTACGAGTACGGCCACCAGGGACGACGTACCGCCGTTGGTCAGCCACATCTTCTGGCCGGTCAGCACGTACTCGTCGCCGTCCCTGACCGCCTTCGACGTGATCGCCGACACGTCCGAGCCGAGCGCCGGCTCCGACATCGAGAAGGCTCCCCGGATGTCACCGGCGGCCATCCGGGGCAGGAAGTGGTCCTTCTGCTCCTGGGTGCCGTGCTGCTTGAGCAGGTACGCCACGATGAAGTGCGTGTTGATGATGCCGGACACCGACATCCAGCCCCGGGCGATCTCCTCGACGCACAGCGCGTACGTCAGGAGGGACTCGCCCAGGCCGCCGTACTCCTCGGGGATCATCAGTCCGAACAGGCCCAGCTCCCGCAGCCCGTCGACGATGGCCTGCGGGTACTCGTCGCGGTGCTCCAGCTCGGTGGCGACCGGGAGGATCTCCTTGTCGACGAAGTCCCGGACGGTGGAGACGATCTCCGTCTGGACCTCGGTGAGTCCGTGGGTCTGGGCGAGGCGCGCCATCGGGTCAGCCTTCCTGGAGGTCGGGGCGGCCCGGCTGCTCGCCGCCGCGCGCCTTGATGTACGTCTCGGTGGGCACCATCACCTTGCGGCGGAACACGCACACCAGGGTGCCGTCCTGCTTGTAGCCCTTGGTCTCCACGTGCACGATCCCGCGGTCGTCCTTGGACTTCGACGGCCACTTGTCCAGCACGGTCGTCTCGCCGTAGACCGTGTCGCCGTGGAAGGTGGGCGCCACGTGCTTCAGCGACTCGATCTCCAGGTTGGCGATCGCCTTGCCGGAGACGTCCGGGACGGACATGCCGAGGAGAAGGGAGTAGATGTAGTTGCCCACCACCACGTTCTTGCCGAAATCGGTGGTGCTTTCGGCGTAGTTGGCGTCCAGGTGGAGCGGGTGGTGGTTCATGGTGAGGAGGCAGAAGAGGTGGTCGTCGTACTCGGTGACCGTCTTGCCGGGCCAGTGCTTGTAGACCGCGCCGACCTCGAACTCCTCGTAGGTGCGTCCGAACCGCATGCTCCTCAGCCCTCCGGGATCTCGAACTTCGACGTGCGCTTCATGCCCGCCGCCCGCCCCTTGCCGGAGACGACCAGCGCCATCTTGCGGCTGGCCTCGTCGATCATCTCGTCGCCGAGCATCGCCGAGCCCTTCTTGCCGCCCGCCTCGGAGGTGTAGTACGCGTACGCGTCCAGGATCAGCTCGGCGTGGTCGTAGTCCTCCTGGGAGGGCGAGAAGACCTCGTTGGCCGCCTCGACCTGGCCCGGGTGCAGCACCCACTTGCCGTCGAAGCCGAGGGCGGCGGCGCGGCCGGCCACCTCGCGGAAGCCGTCGACGTTCTTGATCTGGAGGTAGGGGCCGTCGATCGCCTGGAGGTCGTTGGCGCGGGCGGCCATCAGGATCTTCATCAGGATGTAGTGGTAGGCGTCGGCGCCGTAGCCGGGCGGCTGCTCGCCCACCACCAGCGACTTCATGTTGATGGACGCCATGAAGTCGGCCGGGCCGAAGATGATGGTCTCGACGCGCGGGGAGGCCTCGGCGATCGCGTTGACGTTGTTCAGGCCCCGCGCGTTCTCGATCTGCGCCTCGATGCCGATCCGGCCCACCTCGAAGCCCATGGTCTTCTCGATCTGGGTGAGGAGCAGGTCCAGGGCCACGACCTGCTGGGCGTCCTGGACCTTGGGCAGCATGATGCAGTCCAGGTTCGGGCCCGCGCCCTCGACGACCGTGACGACGTCCCGGTACGTCCACTCGGTCGTCCAGTCGTTGACGCGCACGACCCGGGTCTTGCCGGTCCAGTCGCCCTCGTTGAGGAACTTGACGATGGTGTGCCGGGCCTCCGGCTTGGCGAGCGGCGCGCAGGCGTCCTCCAGGTCCAGGAAGACCTGGTCGGCGGGGAGGCCCTGGGCCTTCTCCAGGAAGCGCGGGTTCGAGCCCGGTACGGCCAGGCAGGAACGCCGGGGGCGGAGACGGTCGACGGTCGTCATGCGGGGACCTCCAGGGGGTCGAGCTTGTTCGCGTGCCGGATCTCGTCCACGATCCGGCCGATGATGCCGGTGATGTCGAAGTCCTTCGGGGTGAAGACCGCGGCCACTCCGGCGTCCCGCAGCGCAGCGGCGTCACTGCTGGGGATGATGCCACCGGCGATCACCGGGATATCTGTGGCACCGGCCACACGCAGCCGCTCCAGCACGTCGGGGACGAGCCGCGCGTGCGAGCCGGAGAGGATCGACAGTCCGACCGCGTGCACGTCCTCGGCCAGCGCGGCGTCCACGATCTGCTCCGGCGTCAGCCGGATGCCCTGGTACACCACCTCGAAGCCGGCGTCACGCGCGCGTACGGCGATCTGCTCGGCGCCGTTGGAGTGCCCGTCCAGGCCGGGCTTGCCGACCAGGAAGCGGAGCTTGCCGACGCCGAGGTCGCGGGCGGTCGCCGCCACCTTGCGGCGGACCTCCGCGAGCGCCGAGCCCGCCGCGGCCGGGACCGCCACCGGCGCCGCCGACACGCCCGTCGGCGCCCGGAACTCGCCGAACACCTCGCGCAGCGCCCCGGCCCACTCGCCGGTGGTGACCCCGCAGCGGGCGCACTCCAGGGTGGCCTCCATGAGGTTGGCGTCGGAGCGGGCCGCCTCCTTCAGCCGGTCCAGCGCCGAGCTGCACCGGGGGTGGTTGAACGGCGGCTGCCACCGTGTGTCCCGCCACTGCTGGAGCGCGGCGACGACCCGTTCCTCCACCGCCGGGTCGACCGTGTGGATCGCGGTGTCCAGGTCGGCGGTGAGCGGGCTGGGTTCGGTGGACTCGAAGGCGTTGACGCCGACGATCTTCTCCTCGCCCGACTCGATCCGGGCCCGGCGCTCGGCGTGCGAGGCGACCAGCCGCGTCTTGAGGTAGCCGGACTCCACGGCCGCCAGGGCGCCGCCCAGCTCCTCGATGTGCTCGATCTCCGCCTCGGCCAGCTCGACCAGCTCGGCCACCTTCGCCTCGACCACCTTCGAGCCCTCGAAGAGGTCGCCGTACTCCAGCAGGTCGCTCTCGTACGCCAGCACCTGCTGGATGCGCAGTGACCACTGCTGGTCCCAGGGGCGGGGCAGGCCGAGCGCCTCGTTCCAGGCGGGCAGCTGCACGGCACGCGCGCGTGCGTCCTTGGAGAGGGTGACGGCCAGCATCTCCAGCACGATCCGCTGGACGTTGTTCTCCGGCTGCGCCTCGGTCAGGCCGAGCGAGTTGACCTGGACGCCGTAGCGGAAGCGGCGCTGCTTGGGGTCCTGGATGCCGTACCGCTCCCGGGTGATCTTGTCCCAGACGCGGCCGAAGGCGCGCATCTTGCACATCTCCTCGACGAAGCGCACGCCCGCGTTGACGAAGAAGGAGATCCGGCCGACGACGTCGCCCATGCGCTCCTCGGGCACTTGGCCGCTGTCGCGTACGGCGTCCAGGACGGCGATCGCGGTGGACATCGCGTACGCGATCTCCTGGACCGGCGTGGCGCCCGCTTCCTGGAGGTGGTAGCTGCAGATGTTGATCGGGTTCCACTTGGGCAGGTGGGTGACCGTGTAGGCGATCAGGTCGGTCGTCAGGCGCAGTGAGGGGCCCGGGGGGAAGACGTGCGTCCCCCGGGACAGGTACTCCTTGACGATGTCGTTCTGGGTCGTGCCCTGGAGTTCGGCGAGGTCCGCGCCCTGTTCCTCGGCGACCACCTGGTAGAGCGCCAGCAGCCACATGGCCGTGGCGTTGATGGTCATCGAGGTGTTCATCCGCTCCAGCGGGATGTCCTGGAGCAGCCGGCGCATGTCCCCGAGGTGTGCGACCGGCACCCCGACCCGGCCGACCTCGCCGCGGGCCAGGACGTGGTCGGCGTCGTAGCCGGTCTGGGTCGGCAGGTCGAACGCCACCGACAGGCCCGTCTGGCCCTTGGCGAGGTTGCGCCGGTACAGCTCGTTGGAGGCCTCGGCGGTCGAGTGGCCCGCGTACGTCCGCATGAGCCACGGACGGTCCTTCTGACGCTCTGTCATCGAGGGGCCCTCAGACGTTCCGGAAGCGGTTGATGGCGTCGGCGTGCCGGGCGCGCTTCTCCTCGTCGCGCACGCCCAGGCCCTCCTCGGGGGCGAGGCAGAGCACGCCGACCTTGCCCTGGTGGCGGTTGCGGTGGACGTCGTACGCCGCCTGGCCGGTGTCTTCGAGGGCGTACACCTTGGACAGGGTCGGGTGGATGCGGCCCTTGGCGATCAGCCGGTTGGCCTCCCAGGCCTCGCGGTAGTTGGCGAAGTGGGAGCCGATGATCCGCTTCAGGGACATCCACAGGTAGCGGTTGTCGTAGGTGTGCATGTAGCCCGAGGTCGAGGCGCAGGTGGTGATGGTGCCGCCCTTGCGGGTGACGTAGACGGAGGCGCCGAAGGTCTCGCGGCCGGGGTGCTCGAAGACGATGTCGATGTCCTCGCCGCCGGTGAGTTCGCGGATGCGCTTGCCGAAGCGCTTCCACTCCTTCGGGTCCTGGGTGTTCTCGTCCTTCCAGAACTTGTAGCCCTCGGCGTTGCGGTCGATGATCGCCTCGGCGCCCATCGAGCGGCAGATCTCCGCCTTCTGCGGCGAGGAGACGACACAGATCGGGTTGGCGCCGCCGGCCAGCGCGAACTGCGTGGCGTACGAGCCGAGGCCGCCGCTCGCGCCCCAGATCAGCACGTTGTCGCCCTGCTTCATCTGGGCGCCGTTGCGGGAGACCAGCTGCCGGTACGCGGTGGAGTTGACGAGCCCCGGCGCGGCGGCCTCCTCCCAGCTGAGGTGGTCCGGCTTGGGCATCAGCTGGTTGGACTTGACGAGGGCGATCTCGGCGAGACCGCCGAAGTTGGTCTCGAAGCCCCAGATGCGCTGCTCCGGGTCGAGCATCGTGTCGTTGTGCCCGTCGCTCGACTCCAGCTCCACGCTCAGGCAGTGCGCGACGACCTCGTCGCCCGGCTTCCAGGAGTTGACGCCGGGGCCGGTGCGCAGGACGACGCCGGCCAGGTCGGAGCCGATGACGTGGTACGGCAGGTCGTGGCGCTTGGCCAGGTCGCTGGTGCGGCCGTAGCGCTCCAGGAAGCCGAAGGTGGACAGCGGCTCGAAGATCGAGGTCCACACCGAGTTGTAGTTGACCGAGGAGGCCATCACGGCCACCAGGGCCTCACCCGGGCCCAGCTCGGGCACCGGCACCTCGTCGAGGTGGATCGACTTGCGCGGGTCCTTGTCGCGGGTGTCGAGCCCGGCGAACATCTCCGTCTCGTCCTTGTGCACGGTGATCGCGCGGTACGACTCGGGGAGCGGCAGGGCGGCGAAGTCGGCGGGGGTCGCTTCGGGGGACTGGATCGCGTCCAGGATGTCCTTCACGGTCACGGTGTTGCCTCCGGCGGTGCGTGCTGCTGCTGAGGGTCGGAAGGGTGCCTGTGACGCAGGCGTCCGGGACGCGGGGACGGCCCGCGGGGACGGCCCGGACCACTTCAACGTATGGCACCCCGTGTCACCTCGCAAGGCACTGGGTGTCATGAATTGCGCTCAGGTGAAATCTTTACGTAACAGATGAGCGATGATCGATCAGGGCTCGGTGCGGATGCGTACGGATGCGCAAAAAAGCGGCCACCCGGGCGGGTGGCCGCTTCTCAGGACAGGGGGCGGGGTCAGCGTTCCTTCAGCGCCTGCTCGATCGCCCGCATGACCTCGCCCAGCGGGGCGTCCGTGCGGGCCACGGTCACCAGGACCTCGCCCTCGGCGGAGGCCGTCGCCGCGGTCCGCCGGCCGGCCTGGCCGGCCTGTTCGGCGGACCGCCCGGCCCCGATGCCGGTGCCGAAGGTCTTGCGGACGATGGCGAAGGCGTGGTCGAGCTGGGCCTCCAGGTCGCCCTGCCCGGCCGCCCGCAGCCAGCGGCGCAGCACGTGGTTGTGGGCGGTGACCACGGCGGACGCGGCGACCTCGGCCAGCAGCGGGTCGTCGTTGGCGTCGTCGGCGTGCGCGTGCTCGTCGAAGTGGCCCAGGAGGTAGCGGGTGAACAGCCGCTCGTAGCGGGCCACCGACGCGATCTCCGCCTCGCGCAGGGTGGGCACCTCACGGGTGAGCTTGTAGCGGGCGACAGAGATGTCCGGGTGGGCCGCGTACATCTTCATGACCTCTTTGATGCCCCGGCACACCGTGTCCAGCGGGTGCTCGTGCGCGGGGGCGGCGTTGAGCACCGCCTCGGCGCGGACCAGGGTGTCGTCGTGGTCGGGGAAGATCGCCTCTTCCTTGGAGCGGAAGTGGCGGAAGAAGGTGCGCCGGGCGACCCCGGCCGCCGCCGCGATCTCGTCGACGGTGGTGGCCTCGTACCCCTTGGTGGCGAACAGTTCCATCGCGGCGGCCGCCAGTTCCCGGCGCATTTTCAGCCGCTGGGCGGCGGCTCGGCCGCCGACGGCAGTCTCCGGCGCGTCGGTCGCGGCTGGTGTACGTGTGGACTTGGCGGGCTGGGACATGAACATGAACGTACTGCATGTGCCCAGCTCGGTGCGCACGACAGGGGTTCCCGAGGGGGGAACCCCGTCGCGTGCGGCCCCGGTCAACGGCGGGCGTACTCGCGGAAGCCGCGGCCCGTTTTCCGGCCGAGGCAGCCCGCGGCCACCAGGTGCTCCAGGAGCGGCGCCGGAGCGAGCCCCGGGTCGCGGAACTCGCGGTGCAGCACCTTCTCGATGGCCAGCGACACGTCCAGCCCGACCACGTCGAGCAGCTCGAACGGTCCCATCGGATAGCCGCCGCCCAGCTTCATCGCGGCGTCGATGTCGTCGAGGGTCGCGTAGTGCTCCTGCACCATCTTCACGGCGTTGTTCAGGTACGGGAACAGCAGCGCGTTGACGATGAACCCGGCCCGGTCGCCGCAGTCCACGGCGTGTTTGCGGACCTTCCCGCACACCTCCCGGACGGTGGCGTGCACGTCGTCCGCCGTCAGCACCGTGCGCACCACCTCCACCAGCTTCATGGCGGGCGCCGGGTTGAAGAAGTGCATGCCGATCACGTCCTGCGGGCGCGAGGTGGCGCGGGCGCAGGCGACGACGGGGAGGGAGGAGGTGGTGGTGGCGAGCACCGCGCCGGGCTTGCAGACCTTGTCCAGCGTGGCGAAGAGCTGCCGCTTGACCTCCAGGTCCTCGGCGACCGCCTCCACCGCCAGGTCGACGCCGGCGAAGTCGTCGTAGCCGCCGGTGGGGGTGATCAGGCCGAGGGTGCGCGCGGCGGCGTCGGCGGTGAGCCGGCCCTTGTCGACGGAACGGGCCAGGGACGTGCCGACGCGGGCCTTGGCGGCCTCGGCCTTATCCGGGCTGCGGGCGGCGATGACCACCTCGTACCCGGCCTTGGCGAAGACCTCGGCGATACCGGAGGCCATGGTGCCCGAACCGGCGACGCCCACCGTGCGGACCGGGCGGCCGGGGACGGGGGAGGCGCTCGCGCGCGGGGTGAGCGCGTCCGGGACGACGGTCGCGCCGCCCGGGGCGTCGTAGGTGTAGAAGCCGCGCCCGGCCTTGCGGCCGGTCAGGCCCGCCTCGCTGAGCTGCCGCAGGACGGGGGCCGGGGCGTGCAGCCGGTCGTGGGAGGCGGCGTACATGGCCTCCAGGACCGTGCGGGCGGTGTCGATGCCGATCAGGTCGAGCAGGGCCAGCGGGCCCATCGGCAGGCCGCAGCCCAGGCGCATCGCCGCGTCGATGTCCTCCCGGGAGGCGTAGCGCGCCTCGTACATCGCCGCGGCCTGATTGAGGTAGCCGAACAGCAGCCCGTCGGCGACGAAACCGGGCCGGTCGCCGACCGCGACGGGCTCCTTGCCGAGATCCAGGGCGAGGTCGGTGACGGCGGCGACGGCGGCGGGCGCGGTGAGCACCGAGGAGACGACCTCGACCAGCTTCATCGCCGGGGCCGGGTTGAAGAAGTGCAGGCCCAGCACGCGCTCCGGGCGGGCGGTGTCGGCGGCCAGCCGGGTCACGGACAGCGCGTTGGTGCCGGTGGCCAGGATCGCGCCGGGCCGCACGATGCCGTCCAGCTCCTGGAAGATCCGCTGCTTGACCTCGTACGACTCCGGCGCCACCTCGATCACCAGGTCGGCGCCGGCCGCGGCCGTCAGGGCGGTGGAGGTGCGGACGCGGGCGAGGGCGTCCGCCCGCTCCCGCTCGGTCAGCCGGCCGCGGGCGACGGCGCGGGCGGTGGAGGTCTCCAGCGCGGCGACGGCCCGGGCGGCCTGCGCCTCGCTGATGTCGATGCCGACGACCTCGCGGCCGGCCCGGGCCAGCACGTCGGCGATGCCGGTGCCCATGGTGCCGAGGCCGACCACGGCGACGGTGCGCAGCGGGGACAGGGGGGCGTCGGAGAGGGGACTGCCGGGGACGGAAGCGCCGGACAGGGGAGCAGTCATGGCGGGACTCCAGGAAAGAGGGTGACGACGGCGGACGCGCCCGCCGCGCCGGACGGCGCACGGGTGCGTACGGAAAGGAGTGCGGGTGGTGCCGGGCTCACTGGCGCACACGCCCGGCGGAACCGACCGGCCCTGTCCCCGGGCCCGGCCGCGCTGCTCCCACGGCGGCCGCGTCACCAGACCGCCATGAGACGAACACGAGTCGCTGACTCGCTCGTCTGAGCTTAACCGGCGGGTAACGAGCACGCCAGTCCCTCGTGTTGGTGATCCACGTCCCATCCGGGCCGCGCCGCCTCTAGGTGTATTGATCACGAGCGTTGTTAACGCCGACGGGGCTTGATCATGGCGAAGACCTCCGGTGTGGTGGAGCTGTCTAGGACTGCACCGCAC
>NZ_JBIVWS010000021.1:0-124842 GCF_044768905.1 Streptomyces sp. NPDC090994
CCAAGCCGGCGGTGGCGGTCCCGGCGGAGCGGGGCGGGGAGCCGCAGCCGCTGCCGCTCTGACGCTCGGTCCGGCCGGCCCGGCGTGCGCCCCCAAGCGCGGCACGCCGGGCCGGTCCGCGTCCGGGCGCGGCCGACGGCTGGCGTTCCTCGGCCGCGCCCGGACCACGGGCCCTGCGGATTCGGGGAGCCGTGACGGCGGTGGGCACGCGGCCTTGGAGCCGTCGGGCCGTGCGGGTGGGACGGGCCTGGTCGGCGGAGCCGCGGCCGTGGGGTGGGGCGGCCACCCGCCTGGTGGGCGGAGCCGCAGCCGTAGGGCGGACCGGCCGACCACCTGGCAGGCAGAGCCACAGCCATAGAGCGGACCGGCCGACCACCTGGCAGGCAGAGCCGTGGGCTGGACCGGCCGCCCCCGGCAGGGGCACGCGCCGGATCTGCCCCGCGTCGAACCACAGCGGGTCGAGTCCGCGCGGCAGCGTCCTGAGGCGTTGCCCGAGCCGTCCGCTCGTACCGCCCTCCGCGCGGCGGACGGACGGGCCACCGCCCCCGCTCGCGGCGCCCCCCCCTCACGGCAGAACCGCGGCTGCCGCCCTCCCCGCGGACCGGACAAAGACGTACTGCCCGGTCCATGTGCCGGACCGGGCAGTACGTCTTCTGGGGTGTCGAGGAGCGGGGCAGCGGGGACTTGGCCCGGCTCCTCGAGTCGAGGGGCCTCGGAGCGAGGCTCAGCCCATCTCCTCCAGCGCCTTGCCCTTCGTCTCCCTGACGAACTTCAGGACGAACGGGATGGAGAGCGCAGCGAAGATCGTGTAGATCACGTATGTGCCGGAGAGGTTCCACTCGGCCAGCGACGGGAAGCTCGCGGTGATGGCCCAGTTGGCGATCCACTGCGCGGCGGCGGCGACGCCGAGGGCGGCGGCACGGAGCCGGTTCGGGAACATCTCGCCGAGGAAGACCCACACGACCACGCCCCACGACAGGGCGAAGAAGAGCACGAACACGTGGGCGGCGATCAGGGCGACCCAGCCCTGGGTGGCGGGGAGCTTGCCGTCGACGAGGTGGGCGGAGAACGCCCAGGCCTCCAGCGCCAGGCCGATGACCATGCCGACGGAGCCGATGATGGCGAGCGGCTTGCGGCCGACGCGGTCCACGAAGATCATCGCGATCACGGTGCCGACGATGTTGATGATCGACGTCGTGAACGAGTAGAAGAAGGAGTCGGTGGGGTCGACGCCGACCGACTGCCACAGCGTCGAGGAGTAGTAGAACGCGACGTTGATGCCGACGAACTGCTGGAAGACGGAGAGGCCGATGCCGATCCAGACGATCGGCTTGAAGAAGAAGCTGCCACCGAGGAGTTCCTTGAAGCTGGCCTTCTCCTCGCGGTGCATGCCCGTCTCGATCTCGGCGACGCGGGCGTCGAGGTCGACGTTCTTGCCCTCGACCTCTTCGAGGATCTGGCGGGCCTTGTCGTGCTTGCCCACCGAGATCAGGAAGCGCGGGGACTCGGGGATGGCGAAGGACAGCAGGCCGTACAGGACGGCCGGGATCACCATGACGCCCAGCATGACCTGCCAGGCCTCCAGGCCCATCAGCTCACCGCGCTGGTCGCCGCCGGCGGCGTTCAGCAGACCCCAGTTGACCAGCTGCGACACTGCGATGCCGACGACGATCGCGGCCTGCTGGAAGGAGCCGAGCCGGCCGCGGTAGGCGGGCGGGGAGACCTCGGCGATGTAGGCGGGGCCGATCACCGAGGCCATGCCGATGGCGAAGCCGCCGATGACCCGCCACATGGCCAGGTCCCACAGCGCGAAGGGCAGGGCCGAGCCGATGGCGCTGACGGTGAACAGGATCGCGGCGATCTGCATGCAGCGGATACGGCCGATCCGGTCGGCGATCCGGCCGGCGGTGGCGGCGCCGATGGCGCAGCCGATCAGCGCGATCGCGATGACCTGGGCCAGCAGCGCGGATCCGACGTCGTAGCGGTGCCGGATGGCCTCGACGGCACCGTTGATCACGGAACTGTCGTAGCCGAAGAGGAAACCGCCCATCGCGGCCGCCGCCGCGATGAAGATGACGTGCCCGAGATGATCGGGGTGAGCCGTTCTGGCTCCTGACTTGGGTGCCTCAGCAGTGCTGGTCACGTGTACTCCTCGGGCCACCGGCAACGCTGCCGGGGTGGATCTCCCTTCGAGGACCGCCTGAAGGTTCCTGAAGGTAAAAGCAACGTTGCAGAGACTATGCCTTCAAGTTTCGAAGTCAATAGGGTGAAAGGTGTGAGCTAGGAGACGTTCTGCGTGGAGGAAGTGAGAAGCACGCACAGGATCAATGATCCATTTGCGTTCAAGTCTTGAAGATGGGCTTGTGGATGGGCCGATGACAGGGCCGATGGCACGGCCGATGACAGGCTCAGGTGACGGACCGCCGTCAACGCAGTCGCTGGCTGATGACCTTGGACACCCCGTCGCCCTGCATGGACACGCCGTACAGCGCGTCCGCGACCTCCATCGTCCGCTTCTGGTGCGTGATCACGATCAGCTGCGACGCCTCCTGCAGCTCCTGCATGATCCGGATCAGCCGTTGCAGGTTGGTGTCGTCCAGCGCCGCCTCGACCTCGTCCATCACGTAGAACGGACTCGGCCGCGCCTTGAAGATCGACACCAGCAGCGCCACGGCCGTCAGCGACCGCTCCCCGCCGGACAGCAGCGACAGCCGCTTGACCTTCTTGCCCGGCGGCCGGGCCTCGACGTCCACGCCCGTGGTGAGCATGTTGCCGGGGTCGGTCAGCACCAGCCGCCCCTCCCCGCCGGGGAACAGCCGGCCGAACACGCCCTCGAACTCACGGGCGGTGTCCCGGAACGCCTCGCTGAAGACCTGCTCGACGCGCTCGTCGACCTCCTTGACCACCTGGAGCAGATCGGCGCGGGTCTTCTTCAGGTCCTCCAGCTGCTCGCTGAGGAACTGGTGCCGCTCCTCCAGCGCCGCGAACTCCTCCAGCGCCAGCGGATTGACCTTGCCGAGCTGCTGGTAGGCGCGCTCGGCGGCCTTCAGCCGCTTCTCCTGCTCGTCCCGCCGGTACGGCCGGGGCCGGTTGCGCGGGTGGTCCGGATCGTCGGGGAGCTCCTCGCCCTGGGCGGGGGGCGAGGGCGGCACCGGCTGGTGCGGGCCGTACTCGTCCACCAGTGCCGTCGGTTCCACACCGAGTTCCTCCAGCGCCTTGGTCTCCAGCTGCTCGATCCGCAGCCGTTTCTCGGCGCCGAGTACCTCGCCCCGGTGAACTGAATCCGTGAGCTTGTCCAGCTCGGCCTTGAGGTCACGTCCCTGGGTGCGGGCCGCGGCCAGCTCCTGTTCCCGCTGGGCCTTGGCGGCCTCGGCGGCGGTGCGCTCCGCGTCGGCGCGGGTGAGGGAGACCTCGACGTGCGCCAGCAACTGGCGGGCGCCCGAGGCGACGGCCCCCGCGACCGACGCCTCGTGGCGCAGCCGGGCCCGCCGCTGCTCGGCACGCGCGCGTGCCTCGCGTTCCGCGCGGGCGGCGCGGTCCAGCGAGTCGGCCCGTCCGGCCAGCCCCTTGACCCGTTCCTCGTGCGTACGGGCCTGGAGGCGGGCCTCCATCTCGGTCTGCCGGGCGTTGGCCCCGTCGGCGGCGAGCCGGTCGCGGCGGGAGGTGTCCGGTTCCTCCTCGGCCGGCAGCTCCTCGGCCACGGCGAGCCGCTCGGCCAGTTCCTCGACGTCCATGAGCGCCTTGTCCAGCGCCTCCTGTGCCCGGCCGGCCGCGGCGGCGGCCCGCTCGGCCTCGCCGGACGCGCCGCGGGCCTGTCCGGCGAGCCGCCCGAGCTGCTGGGCGACGGCCGACTTCTCCCGGTCGGCGGCCCGGCGCCGCTCCCCCAGCTCCTCCACCAGCGCGGCGCACTCCCGGCGCCGCTCCCCGGCGGCCTCCTGCGCCGCCGCCAGCTCCTCGCACCGTACGGCCAGCTCCGCCAGCTCGGCGGCGGCCTCGTCGACGGACGCCTGTACTTCGATCAGGCTGGGCGCCCCCGCCGAGCCGCCCTGCGCGAGGTGCGCGCCGAGCAGGTCGCCCTCCGCGGTCACGGCGGTCAGCTCCGGCCGCGCGTACACCAGTTCCTCGGCGTCCTCCAGGGTCTCCACGACGACGATCCCGCGCAGCAGCCGCCGTACGGCCGGCATCAGCCCGTCGGGCCCGCGCACCAGGTCGGCGGCGTACGGCGGCCCGTCCCCGCGGGGTTCCTCCGGTACGTCGCCGGCGGCGCCGCCGATCAGCAGCGCGGCCCGCCCGGCGTCCTGCTTGCGCAGCAGGCGCAGGGCGTCGGCGGCGGCGGACGGGGAGGTCACGGCGAGGGCGTCGGCGGCGGCGCCGAACGCCGCGGCGAGCGGGACCTCGTGGCCCGGCGTGACGGTGAGCAGTTCGGCGGCCGGGCCGAGCAGCCCGGTCAGCCGGTCCCGCGCGCCGAGCAGCGCGCCCGTGCCGTCCTTGCGGCGCAGGCCGAGGGCGAGGGCGTCGTGCCGGGCCTGGGTCGCGGCCCGGGAGCGTTCGGCCGCGGTGGCTGCCTCGCGGGCGGCGGTGAGGGCGGTCTCGGCCTCGGCGAGCCGCCGCTTGGCGGCCTCGTGCCGCTCGGCGAGTTCGTGGTCGCCGGCGTCGAGGCCGTCGACCTCGGCCTTCAGCGCCTCGTACTCCTCCTGGGCGGCGACGGCGCGTTCCCGGGACTCGTCGCGGGCGGCGGTCAGGCGCTCTATCTCCGACTGCGCGGCGGCGGCGCGGGAGCGGGCGGCGCCGACCTGGCCGCTGAGCCGGGCGAGGCCCTCGCGGCGGTCGGCGATGGCGCGGGCGACGTCCTTGAGGCGGCGTTCCTCCTCGGCCAGTTCGCGTTCCAGTTCGGCGCGGTGGGCGACCGTGTCCTCCAGGGCGCGCTGGGCCGCTTCCAGGGCGGCCTCCAGTTCGGCCTCCTGCTCGCGGACCCGGGCGGCCTCGCGCTCCAGGTCCTCCGGGTCCCGGCCGCGCCGTTCCTCCTCGGGCGCGGAGGTGGCGCTCTTCACCCGTGCCTCGGCCAGCGAGATCGTGCCGCGCACCCGTTCGGCCAGCTGGGACAGCTCGTACCAGGTCTGCTGGGCGCGCTGGAGCCGCGGGGTGAGCCCGCGCACCTCGTCCTCCAGGAGCGCCTCGCGGCGCAGTGCCCGGCCCAGGTCCCGCTCGGCGGCCTCCTTGCGCTCCTTGAGGACGGCCTCGTCGGCGATCTCGGCCGCCAGTGCCTCCCGCAGCCGTACGAGGTCGTCGGCGAGGAGCCGCAGGCGGGCGTCGCGCAGGTCGGCCTGGATGACGGCGGCCCGCCGCGCGACCGCCGCCTGCCGGCCCAGGGGCTTGAGCTGGCGGCGCAGCTCGTCGGTGAGGTCCTGGACCCGGGCGAGGTTGGCCTTCATCGCCTCCAGCTTCCGCAGCGCCTTCTCCTTGCGCTTGCGGTGCTTGAGGACGCCGGCCGCCTCCTCGATGAAGGCGCGGCGGCCCATGGGGTCGGCGTGCAGGACGGAGTCGAGCTGGCCCTGGCCGACGATGACGTGCATCTCGCGGCCGATGCCGGAGTCGGAGAGCAGTTCCTGGATGTCGAGCAGCCGGCAGGTCTCGCCGTTGATCTGGTACTCGCTGCCGCCGTTGCGGAACATGATCCGCGTGATGGTGACCTCGGCGTACTCGATGGGCAGCGCCCCGTCGGAGTTGTCGATGGTCAGCGACACCTCGGCGCGGCCCAGCGGCGGGCGGCCGGTGGTGCCGGCGAAGATGACGTCCTCCATCTTGCCGCCGCGCAGCGACTTGGCGCCCTGCTCGCCCATGACCCAGCTGAGCGCGTCCACGACGTTGGACTTGCCCGAGCCGTTCGGTCCGACGACGCAGGTGATGCCCGGCTCGAACCGGAGCGTGGTCGCCGAGGCGAACGACTTGAACCCGCGCAGGGTCAGGGCCTTCAGGTGCACGCCGCCGGACTCTACCTTCCGGCGGAGTCTCACTCCATGAACGCTCGGACCCCTGCGGTTTCACCGTTGAACGCGCAGGGCACATCAGACGTTAAAGAAGCGAGGGGCCCTGCGGGGGAGGCAAAAAAGAAGGGACGCCGAAGCGTCCCTTGCAATTCTGAGCAACCGAGCGGCTGTACGGGCAGCCCGACCACTGCTGGTGCTGTGCGTGGAGCGTTGCAGTGATCAGGTCAGCGCAGGCTCCGCCTGGTGTGCGTCAACGCTCTCCATGATCCTGTCGTGAGAAGCGGCAGCCGCCAGCGCGTCCTTCTCGGCCTGGATCCGTACGAGCTCGGATTCCAGATCCTGCACGCGCTGCTGGAGCCGTCGCATCTCGGCGAGGAGTCGCGGGTCGGAGCCGCCGACGTAACCGAGAAGCGCCTTTGCCATGATGGATGGTCCTCCACAATGAGTGACCGACCGATGCGGTGTGGGTCGTGAGGGATTCGCACCCGCGGTGCTTGGCACTTTGGAGTTTTCGCTGCCGTTCAACCATGCCAAACAGCTAAGGTGCGCGGGGCTTTCAGCGTCTCACCAAAAAGTTTGACGGTCAACACGATCACGCCCCGTATTGGCGCACGGCCCGGGGCGCGCGGCCAGGGGAACGGCGGCGCTGCGACTCCTGCGGGCCCGTCGGGGCGTGGCGCCGATCCTGCCGCGCGGAGCGCGTTATGGCAAGCGGTTGTCGGCAACCACCTGCTCGTTTCTGTTCCGGACCTCTCCCGGAGGGCGGAGTCCGGCGGCCCTCCGCGGCTCCGCCCGGAGTCCGGGGTCAGCGGATGGCGAAGCCGTCGTAGCCGCCGCGGGGTGTGTCCCAGATCTCGGTGACGCCGTCCACGCGGCCGGGCGTGTCGTCGCCGCGCAGCCAGTCGAGGAGCCCCTCGCAGCGGTCCTTGGGCCCCTCTGCGACCACCTGGACCCGTCCGTCGCCCAGATTGAGAGCAAAACCACTCAGCTCGCCCAGCTCCAGTGCCCGCGCCCGGGTGAACCAGCGGAATCCCACGCCCTGGACGTGTCCGCGTACCCAGGCGACCAGCCGTACATCCTCGCTCATGGAGGCAACCTAGCGGGCCGATACCCCTGGGGGCACTTCCTCCCCCAGGGGTATGCGGTACCGTCCCGACCCAATGAATCTCATACGAAACTCACTCGATCGTGTGGGTTTCGTGTTGATCAAGAGACGAGTCGACCGCGAGGACGAGGAAGGCCAGTACATGGGACGCCACCGACGCTCCGCCGCCGGCCGCGCCGAGGGAGCCGCACAGCCGGGCGGTTCCGGAGCACGGGACCACGACCCGCAGGCCTCTTGCGCGGGGGACGTTCCCCTCAGGGGGACCGCCCCCTACCTGAACCCGGAGGCGTACGCCGAGGCCCGCGCCAGGAGCGACGCCTACCTGTTCGGCACGGACGACGCGGCCGGCGGCACGGTCGCCTTCTCCTCCGGCGCTCTGCCGCCCGAGGGCCCCGGCACTCCGGAAGGCCCCGCGGGGCCGGCGGGCGGTGGCCGGCGGCCGGGGTTCCGGCGCCGCCGGAAGAAGGCGGGCTCCGTCCCGGTCCGCACCGGACTGCTCGGCGTCTCGGCCGCCGTCGCGCTCGGCGCGGTCGCGGTGACCACCGGAGCGGTGCCCGGCCTGGACGGCCTGCGGATCGGCCAGGGCCCCGGCGGCAGCGACAAGGTGCAGGCCGCGGACTCGCCGGGCAGCACGCCCAGTGAGCAGGGCGGTACCTCGGGCAGCGTCTCCGGCGGCGAAGAGTCCGCCGGGTCCGGCACCGGCGGCTCGGCCTCGCCCTCCTCCCCCAGCGCCTCCGCCCCCGCCTCGAAGACGCCGTCCGCCTCCGCCTCGCCCGCGCCCGAGAAGACCACCGCCGAGCCGGAGAAACCGGCCGCGAAGGCGGGGGCGAAGACGGAGTCCACCCCGTCGCGCACGGCCACGACGGAACCGCAGCAGTCGGAGGCCGCGGCCGACCGGTCCGTCACCGTCTCCCAGGCGACCGCCGCCGAGGCCGAGGTGCTCAGGCTCGTCAACGAGGAGCGGGCCAAGGTCGGCTGCACCCCGGTCGCCGCCAACAGCGCGCTGACCGAACTGGCGGAGGACTTCAGCGAGGCCATGGCCGCGCAGGGCTTCTTCGACCACACCGACCCGAGCGGCGCCACCCCGTGGGACCGGGCCGAGGCGGCCGGGATAACCAGCCTCGGCGGCGAGAACATAGCCCGCGGCCAGGCGGACGCGGCGGCGGTGATGGACGCCTGGATGAACAGCGAGGGCCACCGGGCCAACATCCTGAACTGCGACTTCAGGACACTGGGCGTCGGCGTCCACTTCGGCTCCGGCGGCCCGTGGTGGACGCAGGACTTCGGCTACTGACGGACGGGGGCGCCGGGGGGCTTTCCGCCGGTCGGCGCTGCCTGCCGGGCGGCGCTGTGCTGCCGTACGCTGGAGATATGCCGACCACGCAGGAGCGCACGGAGGGGCGGGACCTTCCGTACGACGTGTTCTCCCGGAGCTGCCCCTCGCGCGACACGCTGGAGCATGTCACCGGGCGCTGGGGCGCGCTCACGCTCGGGGCCCTGTCCGAGGGATCGTTCCGCTTCAACGAACTGCGGCGCCGGGTGGACGGCGTCAGCGAGAAGATGCTCTCCCAGACGCTGCACGCACTGGAGCGCGACGGCCTGGTGCACCGCGAGGCCCAGCCGACCAACCCGCCCCGCGTCGACTACGAGCTGACCCCGCTCGGCCGGGAGACGGCCCGGCGGCTGGTCGCCCTCATCGAGTGCCTCGAAGGCAGCATGGACGAGGTGCTGGCAGCCCGCGAGCGCTACGACGCCGAGCGCGCCGCCCAGGGCTGACCCGAAGCCGGTCGGCTCCCTAGGCCGTGACGCGCGGCGGACGCTGGCACTTGGGGCAGTAGTAGCTGGACCGGTTCATCCACGGCCGGCGGCGCATCGGCGTGGCGCAGCGGCCGCAGGGCAGTCCCTCGCGGCCGTACGCGTCCAGCGACCGGTCGAAGTAGCCGGACTCCCCGTTGACGTTGACGTACAGGCTGTCGAAGCTGGTGCCGCCGACGGCGAGGGCCGCGTTCATCACGTCCCGTACGTGGCCGAGGAGTTCGAGGGTGCGGGGCCTGGTGAAGGTCGCCGTCGGGCGGTCGTAGTGCAGCCGGGAGCGCCACAGCGCCTCGTCCGCGTAGATGTTGCCGACGCCGCTGATCAGGGACTGGTCGAGCAGGGCCCGTTTGATGGTGGTGCGCTTGCGGCGCAGCGCCCGGTGGAACGCCTCGTCGTCGAAGAGCGGGTCGAGGGGGTCCCGGGCGATGTGCGCGATGACGTCGGGCAGGCCGTCGGGCGAGGTGTCGTGCAGCGACAGGCCGCCGAAGGTGCGCTGGTCGACGAAGCGCAGCTCGGTGCCGAGGGCGTCGGCGAAGCGGACCCGGACGCGCAGGTGTTTCTCGGCCGGGGCCTCGTGCGGCTGGACCAGCAGCTGGCCGCTCATGCCGAGGTGGGCCAGGACCGCCTGGCCGCTGTCCGCCAGCGGCAGCCACAGGTACTTGCCGCGGCGGCTGGGCACGCCGACGCGGTGCCCCTTGAGACGCTGGGCGAAGTCGTCGGCGCCGGCCAGGTGACGGCGTACGGCACGGGGGTGCAGGACGTCGGCGTCGGCCACGGTCCGGTGGGCGACCCACCGCTCCAGGCCGCGCCGGACGACCTCGACCTCGGGCAACTCGGGCATGCGCTCCCCCAGTGCGAACGGGCGGGACGGGCGGGGACGGTGTGACGGACCGAGCGCCCGGCCCCGGGGCGGGGGCGGGCGCTCGGGACGCTCGTCTTCTCGAAACGGATCAGGCGGAGGGCGACGGTACGTCGACGCTCTCCGCGGCGGCCCCGGCCGCCTCGGCCTTGGCTTCCTCGGCCTTGGCTTCCCCGGCCGCCTTGGCACGCTCGTCCGCCGCGGCCCGGATGGACCGCCACGCGGACTCGGCGGCCTGCTGCTCCGCTTCCTTCTTGCTGCGGCCGGTGCCGGTGCCGTACGAGACGCCTCCGACGCGGGCGGCAGCAGTGAAGGTCTTCTCGTGGTCGGGGCCGGTCTCCGTGACCAGGTACTCGGGGACGCCGAGCCCTTCGGTCGCGGTCAGCTCCTGGAGACTGGTCTTCCAGTCCAGGCCGGCGCCGAGGTTGGAGGACTTCTCGATCAGGGGGTCGAACAGGCGGTGCACCAGCTCCGCCGCCGCGTCCAGGCCCTGGTCGAGGTAGACCGCGCCGATCACCGCTTCGAGGGTGTCGGCGAGGATGGATGCCTTGTCCCGGCCGCCCGTGCCCTCTTCACCGCGGCCGAGCCGGATGAAGGAGCCCAGTTCCAGCCCGCGACCGACCTCCGCCAGCGCACGCGAGTTGACCACCGCGGCCCGCAACTTGGCCAGCTGGCCTTCGGGCAGGTCGGGGTGGGTGCGGTACAGCGTGTCGGTGACGACGAGACCGAGCACGGAGTCCCCGAGGAACTCCAGCCGCTCGTTCGTCGGCAGACCGCCGTTCTCGTACGCGTAGGAACGGTGGGTCAGCGCGCGCACCAGAAGGGCGGACTCGAGCTTGTACCCGAGCCGCCCTTCCAGAAGCGTGTGGGACGAGGCCTGGTGCTCCGCAGAGTTTTTCTTCGGCGTGGACACAGTGCCTCTCACCAGCCGCTCAGACCTCGAGGACCTGGCGCTTGTTGTAGGTGCCGCACGACGGGCACGCGATGTGCTGCAGCTTGGGCTCGTGGCAGCGCTCGCACGCAACCAGGGTGGGGACCGCAGCCTTCCACTGCGACCGGCGGTGGCGCGTGTTGCTGCGCGACATCTTCCGCTTCGGAACAGCCACGGCTACTTCTCCTGCTTCTCGTCGACGCCCGGTTCGGCGCCGCTCATGTCGTCCTTCTCGCCGTCTCCGAGTGAACCGGCGAGTCCCTGCAAAGCCGCCCAACGGATGTCGACGGCGTCATGGTGGTGGTCCGGGTCGTCCGCCAGGCGCACGCCGCATTCGGCGCACAGTCCCGGGCAGTCTTCCTGGCACACCGGCTGCATCGGCAGTGCGAGCACCACCGCATCACGCAGCAACGGTTCGAGGTCGAACAGGCCGTCCTCGAGGAAGAACCTCTCCTCGTCGTCCTCGGCGTCGTCGCCCGGTTCCGCGATCACGCGGCCCCGGTCGTCGGCGTCAGGGTACGAGAAGAGTTCCTGGAAGTCCGCTTCGAGCTCCAGCTCGACCGGCTCCAGACACCTTACGCACTCCCCCTCGGCCGCGGCACGGGCGGTGCCTGTGACGAGCACCCCTTCCATGACCGACTCCAGCCGGAGCTCCAGCTCCACCGGGGCGCCTTCCGGCACTCCGATGACTCCCTTGATACCGAGGTCCTGGGGAGCGTCGACCGTGCGGGTCAGGCGCTGCAGCGCACCAGGACGCCGTCCCAGCTCGTGCGTGTCGAACACGAGGGGGTTGCGGTGGTCGAGGCGGGCGTTCAGAGCCATTCCAACTTTCGGTCCTGGAGCTTTGTGCTGAGAGGGGCGCCGCCCCGTGGTGCCGCGGGCAGCGCGGATCGCGTGGTTACACACGACCGAAGAGCCAGGATACTGGACCTTTCCCTCACGGCCCAATCCGGTGGCGGGGCTGTGGACGGCGCCGCGGAGGGCTACAGTCCCCGGCCCTGCTCGTAGGCCCTCAACTGCTCCGCGCTGATCATGCTGGTGTCGAAGAGGCTGGTCTCGTCGAGGGCCTGGGCGGGCTGCTGGGGCTGGGCGTAGCCGGGCTGCTGCGCGTCGTACGCGGGCTGCTGGGGGTCGTAGGCGGCCTGCTGGGGGTCGTAGCCCTGCTGCTGGGCGTCGTAGCCCTGGTACGCATAGGGATCGGCCTGCTGGTAGCCGTACGCGTCCTGCTGGCCGGCGTAGGGATCGGCCTGCGGGTAGCCGCCGTACGGGTCGGGCTGCTGCTGGGCGTAGCCGTACGCGGTCTGGTCGGCCGGGGCCGCTTGGGCCGCCGCCAACGGCTGCTGCTGTTGCTGCTGCTGCTGCTGCTCGGTGTACTCCTGCTGCCGGGACTGCTCGGCGGCGGCGTCGCTGTCGGCGAGGGCGGCCAGGTCGGCGAGGTAGTCGGCGTCGCTGGAGTGCTGGCGGGTGGTGGTGTCGTCGGCGAGGGCGCCGAGGTCGTCGGTGGCGATCCGGCCGTGCAGCTTCTGCCGGCCGCGGCCGACCGCCTCCAGGGTCTTGGCCAGCACCGCCTCGAAGGCGCCCAGTTTGACGTCGACGTAGGCGTCGGCGTCGCGGCGCAGGGTCTCCGGGTCGTGGCTGCGCTCGGGGGCGTCCTCGTCCTCGTAGCCGTTCTCGTCCACGCCCGGACCGGTGCCGAGGAGTTTTTCGCGGCCCCGGCCGACCGAGCCGAGCGTCTTGGTGAGGACGACCTCGAAGTTGGCGAGCTTGGAGTCGACGTAGTCGTCGGCCTCGGCGCGGATCTCCTCGGCCTCGCGGCGGGCCTCGGTGAGGATGCGGTCGGCCTCGGCCTGGGAGCGGCGGACCACCTCCATGTCGGAGATCAGCGAGCCGCGTTCGGCGTGCGCGCTCTCGATGATGCGCTCGGCCTCCTGGCGGGCCTGCTCCACCAGCTGCTCGCGGTCGCCGATCAGCTCCTGGGCCTGCGCGAGGGAGCCGGGCAGCGCGGCCCGCACCTCTTCCAGCAGGGAGAGCAGGTCGGCGCGGTTGACCACGCAGGAGGCCGACATGGGCATGGATCGGGCGCCGGAGACCGTCGAGACGATCTCGTCCAGCTTCTTCTGCACGTCCACCGTGTGCTCGCCACTCTCTACAGCTGTGTTGGAGACGGACGGGACGACTGTACGGCTCCGGGGCGGGCGCCGGACACCGCCCCGGGGTCAGTCCTTGCGCAGCCGTTCGGCGAGGGCGTCGTGGACCAGCGGGGGCACCAGGTGGGAGACGTCGCCGCCCCAGGTCGCGACCTCCTTGACCAGCGAGGAGGACAGGAAGCTGTAGGTGGGGTTGGTGGGCATGAAAAGGGTCTCCACGCCCGAGAGCCCGTTGTTCATCTGGGCCATCTGGAGTTCGTAGTCGAAGTCGCTGACCGCGCGCAGGCCCTTGACGATGGCCGGGATCTCGCGCTCCTTGCAGAAGTCGACGAGGAGGCCGTGGAAGGACTCGACGCGGACGTTGCCGTACTCGGCGGTCACCCGGCCGATGAGGTCGATCCGCTCCTCGATCTCGAAGAGGCCCTTCTTGGACTGGTTGATCATCACGGCGACGTAGACCTCGTCGTACAGCCGGGAGGCCCGGGCGATGATGTCCAGATGTCCGTTGGTGATCGGGTCGAACGACCCGGGACAGACGGCGCGGCGCACTTGAGATCCCTCGCTCTCGAGTCCGGTCATCGTGCGTCTTCGCACGTGGAGGCGGCGCGACCGTACCAAAACGTTCCCTCGCCGTAGCGACGGGCCCGGATCGCGTCGAACCCCTCCGGCCACCGGAACTCCCCGCCCCTGGTGCTGCGCTCCACGGTGACGAGGGCGTCGTCCGCGAGCCAGCCCTGGGCGCGGAGTGTGAGCAGGATCTCCCGAAGATCGTCGTCGGACACGGCGTACGGCGGATCCAGGAAGACCAGGTCGTACGGGTCCTCCGGCGGGGTCTGGACGATCTGCTGGGCCTTGCCCGCCCTGACCTCGGCACCGGGGAGGCGGAGCGTCTTCACGTTCTCCCGGACGGTGCGGACCGCTCTCGCGTCGGCCTCCACGAGGAGGACGTGGCCGGCGCCCCGGGAGAGGGCTTCCAGGCCGACGGCGCCGGAGCCGGCGTACAGGTCGAGGACCCGCTCGCCGTCCAGGGGGCCGCCGAGGAGGGCCTGCCAGGTGGAGAAGAGGCCCTCGCGGGCTCGGTCGGAGGTGGGGCGGGTGCCGGTCCCCGGCGGGACGGCCAGGCGGCGTCCGCCGGCTTCGCCGGCGATCACGCGGGTCATGTGTGGTCCTTGGTGGTGAGCGGCTTTCGGTTTCAGTGTGGCTGGTCGCGCGGACGCGGCGGTGGCCGCATATCGATCATCGCCTCGCGCCCCTGGGGGCGACTGCCCTCAGCCCTTCTCCAAGTACTGTTCCCTCTCCTCGTCCAGGAGGGCGTCCAGGGCCGTGCGCAGACCGGGGAGGCTGGTCAGCTCCGGGTCGGCCGCCACCAGCGCCGCCGCCTCCGCTCTGGCCTCCGCGATGATCTCCTCGTCCTCGATGACGGCCAGCACCCTGAGGGACGTACGGGCCCCGGACTGGGCCTGGCCGAGGACGTCACCCTCCCGGCGCTGTTCCAGGTCGATGCGGGACAGCTCGAAGCCGTCCAGGGTGGAGGCGACGGCGTCGAGGCGCTGGCGGGCGGCACTGGCCTCGGGCATCTCGGTGACCAGCAGGCACAGACCGGGGGCCGAGCCGCGGCCCACCCGGCCGCGCAGCTGGTGCAGCTGGGAGACGCCGAAGCGGTCCGCGTCCATGATGACCATCGCGGTGGCGTTGGGGACGTTGACGCCGACCTCGATGACGGTGGTGGCGACCAGGACGTCGGTCTCGCCCGCGGCGTAGCGGCGCATGACGGCGTCCTTGTCGTCGGGCTGCATCCGGCCGTGCAGGACCTCGACCTTGAGGCCGCTCAGCGGGCCCTCGGCGAGTTGGCCGGCGACGTCCAGGACGGCGAGCGGGGGGCGCTTGTCCCCGTCGTCCTGCGGGGGGCCGCCCTTCTTCGCGGTCTTGGGTGTCTCCTCCTCGTCACCGATCCTCGGGCAGACCACGTACGCCTGGTGGCCGTTCTCCACCTCCTCGCGCACCCGTTCCCAGGCGCGCGCCAGGAAGTGCGGTTTGTCGGCGGCGGGGACGACATGGCTGGCGATCGGGGAGCGGCCGGCCGGGAGCTGGTCCAGCACGGAGGTCTCCAGGTCGCCGAAGACGGTCATGGCGACCGTGCGCGGGATGGGCGTGGCGGTCATCACGAGCAGGTGGGGCGGCTGCTTGCCCTTGCCGCGCAGGGCGTCGCGCTGCTCGACGCCGAAGCGGTGCTGTTCGTCGACGACGACCAGGCCGAGGTCGTGGAACTGGACCTTGTCCTCGATCAGCGCGTGGGTGCCGATCACGATGCCGGCCTCGCCGGTGGCCAGGTCGAGCATGGCCCGGCGGCGGGCGGCGGTGCCCATCGAGCCGGTGAGCAGTACGACCTTGGTGGCGTGCTCGGAGCCGCCGAGCATGCCCCCTTCGGCCAGCTCGCCCATCATCTCCACGACCGACCGGTGGTGCTGCTGGGCCAGCACTTCGGTGGGCGCGAGCATCGCGGCCTGTCCCCCGGCGTCGACCACGGCGAGCATGGCGCGCAGGGCGACCATCGTCTTGCCGCTGCCGACCTCCCCTTGGAGCAGCCGGTGCATCGGGTGGTCCGTGGCCAGGTCGGTGAAGATCTCGGCGGAGACCTTCCGCTGCCCCTCGGTGAGGGTGAAGGGGAGGCGGTCGTCGAAGGCGGTCAGCAGGCCGTCGGGCCTGGGTTCGCGGGGGACGGCGGGGAGCTGGGTCTCGGCGTGCCGGCGGCGGGCCAGGGCGACCTGGAGGACGAACGCCTCGTCCCACTTCAGGCGGGCGCGGGCGTCGGCGATGTCGGCCTGGGTGTGCGGGCGGTGGATCTTGAGCAGGGCCTCGGGGAGGGAGACCAGGCCGCGTCCCTCGCGCAGGGACGCGGGGAGCGGGTCGACGGCCTCCTGGGCGGCGGGCAGCACCGTCTGGATCGCCTTGGCGAGCTTCCAGGACTCCAGCTTGGCGGTGGCGGGGTAGAGCGGGATGAGGGCGCCGGCCCAGCTCTCCACCGTCTCCTCGCTGTCTCCTCGTAGCAACTCGTAGGCCGGATGGGCCAGTTGGAGCTTGCGGTTGAAGACGGAGACCTTGCCGGAGAACATCGCGCGGGTGCCCGGCAGCAGGTCCTTGTGGGGTTTGTGGACGCCGTTGCCGAAGAAGACCAGCGTGAGCCGGCCGCTGCCGTCGGTGATGGTCACTTCGAGGCGCTGCCCCTTGCCGCGCGGGGCCTTGGCCGAGGCGAACGTGTGCAGGCGGGCGTCGGCGACCTGGGCGACCACCGTGACGTGTTCGTCCATGGGGAGGTCGGCGAGGTGGGTGAGCTGCCCGCGCTCCTCGTATCTGCGCGGGTAGTGGTGGAGCAGGTCACCGACGGTGTGCAGGCCGAGGTGCTCGGCCATCACCTTCGCGGTGGCGGGGCCGAGGACCTTCTTCAGGGGTTCTCGCAGTGCGGGCACGAGATCCATTGCACACCACGGCACTGACAACGCCCGCCCAGCCCGCCCGGACACTGCGCTACTCCACGCCGATGAGCAGCAGCGATCCCTGCCGCCCGCCCCGGTAGACCACCGTGTCCACCGCGAGGTAGGCCTCCCTGACCCGCGTCTCCAGGTGACCGGCCACCTCCTCGGGGGCGTCGTCGCCGAGGACGAGGGTGACCAGTTCGCCGCCGGCCGCCAGCATCCGGTCGAGCACGGTCGTCGCGGTGGCGGTCACGTCGGAGCCGATCACCGCCACGTCGCCGTCGACCAGGCCGAGGACGTCCCCGGCCTGGCAGATGCCGGCCGTGGTCCACGCCTGGCGTTCGGCGACGGCCACCTCGGCGTACCGGGTCGCGCCGGCCGCCGAGGTCATCGCCACGACGTCCTCGTCGAAGCGCCGGCCGGGTTCGTGCACGGCGAGCGCGGCGATGCCCTGGACCGCGGAGCGGGTCGGGATGAGGGCGACCCGGACGCCCTCCGCCCGGACCTGGTCGGCGGCCGCGGCGGCGGTGTGCCGCAGTTCGGCGTCGTTCGGCAGCAGGACCACCTCGCGCGCGTGCGCCCGGCGGACGGCCTCGGCCAGCTCGCCGCTGGCGGGCGGCTCCCCCGGACGCGCCAGCACGGCCCGCGCCCCGGCCTCCGTGTAGAGCCCGGCCAGCCCCTCGCCGGGCACCACCGCCACCACGGCCCGCTGGGCCCGCTCCCGGGGCGGGCGCCCGCCTCCGGTGGTGTGGACGTCACCCTGCCCGAAGTGGGTGATCCGGATGCGGTACGGCCGGCCCGCCTCGACGCCCGCCTCCACGGCGGCGCCCGCGTCGTCGACGTGCACGTGGACGTTCCACAGTCCGTCGCCGCCGACCACGACCAGGGAGTCCCCGAGGGCGTCCAGCCGCTGCCGCAGCCGCGCGACGGCCGCGTCCTCGGCCTCCAGGAGGTAGATCACCTCGAAGGCGGGGCCGCCCTCGCCCGAAGGGCACTCCCCTTCCGTGTCTCCCACGCGCGTGTACGGCCCCGGAGCCTGGGCCGGAATCTCCCCCGTGAGCGTCTCCACCAGCGCCGCCAGCACCGTCACCAGGCCGTGCCCGCCCGCGTCGACCACTCCGGCGCGTTCCAGGGCGGGCAGTTGCCCCGGGGTCGCGGCCAGCGCCGTCCGGGCACCCTCGTAGGCCGCGCGGGCCACGGCGTCGCAGCCGCCCCGCGCGCGGTCCGCCGCGTCGGCGGCGGCCGAGGCGACGGTCAGGACCGTGCCCTCGACCGGGTGGGCGACGGCCTGCCGAGCGGAGTCGGCCGCGCGGCGCAGCGCGCGCCGCAGCTCGGGCGCCTCGGTGCGCGCCCCCTCGATCCCCGTCTCCTCGGCACGCGTCCCCTCGTTCCCCGTCTCCTCGGCACGCGTCCCCTCCCCCCGCTCCGCGAGCACCTGCGCCATGCCGCGCAGCAGCTGCGCCAGGATCGTCCCGGAGTTGCCCCGCGCGCCGATCAGCGCGCCGTGCGCCATCGCCCGCGCGGCCTCCGCCAGCGAGGGCCCCCGGCCGGGCCCGGCGTCCCCCGCCTCGTGCCCCGAGAACACCGCCTCCACCGCCGCCGCGGCCGACTCCACCGTCAGGTACAGGTTGGTGCCGGTGTCCCCGTCGGCGACCGGGTAGACGTTGATCGCGTCGATATCCTCGCGCGCCCGCCCCAGCGCGCTCAGCGCCAGACCGCACCAGGTGCGCACCGCCAGAGCGTCGAAGAACCTCTGCGGCACCTGCGCCACCTGCGCCTCCCTGAACTGCTGGATCACCTGGACCCGGGGCCTGGACGTGGCACGCAGCGTAGACCCCGGGGCGCCGTCCGCCGGAACAGGGCCGGACCAGGGCCGGAGCAGGAGCCTGATCAGGCATGGTAGTTTCGTTGTACGGACGCAGTCGTTGTATGCTGCTCCGGTTGCCCGATCCCGATCGGGCCATTCCCCCTGGCACCGCCACTCAGATCACGGTCGCTCGCAAGAGCCCGAGACCTCGATTCCGGCATGCCGGGATCAACCGTAAGTGCATCTGAAGTCTTTGGAGTGACCCGTGGCTGCCAACTGCGACGTCTGCGGCAAGGGGCCGGGCTTCGGCAACAACATCTCGCACTCGCACCGCCGTACGTCCCGCCGCTGGAACCCCAACATCCAGCGTGTTCGTACCGTGGTGGGCGGGACGCCGAAGCGCGTGAACGCTTGCACCTCGTGCATCAAGGCCGGCAAGGTCTCGCGCTGACGCTCAGCAACAGCGCGCGGCCACTGTCGGTTCGCTGCATCAAGCCGGTCCACCTCAGGGTGGGCCGGCTTCTTGCCGTGCGCGCCTGACCGCGCCGGCGTCGGTACCGAACGACGGTACCGAACGACGGTACCGGCGCCGACGTGCCGTGCACGCCGTACGCCGTCAGCCCCGCCCCAGCGCCCACCCGTGATCCACCGGACCGATCCCGCCGCCCAGCGCGAACCCGGCCGCGATCGCCCCGGTGACGTACTCCTTGGCCGCCGCCACCGCCTCCGGCACCGAGCGGCCGTGCGCCAGCTGCGACGCGATCGCGGAGGCGAGGGTGCAGCCCGTGCCGTGGGTGTGCCGGTTGTCGTGGCGCGGGGCCCGCAGCCAGTGCTCCTCCGTACCGTCGGTGAGCAGGTCGACGGGGTCCCCGGGCAGATGACCGCCCTTGATCAGCGCCCAGCGCGGTCCGAACGCGAGCAGGGCCGCCGCGGCCCGCCGCATCCCGTCCTCCGACTCCACCCGGACCCCGGTGATCTGCGCCACCTCGTCCAGGTTCGGGGTGGCGACGGTGGCGACCGGCAGCAGCTTGGTGCGTACGGAGTCCAGGGCCGAGGCGGCCAGCAGCGCGTCCCCGTGCTTGGAGACGCCCACCGGGTCGATCACCGCGGGCGCGTCCGTCGCCGCGATCAGCTCGGCGACCGTCTCGACCAGCGGCGCCGAGGCGAGCATGCCGGTCTTGACCGCCTGGACGCCGATGTCGTCGACGACGCTGCGGTACTGGGCCCGGACCGCCTCGACGGGCAGTTCCCAGGCGCCCTGCACGCCCAGGGAGTTCTGCGCGGTCACCGCCGTGATCACGCTCATGCCGTGGGTGCCGAGCGCGAGCATCGTCTTCAGGTCGGCCTGGATGCCGGCGCCGCCGCCGGAGTCGGAGCCGGCCACCGTCAGGACCCTCGGGGGCGCCGCGTTCATCCCTCGATCTCCCCTCCGAAGTGGTCCCAGCCGCCGGCACTGGCCCAGGGCGCCCCGTCGACGGTCACCTGGGGCAGCGCCGAGGGGTGCAGGACCTCGCCGATGACCTTCCAGCGGGCGGGCAGCTTCACCTCCGGACCGAAGGTGGCCACGATCGCGTGGTCCTCTCCCCCGGTCAGCACCCACTGCATCGGGTCGACGCCGACGGCCTGGCCGATGTCGTTCATCTGGGACGGGATGTCGAGCTGCCCGGAGCGGATGTCGATCCTGACCTTGCTCGCCGCCGCGATGTGGCCCAGGTCCGCGATCAGCCCGTCGCTGACGTCGCACATGGCGGTCGCGCCGAGCCCGGCGGCGGCCGGCCCGGCGTGGTACGGCGGCTCCGGGCGCCGGTGCGCCTCGACGAAGGCGCGCGGGGAACGGAAGCCCCGCGAGAGTACGGCGAACCCGGCGGCGGACCAGCCGAGCCAGCCGGTCACCGCGACCAGGTCGCCGGGGCGGGCGCCGGCCCGGGTCACCGGTTCCTGGCCGCGCAGGTCGCCGAGGGCGGTGATGGACACGGTGATGGTGTCGCCGCGCACCACGTCGCCGCCGACCACCGCGGCCCCGGCGACCTGGCACTCGTCGCGCAGCCCGTCCATCAGCTCGGTCGGCCAGGTGACGGGGCATTCGGCGGGGACCACCAGGCCGAGCAGCAGCGCGGTCGGCACGGCGCCCATCGCCGCGATGTCGGCCAGGTTCTGGGCCGCGGCCTTGCGGCCGACGTCGTAGGCGGTGGACCAGTCACGGCGGAAGTGCCGGCCCTCCACGAGTATGTCGGTGGTGGCCACCACCCGCCGGTCGGGCGCGGCGACCACCGCGGCGTCGTCGCCGGGGCCGATCCGGACCGCCGGGGTGGTGGTGAGACGGGAGGTGAGCTCCCTGATGAGCCCGAACTCCCCGAGCTCACCAACAGTGCCCTTCATGGTCCTGCTCCCCTTCCGTCCCGGTCCGTACCCGGTCGCGCGTCGTCTGTGTGTACCAAGGTCGTGCACCAAGGCCGTGCACCAAGGTCGTGCACCGAAACCGTGCACCAGAGCCGGTGCACCGAGGTCGTGCACCAAGGCTGGTGTACCAAGGTGATGTATCAGGGTGGTGTACCGGGTGACGTCCACGGGGTCCCGGCGCGCGTCCCAGCGCGTGTACCGGCGCGTGTACCGGCGCGCGAGACCCCTGCCCCGCAGGTCTCCCCGCGGCGCGGGGCGACGCGATACCGTGGCGTTCCTTTTCCCCACATGATCCTCGTGGCCGCCCTGGAGGTTCCGTGGTACAGGCGTACATCCTGATCCAGACCGAGGTCGGCAAGGCGTCGGCCGTCGCCGAGACGATCGCCGAACTGCCGGGGGTGATCCAGGCCGAGGACGTGACCGGACCCTACGACGTCATCGTGCGCGCCCAGGCCGACACCGTCGACGACCTGGGCCGCATGGTGGTCGCCAAGGTCCAGCAAGTGGACGGCATCACCCGCACCCTGACCTGCCCGGTCGTCCATCTCTAGTACCCGTCTACCCTGTGCCGGTGAACTCCTTCCGTCACCGGCTGCTCGGTCCGCCCCTGCTCGTCCTGCTGACCGCCGTCGCGGGCTGCTCCGCGGCGGACGGCGGCGCTTCGGCGGCGGTGCCCAGCCCGGACGCGAAGGTCGTCTCGCTCTGCGAGGACCTGGACGAGGCCGTGCCGTCGAAGGTGGACGGCCAGAGCCGCAAGGATCCCGAGCCCGCCTCCAAGCTCACGGCGGGCTGGGGAAACCCGCTGATCATACTGCGCTGTGGTGTCACCCGGCCGCCGAAGATGGTCGACCCGAAGGTGGCCGAGGGCGGGGACGCGGACGCGGTGGCCGGCGGGGTGAACGGCGTCGACTGGCTGATGGAGAAGCAGGACGACGGGTCGTACCGGTTCACCACCGCCAACCGGGAGGCGTACATCGAGGTCACCGTGCCCGAGGGCCGGGACAGTTCCAGCGTGCTGATCGACCTGGCCCCGGCCGTGAAGAAGGCGATCCCCGAAGGGATCGCCCTGTAGCGGCCCTGTAGCGGCACGCTGCTTCAGCGCAGCCCCGTCGGCCGGTTCAGCGCGGCCTGCACCAGCCGGTCCACCAGCTCCGGGTAGCTGACCCCGCTGGCCTGCCACATCTGCGGGTACATCGAGATGGGCGTGAAGCCGGGCAGCGTGTTGATCTCGTTGATCACGAACTCGCCGTCGTCGGTGAGGAAGAAGTCCGCGCGGACCAGCCCTTCGCAGGACGCCGCCTCGAACGCCTCGACCGCGAGCCGCTGGACCTGAGCCGTCTCCTCGTCGGTGAGCGGCGCGGGCACCAGACCGGGCGTGGAGTCGATGTACTTGGCCTCGAAGTCGTAGTACGCGTGCGCGCTCGGCGGCGGGATCTCGGCGGGTACGGAGGCCCGCGGGCCGTCCTCGAACTCCAGCACCCCGCACTCGATCTCGCGGCCGGTGAGCGCCGCCTCGACCAGGATCTTCGGGTCGTGGCGGCGGGCCTCGGCGATCGCCTCGTCGAGCCCGTCGAGGCCGTCCACCTTGGTGATGCCGATCGACGAGCCCGCGCGCGCGGGCTTCACGAACAGCGGCCAGCCGTGCTCGCCGGCGAAGTCGACGATCTTCTCGCGGGCGGCGGAGGCGTCCCGCTCCCACTCGCGCGGGCGGATCACCACGTACGGGCCGACCTTGAGCCCGAAGGAGGTGAACACCCGCTTCATGTAGTCCTTGTCCTGGCCGACCGCCGAGGCCAGCACGCCCGAGCCGACGTACGGCACCCCGGACAGCTCAAGGAGCCCCTGCAGGGTGCCGTCCTCCCCGTAGGGGCCGTGCAGGACGGGGAAGACGACGTCGACCTCGCCGAGCGCCTTGGGCACCGAGCCCGGTTCGCTGTAGACGACCTCGCGGTTGGCGGGGTCGACGGAGAGCACCACGGCGCCCTCGACCGGGTCGGCGAGCTGCTCCACCGTCGGCGTGCGCCGCTCGGTGATCGCCATGCGTTCGGGCTCGTCGGCGGTGAGGGCCCACCGGCCGTCCGTCGTGATGCCGATCGGCAGGACCTCGTACTTGGTCCGGTCGAGGGCGGCGAGGACGGCGCCGGCGGTGACCACGGAGATCCCGTGTTCGGAGCTGCGCCCGCCGAACACGACGGCGACCCGCGGCTTGCGGGACGGCTGCTCGGGGCTCTGGGGGAGGTTCTCGGTGCTCATATCGCGTCGAGAGTACCCGCCCCCCGGACCGCGTCACAGCGTCCGCCCCGGGCAAACGGGCGAGGGTGGCTCAGCGTCGCTCGGGCTTCGCGCTGCGCGACATCAGCTCCTTGACGGCGACCACCGGGGGCTTGCCCTCGTGCACGATCTCGAAGACCGTCTCGGTGATCGGCATGTCGATGTCGTGCCGGCGGGCCAGATCCAGCACCGACTCGCAGGACTTGACGCCCTCGGCGGTCTGCTGGGTGACCGCGATGGTCTCCTCCAGGGTCATGCCCTTGCCGAGGTTGGTGCCGAAGGTGTGGTTCCGGGACAGCGGCGAGGAGCAGGTCGCCACCAGGTCGCCCAGGCCCGCGAGCCCGGAGAAGGTCAGCGGGTCGGCGCCGAGCGCGACACCGAGCCGGGTGGTCTCGGCGAGGCCCCGGGTGATGAGCGAGCCCTTGGCGTTGTCGCCGAGGCCCATGCCGTCCGCGATGCCGACGGCGAGCCCGATGACGTTCTTCACCGCGCCGCCGAGTTCGCAGCCGATGACGTCGGTGTTGGTGTACGGGCGGAAGTACGGGGTGTGGCAGGCGGCCTGGAGGCGCCGGGCGACGGCCTCGTCGGTGCAGGCGACGACGGCGGCCGCCGGCATCCGGGCGGCGATCTCCCGGGCCAGGTTGGGGCCGGTGACCACGGCGACCCGGTCGGCGCCCACCTCGGCGACGTCCTCGACGACCTCGCTCATCCGCATCGCGGAGCCGAGTTCGACGCCCTTCATCAGGGAGACCAGGACGGTGTCCGGGGCGAGCAGCGGGCGCCACTTCGCGAGGTTCTCGCGGGCCGTCTGGGAGGGGATCGCCAGCACGGTGAAGTCGGCGCCGGCCGCGGCCTCGGCGGCGTCGGTGGTGGCCCGGACGTTCTCGGGGAGTTCCACGCCCGGCAGGTAGTCCGGGTTGGTCCGGGTGGAGTTGACGGCGTCGACGAGCTGCGGGCGCCGCGCCCACAGGGTGACCTCGCATCCCGCGTCGGCGAGGATCACAGCGAACGCGGTGCCCCACGACCCGGTGCCGAAGACGGCCGCCTTGACGGGCTTGCTCACGTGCCCTGCCCTTCTGCCTGTTTGCCGTGCGTCTGTGCCTGGGCGCGCCCCCGCGTCTGCGCCTGGGTGCGGCGCCGCTGTTCGATCCGCTCGCGGCGCGGGTCGTAGGGCGTCTCGGGCGCCTTCTCGCCGCGGATCTCCTCCAGCTGGCGGGTGACGGCGGCCATGATGACCTCGGTGGCCTCCTTCAGCACCTCCGCGGTCATCTCCTGGCCGTAGAACCGGGAGAGGTCGACGGGCGGGCCGGCCAGCACGTGGTGGGTCTTGCGCGGCAGCAGGCGCGGCTTCTTGGCGTACGGCGGCAGCAGTTCGTTGCAGCCCCACTGGGCGACCGGGATGACCGGGCACCTGGTCTGCAGGGCGACGCGCGCGGCGCCGGTCTTGCCGGTCATGGGCCAGCCGTCGGGGTCGCGGGTGAGGGTGCCCTCGGGATAGAAGGCGACGCACTCGCCGCGCTCCACGGCGTCGATCGCGGCCCGGAAGGCGCTGAGCGCGTCCGTGCTCTCCCGGTAGACGGGAATCTGCCCGGTGCCGCGCATCGCGGCGCCGACGAACCCCTCCTTGAAAAGTCCGCTCTTTGCCAGGAAACGGGGAAGGCGGCCGGTGTTGTACTGATAGTGCGCGTATCCGAGGGGATCGATGTGGGAATTGTGATTCACGGCGGTGATGAATCCACCTTCGGCCGGAATGTTCTCCATTCCCCGCCAGTCCCGCTTGAGCAGTATCACCAGCGGCGGTTTGCAGATCACCGCGGCCAAGCGGTACCAGAAGCCGATTCTGCGGCGGGGCACGCGGACACCTTCCTCTAGGGCCTGGGCGGGGCAGGGGAGCCGCACAAGTGTCGCCCCGGGCCACCGGTCTGTCGAGGACACGGTACGCCCCGGCCACCCGGTGACCACTGCCCCCGGGTGACAATGAGCGCGACAAGAGAGGGACGGATCGCCTGTGCAGTGGACCTTGGTCGTGCCCGTGAAGCCCTTGGCCCGGGCCAAGAGCAGGCTGTCGGACACGGCGGACGACGCGGTACGGCCGGACCTCGCGCTGGCGTTCGCCCTGGACACCGTGGCGGCGGCGCTGTCCTGCCCGGCGGTGGCGGATGTGGCAGTCGTCACGGACGATTCCCGGGCGGGTCGGGAGCTGGCCGCGCTCGGCGCCGGCGTCGTCTCCGACGAGCCGGGCGGCGGCCTGAACACGGCCCTGGCCCACGCGGCGGCGGCCGTACGGGCCGCGCGCCCCGGAAGTCCGGTGGCGGCGCTGAACGCCGATCTCCCGGCGCTCCGGCCGGCCGAATTGGCCCGGGTACTGAATGCGGCGGCGCAATTCCCGCGTTCTTTTCTGCCGGACGCGGCCGCGCTCGGCACGACGCTGCTGGCCGCCGCCCCGGGCCGCGCGCTGGACCCGTTCTTCGGCCCGGATTCCCGCCGCGGACATCGCGCGTCGGGGGCGGTGGAACTCGGGCTCGACGCGGTGGATTCCGTACGCCAGGACGTCGACACCGGCGAGGATCTGCGCGCCGCGCTGGCGCTGGGGGTGGGGCCGCGGACGGCCGCGGCCGCGGCGCGGCTGCTGATCGCCGAGCAGTAGGCTGCCGTCATGCAGGCGACCGCTTACACGTACGACCCCGACAGCCGCAGCGGGCAGGTGCTGCTGGACGACGGCACTCCGGTGCCGTTCGACGCGGCGGCGTTCGACGCGGGCGGCCTGCGGCTGCTACGGCCCGGGCAGCGGGTGCGGATCGAGACCGAGGGGTCGCGGGGGCCGGGCGAGGGCCCGCGGATCACGCTGATCACGCTGATCACGCTCTGAGCGGCACTCCGGAACAGGCCGCGGGCCGGACTCCCGAGGGAGTCCGGCCCGGCGTGTGAGTGCCCTGGGTGCCGCCGCCCGTCACTTCTTGCGTGCGGTGGCCTTCTTGGCGGTGGTCTTGCGCGCGGTCGACTTCTTGGCCGGCGCCTTCTTGGCCGTGGCCTTCTTCGCCGGGGCCGTCTGCGCGGTGGTCTTCTTCGCCGTGGTGCCGGCCGACTTCTTCGCGGGGGCCTTCTTGGCGGCGGTCTTCGCCGTGGTCGTGGTCTTCTTCGCCGCCGTGGCCGTCTTCTTCGCCGCGCCCGTGGTCTTCTTGGCGGCGGCCTTCTTGCCCGCGGCCGTCGTCTTCTTGGCGGCGGCCTTCTTGCCGGCGGCCTTGGAGATGGTGGGCGGCGGGCCGGAGAGGCTGCCCTTGGGCGCCTTCTTGACCGCGATGTCGTTCTTCGGGAGCTTCTTCGAGCCGCTGACCAGGTCCTTGAAGCCCTGACCGGCGCGGAAGCGCGGAACGGAGGTCTTCTTGACCCGAACCCGCTCGCCCGTCTGAGGGTTACGGGCGTAGCGTGCCGGGCGGTCGACCTTCTCGAAGGAACCGAATCCGGTGACCGAGACCCGGTCGCCCGCGACCACCGCGCGGACGATGGCGTCCAGAACCGCGTCGACGGCGTCGGCGGCCTGCTGCCGCCCCCCCATCTTGTCGGCAATCGCTTCTACGAGCTGCGCCTTGTTCACGTCTTCCCCTTCGGAGACCTCGCCAGAACGAGAATGTTCAAGCTTTTTCGCACGTTAGGCAGATATATACCGCAAATCAAACACGAAACGGGCTAATCACCCTTGTGCCGCAACGGACTCGACTGTCCCGGCCTGTTCAGCGTTGCCCGTCGGAGAACCGACCATCGTCGAGATCCTCCGTGAACCGCTCCAGACGCCTTGCCGCACCGGCGGGATCGTGCTTGGCCGCGGCCGTAATGACCAGCAGCTTCCGGGTCAGCGCCATCCGTACGCCCTCCGGGACTTGCAGTGCGCGCACTCTTGTGTGCGCTTCCTTGAGCCGGGACGCGACCGCCGCATAGAGCTGGAGTTGGCCGTCGTGTTCCATGCACAGATTGTGCCATCTGGGGCGAGTTGTCGCCTGCGCAGGGGGCAACTGCCGCCCCACACGCCCCCTCGGGCCGCCGCCCAGGAGGCCGTCCGATGACTCACGTACCCCGCCAACCACCTGCGTAACGTGGGAAGTTGCCGCCTCGCAGGACACCGCCCGGGCCCCGACACGGCCGTACCCCCGATCGGTCCGATCGGGGGTACGGGGAGTGTCTGCGGGTGGCCGAAAGTCGACCTCGCTACGGCCTCGGGGTCAGACCTGGACCGTCCGCGGCTTGAACGACGGGCGCTTCGCCTCGTACGCGGCGATGTCCTGCTCGTTCTGGAGCGTGATGGAGATGTCGTCCAGCCCGTTCAGCAGCCGCCAGCGGGAGTTCTCGTCCAGCTCGAAGGCGGCGGTGATGCCCTCGGCGCGCACCTCGCGGGTCTCCAGGTCGACCGTGACCTCGGCCTGCGGGTCGTTCTCCGTCAGCTCCCACAGCGCGTCCACGGTCTGCTGGTCGAGGACCACGGTGAGCAGGCCGTTCTTCAGCGAGTTGCCGCGGAAGATGTCGGCGAAGCGGGAGGAGATCACGGCCTTGAAGCCGTAGTTCTGCAGCGCCCACACCGCGTGCTCGCGGGAGGAACCGGTACCGAAGTCGGGGCCGGCGACCAGTACGGTCGCGCCCTGCCGCTCGGGCTGGTTGAGGACGAAGGTCTCGTCCTTGCGCCAGGCCTCGAACAGCCCGTCCTCGAACCCGTCCCGGGTCACCTTCTTGAGCCAGTGCGCGGGGATGATCTGGTCGGTGTCCACGTTGCTGCGGCGCAGCGGGACGGCCCGGCCGGTGTGCGTGGTGAATGCTTCCATGGCTGATCAGACTCCAGCGGGCGTGAGGGCGTCGGCGGCGGCGAGGTCGGCCGGGGAGGCGAGGTGCCCCGTGACGGCGGTCGCGGCGGCGACCTGCGGGGACACCAGGTGGGTACGCCCGCCCTTGCCCTGCCGGCCCTCGAAGTTGCGGTTGGAGGTGGAGGCGGAGCGCTCACCGGGGGCGAGCTGGTCGGGGTTCATGCCCAGGCACATCGAGCAGCCCGCGTGCCGCCATTCGGCCCCGGCCTCCTTGAAGACCGCGTCCAGGCCCTCGGAGACGGCCTGCAGACCGACCCGCGCGGAGCCCGGGACGACCAGCATCCGTACGCCGTCGGCGACTTTGCGGCCCTTGACGATCTCGGCGGCGGCGCGCAGGTCCTCGATGCGGCCGTTGGTGCAGGAACCTACGAAGACGGTGTCCACCTTGATGGACCGCAGCGGCTGCCCGGCCTCCAACCCCATGTACTCCAGGGCCTTTTCGGCGGCGAAGCGCTCCGAAGCGTCTTCGTACGAAGCCGGGTCGGGGACGACGGCCGAAAGCGGCGCGCCCTGGCCGGGGTTGGTGCCCCAGGTGACGAACGGCGACAGCTCGGCGGCCTCGATGACCACCTCGGCGTCGAACTCGGCGTCGTCGTCGGTGCGCAGCGTCTTCCAGTACGCGACCGCCGCGTCCCAGTCCGCGCCCTCGGGGGCGTGCGGGCGGCCCTTGAGGTAGGCGAAGGTGGTCTCGTCGGGGGCGATCATGCCCGCGCGGGCGCCGGCCTCGATCGACATGTTGCAGATGGTCATGCGGGCCTCCATCGAGAGCTTCTCGATGGCCTCGCCGCGGTACTCCAGGACGTAGCCCTGGCCGCCACCGGTACCGATCTTCGCGATGATCGCGAGGATCAGGTCCTTGGCGGTGACGCCGTCGGGCAGCTCGCCGTTGACCGTGATCGCCATGGTCTTCGGGCGGACCATCGGCAGCGTCTGGGTGGCCAGCACGTGCTCCACCTGGGAGGTGCCGATGCCGAAGGCCAGCGCGCCGAAGGCACCGTGCGTCGAGGTGTGCGAGTCGCCGCAGACCACGGTGGTGCCGGGCTGGGTCAGACCGAGCTGCGGTCCGACGACGTGCACGACGCCCTGCTCGACGTCGCCCAGCGGGTGCAGCCGGACGCCGAAGTCCGCGCAGTTCTTGCGCAGCGTCTCCAGCTGGACCCGGGAGACCGGGTCGGCGATCGGCTTGTCGATGTCGAGGGTCGGGGTGTTGTGGTCCTCGGTGGCGATGGTCAGGTCGAGCCGCCGCACGCTGCGGCCGCTCTTGCGGAGGCCGTCGAAGGCCTGTGGGCTGGTCACCTCGTGCAGCAGGTGCAGATCGATGAAGAGGAGGTCGGGCTCGCCCTCTGCGCGCCGGACGACGTGGTCGTCCCAGACCTTCTCCGCGAGTGTCCTACCCATCGCTTTCCCTCCGGCCGGCAACGGCTCGCCGGCCCAACTAGAGATCTTGAGGAAGCGGCGCCCGCGCCCCGGTTTCCGGGCAACCGCCACCAGGCCCTTACGTCACGGGCCGTTGTGACTTGGTGCCTTCCAGAGTGGCGCGTTCCACGGAAAATTGAACTTGCGTTTCACAGAGTGAGACGCGAGTATCGTTGCATGGACAACAGTAGCGGCGTCGGCGTTCTGGACAAGGCGGCCCTCGTCCTGAGCGCTCTGGAGTCCGGTCCGGCCACCCTCGCGGGGTTGGTCGGTGCGACCGGACTGGCACGACCCACGGCCCACCGCCTGGCCGTGGCGCTGGAGCACCACCGTATGGTGGCGCGCGACATGCAGGGCCGCTTCATCCTCGGCCCGCGCCTGTCGGAGCTGGCCGCCGCGGCCGGCGAGGACCGGCTGCTCGCCACGGCGGGCCCGGTGCTCACCCACCTCCGTGACGTGACGGGCGAGAGCGCCCAGCTCTACCGCCGCCAGGGCGACATGCGCATCTGCGTCGCCGCGGCGGAGCGGCTGTCCGGCCTGCGGGACACGGTGCCGGTCGGGTCCACGCTCACGATGAAGGCCGGTTCGTCCGCCCAGATCCTCATGGCCTGGGAGGAGCCCGAGCGGCTGCACCGCGGCCTGCAGGGCGCCCGCTTCACGGCGACCGCCTTGTCCGGCGTACGGCGCCGGGGCTGGGCCCAGTCCATCGGCGAGCGCGAGCCGGGCGTCGCCTCGGTGTCCGCGCCGGTGCGCGGCCCGTCCAACCGCGTGGTGGCCGCCGTCTCCGTCTCCGGCCCCATCGAGCGCCTCAGCCGCCACCCGGGCCGGATGCACGCCCAGGCCGTCATCGATGCCGCCGGCCGCCTGTCGGAGGCCCTGCGCCGCTCCAGCTGACGACACCAGGGTCGGCCCCAACGCCGCGGCCGACCTTGAGTGCACGCCCCGCCAGGGGCGCGGGGCTGTGACCTGGGCGGCTTCGCCGCGCGGGCGCGAGCGAGCGCGACGAACCCGCACCCGCCGCACAACGAAAACGGCCCCCCGCCTCAAGCGTTTCCGCTGAGGCGAGGAGCCGTCGTCCCGTACCCCCGACCGGATTCGAACCGGCGCTACCGCCTTGAGAGGGCGGCGTGCTAGGCCGCTACACAACGGGGGCGTGGATCCTGCGTTTCCGCAGGTCCGAGCTGGTCTACCTGGACTCGAACCAAGACTAACTGAACCAGAATCAGTCGTGCTGCCAATTACACCATAGACCAATGTGGTTTAGACCAGACAGTACCCCCGACCGGATTCGAACCGGCGCTACCGCCTTGAGAGGGCGGCGTGCTAGGCCGCTACACAACGGGGGCCCTAGCGATCACCATGAAGTGGATCACCGTACCCCCGACCGGATTCGAACCGGCGCTACTGCCTTGAGAGGGCAGCGTGCTAGGCCGCTACACAACGGGGGCTTTGCAGATGAGCTCTGCGAGCTGGCCTACCTGGACTCGAACCAAGACTAACTGAACCAGAATCAGTCGTGCTGCCAATTACACCATAGGCCACTGGAACGCAAGCCCCGTGCTGGGGATCTTGTTCTAGTTTCGCGCTTTCGGTTCCGGCCTTTCGGCCCGCTCCCCGGCGGCGCAGGAAGAACATTACCCGAAGGTGGACGGGGCTCCAAAACGAGTATCCCCACCGAGGAGCGAGGGGAGTTCCGCGAGGGACGCGATGCGGCGCGGGCCGACGGGCGGGTCGACGGTCGCGTACACGCCGCCCCGGTCGAGCCAGACCGACAGCAGCCCGGCGTCGGCGGCGCCCCGGCCGTCGATCTCCGGGTGGTCGCCGACGTAGGCGACCTGCTCCGGAGCGAGGGAGAGCGCCTCGCAGGCCGCCAGGAAGGCGCCGGGATCGGGCTTGGAGACGCCCAGCTCGGCGGCGCACAGGATGGCCTCGAAGCGGTCGTGGACGCCGAGGACGCGCAGTTTGCGGTCCTGGACGGTGAGGCTGGAGTTGGAGAGCACGGCGTGCCGGTGGCTGGCGGCGAGGGCGTCGAGGACGGGCAGGACGTCCGGGAAGAGGGCCCAGGCGGCCTCGTAGTGCGCCAGGTAGCGGTCGAACCAGCCGTCGGCCTCGGTGTCGGTCAGCTCCGGGCGGTCCAGGAAGACCCGGGTGCGGTCGCGCCGCTGGGTGGGGAAGTCGACCTCGCCGGCCGCGAACCGGGCCCACTGGGCGTCGGTGACCGCCCGCCACTGGGTCAGGGCCTCCTCGGCGCTCCCGTACCGGTCGAGCAGCCCCTCGGCCACGAGGTGGGCGCGCATGCCCTCGCGGTCCGCGGAGGTGTAGTCGAAGAGGGTGTCGTCGACGTCCCAGACCACGGCTTCGATCGTCATGTTCCCGACGGTACCGGGGTACGGCGAGGGGCGGCAGACCGTGCCGTCACGGTCTGCCGCCCCTGTCCGGCGTACGGGCGTCAGGACGCGAGCCGTGCCAGCGCCGCGTCGATCCTGGTCAGCGCCTTCTCCTTGCCCAGGACCTCCAGGGACTCGAAGAGCGGCAGGCCGACCGTGCGGCCGGTGACGGCGACGCGGACCGGGGCCTGGGCCTTGCCGAGCTTGAGGCCGTGGGCCTCGCCGGCGGCCAGGACGGCCTCCTTGAGGGACTCCGGGGAGCTCCAGTCCGCCGCGTCCAGCTTCTCGCGGGCGGTGCGCAGCAGGGCGTCGGAGCCCTCCTTCATCGCCTTGGTCCAGCTCGCCTCGTCGAAGACCGGCTCCGGCAGGAACAGGAAGTCGACGTTGTCGGTGATCTCGGAGAGGACCTTCAGGCGGGTCTGCGCGTGCGGGGCGATCGCCTGCCACTTGGTCTCGTCGAAGTCCTCCGGCGCCCAGGGGGCGAAGGGCGGCTTCAGCCACGGGCGGCAGCGCTCGGCGAAGTCCTTCGCCTCCAGCATGCGGATGTGGTCGCCGTTGATGGCCTCGCACTTCTTGAGGTCGAAGCGGGCCGGGTTGGGGTTGACGTCCTTGACGTCGAAGGCGGCGACCATCTCGTCGATGGTGAAGATGTCCTGGTCGGCGGAGAGGGACCAGCCGAGCAGGGAGAGGTAGTTGAGCAGGCCCTCGGGGAGGAAGCCGCGCTCGCGGTAGAGGTTCAGGGACGACTGCGGGTCGCGCTTGGAGAGCTTCTTGTTGCCCTCGCCCATCACGTACGGCAGGTGGCCGAAGGCGGGGATCTCCTTGGCGACGCCCAGCTCGATCAGCGCCTTGTACAGGGCGATCTGGCGGGGGGTGGAGGAGAGCAGGTCCTCGCCGCGCAGGACGTGGGTGATCTCCATCAGGGCGTCGTCGACCGGGTTGACCAGCGTGTACAGCGGGGCGCCGTTGGCGCGGACGATGCCGTAGTCCGGGACGTTCTCCGGCAGGTAGGTGATCTCGCCGCGGACCAGGTCGGTGAAGGTGATCGCCTCGTCGGGCATCCGGAAGCGGACGATCGGCGTGCGGCCCTGGGCCTCGTACTCCTCGACCTGCGCGGCGGTCAGCTCGCGGCAGTGGCCGTCGTAGCCGGAGGGCTTGCCGGCGGCGCGGGCGGCCTCGCGGCGGGTGTCCAGCTCCTCCTGGGAGCAGTAGCAGCGGTAGGCGTGACCGGCGTCCAGGAGCTTCTGGGCGACGTCCCGGTAGATGTCCATGCGCTGCGACTGGCGGTACGGCGCGTGCGGGCCGCCGACCTCGGGGCCCTCGTCCCAGTCGAAGCCGAGCCAGCGCATCGAGTCGAGGAGCTGGTCGTAGGACTCCTCGCTGTCGCGGGCGGCGTCGGTGTCCTCGATGCGGAAGACCAGAGTGCCCTGGTGGTGGCGCGCGAAGGCCCAGTTGAACAGGGCGGTGCGGACCAGGCCCACGTGGGGGTTACCGGTGGGCGAGGGACAGAAACGGACGCGTACGGGGGACGACGCTGCGCTAGCCACGCTTGACAACCTTGTTGGTGAGAGTGCCGATGCCTTCGATGGTGACGGCGACCTCGTCGCCGACGTTGAGGGGGCCGACCCCGGCCGGGGTGCCGGTGAGGATCACGTCGCCGGGGAGCAGGGTCATCGCCTCGGTGACGTTGACGACCAGGTCCTCGATGGAGTGGATCATCTCGCTGGTGCGGCCGAGCTGGCGCTGCTGCCCGTTGACGGTGAGCTGGATCGTCAGGTCGGCGGCGCGGGCGAGGTCGATGTCCGTCTCCACCCAGGGCCCGAGCGGGCAGGAGGTGTCGAAGCCCTTGGCCCGGGCCCACTGCTTCTCGCGGCGCTGGACGTCGCGGGCGGTGACGTCGTTGGCGCAGGTGTAGCCGAGGATGACGTCGGCGACGCGCTCGCGCGGGACCTCGCGGCACATGCGGCCGATGACCACGGCCAGCTCGGCCTCGTGGTGCAGTTCCTGCGAGAAGGAGGGGTACTGGATGTCGTCGCCGGGGCCGGTGACCGAGGTGGACGGCTTGAAGAAGGCGAACGGGGCGTCGGGCACCTCGTTGCCCAGCTCCCTGGCGTGCTCGGCGTAGTTGCGGCCGAAGGCGACGACCTTGTTGGGGAGCACCGGCGGCAGCAGCCGGACCTTGCTCAGCGGGACCTTCGTGCCGGAGAGCTCGAAGTCCGCGAACGGGATGCCCTTGATGATGTCGAGGACGAGCTGGTCCGGCTGGTCGCCCTCGACCGCGCCGAAGGCGACGTTCCCGTCGATGGAGAACCTGGCGATGCGCACGGGTTGCTTGGCCCCTTGACTGATGCGGCTGGAGTCTGACGCTCCAGGCTAACGCGGCAAGGGGCGGGTGCCTCGCGCATCACCGCCGCTCGGGCCGGCGTGCTACTCGGCCGGGGTGGCCGAGGCGGGGATCTCCATGAGGATGGTGCGCCGGGGGTTGGCGGTCTGGGTGGGCAGCTCGACGGCGTGCTCCGGCTGCTCCGGGGCCCGCAGTTCGCCGGCGTCCTTCAGGTGGACCAGCGTCGTGCGGCGCGGATTGGCGATCTTGTGGAACATCATCGTCGTCTTCACGGTGGTACGAGCCTCATGGGGTGCGGGCGCCGGGGCGGCCCGGAAGGGCCTCGCGCGGGCGCGGGTTGTCGGATTTGCCTTCTCTGTAAAGCGCCAGGCTAAACACGCGATTCCCCACCGAAGACGTGAAGGACTCATGGCAACCGTGTGAGTTTCCTCACTGAGCAAGGGGCAAAGCGGTCAAAGCAGACCCCCACCCTGCCGCCAGGAAACGGACATTGCCCCCCTGAAGCGACCATTCCGCTCCTGATCATGGCGACTGGGACACCCGCCGGGGACCGATGACTCGTGGTCATACGCCCGTTTTGCCGTCGACCACTCTCTACGTCCGGTGACCCGGCCCTCACGTGCTGTCACGCCGGTCGCGGGCTCTCCCATGGCCCTTGTTGGAGATCCTGCACTGTGCTGGAATTCCACGGACCGCCGCAGGATCGAGCCGGCACACGGGGGGCGCACCGAAGCGCCGAGTGGCGGCAAGAGGGGGAACCGGCGCCGGTTACTCACGACCATCAGGGGGCGTATTCAGGGCGCCCCCGAGACGCCGACACCGTGCCTCGCCGTTCACGCGGAGGGGTGCCTGGTCCAGAGGTTGCGACGCTAGTGCAGGGACGTTTCAAGAGGGATGGCAGCGCTTCGGCGGAGCCGCAGGCGCAGGGTGGGACTGGCCCCATGACAGGCAGCTCCTCTCCCCAGCACGCCCAGCACGCCCAAAAGGGTGCCTCGGGCCCGGCCGCGTCCGGCCCCGGCGGCGAACGCTCCGGACGGGGCGGCCCCGCGGGGACCTCCGGCACGCCCGGTGCCTCCGGCGCGCCCGGCGGCACGTCCGGCGCGTCCGGTGCGGAGGGCCAGGCGGCGGCGAAGCCCGCGAAGGGCCCGAGCGGCCCCGGCTCCCGCATAGCCCTGCGCAACTGGCGTATCTCCACCCGCCTGGTGTCCCTGCTGGCGCTCCCGGTCGTCGCGGCGACCTCGCTGGGTGCCCTGCGCATCAGCGACTCCATGGACAACATCCAGCAGCTCGACAACATGAAGCTGCTGACGGAGATGACCGCGCGGGCCACCGAGCTGGCCGCCGCGCTCCAGGAGGAGCGGGACAAGTCGGCGGGTCCGCTGGCGCACAACTCCTCCTCCAGCGCGTCCGCGGTGAAGGGCGACCGGGAGAAGACCGACCGGGCCCTGGCCAACTTCATCGACGGCTCCGAGGAGATCGACGCCGCCAGCAAGGACGGCAACCTCCAAGGCGTGCGCGACACGGTCGTCGGTCTCGCCAGCGAGCTCAACGGCCTGAGCAAGATCCGCAACTCGGCCTACGAGGACCCGCGCAACTCGACGCAGACCGTCGACGCCTACCACCGCCTGATCACCCACCTCCTGGACCTCTCCCAGGACATGGCCGAGGCGACCAGCAACCCGGAGATGATCCAGCGCACCCGCGCGCTGTCGGCGTTCTCGTCCGCCAAGGAGTACGCCTCGGTGCAGCGGGCCGTCATCGCGGCGGCGCTGCCCGCGAGCAACGACGCGTCCGGCAGCCTCTCCGAGAACGACCGGCTGTACGCCGAGGCGGCCCTGGACAGCCAGGACTACGACCTGCGCAGCTTCGCCAGCATTTACGGCAGCGGCTCCACCGAACTCCTCCAGCCCATCGAGGAGGGCAACGCGACGATCGAGGCGGCGGACAAGTACGCCGGCCGGGTCCTCGCCAACCAGGGCGCCATCGAGGAGATGGAGAAGCAGTCCTACCAGGACTGGCTGGACAGCAGCTCCACCAAGATCCAGCAGATGACGAACATCGAGCACACGCTGCTGGAGGACATGGAGCAGCAGGCGCGTGCGCTGCGCAGCGAGTCGGAGCGCGAGGCGATCCTCTCCGGTGCGCTGATCCTGATCGTGCTCGGTGTCTCGCTGGTCGGCGCGTTCGTCGTGGCCCGCTCCATGATCCGTTCGCTGCGCCGGCTGGAGGAGACCGCGACCAGGGTCGCCTCCGACCGGCTGCCCGAGCTGGTCAAGCAGCTCTCCGAGTCCGACCCGCAGGACGTCGACACCTCCGTGGAGTCGGTCGGCGTGCACTCCCGGGACGAGATCGGCAAGGTGGCCGCGGCCTTCGACGACGTGCACCGCGAGGCGGTCCGGCTCGCCGCCGAGCAGGCCCTGCTGCGGGGCAACGTCAACGCGATGTTCACCAACCTCTCGCGCCGCTCCCAGGGCCTCATCCAGCGTCAGCTGTCGCTCATCTCCGAACTGGAGTCCCGCGAGGCCGACCCGGACCAGCTGTCCTCGCTGTTCAAGCTCGACCACCTCGCGACGCGCATGCGCCGTAACGGTGAGAACCTCCTCGTCCTCGCCGGTGAGGAGCCGGGCCGCCGCTGGACCCGTCCGGTGCCGCTGGTCGACGTGCTCCGTGCCGCCGCCTCCGAGGTGGAGCAGTACGAGCGCATCGAGCTGGCCTCCGTGCCGACCACCGAGGTCGCCGGCCGGGTCGTCAACGACCTCGTGCACCTGCTCGCCGAGCTGCTGGAGAACGCGACGTCGTTCTCCTCCCCGCAGACCAAGGTCAAGGTCACCGGTCACGCGCTGCCCGACGGGCGGGTGCTGATCGAGATCCACGACACCGGCATCGGCCTCTCCCCCGAGGACCTCGCCGCGATCAACGAGCGGCTGGCCTCGCCGCCCACCGTGGACGTCTCCGTCTCCCGCCGCATGGGCCTGTTCGTGGTCGGCCGCCTGTCGCAGCGCCACGGCATCCGCATCCAGCTGCGCCCGTCCGACTCCGGCGGTACGACCGCGCTGGTCATGCTGCCCGTCGACGTCGCCCAGGGCGGCCGCAAGCCGCAGGGCAAGCCCGGTCAGCCCGGTACCGGCGGTCCCGCCGCCGCGCAGGCCGCGGCCGGTGCCGCGGCGGCCCGGCGCAGCGGCGGCGGCCAGGGCGGCGGCCAGGGCGGCGGCGCGCTCGGCGCGGGTGCCCCCGGCGGTCCCCGGCTCGCGCCCGGTCAGGGGCCGCGCGCCGCGCTGCCCGGCCGGGACGGCGGACAGCCGGGCGGACCGGGCGGTGCGCGCGGCCCGCAGTCCCCGGCGGCGCCGCAGTCCCCGCAGAACCGTCCGGCTCCGGCGGGCGCGGGTGCCGGTCAGGCGCCGGGTGCCCCGCAGGGTCTGCAGGCCGCGGGTCTGAACGCGCCGCAGCCGCAGCAGGGCCAGGACGCCTTCGGCAACGCCGCGCCCGCCGCACCGCAGCGCAGCCGGCGCAAGGGCGGCGCCCCGGGCGAGTCCGAGCGGGGCCGGCGTCCGCAGCTGCCGCCGCGCGGCGGCCCGCGGGCCGAGCTGCCCGGCGGCAACCCGCAGCCCCGCGTACCCAGCTGGAGCGACGAGAACGCGCAGCCGTCCGTGGACCGCGCCGCGCTGGACGCCCCGCGCGGCCACGAGGAGCCGGACGTCGCCCGCACCGCGCCCGTCCCCCGGATCGACGACCGGCAGGGGCCGGCGGCGACCGCCGAGATGCCCGTGATCGGCCGCTCCGGCGAGCAGGACGGGCCCGCCGCCACGGCCGAGTTCGCCCGCCCGGACTTCGACGCGCCCGCGCCGGGCACCGCCGCCGGTTCCCCGTACGCCACGCCGGAACGGAACGCTCCGGCGCCCGCCGACCCGTTCGGCCGCCCCGGCGGCCAGGACGGGACACGGGACAACGGCCCGTTCGTCCGCTCCGACGTCTTCGGCACGCCCGCCGGAGCGAATGGCGCGGGCGGCCCGGCCGGCCAGGACCGGTTCGGCGCCCCGCAGGCGTACGAGGACGGCTCGGCCACGGGCCGGCACGCCCTCCCGAGCCGCCAGGACCCGGCCGCCACCGGCCAGTTCGACCGCCAGGACCCGGCCGCCACCGGCCAGTTCGACCGCCAGGACCTGAACGGCACCGGCGGGTACGACCGGCAGGACGCGTCGACGACCGGCCAGTACGGCCGCCAGGACGCCTCGGCCACCGGCCAGTTCGACCGCCAGGCTCCGGCGCCGGCCGGGCAGTACGACCGCCAGGACCCGGCCGCCACCGGCCAGTTCGAGCGGCCTGCGCCGGCCCACGAGGACGCGTTCGGGTCGCAGGGCTTCGAGCCCCGTGACCCGGCCGCCACCGGCCGGTTCGACCGGCCGGACACGGCGCCCGGTGCCCCGTACGACCGCCAGGACTCGTACGACCGCCAGGACCCGTACGGCCGGCAGGACCCGGCCCCCGCGGACCCGTACGCCCCGCAGGACCCGGCCGCCACCGGCCAGTTCGAGCGGCCGTCGGCGGGTCGCGGGGACGGCTTCGGCGGGACCCACCTGCAGCGTCCGCAGCGGCCCGTGCGGCAGGAGCCCGAGGCGCTGCCCCCGGCCACCGGCCCCGGTGACGGCCGTACGCCGCTGTTCGACACGCTGGAGACCAACTGGTTCCGCGGCGAACGGCGCGAGCGGCAGGCCGGCGGCGACGCGCCGCAGGCCCCCGAGCAGCAGACCCCCGAGGCGGCACAGCCCGCCGCACCCCAGCGTCCCGCCGCCTCTTCCTGGCGCAGCTCGCCCAACGACGAACTCGTCCGGCAGGCCGAGCGCGTCCGGCAGCCGGCCGCGGGCGGTATCACCACCTCCGGCCTGCCGCGCCGGGTGCCCCGTGCGAACCTCGTACCGGGCACGGCTCAGCAGCAGTCCCACCAGAGCGGTCCGCAGGTCTCCCGTGCCCCCGACGAGGTGCGCGGCCGGCTGACCAATCTCCGTCGGGGTATCGCACAGGGCCGTCAGGCGGGAAGCGGCCAGACCGGCAACTTCCCGAGGCCCACTCACCAGCAGGAGCGTTAGTTGAGCCCGATGAGCCAGGCGGCACAGAACCTCAACTGGTTGATCACGAATTTCGTGGACAACACCCCCGGGGTGTCCCACACCGTCGTCGTGTCCGCCGACGGACTCCTTCTGGCGATGTCCGAAGGCTTCCCGCGTGACCGCGCCGACCAGCTCGCGGCCGTCGCCTCGGGGCTGACCTCGCTCACGGCCGGGGCGTCCCGGATCTTCGAGGGCGGCAGCGTGGCGCAGACGGTGGTGGAGATGGAACGCGGGTTCCTCTTCCTCATGTCCGTCTCGGACGGCTCGTCCCTGGCCGTTCTGGCCCACCCGGAGTGCGACATCGGCCTCGTCGGCTACGAGATGGCGCTGCTCGTCGACCGCGCGGGCGCCGTCCTCACCCCCGACCTGCGCGCCGAACTGCAAGGAAGTCTGCTCCACTGATCGGCCCCGGCACCACCCGTCTCACCAAATCACCGTCCGGCCGCCACAAAACCCCCCACCGGCCACCTCAGACGGCTTGACTTACCGACATGCCGCCCCGCCCGGAGGACCCATGACCCCGCCCACCGCCTCTCATGATCCGTACGCGGAACCGTACGAGGACGAGGGCGACCAGCCGCTGGTACGTCCTTACGCGATGACCGGCGGCCGGACCCGGCCCCGCTATCAGCTCGCCATCGAGGCGCTGATCAGCACCACGGCCGACCCGGCAGCGCTGATGGGGCTGCTCCCCGAGCACCAGCGCATCTGCCACCTGTGCCGCGAGGTGAAGTCGGTGGCCGAGGTGTCGGCCCTGCTCGCCATGCCGCTGGGGGTGGCCAGGATCCTGGTCGCGGACCTCGCGGAGGCGGGCCTGGTCGCCATCCACCAGCCGGGCGGCGACGAGAACAACGGCGGCGCGCCGGACGTGACACTGCTCGAAAGGGTGCTCAGTGGACTTCGCAAGCTCTGACGGGGGTCGGGCGACGACCTCCGCCAAGATCGTGGTGGCCGGCGGCTTCGGCGTGGGCAAGACCACGTTCGTCGGCGCCGTCTCGGAGATCAACCCGCTGCGCACCGAGGCCGTCATGACGTCCGCGTCGGCGGGCATCGACGACCTGACCCACACCGGGGACAAGACGACCACCACGGTCGCCATGGACTTCGGCCGCATCACCCTCGACCAGGACCTGATCCTGTACCTCTTCGGTACGCCCGGCCAGGACCGCTTCTGGTTCATGTGGGACGACCTGGTGCGCGGCGCCATCGGCGCGGTCGTGCTGGTCGACACGCGCCGTCTCGCCGACTGCTTTCCGGCGGTCGACTACTTCGAGAACAGCGGCCTTCCCTTCGTCGTGGCGCTCAACGGCTTCGACGGGCAGCAGCCGTACAACCCGGACGAGGTCCGGGAAGCCCTCCAGATCGGACCGGACACCCCGATCATCACGACGGACGCACGGCACCGCGCGGACGCGAAGTCGGCGCTGATCACGCTGGTCGAGCACGCGCTGATGGCCCGGCTGCGGTAACGCTCAAGCAGCCACGAGCAGACACAAGTGGACAACGGCACAGGGAAGTTGCCGTGGGCACCGGGAAGCCGGCTGTGTCCTTGGACACGGCCGGCTCCGGTGTTCATAACGTTTCGGCAGAGGAATCGGGTGGTGCCGCCACGCGTCGCGCACATTTGGTGCCGCTGTGCGCACGAACGGCCCGCCATTTGACGCCGCTCGCTCTTTATGACCGTTTTATCTGGGGCTTACATCACATGTAATCCTCTCGTCACAGTGTTTGGAAGAGCGCTGGTCGCCGTGCTGGAATGCCAGAACTGCCCGGTGGTCAAAGACATACTCATCAGTAATACGTATGGGATGAGTAGGTGACGTCCTGGGCTCTGAGACACTGCGGCACGACACAGGTGCCGACCGCCGAGAGGTTGTTGGTCGAGTGAGGCGAAGCAAGAACAGTCCCGAGCCGTCGGCCCGGGGCAACTTCACCCCGCCGCCGCGCGCAGCGGCGCCCGCTCCCGTGCCCGGTCCGCAGTCCAAGGCCGCCCCCGAGCCCAGCGGCGGACGCCTGTCGCCGCGCAACTGGCGGGTGCGCACGCGCCTCAACGCGATCCTGCTCATACCCGTCCTGGTCGGCCTCGTCATGGGCGGCTTCCAGGTGAAGGGCTCCCTGGACACCTGGCAGGACGCCGAGGACGCCGAGTCCACCGCCAAGCTGGTGCGGGCGTCCCTCACCTACGCCGACGCCCTCTACACCGAGCGGGACGTCTCCGCCGCCCCGCTGCTCCAGGGCAAGGACGACGACGAGAGCGTCGCCAAGGCCCGGAAGGCCACCGACCGGGCCGCCGACGCCTTCGACGAGGCGGCCCGGGACATGCCCGCCAAGGACGGTCTGGAACGCCGCTTGCAGCAGTTCCGCGAGGTGGAGCCCAACCTGCCGACGCTGCGCACCGCCGCCTACACCTCCGCGCTCAAGGGCGTGGAGACCGAGGAGGGGTACGTCCAGATCGCCCACCCGCTGATGTCGTTCGCCAACGAACTCGGACTGGGCACCGGCAACATCACCTCCTACGGCCGGGCCGTCTACGCGATCGGCCTGACCAAGGCGTCCCTCTCGCTGGAACGCTCCATCGGCATGCACATGCTGACCAAGCCGGGTCCGGAGCCCAGCCACCTGGCCAGCCAGCGCGTCGCCCTCTCCTCGTACGCCTACCTGGAGGGCATAGCCGTCGAGGAGTACCTCGGCGGCGGCACCGAGGCGGACGCCAAGAAGCTGGAGGACGCCGAGGCGAAGATCAAGACGGACGGCGCGGCCCTGGCCAAGGAGGCCGCGGCCGAGGACCCCGACTACGTGGCACCGCCGGCCAACCCGACCACGATGGTCTCCGAGCTGGCCCAGCTGTCCTCCACCGACACCGGCGCCCGGGCGTCCCTGGCCCAGCAGGGCATCACGCCGGCCAACTGGTGGGCGGTCACCACCCTGAAGTTCGACGCCTACCGCGCGATCGAGTCGGACATGGCCGACAAGGCCGTGAGCGAGGCGTCCGCGATAGCCGACGACGCCGCGCGGGACACCTACGTCACCGGCGCCGCCGTGGTCGTCGCGCTGCTCGCCGCGTTCATCCTGGCCGGCATGGTCGCCCGCCAGATGAGCCGCAACATGCGGCAGCTGCGCAACGCCGCGTTCGGCGTCGCCGAGCAGCGGCTGCCGAGCCTGGTCGACCAGCTCTCCCGCACCGACCCCGGCCGGGTCGACACCCGGGTCAGCCCGATCCCGATCACCACCACCGACGAGATCGGCGAGGTCGCCCGCGCCTTCGACCAGGTGCACCGCGAGGCGGTCCGGCTCGCCTCCGAGCAGGCCCTGCTGCGGGGCAACATCAACGCGATCTTCACCAACCTCTCGCGCCGCAACCAGTCGCTGATCGAGGGCCAGCTGACCCTGATCACCGACCTGGAGAACAACGAGGCCGACCCGGACCAGCTGGAGAGCCTCTTCCGCCTGGACCACCTGGCCACCCGCATGCGCCGCAACGGCGAGAACCTGCTGGTCCTCGCCGGTGAGGAGCCCGGCCGCCGCTGGGACCAGCCGGTCCCGCTGGTCGACGTGCTGCGCGCCGCCTCCTCCGAGGTGGAGCAGTACGAGCGCATCGAGCTGTCCGGGGTCCCGGAGGCCGAGATCCACGGCCGTGCCGTGACCGACCTCGTGCACCTGCTCGCCGAGCTCCTGGAGAACGCGACGACGTTCTCCTCCCCGCAGACCAAGGTCCGCGTCACCGCGACCCGGCTGCCCGACGGCCGCGTGATGGTCGAGATCCACGACAAGGGCATCGGCCTGACCGCCGAGGACTTCGCGGACATCAACCACAAGCTGGCCAACCCGCCCACCGTGGACGCCGCGATCTCGCAGCGCATGGGCCTGTTCGTGGTCGGCCGGCTCTCCGACCGGCACGGCATCCGGGTCCAGCTGCGCCCCTCCGGCGAGCAGGCCGGCACCACCTCGCTGGTCATGCTCCCGGACGCCATCACGCACGGCGGCGGCGGCGAGGGCCCGGCGCGCGACGACTTCACCGTCTCGCAGATCATCCCCGAGCAGCAGTTCCAGGGCGAGAACTTCGCCCAGCAGCCGCCCCTGCGCACCGCCGCGGAGCTGGGCTTCGACGACAGCCGGTACGCGGACGTCCCCGACGACATCCGCGAGCTGGACCCGGTCGGCCGCTCCCTGATGCGCGAGGAGCGCCGCGCCGCGCTGGAGTCCCAGACCCCGCCCGGCACGGAGGACCCGGCCGCCGACGGCCAGGCGGCCCCGTACCAGGACCCGTTCGCCGGCCAGCCCGGCTACGACCAGGGCTACGACCAGGGCTACGACCAGCAGGCGCCGTACCCCGGCCAGCAGCAGGCCGCGTACGAGGCACCCGGGCAGCAGGCGTACGACGAGCAGTACTACGCGCCGAACGGCGGCCTGCCGCAGGGCGACGCCTACTCCCCCGACGGCAACGGCGGCTACCCGCAGAACGGGTACACCGAGGCCGGTCTGCCCGAGCGTCCGGTGCCGGGCGGCGGGGTCCAGGACGACTGGCCGCGGCAGGACGGCTACCAGAACGGCTACCCGGCCCAGTACCCTGCGGACACGGCCACGGCCCAGTCCGCGCAGGCCGCTGACGCGGGTGAAGCCGAGCGCGTAGGCTTCGAGCGTCCGGGACCGGCCCCGTCCGCCGTCCACGACCTGACCGACGCCGGGCTCCCGCGCCGCGGTGCCGCCGCGGGCGGCGCGCACCGCGCGGCTCCGGAGCCCGCCGCGGAGAGCAACGGCGCGGACGGTGCCGAGGCCACCTGGCGGTCGGCCAACGACGAGCGCTGGCAGCAGGCTTCCCAGCTGAAGAAGCCGAAGGCGGGCGGAGTGACCCCCTCCGGTCTGCCCCGGCGGGTGCCCAAGGCCAACCTGGTCGAGGGCGCCGCCGAGAGCACCCCCCAGGGAGGCCCTCAGGTCTCCCGTGCCCCGGAGGACGTCCGGGGCCGGCTGAGCAACCTGCGCCGCGGCGTCGAACGAGGCCGCAGCGCGGGCAGTGAAACGAACAACGGCCAGGCCACTGGGTCTCACCACAGTGGTCCTGACAGCACCTACGACCAGGAGCGTTAGTGTGAGCCCGATGAGCCAGGCGGCACAGAACCTGAACTGGTTGATCACCAACTTCGTGGACAACACCCCGGGGGTGTCCCACACGGTGGTGGTCTCCGCCGACGGACTCCTTCTGGCGATGTCCGAAGGTTTCCCGCGCGACCGCGCCGACCAGCTCGCGGCCGTCGCCTCCGGTCTGACCTCGCTGACCGCGGGTGCCTCGCGCATCTTCGAGGGCGGCCACGTGAACCAGACAGTTGTGGAGATGGAGCGGGGATTCCTCTTCATCATGTCCATCTCCGACGGTTCCTCCCTCGCGGTTCTCGCACACCCGGAAGCGGACATCGGTCTCATTGGGTACGAGATGGCCCTTCTCGTCGACCGCGCCGGTACGGTCCTGACGCCGGACCTGCGCGCCGAGCTTCAGGGGAGCCTTCTCAACTAACGGGCAGACGGTGCGTTTTGGCGTCCCGTGGCCGTAAGGTTTCGGGACGCGGCTCCACAGTGATGGGTGCCAGGCACAGTCGGAGGAGGAGAAAGTGGCAACACCCCCAGGCAGTCCGTCTTCGGGCAACTGGTCGTACGGCCCCGCACAGGGCCACGGCGACGGTGCGCACCCGTACGGCTTCCCCTCCGCGCCCAGCCACCAGCAGCCGTACGCGCCGCAGGGCCCCGGCCCTTCGCCGTACGACCAGCGGCAGGCCCCGCGCATCCAGCCCGTGCAGCCGCAGCGCCGCACCCCCGAGCCCGCGCCCGCCGGGGCGTCGAACAACCCCCTGGTGCGTCCGTACGCCATGACCGGCGGCCGGACCCGCCCGCGGTACCAGCTCGCCATCGAGGCGCTGGTGCACACCACCGCGCAGCCGCACCAGATGCAGGGCCAGTTGCCCGAGCATCAGCGGATCTGCCAGCTCTGCCGGGAGATCAAGTCGGTGGCCGAGATCTCGGCCCTGCTGACCATCCCTCTCGGCGTGGCCAGGATTCTCGTCGCCGACTTGGCGGAGGCGGGCCTGGTCGCCATCCATCAGCCCGGCGGCGACGACAACGCCGGCGGCCAGCCAGACGTGACACTGCTCGAAAGGGTGCTCAGTGGACTTCGCAAGCTCTAGCGGAGGGCCTTCCCGCTCCACCACGTCCGCGAAGATCGTGGTGGCCGGCGGTTTCGGCGTGGGTAAGACCACGTTCGTCGGCGCCGTCTCGGAGATCAACCCGCTGCGCACCGAGGCCGTGATGACATCCGCGTCAGCGGGCATCGACGACCTGACCCACACCGGCGACAAGACGACCACCACGGTCGCCATGGACTTCGGCCGCATCACCCTCGACCAGGACCTGATCCTGTACCTCTTCGGTACGCCCGGCCAGGACCGCTTCTGGTTCATGTGGGACGACCTGGTGCGCGGCGCCATCGGCGCGATCGTGCTGGTCGACACGCGCCGTCTCGCCGACTGCTTCCCGGCGGTCGACTACTTCGAGAACAGCGGCCTCCCCTTCGTGATCGCGCTCAACGGCTTCGACGGGCAGCAGCCGTACAACCCGGACGAGGTCCGGGAAGCCCTCCAGATCGGACCGGACACCCCGATCATCACGACGGACGCACGGCACCGCGCGGACGCGAAGTCGGCGCTGATCACGCTGGTCGAGCACGCGCTGATGGCCCGGCTGCGGTAGCGATCGGCACGAATCGGTTGCGGCCCCCGTTCCTCCTGTGGGAGGGATGGGGGCCGTACGTCGTTGTACCAGGGGGGCGGAGATGAGCGCAGAGGCGGCCGCGCTGCGGCTGGGGACGACCGTGGCGAGCACGGCGGCACAGGTATGGCTCGGGGGGAAGCGGCGTGCGCAGGAACGTCACCTGACGATCGAGGAACTGGCCCGGGTGCGGGTGCCGGGAGTGAAGTTCTCGCGGACGGTGAGGCGGCAGTTCGAGCAGATCGCGGACGCGGTGTTCGACCGGCTGGAGCCTTTCCTGGAGCACGAGTTCAGGGGGCTGGAGGAGTCCGGGCGCCAAGCGGTGATCGACGCGGTCTGCGACACGTTCGCGGCGGCCGACCTCTCGGACGGGGCGCTGCTGGCGGCCGACGCCCAGCCGGCCGAGCTGATCCGGCGGATCACCGGGACGGTACGTGCTCCGGTGGGGCTCGGTGAGGCGGAGGGCAACCTGTACGAGCGGCTCTTCACCGAGTGCGTGGAGTACTACGTCCGGATCGTGCGCGGCCTGCCGGTCTTCGAGGAACGCGCGGCGGCCGAGCTGCTGGTGCGGACCTCCACGCTGGGCGGCGAGGTGGCCCGCATCCTCGAACGGCTCCCGGACCGGACCCTGTTCGCCCCGGACGGCACGGATCAGGACACCGCGTTCCGGCGCCGGTACCTGGAGCTGGTCAGCGAGAGCCTCGACGAGGTCGAGCTGTTCCGCCGCGCCTCCGACCGCGCGGCGGCGCAGGTCAGGCTGTCGGTGGCGTACGTCAGCCTGCGCGCCACCGGCGACGACACCGCGTGGCGGCGCACCACCCGCGCGCTGCCCCGGCTGCGCGCCGACATGAGCGACTGGGAAGAAGCGCCGGGCGGCGACGCCTCCGGCATGCGGGTGGAGGCCGCGCTCCGGGGCTCCGCCCGCATCCTGCTGCGCGGGGAGGCCGGCTCCGGCAAGACGACCCTGCTGCGCTGGCTGGCCGTCATGGCGGCGCGCGGCGCCTTCACCGGCGAACTGGCGGAGTGGAACGGGCTCACCCCGGTCCTCGTCAAGCTGCGCGAGTACAGCGGCCGCACGCCGCCCGCGCCGGAGGCGATGCTCGACGGGGTGGCGGCGCCGCTGACCGGCGTCATGCCCCGGGGCTGGGTGGAACGGCAGCTCGGCAGCGGCCGGGCACTGCTGCTGATCGACGGGGTGGACGAGCTGCTCGACCGGGAGCGGCGGGCGGTACGGGACTGGCTGCGCCGGCTGCTGTCGGCGTATCCCGGCGTGCGGGTGGTCGTCACCTCCCGGCCCGCCGCGGCCGGCGCGGACTGGCTGCGGCGCGAGGACTTCACCGCACTGCACCTGGACCGGATGACCCCGCCGGACCTGGCCGCGTTCGTACGCCAGTGGCACCAGGCGGTGCGGGAGCTGGGCGAGGAGCTGCCGTGCCCGGTGGAGGAGCTCCCGCAGTACGAGCAGTCGCTGCTGGCGAGCCTGAAGGACCGGGCGCACCTGCAGTCGCTGGCGGGGACCCCGCTGCTGGCGGCGATGGTGTGCGCGATGCACCTGAACCGGGGGCGGCACCTGCCGCGGGACCGGATGGAGCTGTACCGCGGCGCGCTGCACACCCTGGTCCGCGACCGGGACGCGGACCGGAACGTGCCGAGCGCGATGGACAGCCCGCTGAGCCTGGGCGACAAGCTGATCCTCCTGCGCGATCTGGCCTGGCGGCTGTCGGACAACAACCGCAGCGAGATCACCCTGGAGCAGGCGGCGGTGCACGTCGGGGCGAAGCTCAGGGCGATGCGGCACCTGGACCCGCTGGACGGGGAGCAGGTGCTGCGGCAGCTGCGGGACCGCTCCGGGCTGCTGCGCTCCCCCGCGCAGGGGCGGCTGGACTTCGTGCACCGGACCTTCCAGGAGTACCTCGCCGCCGAGGAGGCCGCGGAGGAGGACCGGATGGGCAATCTGGTCGGGCGGGCGCACCTGTACCTGTGGCGGGAGACGGTCATCATGGCGGCGGGCCACGCCAACGCCCGTCAGCGGGAGGAACTGCTCGGCGGAATCCTGGACCGGGCGGAGTCCGAACCCCGTAACGCGCGGACGCTGCGGCTGGTGGCGGCGGCGTGCCAGGAGACGCTGCCGGAGGTGCCCGAGAAGCTGGCCGCACGGCTGGACGCGGCGGTGGCCGCCCTGCTCCCCGCCCGCCGGGAGACCGACCCGGCCGCGCTGGCGGCGGTGGGCCCGAGTCTGCTGCGGTGGCTGCCGCGGTCAGGGGCGGGGCTGACGGAGAAGGCGGCGGCGTACACCGTGCGGACGGTCGCCTTGATCGGCGGCGAGGACGCGCTGGAGGTGCTGGAGGGGTACACGGGGGACGACCGTGACCGTGTGGTCGACGCGCTCATCGACGCGTGGGGTTACTTCGACGCGGCTGTGTACGCCGACCGGGTGCTGTCACGGCTGCGGCTCGACGGCCACACCGTCACGCTCACCCATTCCGCCCAGTGGCACGTCGTCACCGGGCTGGCATCGGTGACCGATCTGAGCATCACGTACCCCTTCACCCGATTCGGGGCTGTGGGTGACATGCCGTCCCTGGTCAGCTTGCAGCTCCACCAGTTGCGCGGCGAGGTCGACCTGCGGGTGCTGCGGCGGCTGCGCGGACTCAAGTACCTGGTGCTGCATGGCGACATGACACTGCACCACCTCGACGTGTTCACCGAGTTGGAGCGCCTGAGGCTGTTGTACCTCGGCTTCCAGAGCGTCACCGAGACCGCGGACCTCGCCTTTCTCGTCGACTGCCCCCACCTGACGCACCTCATGGTGATGGCTGACAAGATCTCCTTGCCCGCGAACCTGAGCGCGGCTACGTCACTGCCCGACCTGGACCTGACCCTCTTCAGCGTCGACATCGCCGCCTGGCTGTCGTCCCCGGACTTCACGCCGCCGAAGGTCAAGCAGCTCAACCTGTACGACTGCGTACTGCCCGACGACCCCGACGCCCTGGACTTCCCGGGCGTCGAGGTCACCGTCTTCTGATATCTACCGCCAGCTGTGCGGCGCCCGGAACCCCGGCTCGCGCTCCAGGCGGCGCCAGCCCGCGCGGACGCTGCCGCCCCGGGACGGGGCGACCTCGGCGGGGCGGGAGGCGGCGCGGGCCATCAGGACGGCCGTGATGGCGGCGACTTCCTCGGGCCCGGCGTGGCCCTTCTCGACACGGATGTCAGGCATGGACATACGACAGACTCCTCGGGGTCACTGCGGGGGGTTGCCGTGCTTGCGGGAGGGCAGGTCGGCGTGCTTGGTCTGGAGCATGGCCAGCGAGCTGACGAGCACCTCGCGGGTCTCGGCCGGGTCGATCACGTCGTCGACCAGGCCGCGTTCGGCCGCGTAGTAGGGGTGCATCAGCTCGGTCTTGTACTCCTTGACCATCTTCTGACGCATCGCCTCGGGGTCCTCCGCCGCGGCGATCTGCCGCCGGAAGATGACACCCGCGGCGCCCTCCGCGCCCATCACGGCGATCTCGTTGGTCGGCCAGGCGTAGGTCAGGTCGGCACCGATGGACTGGCTGTCCATGACGATGTACGCACCTCCGTACGCCTTGCGCAGGATCAGGGAGATCCGCGGCACGGTGGCGTTGCAGTACGCGTAGAGCAGTTTCGCTCCGTGCCGGATGATCCCGCCGTGCTCCTGGTCGACACCCGGGAGGAACCCGGGGACGTCCAGGAAGGTGACGATCGGGATATTGAAAGCGTCACACATCTGGACGAAGCGCGCAGCTTTTTCGCTGGCCTCGATGTCCAGGACGCCCGCCAGCACCTGGGGCTGGTTGGCGACGATGCCGACGACCTGGCCGTCGAGGCGGGCCAGCGCGCAGATGATGTTGCGGGCCCAGCGCTCGTGGACCTCCAGGTAGTCGCCGTCGTCGACGATCTCCTCGATGACCTTGGCCATGTCGTACGGGCGGTTGCCGTCGGCCGGCACCAGGTCGAGGAGGACGTCGGAGCGCCGGTCGACGGGGTCCGCCGACTCGGTGCGCGGCGGGTTCTCCCGGTTGTTCTGCGGCAGCAGCGACAGCAGGTAGCGGACCTCGGCGAGGCAGGTCTCCTCGTCGTCGTACGCGAAGTGGCAGACGCCCGACGTCTCGGCGTGCACGTCCGCGCCGCCCAGGCCGTTCTGGGTGATCTCCTCGCCCGTCACCGCCTTGACCACGTCCGGGCCGGTGATGAACATCTGCGAGGTCTCGCGGACCATGAAGACGAAGTCGGTCAGGGCGGGGCTGTAGGCCGCGCCGCCCGCGCACGGGCCCAGCATCACGCTGATCTGCGGGATGACACCGCTCGCCTTGGTGTTGCGCTGGAAGATGCCGCCGTAGCCGGCGAGGGCGCTGACGCCCTCCTGGATGCGGGCGCCCGCGCCGTCGTTCAGGGAGACCAGCGGCGCTCCCGCCGCGATGGCCATGTCCATGATCTTGTGGATCTTGGTGGCGTGCGCCTCGCCGAGCGCGCCGCCGAAGATCCGGAAGTCGTGCGCGTAGACGAAGACCGTACGGCCCTCGACCGTCCCCCAGCCGGTGATCACACCGTCGGTGTGCGGCTTCTTGGCCTCCAGGCCGAACCCGGTCGCCCGGTGCCGGCGCAGCTGCTCGACCTCCCGGAAGGACCCGGGGTCCAGCAGCAGTTCGATCCGCTCCCGCGCGGTCAGCTTGCCCTTGGCGTGCTGCGCCGCCGTGGCCTTCTCGCTCGGTCCGGCCAGCGCCCGCGCACGGATCTCGTGCAGCTCGGCGACCCGCCCGCGCGCGTCCGTCGGCTCACCCGGCGCCTCATCCAAAACGGTCATGTAGTGACCTTACGAAGCCGGCCAAGGAAAGCACGCCGTCGACTCCGTACAGTCTCCGGCGGGTTTTCCTGGTGCACCTGAACAGAACCAGCACGGCGTGCAGCCGTTTCGACTGCTCAGAGGGCCCGCTCGTTGTAGGGGTCACACAAAGGGGTCACCTGAGAGACACCTCACATTCATGGGTGGCGCATACCGTCCCCGGAGTGACGCGCAGGCGCAGCCGGCGGCCGGTGGACAGGATCTCGACCGTCTCGTCGGCCCGGACCGGCGGACCCGCCGGGTGGTCCCAGATGATCTCCAGCGGTTCGCCCGTACGGGGTGGTTCGCTGATGTGGAGCGTGGCGGTACGGCCCCGGCGGCGGACCAGGACGCTCGCCCCGGCGGTCGCGGTGAGCGGCCCCACGGTACCCGCCCGCCAGAAGCTGACCGCCGTCAGGCCCAGCGCGGGGACGGTCACCGCCTGCCGGTCCGGGTCGTTGGCGAGGACCGACAACCAGTGCCGGTCGGCGGCACGCTCCACGGCCGCTTCCTTCCCGGCCCCCGGGAGCAGGACGTAGGCGTACGCCGCGCCGGCCGGGTCGGTGCCGTGGTCCAGCCAGAGGGTCTGCCAGCGCCGGGTGCGGCGCTCGGGGGAGCCGGCGCTGTTGATGTCGGCCCAGGCGCCGGTGCGGTCCTCGCGCAGGGCGCGCAGCTCGCCGCCGTCCAGGACGACCCAGCCGCCGTGGCCGGCGAGGTGCGCCCAGTCCCGGCCGCGCGTGAAGGCGGCGGTACCGGCCTCGCCCAGATTCCGGTTGTCGACGACCGTCTCGACCGGCACCCCGTCCGCGCAGCTGATCCCGGCCCCGAGACACACCACGGCGTCGTCGAGGAAGAACCAGGACTTCCGCGCCTCCAGCGTCGACCCGAGTCCCTTCAGATGCTGCCCGGCCACCGCGTACTCGCCGTCCGTCGTCCCGCCCACCCACCGCGCGTCGGGCCTGGGCTCGCCCCACTCGCCGCCCGCCCGGTCGGCCAGCCGCCTGGTGGAGACGGTCGTACCGGGCAGGCGGTACCAGTCGACGGTGGGCCAGTACCAGTCGGTGTACTGGTCCCCCTGCCGCCCGGCCGGCCACCAGGAGAGCCATCCGGCGCCGGTGTGCCAGCCGCGCGGGTTCTCGCCGTTGCCGCACTCGTAGTGGGCGATGCGGTCGCTGGCCATGGAGAGGGCGGCGGTGAAGCCGGGACGCCGGTGGACGGCGCGGTCCATGGCCGCGAACAGCCGGTGCCCCACGGGCTCGGGAGCCGCCGCCCCGGGCGCGTCGGCGACGGCCCGCAGCCGCGCCAGATCGGCGACGCCGAACTGCGGGGCCGTCAGCACCGGCGACACGGCGTCCCGTTCGATCCACCCCTTGATCCGCGCGTGCCAGCGCTCCCGCTCCGCCGCGCTCGCCCCGCCCGCCAGGACGGCCATCGCGGCGATGAGCTGCTGCCCGTGATAGTGATCCCCGCGCAGCACGCCCCCACCGCCCCCGGACAGCCCACGGCTGATGGCCCGCCCGCTGACGCAGTCCATGACCAGCCCGTCGAGGATCAACGGCGCGAAGGCGTGCTCGACGCTGTCGAGGACGTTCTGCCGCGCCGGATCGCGCACCTCCCACTCCGACCCGGCCAGCAGGGTGAACAGCCGCCCGAGCCCGTCGAGCAGGACCTGCCCGTACGTCCCCGAGTACGCGACCCAGGTGTGCTGCACGAACGACCCGTCGGCATGGAGCCCGTCGCCCCGCGTGACGTACGGGAAGACCGGGGAGAGGGCGTCGCGGGCGAGGGCGATCTTCTCCGGGGCGCGGCCGAGGACACCGCGCAGGGCGACCGAGCGGCACAGGTCGACGCGGTTGGCGCCGGTGGAGGTGCCCGCGTACTCCCCGAGCGCCGTGTCCGGCACGAAGTGGTCCACGGCCGCGCAGGCGGCGACGATCCGCTCGTCGCCGAGGTGTTCGTGGAGAGCGGCCACGATGTCCGTGAGCAGCCGGGGACTGCCGATCTGCCAGTCCCACCAGTTGCCGTACGGAACGGTGGCGGTGTTGTAGACGGTGGCGGAGAGGTGGTCCAGGCCGCGCAGGACGCCCGCGAGGAGTGCCGGGTCCCCCGTCGAGCCGGTGCCCTGCTGGACGTACGCCTGGGTCATCGTCCACAGGCGGCCGTAGCCGGCGGTGACGCCGGAGGACGGGGGGAAGGGGAGGTCCGGCCACAGGGACGTGGCCGTCGGCGCCATGGCCGCCCGGTGCGCGCGGGCGGTCTCACCGGTCCGGGCGAGGCGGGAGGCGTACGGCTCGGCGGCGGGGTCGTAGCCGGTGCCGAGGGAGAGGTCGAGCCAGCGCCGGCGGAGGGTGTCGTAGGGGTCCTCACCGGCGTGCGCGTCGGCGCGGGCGCGGGTGGTGAGCGCCGGAGCGAGGAGTGCGGCGAGGGTGGCCGCGAGCAGGACGGTGCGGCGGGGAGTGCCGGGCAACGACGTCATGCTCATGCCGTCTATCACGTCGGCGCCGGCCGGGGAAGGGCACGCCCGCCGCCGTCAGCCGAAGCGGTGCAGCAGCCGGCGGTACAGGCCGGGCACCAGCCCGCGCACCCGCCCCGGGACGGCGAGCCAGCCCGGCACGTGCACGTCGTCACGCCCGTCCCGCACCGCGTCCCAGACCGCGCCGGCCACCCGTGCGGGGGCGGTGGGCCGGGGCCAGGGCCGCTGGTACGGCGTACCGCGCCGCTCGAAGAACGGCGTGTCCACCGGCCCCGGCACGACGTGCGTCACGCCCACCCCCGTCCCCCGCAGCTCCTGCCGCAGCGCCTCGGCGAACGCGGCGACGCCCGCCTTGCTCGCGGAGTACACCGCCTCCTGCCGTACGCCGACGCTCCCGGCGACCGAGCCGACCAGCACCACCCGCCCGCGGCCCGCCGCCACCATGGCGGGCAGCACCTCGTGGACGAGCCGCAGCGTGGCGCCGAGGTTGACGGCCAGCACCTGGTCGAGGGCCGCCGGGGGCATAGCGGTGAACGATCCCGCCCACCCGATCCCCGCGCCCGCGACCAGCACGTCGATGCGCCCGGCCGCCGTCAGCGCCGACTCGGCGAGCAGCCGCGGCCCGTCCGCGGCGGTGAGGTCGGCGGGGAGGGCGAGCCCGGACGTGGCGGCGGCGGTCTCGTCGAGCCGCTCCCGGTCCCGCCCGCTGAGCAGCAGCCGCCAGCCGCCGGCGGCGAACCGGCGGGCCGTGGCGGCACCGATGCCGGACGAGGCGCCGGTGACGAGCGCGACAGGACGGTCCCGGCCGACGTCACGGCCACCGCGCGGGGACACCTCCTCGAACGCGTCCGCGATTTCCTCGTCGGCAACCGCGTCGGCGGCCTTACGGAGGGACGGCGGTCCTGGCTGGGTCACGGGATGCCTCCCGGGCGATATCTGGGCTTGCCGCCAGCCTCACACCGCCCGGCGGCCCCCGGCACGCCGGGTCCGCCCATAGGGGCCCGGCGGTGCGCCAGGCGGCCTACCGCAGGCTCGGGACGGTGGCGGTCCGGCGCGGCGAGGGAATACGTTCCCACCATTTCCGCGACACCTTCCACGACCCTTGCGGATGATGTTGAACGTTGCACTGAATGGGCCTACGGTCGTCACCGCAGCACTCTCATTGAAGTTTCAAGAACCAGCTTCAGTCAGCTTCAAGAACCGGAGGACATCACCATGAGCACGTCCGCGCACTCCGACCTCGCCGCCCTCACCGGTGACTACACCCTGGACCCGGCCCACACCACGATCGGCTTCGTGGCCCGCCACGCGATGGTCACCAACGTCAAGGGCCAGTTCCGCGAGTTCAGCGGGACGCTGCACCTGGACGGCTCCGACCCCGCCAAGTCCACCGCCACCCTGGACGTGACGATGGAGAGCATCGACACCGGCAACGCCGACCGCGACGGCCACCTCAAGAGCGCCGACTTCTTCAAGACCGACGAGTACCCGACGATGACCTTCCGCTCCACCTCGGCGGAGTCCCTCGGCGGCGACGACTACCGCGTCACCGGCGACCTGACGATCCTCGGCACCACCAAGCCGCTCACCATCGACCTGGAGTACAACGGCACCGCGAAGGACCCGTTCGGCAACGACCGGGTCGGCTTCGAGGGCAAGGCCGAGATCAAGCGCTCGGAGTGGGGCCTGACCTGGAACGCCGCACTGGAGACCGGCGGCGTCCTGGTCTCCGACAAGATCAAGCTGGTCTTCGACGTCTCGGCGATCAGGAACGCCTGACACCGACCAGAGCCCGGGCCTGTTCACGGGCGTCCCCGAACGGGTCCGGCACCACTCCCAGCCCGTGCGCGACCAGCGCGCCCTCGTGCAACAGCATCAGCACCCGCCCCACCCGGTCCGCCTCCCCCGGGCCGAGCTCCCCCGCCAGCCGCGTGAACAGCTCCAGCATCCACGCCTTCTGCGCCGCGATGACCGGATAGGCCGGGTGGGCCGGATCGCTGATCTCGGCGTGGGCGTTGACCATGGCACACCCCTTCGCGCCGTACTCCGCCGCCCAGTCACGCGAGGCATCGAACACGGCCGACACCCGCGCCGCGCCTCCGTCACCCTCGGCGCTCCCCTCGCTCCCCTCACCTCCCGCGCCCTCCAGGCGCTCGGCGAGAAACGCCCGCCACCGCTCGTCCCGCCCGGCGAGATACTCCACGACGACCTGCTCCTTCGACCCGAACCGGTCATAGAGCGTCTTTTTCGTCACCCCCGCCTCGGCCGCGATCAGATCCACCCCCACGGCATGGATGCCGTGCGCGTAGAACAGCCGCCCGGCGGCTTCCAGGACCCGACGCGCGGCCGGCGTCATGCGCACACGCGCCACTTCCTGTCCCATGCCGCCAAGTATACCGATCTGTATAGTGGACACCCGAGGGGACAGTAAACCGTTCTGTCTACCGAGGGGTGACCGCATGCTGTCCGCGCTCCTCCCGGCCGCCTTCGTCCTGTGCTGGAGCTCCGGTTTCATCGGAGCCAAGCTCGGCTCGGACACCGCGGCCGCGACCACCCTCCTGATGTGGCGCTTCCTGCCCCTGGCCGTCGTCCTGCTCGCCATGCTCCCCCGGACGGCATGGCGCGACCTGACCCCGCGAACCGTCGGCCGCCAGACCCTGATCGGCGCACTCTCCCAGACCGGCTACCTCCTCAGCGTCTACTACGCCATCCAGCTCGGCGTCTCCAGCGGCACGACCGCCCTCGTCGACGGCGTCCAGCCCCTCGTCGCCGGCGCCCTCGCCGGTCCGCTGCTGCGGCAGTACGTCTCGCGGCGCCAGTGGCTCGGACTGTGCCTGGGCCTGACCGGCGTCGCGACGGTCACCCTGGCGGACGCCGGATCGGCGGACGCGGCCTGGTGGGCGTACCTCGTCCCCCTCCTCGGCATGCTGTCACTGGTCGCGGCGACGTTCCTGGAGGGCCGCTCGCGAACGCCGGTCGCCCCCCGCACGGCACTGACCATCCACTGCACGACCAGTGCCGCGATCTTCTCCGCCCTGGGACTGGCCACAGGCACGGCGCCCCCTCCCGCCGCCCCCTCCTTCTGGCTGGCGACAGCCTGGCTCGTCGTACTGCCGACCTTCGGCGGCTACGGGCTGTACTGGCTGATCCTGCGCCGCTCCGGGGTCGCCCAGGTCAACACCCTGATGTTCCTCATGGCCCCGGTCACGGCCGTCTGGGGCGCCCTGATGTTCGGCGAGCACTTCGGCGCGACGACCGCCCTCGGCCTGGCCATCGGCCTCGCGGCCGTCGTCGTCGTCCGCCGCGCGGACCGTCCGCCGCCCGGAACCCGGCCCGCACGGTCTCCCCGGGCCTCCGCTCCCCCGCGCCCCACTGGCCCGCGCGCGCACTGACCCGCAACCGCCCCCGGCCGCGCCCGGCCTCAGAAGCCACCCCCGAAGTCCCCGCCCCCGCCCCCGCCGAAGTCGCCGCCGCCCCCGAAGTCCCCGCCGCCGAACCCGCCCCCGAAGTCGTCGGAGTTGAAGTCGGCTCCGGAGACGTCACCCCCCTCGTAGCCACCGGCACCGCCGAAGTCCCCGTACCCGGCCCCGTAGTCAGCGGCGTACGCCGGCGTCGCCATCATGCTCCCGAGCATCGTCCCGACCAGCAGCCCCGGCAGCATCCCGCCCCCGAAGTAGCCACCCGCCCACGGCCCGTACGCCGGCCCCGCCTCCCAGTACGGCCGCCGCCCGCCCTCCGTCTCCACCTCACGCACCACCGGCTCCAGCCCGTCCGCCAGCCGAGCCCGGTCCGCCGCGCACACCGGTACCTCCCGCGTCGCCCCGCCCACCGGGGTCCACGCCACGTCGGCCACCGACGGACCGTGCCGGGGATCGAAGAAGCACGGCGGACGCCGGTCCGGCAACGGCCGCCCCTCCCGCCGCGCGGCCAGCTGGGCGAGCGCGAACCGCCCGTCCTCCACCGCCTGCGTCACGGCCCGCACGTCCTCCGGCCGGCGCGCGTCGGCCATGTACGTCTTGGACCGGTCGTACGCGTCCAGCGCCCGTTCGTAATCGGCCCGCATCGCGTCGTCCGCGCCCGGCTCGCCGGGATGGAAGTCCAACCGGTCCAGTTCCTCACCGAACGCGGTGATGTCCTCGTCCACCACCACCCGCAGCTTCTCCAGCGCGGCCCGCTGCTCCTCCTCGTGCCGCCGCCGGTTGCGCCGCGACAGCGCGTAGACCCCGGCCCCGCCGACGGCCAGCACCGCACCGGTGGCGATCAGCCCGCCCACCGGCACGCCGTCCCCGGACCCCTCGCTCCAGCCGCTCGGCGCCGCGCCGCCCGTGTTCCGCAGCGCGTCGTCCACGAAGTCGTTCAGCTGCGCCTTGGCGTCGCCCGCGTCCTGCACCGCCGCGACCAGGTTGGACACAGCCTGCCGGCTCATCACGCTGCTGTCGGCCCGCGCGTCGAAGCGGTCACCGAGCCGGATGCCGTAGAGCCCGGTCACGCCGGTCTCGGTGCGCAGGTCCCGGAAGATCTCGGTCGTCGGCTGGTCCGCCGGCAGCACCGCCACGAAGATCGGTTTGTCCGCGTCCTCGATCTTGTCGGCGAGCGCCTCCGCGTCCGCGTCGGAGAGCTGGTCGGAGGCGGCCGGGTCCACGTACACGGGACTCTCGCGCAACGCCTCCGCGATCTCCGTGACATCCGTGGCCGCGTGCGCCTCCGACGCGTTCCACACCCCCACCGCCAACGCCGCCATCACCGCGGCGACCGGCACGATCAGAACACGTACGAGCATGCGCACCAGTGCGAGCCTCATACGTTCGAAAGTACCTTAAAAACCGCCCCAAACGGAACGGAAGGGACCGGAAGGGACACCTTCCCTCGGCCGCCGACCGACGCCCCTTCCGCCCCGTTCCTCACCCCTCGTTCCTCACCCCTCGTTCCTCACTCGGCGGGAACGACCCCCGCCCGCAGCAGCCCGTACGTGCACGCGTCCTCCAGCGCCTGCCACGACGCGGCGATGACGTTCTCCGCGACCCCCACCGTCGACCACTCGCCCGCACCGTCGCTCGTGGCGATCAGGACGCGGGTGGTGGACTCGGTGCCGTGGACGCCCTCCAGGATGCGGACCTTGTAGTCGACCAGCTCCAGCTTGGCGAGCTGCGGGTAGATCCGTTCCAGCGCGACCCGCAGCGCCCGGTCCAGGGCGTTGACCGGACCGTTGCCCTCCGCCGTGGCGACGATGCGCTCGCCCTTGGCCCAGAGCTTCACCGTCGCCTCGTTGGCGTGGCTGCCGTCGGGACGGTCCTCGACGATCGCGCGCCAGGACTCGACGGAGAAGTACTTCAGCGGACCGCCCTCGACCTCCGCCCGCAGCAGCAGCTCGAACGAGGCGTCGGCGGCCTCGTACGTGTACCCCTTCAGCTCGCGTTCCTTGACGCGCTCCACGACCCGGCCGACCAGTTCCCGGTCGCCGCCGAGGTCGATGCCGAGTTCCTTGCCCTTCAGCTCGATGGAGGCGCGGCCCGCCATGTCGGAGACCAGCATCCGCATGGCGTTGCCGACCAGCGCGGGGTCGGTGTGCTGGTACAGGTCCGGGTCGACCTTGATGGCGGAGGCGTGCAGGCCGGCCTTGTGGGCGAAGGCGGAGACGCCGACGTAGGGCTGGTGGGTGGAGGGGGTGAGGTTGACGACCTCGGCGATGGCGTGCGAGATCCGGGTGGTCTCCCGGAGCCTGCCCTCGGGCAGGACCCGCTTGCCGTACTTCAGCTCCAGGGCCGCGACCACCGGGAACAGGTTGGCGTTGCCGACCCGCTCGCCGTACCCGTTGGCCGTGCACTGCACGTGCGTGGCGCCCGCGTCGACGGCGGCGAGGGTGTTGGCGACCGCGCAGCCGGTGTCGTCCTGGGCGTGGATGCCGAGCCGGGCGCCGGTGTCGGCCAGCACGGTGGCGACCACGGCCTGGATCTGCGCGGGGAGCATGCCGCCGTTGGTGTCGCAGAGGACGACGACGTCGGCGCCGGCCTCCGAGGCCGCGCGGACGACGTCCTTCGCGTACTGGGGGTTGGCGCGGTAGCCGTCGAAGAAGTGCTCGCAGTCCAGGAAGACCCGGCGGCCCTGGTGCCGCAGGAAGGAGACCGTGTCGCGGATCATCGCCAGGTTCTCGTCCAGGGTGGTGCGCAGGGCGAGTTCGACGTGCCGGTCATGGGATTTGGCGACCAGGCAGATCACCTCGGCGCCGGAGTCCAGGAGCGCCCTGACCTGCGGGTCCTCGGCCGCGGTGGTGCCGGCGCGGCGGGTGGAGCCGAAGGCCACGAGCTGGGCGTGCCGGAAGTCGATCTCCTTGGCGGCGCGTGCGAAGAACTCGGTGTCCCGCGGGTTGGCGCCGGGCCAGCCGCCCTCGATGAAACCCACGCCGTAGTCGTCCAGGTGCCGGGCGATGGCCAGCTTGTCCGCGACGGTGAGGTTGATGCCCTCGCGCTGCGCGCCGTCGCGCAGGGTGGTGTCGAAGACGTGGAACGAATCGTCGAGCAGCTCGCTGGGTGCGGTCATGATCTTCAGGGCTCCTGTATGGGATCTCGGTCTACCGGAATGACCGGTTCCACCGTCCGTCTATGATCCCCCGCGCTCTCTTCCCGGCTTGGGGTGGGCCAGGAAACAGAAAAACCCCTCGCGGGTGCGAGAGGTCTGCGCGCGGGTCGAGGACGACGGTGTCCGCCCGTACCTGGTCGTACGTGGCGGTCACTGCGGACCGGCGCGCCTGCTGCCAATAATCATGGCGAACGAGAGCACGGGGGCAGTCTGGCACAACCCGCCCCCGCGCTCACCGTCCGTCTCAGGATGCGAGCGCGGCGCAGGTCAGCGCAGGTGGCGGACGAAGCCGTCGGAGAACCCGTTGGTGTCGTCGGGGACGAGCCGGGCCGAGTGGCTGCCGAGGCCGACGCTCCGGGCGTGCGCGCTCACCGAGCAGAGCGTCACGGCGGCGTCCGTGACCGGCCCGCCGTCGACGGACTCGCTGACCAGGCGGGTGGAGCCGGTGCGCAGGTCGCGCAGGTAGACGTTGGACGGGCCGAGCAGTCCGTCGCTCTGGCGGGGCGCGGCCTCGTAGGCCAGGTACCGGCCGTCCGGGCTGAGGTGCGGTGCCCCCGGCAGGCTCTCCCCGGCGGGGCCGGGAGCCACCCGGCGGGTGACGTCCGTGTCCAGGTCACGGACGTAGAGGTGGCTGTCGCCCGCCGCGCCGCCCGGCACCAGGTCGTCGCTGTAGGAGGTGAAGGCGATGACGCGGCCGTCCGCGGAGAGCGAGGCGGGCATCGCGTACCAGGGGTCCGGGGTGCCGTCCGGCCGGACGTTGACGCGTTCCTCGGTGCCGGTGCGGCGGTCGTGCACCCAGGTGGCGCCGTACCCGCTGCGCGGCACGGGCTGTGCGTACGCCACCCGCCGGCCGTCGGCGCTGATGCCCTGGAGGACCGCCGGCACGGTCGGGCCGGTGCGGTTGCTGACCCGCTCCACGGTGCCGGTGCGCCGGTCGAGGACGTACACGGCGCCGAACAGGTCGCCGGGGTCGGTCTCCATCCGGTCCGCCTTGGCGTTGAAGGCGATGTACCGGGCGTCGGCCGACAGGGCGGCGCCGCCCGCGAGGGCCGATCCTCCGTCGGGGGCCACGCTGATCCGCTCGGTGCGGTGGGTGCGGCGGTCGTGGAGGTAGATGTCGTAGGCGGCGTCGTCGGTGGGCGGGGTGTCCCAGGCGACGAGGTTCCGGGCGTTGGAGCGGAACAGGACGTAGCGGCCGTCGGCGCTGATGCCGAGGGCCGAGGACTCCCCGTCGGCCTGTGCGCCGCCCGCCCCGACGCTGACCCGCTCGACGGTTCCCGTGCGCAGGTGGCGTACGAAGACGTCCCCGTGCCCGTTGGTGTCGCCGGGCACCAGGTTCGCGGCGTACGCCGAGAAGGCCGCGAACCGCCCGTCGGCGCTGACCTCCGGTCCGTGGGCGTCACCGTCGGCCTGCTCGCCCGACGCCGTCAGCGTGACCCGCTCGGTTCCCGGCACCGGTGCCGGTGCCGCCGAGGCGGAGGCGGAGGTCGAGGCCGCGACCATGATCCCCGCGAGTACCGCGACGGACACCCCACACGTTCTTCTCAGCATGATTCCCCCCGTTGCCCTGTGGGCTTCGCTCCCCCGGCCCCGCGCCGGGGGCTGCCCAGCAGCCAAACGCATCGCACGACCCGGGGTCAATCACCCGTATTGCGTACAACCCGGACGCGAGATCAGGCGTCCGCGAGCAGGGTCTCGGCCAGGAACTCCCGTACGTGGCCGAGGGCCTCCGCCCTCCCGCTCCCCCGCAGACCGATCGCCACGTTGATGGCGAAGCCGTCCAGCAGGGCCCGCAGGCGGGTGGCGAACCGGTCGGGGTCGACGGCGCGGAACTCGCCCCGCGAGACCCCCTCCGCCAGCAGGGCGGCCAGGTCGCGGTGCCAGGCGCCCTCGATGGCGGCCTGCCGGTCGCGGGCGTCCGAGTCGGCGGCGGCGTTCTGCGAGCGGTTCCACACCTCCAGCCACAGCGTCCAGTGCGGGTCGCGGTGGCCGTCGGGAAGGTACAGCTCCACATAGGCGTCGAGGCGTGCGCGGACCGGGCCGCAGGCGGTGAGCAGCCGGGCGCGCTCGGCGCCGAGGCGGCCCTCGCTCCACTCCAGGGTGCGCAGCAGCAGTTCGTCCTTGCTGCGGAAGTAGTAGAGGAGGTGGCCGCTGCTCATACCGACCTCGCGGCCGAGCGCCGCCATGGTCAGTTTCTCCAGGCCGCGGGCGGCGATCATCTCCATGGCGGTGGCGAGGACGTCCTCGCGCGGCGGGGCGTTCTTCCGCGCCCTGGCCGCGCCTGCCGCGCCCGCCGCGCCTGCCGCCCCTGCCATTCCCGACTCCTCACTCCGTCAGACCCTCGGCTGCTGTTGCGTGACGCAGTGGATGCCTCCACCGTTCGCGAAGATCGTACGGGCGTCCACCTGGGTCACCGTGCGGTCGGGGAACAGGCGGCGGAAGAGGTCGGCGGCGGGTGCGTCGTTCGGGTCGTCGAAGGCGCACAGGACCACGCCGCCGTTGCACAGGTAGTGGTTGATGTACGAGTAGTCGACCCAGTCGCCGTTCTCGTCCCTGAGGACGGCCGGGGCCGGGACCTCGACGACCTCCAGGCGGCGGCCTCGCGCGTCGGTCCGGCCGCGCAGGACCTCCAGGTGGGCCAGCGAGCGGGCGTGGTCGGGGTGGGCCGGGTCGCGCTGGGTGTGGACGAGGACGGTGCCGGGCCGGGCGAAGGCCGCGACGATGTCGACGTGCCCCTGGGTGCCGTAGGTGCCGTAGTCGGCGGTCAGGCCGTGCGGGAGCCAGATCGCCTTGCTGGTGCCGAGCTTGGCGTGGACCTCCGCCTCGACCTCGGCGCGGGTCCAGCCGGGGTTGCGGCCGGCGCCGAGCTGGACGGTGTCGGTCAGCAGGACCGTGCCCTCGCCGTCGACGTGGATCGCGCCGCCCTCGTTGACGAGCGTGCTGCTCAGGACCGGTGCCCCGGCCAGCCCGGCGACCTGGCGGGCGATGTCGGAGTCGTGGTCCCAGCGGGCCCAGTCCTGGGCACCCCAGCCGTTGAACACCCAGTCCACGGCGGCCAGCCCGCCCCTCCCGTCGGTGACGAAGGTCGGCCCGATGTCGCGCATCCACGCGTCGTCCAGAGGGCGTTCGACCAGGTCGATGCCGGGGCCGAGCAGTTCGCGCGCCCCCTCGCCCTGGCCGGGGCCGTGCACCATCGTCACCGGTTCGAAGCGGCGTACGGCACGGGCCACCGACGCCCAGGCGGCGCGGGCCCCGGCCAGCTCGGCGGCGTCGCCGAAGGTCGGGTTGGGGCCGGGCCACGCCATCCAGGTGCGTTCGTGCGGGGCCCACTCGGGGGGCATGCGGTAGGTCATCGGCGGTCCTAGAGGAAGTACAGGCGGTTGAGGGAGACGGAGTCGGCCGGTGCCGAGCGGACCGGGTCGCCGTCGAGGGTGACCAGGCCGGTGCGCTGGTCGACGTCGACCTGTCCGGTACGGGTGTTCAGGCGCAGGTCGGCGGGGCCGATGCCGCGGGTGCCGCGTACGGCGACCCGGCGCCGGCGGGTGGGCAGGGTGTCGTTGCCCTGGTCGAGGGCGGCCCGCGCGACGAAGGCCACGGACAGTTCGGCGGGCGTGGCGCCGTGGGCGCCGAACTGCGGGCCCAGGACGAGGGGTTCGCAGGTGTCGGTGGCCGCGTTGGGGTCGCCGGTGACGCCGTACGCCGGGAAGCCGGACTTGAGGACCAGCTGCGGTTTGGCGCCGAAGTACTCCGGGCGCCACAGCACGAGGTCGGCGAGTTTGCCGGTCTCGATCGAGCCGACCTCGTGGGCGAGGCCGTGGGCGATGGCCGGGTTGATGGTCAGCTTGGCGATGTACCGCAGGACGCGTTCGTTGTCGTCGTCGCCGTCCGCGCCGCACTCGGCCTTCATCTTCCCGGCCATCGCGAAGGTACGGCGGACCGTCTCGCCGGCCCGGCCCATGCCCTGCGCGTCGGAGGAGGTGATGCCGATGGCGCCCAGGTCGTGCAGCACGTCCTCGGCGCCCATCGTCGAGGCGCGGATGCGGTCGCGGGCCATCGCGGCGTCGCCGGGCAGGTCGGTCTTGAGGTCGTGGACGGAGACGATCATGCCGTAGTGCTCGGCGACCGCGTCCCGGCCGAAGGGCAGGGTGGGGTTGGTGGAGGAGCCGATGACGTTCGGGACGCCGGCCATCTTCAGGACGTTGGGGACGTGTCCGCCGCCGCAGCCCTCGATGTGGAAGGCGTGGACGGTCCGGCCCTCCAGCACCCTGAGCGTGTCCTCCACGGACAGGCACTCGTTCAGGCCGTCGCTGTGCAGGGCGACCTGGACGTCGTGTTCCTCGGCGACGCGCAGCGCGGTGTCCAGGGCGCGGGTGTGGGCGCCCATGTCCTCGTGGACCTTGAAGCCGGAGGCGCCGCCCTCGGCGAGTGCCTCGGTGAGCGGCGCCGGGTGGGAGGAGGAGCCGCGGGCCAGGAAGCCGATGTTCACCGGCCAGGCGTCGAACGCCGCGAAGGCGTGCCGCAGCGCCCAGGGCGAGTTGACGCCGACGCCCCACACCGGCCCGAACTCCTGCCCGATGATCGTGGTGACGCCGGACGCGAGCGAGGCCTCCATGACGCGCGGGGAGAGCAGGTGGACGTGGGTGTCGACGGCGCCGGCGGTGGCGATGAGCCCCTCGCCGGAGACGATGGTGGTGCCGGTGCCGACGACGACGTCCACGCCGTCGAGGGTGTCGGGGTTCCCGGCCCGGCCGATGCCGCTGATCCGGCCCTCGCGGATGCCGATGGACACCTTGCGGATGCCCTGCGCCGCATCGATCACGACGACGTTGCTGATCACGACGTCGCAGGTGTCGCGGACGGCGGCGGCCTTCAGGTGCAGTCCGTCGCGGGCGGTCTTGCCGAACCCGGCCAGGAACTCGTCGCCGTACCGCTGGGCGTCGGCCGCCACCCGGATCACCAGCCCCGAGTCGCCGAGGCGGAGGCGGTCGCCGGCCCGGGGGCCGTGGGTGGCGGCGTACTCGTACGGGTTCACTCGGCGGCTCCCGGACGACCGGCCCCCAGGTAACCGCAGGCGGCGGCGCGGCGCAGGGCCTCGGCCCGCGCGCCCGGCGCGTCCAGCGGCCCGTCGACCAGCCCGGCGAACCCGGTCACGGTCCGCGCCCCGCCGATCGGGACGAGCCCGACCTCGACGCGCTCGCCGGGGCCGAAGCGGACCGAGGACCCGGCGGGGACGGCGAGCCGCATGCCGTAGGCCCGCTCCCGGTCGAAGTCGAGGCGCGGGTTGGCCTCGAAGAAGTGGAAGTGGGAGGTGACCGAGACGGGCACGGTGGCGGTGTTGGTGACCGGTAGCCGTACCGCCGCCCGGGGCTCGGTGTGCTCCGGTCCGGGCAGCAGCGCGCCCGGCGCCGCCTCCCCGAGGCCCCCGCCGATCGGGCCGGTGACCACCGCGAGCCGGGAGCCGTCGTCGAAGACCGCCTCGACGTGCACCTCGGTGACCACGTCCGCGACGCCCGGCAGGACGTCGTCGGGGCCGAGGACGGACCGGGCGCGTTCGACGGCCTCGGCGAGCCGGGCGCCGTCGCGGGCCGCCTCGCAGACGGTGTCGGCGATCAGCGCGGTCGCCTCCGGCACGTTCAGCCGCAGGCCGCGCGCCTTGCGGGCGCGGGCCAGCTCGGCGGCCGAGAACAGCAGCAGCCGGTCACGTTCGGTCGGGGTCAGTCGCACGGGTACGCCTCCTCACTTAGAGCAGCACTCTAAATCATGACGTCGAGACACCCAAGACGCGTCCGCTGACTATTTGAGCGGTACTCAAAATGCAGCGCACAGAAAAGGGCCGCCCTGGACGTGGAGTCCAAGACGGCCCGGCCCCGCGCCGCCGCCGCCGGCTCAGGCGAGCGTGCGCATCCAGCCGTGGGTGTCCTCGGCCGTGCCGCGCTGGATGTCCAGCAGGGCCCGGCGCAGCCGCATGGTGACCTCGCCGGGCTCGCCGCCGCCCTGCTGCCACTGGGCGCCGGCCCGCTTGACCGTGCCGACGGGCGTGATCACGGCCGCCGTGCCGCAGGCGAAGACCTCGGTGAGGGTGCCGTTCTCGGAGTCGCGCTGCCACTGGTCCACGGAGACCCGGCCCTCCTCGGCCTCGTAGCCGAGGTCACGGGCGACGGTGAGGAGCGAGTCGCGGGTGACGCCCTCCAGGATGGAGCCGGTGAGCGTGGGGGTGACGATCTTGTTGCCGTAGACGAAGTACAGGTTCATGCCGCCCAGCTCCTCGACCCACTTGCGCTCGATGGCGTCGAGGTAGCAGACCTGGTCGCAGCCCTGCTTGGCGGCCTCGGCCTGGGCGAGCAGGGAGGCGGCGTAGTTGCCGCCGGTCTTGGCGTCGCCCATGCCGCCGGGGACGGCGCGGACGCGGTCCTCGGAGACCCAGATGGAGACCGGCTTCACACCGCCGGGGAAGTAGGCGCCGGCCGGGGAGGCGATGACGATGAAGAGGTACTCGTTGGCCGGCTTGACGCCCAGGCCGACCTCGGTGGCGATCATGAAGGGGCGCAGGTAGAGGGACTCCTCGCCGCCGTGCGCCGGGACCCACGCCTGGTCCTGCCTGACCAGCGCGTCGCACGCCGCGATGAACGCCTCCTCGGGCAGCTCGGGCATGCCGAGCCGGCGCGCGGACGCCTGGAAGCGGCGGGCGTTCTTCTCCGGCCGGAAGGTGGCGACGGAGCCGTCGGGCCGGCGGTACGCCTTCAGTCCCTCGAAGATCTCCTGCGCGTAGTGCAGGACCATCGTGGCCGGGTCGAGGGAGAGCGGGGCGTAGGGAACGAGCCGGCCGTCGTGCCAGCCGCGGCCCTCGGTCCACTTGATCGTCACCATGTGATCGGTGAAGTGGCGACCGAACCCCGGGTTGGCCAGTATCGCGTCGCGCTCGGCGGCGGAGAGCGGACTGGCGGAGGGCTTGAGCTCGATCGTGGGCGTCGTGGGCGTCGTCATGGGTTGTTGTCCTTCACCGGTTGTCGTGACGGGCCGCGTCCACGCCCGTACTGCCAGTGGCCAGTGGTAGGACGTCCGAGCATTCCCGCATGGCGCGGCCCCGCGTTCGATTATCGCGCGCGGCCCGTGACCGAGGGAACGACGGAGGAAACGGGGTGAATGCGGCCCAGGTTTCGATGGTCGCACCCCGCGGGGACAGGTGAAAGCCGCCGGGTGCCTTGTTTTTCCGGACCCGGCGGCTTCGAATGCTTCAGTTTCGAGTGCGCGGCCCGGTCAGCCGGCTACTCGTACGGCGAGGGCGTCACCGATCTCGGAGGTGGAGCGCGCGGGCTTGCCCGCCCGCTCGCCGAGGTCGGCCGCGACCGCCTCCTCGATCCGGGTCGCCTCGGCCTCGTAGCCGAGGTGGCGCAGCAGCAGGGCGACGGAGAGCACGGTGGCGCTGGGGTCGGCCTTGCCCTGGCCGGCGATGTCGGGCGCGGAGCCGTGGACCGGCTCGAACATCGAGGGGTACTCGCCGGACGGGTTGATGTTCCCGCTGGCGGCGACGCCGATGCCGCCGGAGACGGCCGCGGCGAGGTCGGTGATGATGTCGCCGAAGAGGTTGTCGGTGACGATCACGTCGAAGCGCTCGGGCTGGGTCACCAGGTAGATGGTGGCCGCGTCGACGTGGATGTAGTCGGTGGTGACCTCGGGGAACTCCTCGGCCACCTCGTTGAAGACGTTGGTCCACAGGTGGCCCGCGAAGGTCAGCACGTTGTTCTTGTGGACCAGCGTGAGCTTCTTGCGGGGGCGGGCCTGGGCGCGGGCGAAGGCGTCGCGGACGACGCGCTCGACACCGTAGGCGGTGTTGACGGACACCTCGGTGGCGACCTCGTGGGGCGTGCCCTTGCGGATGGTGCCGCCGTTGCCGGTGTACGGGCCCTCGGTGCCCTCGCGGACGACCACGAAGTCGATCTCCGGCTGGCCGGCCAGCGGGGTCTCGACGCCCGGGAGCAGCTTGCTCGGGCGCAGGTTGACGTGGTGGTCGAAGGCGAAGCGGAGCTTGAGCAGGAAGCCGCGCTCCAGGACGCCGGAGGGGACGCTCGGGTCGCCGATGGCGCCGAGCAGGATGGCGTCGTGCTTCTTCAGCGCGTCGAGGTCGGCGTCGGTGAGGGTCTCACCGGTGGCGTGGTAGCGCCGGGCGCCGAAGTCGAACTCCTTGGTCTCCAGCTTCACATCCTGCGGGAGGACGGCGGAGAGGACCTTCAGGCCTTCGGCCACGACCTCCTGGCCGATGCCGTCGCCGGGGATGACTGCGAGATCGATGCTGCGAGACATGCGGGCACCCTACTCCCCGTCCCATGGGATGACACACACCGTCCGCCATACGGACATCCGACGCCCGTCCGTCGACCCCCGTTCACCCGTGCGCGGTGCGGGCGTTGGCCCGCGCGGGGCATCAATGGCCGCATGGACATCCCCGACTTCGGCATCCGTGCGGACCTGGCGCGCCGGCTGAGCATGGCGGAGCAGTACGAGTATCTGCGCACCCGGCTCTCCCGGCGCCGGACGCTGGTGACGGCGGGGGCGGTGGCGAGCGGGCTGCTGACCGGCTGCTCCGGCCGTGACGTCCGGTCCGCGTCCGCCCCGGCCGCGTCACCGGCCGCTTCGACGGCCGTCTCCGGGGCGGTGGTCGCGCCGTTCGGCCGTCATCTGGCGTTCGGCGCGGATCCGATGCGGCAGATGCGGATCTCCTGGCAGGTGCCGCTGGCGGTGCGCCGGCCGTTCGTCCGGGTCGGGCCGCGCCCCGACGACCTGGGCCGCCGTGTCGAGGCCGAGGTGCGTGAGCTGACCACCCCGGCCCTGGGCGGCGTACGCCCGGCGGCCGAGCAGTACTACGTGCACGCGGCCCTGGACGGCCTGCGGCCCGGCACGACGTACTACTACGGCGTCGGCCACGAGGGCTTCGACCCGGCGGCGCCGGCCCACCGCGCCACCATCGCCTCCTTCCGCACGGCACCCGCCACGCCGCCGGAGCGTTTCGTCTTCACGGCCTTCGGCGACCAGGGCGTCGGCGCGGAGGCGGTGGCCAACAACCGCGTCCTGCTGCGCCAGGACCCGGCCTTCCACCTGCACGCCGGGGACATCTGCTACGCCAACGACAAGGGGCGCGGCGAGAAGTCGGACCTGTACGACGCCACGCAGTGGGACCGGTTCCTGAAGCAGACGGAGCCGGTGGCGCGTTCGGTGCCGTGGATGGTGACGACCGGCAACCACGACATGGAGGCGTGGTACTCGCCGGACGGGTACGGCGGCCAGCTGGCCCGTTTCTCCCTGCCGGACAGCGGCTTCGACCCACGTACGGCGCCGGGGGTGTACTCCTTCACCTACGGCAACGTGGGCGTCGTGGCGCTCGACGCCAACGACGTGTCCTACGAACTGCCGGCCAACCTCGGCGTCACGGAGGGCCGGCAGACGCGCTGGCTGGCGCGGAGGCTGGCCCAGCTGCGGGCGGCGCCGGAGGTGGACTTCGTCGTCGTCTTCTTCCACCACTGCGCGTACTCGACGTCGACGCACGCCTCGGACGGCGGGGTGCGCGCCGAGTGGGTGCCGCTGTTCGCCCGCCACCAGGTGGACCTGGTGATCAACGGGCACAACCACGTCTACGAGCGGACCGACGCGATCAAGGGCGGGGAGGTGGGCCGCCCGGTCCCGGTCGGCGAGTGGACCGACCCCACCCGGGACGGGACGGTGTACGTCACCGCGGGCGGCGGCGGCAAGGAGCTGTACGGCTTTCCGGCGGGCGTGCCGGAGAGCCACGAGGGGCGGACCGCCCGCGACGAGCCGGTGGACAGCTTCCGCTGGACCCGGTCCCGGGACCGCAAGGCGGAGACGGTCCAGTGGTCGCGGGTGCGCTACCGGGGCTTCTCGTTCCTCAGCGTGGAGGCTCAGGCGGGCGCCGCGCCGAAGCTGAAGGTCTCGGCGCTGACGCCGGAGGGCACCCGCGTCGACCACTTCGAGGTGCGGCGCGGGCGGTGACCGCCCGGCTCAGTGGCCGGTGGCGCCGCCGTTGTCCCGGCGGTCGAGGGCACGCTGGAGGGCTGCGGCGGCGTTCTTCCGGTCGGACTCGCTGGTACGGGAGGCGTGGCGGACTCGGCGGCGGGTGGTCGTCTCGGCCATGGGATCGGCTCCTTCGGCACACGGGAGGAACGTGACGGGCCGGAAGGGGCGGGGAGCGTCGGACCGCAGGGATCGCCTGCGCGGGGCCCGGCTCACGTCCGCCATTCGCTGGGTCGAGCGAGACGTTCGGCTCCTACAAAGCTAAGCGAGGAGCACGCCCCTGTCTCCACAATTACTCGGACTTCCTACTATCTGAGACGGAGGACGGGCCAGGTCGGGGGGAGACCTGGCCCGTCCGGTATCAGGGGGACGTCAGCCCATGTGCGGGTAGCGGTAGTCGGTCGGGGAGACCAGCGACTCCTTGACGGCGCGGGTCAGGGTCCAGCGCATCAGGTTCTGCGGGGCACCGGCCTTGTCGTTGGTGCCGGAGGCCCGGCCGCCGCCGAAGGGCTGCTGGCCGACGACGGCGCCGGTCGACTTGTCGTTGATGTAGAAGTTGCCGGCCGCGTAGCGCAGCTTCTCCATCGTGTACGCGGCGGCGGCACGGTCGTTGGCGATGACCGACCCGGTGAGCGCGTAGTCCGACACCGACTCCATCTGCGTCAGCGTCTCGTCGTACTTCTCGTCGTCGTAGACGTGGACGGCGAGGATCGGGCCGAAGTACTCGGTGGTGAAGACCTCGTTCTCCGGGTCGGTGCACTCGATGACCGTCGGGCGGACGAAGTACCCGACCGAGTCGTCGTAGGTGCCGCCCGCGACGATCGTGCAGGCCGGGTCGGCCGCGGCCCGGTCGATGGCGGCCTTGTTCTTGGCGAAGGCGCGCTCGTCGATGACGGCGCCGATGAAGTTCGACAGGTCGGTGACGTCACCCATGGCGATGCCGTCGACCTCGGCCGCGAACTCCTCCTTGAAGCCGTCGTTCCAGATGGACGCCGGGATGTAGGCGCGGGAGGTGGCGGAGCACTTCTGGCCCTGGTACTCGAAGGCGCCGCGGGTCAGGGCGGTCTTCAGCACGGCGCGGTCGGCGCTCGGGTGGGCGACGACGAAGTCCTTGCCGCCGGTCTCGCCGACCAGGCGCGGGTAGGTGCGGTACTTCTCGATGTTGTTGCCGACCGTCTTCCACAGGTGCTGGAAGGTCTTGGTCGAGCCGGTGAAGTGGATGCCGGCCAGGTCGCGGTGGTTCAGGGCGACCTCGGAGACCTCCAGGCCGTCACCGGTGACGAGGTTGATGACGCCCTTGGGGAGCCCGGCCTCCTCCAGCAGCTCCATCATCAGCACGGCGGCGTGGGTCTGCGTCGGGGACGGCTTCCAGACCACCACGTTGCCCATCAGGGCGGGGGCGGTGGGCAGGTTGGCGGCGATCGCCGTGAAGTTGAACGGCGTGATCGCGTAGACGAAGCCCTCCAGCGGGCGGTGGTCCAGGCGGTTCCAGACGCCCGGAGCGTTGGCCGGGGGCTGCTCGGCCAGGATCCGGCGGGCGTAGGAGACGTTGAACCGCCAGAAGTCGACCAGCTCGCAGGGCGTGTCGATCTCGGCCTGCTGGGCGGTCTTGGACTGGCCGAGCATGGTGGAGGCGGCCAGCGTCTCGCGCCACGGGCCGGACAGCAGCTCGGCGGCGCGCAGGATGATCGCCGCGCGGTCGTCGAAGGACATCGCGCGCCAGGCCGGGGCGGCGGCGAGGGCGGCGTCGACGGCGTCCTGGGCGTCCTGCCGGGTGGCGTTGGCGTACGTGCCCAGGCGGGCCTTGTGGTTGTGCGGCTGTACGACGTCGAACCGGTCGCCGCCGCCCATCCGCTTGACGCCGCCGATGGTGCAGGGCAGGTCGATCGGGTTCTCGGCCAGCTCCGTGAGCTTGGCCTCCAGCCGGGCGCGCTCGGGCGAGCCGGGGGCGTAGCCGTGCACCGGCTCGTTGACGGGGGTGGGGACCTGGGTCACAGCGTCCATGTTGTTCGTGACTCCTTGACTTGAACGGTGTGCGAGCGGGTGCGGGCTCAGCCCTTGGTGACCATCGAGCGGACGAAGAACCGGAGGTTGGCCGGCTTCTCCGCCAGACGCCTCATGAAGTAGCCGTACCAGTCCGTGCCGTAGGCGGTGTAGACGCGCATGCGGTGGCCCTCGGCGACCAGTCGCAGGTGCTCGTCGCCGCGGATGCCGTAGAGCATCTGGAACTCGTACTCGTCGGGCTTGCGCCCGGCGCGGTGGGCGAGTTCCTGGGCGATGGCGATCAGACGCGGGTCGTGGGACCCGACCATCGGGTAGCCCTCGCCGTCCATCAGCGTCCGCAGCACGCGCACGTACGCCTTGTCGATCTCGTGCTTGTCCTGGTACGCGACCTCGGCGGGCTCCTTGTAGGCGCCCTTCACCAACCGTACGCGAGCGCCGGCCGCGGCGAGCCGGCGCGCGTCGGCCTCGGTGCGGAACAGGTACGCCTGGATCACGCAGCCGGTCTGCGGATAGTCCTTCCGCAGTTCCTCGTGGACGGCGAACATCGAGTCGAGGGTGGTGTGGTCCTCGGCGTCGAGCGTGACCGTGGTGCCGATCTCCGCGGCCGCCTCGACGACCGGACGGACGTTGGCGAGCGCCAGCTCGTGGCCGCCGTCCAGCGCCTGCCCGAACATCGACAGCTTCACGGACATCTCCGCGCGCGTGCCGAGGTCGAGCGGCTTGAGCCGGTCGATCAGCTCCAGGTAGGCGTCGCGGGCGGCGGCGGCCTGCTCCGGCGTGGTGATGTCCTCGCCGACGACGTCCATCGTCAGCTCCAGGCCCTTCGCCGTGAGGTCCCGGATGATCGGGACGATCTCGTCGACGCCCTCGCCGGGGATGAAACGGTCGACGACCTGCTTGGTCACCGGCGCCGCCGAGACCAGACGGCGCATGCGGTCGCTGCGCGACGCGGCGAGAATCACGGGACCCAGCACGGGGCACCTCCACTGACGGAACAACAAGGTCGGCCACCGTGAAACCTAAGGATGGCTCCGATCCTGGGCCATCGACAGCTGTCACGCATCCGTGCCGCAGATCTCAGACACATGTATGAAAGGCGTACCGGGATGGGGGAGAATGCCCGGGTGACGTCGGATTCCCAGGGTGACTACCAGGAGCTGGTCGACGAGATCTCGGAGCTGCTGGGTGCGCCCGCCACCCTGGAGAACCGGGACTTCGAGCTGATCGCCTTCGGCGCCTACGACAGTGAGGGCGACCTCGATCCCTCCGCGCTGGACCCGGTGCGCGCCCGCTCGATCCTGACCCGGCGCTCGACCCCGGCGGTCCGCGCCTGGTTCGAGGGGTTCGGCATCACCCGGGCCACCCGCCCGGTCCGCATCCCGCCCACCCCGGAGGCGGGGGTGCACCGGGGCCGGATCTGTCTGCCGGTACGCCATCGGGGAGTGGCGCTGGGCTACGTATGGCTCCTCGACACCGATCCGGGGCCGACCGCGCGGCAGCTGAGCGCCGCCATGGCGGTCACCGCCCGGATCGGGGCGCTGCTCGCCGACGAGGCCCAGCACGGCGCCGACCTCAGCCGGGAGCTGCGGGCCGTCCTCACCGCCGAGCCGGGCTGGCAGCAGGACATGGCCGTCGCCGAGCTGCGCACCGCGCTCGGGCCGCGCGCCGGGGTCCCGCACACGGTGGTGTGCGTCGCGCCCTGGCCCTCGGCCGACCCGGACGACACCCCGTCGGTGCGTACGGTGCCGGGGGCGACGGCGCTGTGCACGGTGCCGTGGGGTGTCTCCGCGTACGCGCTGGCGCTGCTGGTGCGGCTGCGCTCGGTGGACGTACCGGCCCCGGCGGTGACCGCGGCGGGGCGGCTGCTGGAACGGGCGCGGGGCCTCGGGGGCACCGGCTGCGCCGCCGGGGTGGCCGCCGCCCGCACCGGTCTCACCGAGCTGGGGACGGGCTGGCGGGAGGCGTCGGCGGCGGCCCGCGCGGCCCTGGCGGAGGCCCGGTTCGCCCCGGTCGCCGAGTGGGCGTCGATCGGCCCGTACCGCCTGCTGACGGCGCTGGCCCCGGAGGCGACGCGGGACCCGGCCGCAGGAGCGCTGCTCTCCCCCGCCCACCGCGAACTGGCCCGCACCGCCGAGACCTACCTCGACCGGGCCGGCCAGGCCGGCCGCACGGCGGCGGAACTGGGCATCCACCGCCAGACCCTCTACTACCGCCTCTCCCGCGTCGAACAGCTCACCGGCCTCGACCTGGACGACGGCGAGGACCGGCTGCTCCTACACATGGCGCTCAAGGCGCACCGTCTGCGGCACGGGCGGCCTGGATCACCTGGCGCAGCCCCTCGGTGAGCTGCCCGGCCTCGGGCGCGGTCTTCGGATCGAAGGTCCACTGGGCCATGAGGCCCATCATCAGGGTCGTGTAGAAACTGCCGAGCGTGTCGATCACCTCGTCCGGCTGATCGTCCTCGGGCACCCCCGTGAACATCGCGACGAAGCCGCGCGAACCCTCCCGCTGAGCCCGCGCGAGGTGATCCCGCACCACCGGCAGCTGGTCGCCCATGGCCACGATCTCCATGCTGAGCCGCCACATCGACCCCGGCTCCCGCATGGTGCCGATGATGTTCGACCACACCGAGGCGAACCGCTCCAGCGACCCGGGCTCCCCGCGGATCTCGCCGTCGAACAGCTCGGACATGTCCTCGACCATCGCCACGTACGCCTGCGCCAGCAGCGCGTCCTTCGACCCGTAGTGGTAGCCGATCGACCCCAGGTTGGTCCCCGACTCCTTGACGATGTCCCGCGCCGTCGTGCGCACGAACCCCTTGGCGAGCAGGCAGCGCTTGGCGCCTTCCAGCAGATCCTCACGGTGTCCCATGCGGCCAGCCTAGCCCCGGATACATACAGCCGTCCTAAACGTTCGTATTAAGCGATCGTCTTATACGTTCGTCATAGACAAGCGTATAAGACGTGCGTACAGTCTCCGCCATGACGACGAACCCGACGCGCGCCGGGCGGCGCGAATGGACCGCGCTCGCTGTGCTGATGCTTCCGCTGCTGCTGGTCTCGATGGACGTCTCGGTCCTCTACTTCGCCATCCCGGCCATCAGCGCCGACCTGGAACCGAGCGGCGCCCAACAGCTGTGGATCTTCGACATCTACGGCTTCGTCCTGGCCGGCCTGCTGATGACCATGGGGGCGGTGGGCGACCGGATCGGCCGCCGCCGGCTGCTGCTGATCGGCGCCGCCGCCTTCGGCGCGGCCTCCCTGGTGGCCGCCTACGCGCACACCGCCGAGACGCTGATCGCCGCCCGCGCGGTCCTCGGCATCGGCGGCGCGACCCTGATGCCGTCGACGATGGCGCTGGTCCGCACGATGTTCACCGACCCGGGCCAGCGCGCGAAGGCGATCGGCCTGTGGTCCGGCGTGATGACGGCCGGGATCGCGCTGGGCTCCGTGATGAGCGGCGTCCTGGTCGAGTACTTCTGGTGGGGCTCGGTCTTCCTGGTCAACCTGCCCGCGATGGCCCTGCTGCTGCTCCTCGGCCCCGTCCTGCTCCCGGAGTCGAAGACCCCGCGCCCCGGCCGCTTCGACCTGCTGAGCGTCCCGCTGTCGATGGCCGCCGTGCTGCCCGTGGTCTACGGCCTCAAGGAGATCCCGACCGAGGGCTGGCACGTGCGGTACGTGATGTCGGTGACGGTCGGCCTGCTGTTCGCCGCGCTGTTCGTGCACCGGCAGCGCACGGCGGCCTCCCCGCTGATCTCACCGGACATCTTCCGGGGCCGCGGCTTCACCCCGGCGGCCGGCCTCAACCTGGTGTCGGCCGCGGGGATGATGGGCTCGACCTACTTCACCACCCAGTACATCCAGTCCGTGCTGGACAAGAGCGCGCTGGAGGCGGCGCTGTGGGCGCTGCTGCCCTCGGTGCTCATCGGCTTCGCCGCGCCGGTCGCCACGCAGCTGGTCCAGCGGGGCGTGGAGCGGGCGCACGTCGTCGCGGCCGGGTTCGCCGTCGCGGCGAGCGGCTACGCGCTGCTGGTCCTCGCGGACACCGACTCCCTGTGGCTGGTGCTGGCCGCGTGCGGCGTCCTGGCCGCCGGCATCGTCGCCGTGATGTCCCAGCTCACCGACCTGGCGCTCAGCTCCGCACCGGTGGAGAAGGCGGGCGCGGCCTCGTCCCTGATGGAGACCGGCACCGAGTTCGGCGGCGCGCTGAGCATGGCGGTCTTCGGCTCCATCGGCACCGCCGTCTACCACCACGAGATGCCGGCCTCGGCACCGCACGCGGCCCGCGAGACCCTCGGCGGCGCGCTGGCGGTGGCCGGCCGGTTGCCGGGGTCCGCGGGAGAGGCCCTGGCGACGACGGCACGGGAGGCGTTCACCAGCGGGATGCGGGGCGCCGCGGTGGCGGGGGCGGTACTGCTGCTGGCGGCGGCCTACCCGGCGGCACGGGCGCTGAAGGGCATCCGGGTGCGGGAGAACGCCGCAGAGGCCGGGCGACTCGACCCGTCCGGCGTGTGAGAGGACGCGAGCACGCCGGACAGGTGGTCAGCCCGGCCCGTCCGGCGTCGGAGAGCACGAAAGAACGCCGGACGGGCTGACCGACTCAGCCCGTCCGGCGTGTGAGGACGAGGCCCGTTCAGGGCCGAAGCGGGGGCCCGGGGGCGGCAGCCCCCGGACGACGGTCACCTAGACCAGGTTGACCGATCGAGCCGACGTCGCCCCGATCTCCGACGCGACCTCGCCGAGCACCGCGGAGCCCACCGTGTCGTCGACCGTCAGGACGGCCAGCGCCTCGCCGCCGACGGTCGCGCGGGCGACCTGCATGCCGGCGATGTTGATGCCCGCCTCGCCGAGGATGCGGCCGACGGTGCCGACGACACCGGGGCGGTCCTCGTAGCGCAGGACGAGCATGTGGTCCGCGAGGGCGAGGTCGACGTCGTACTCGCCGACCGCGACGATCTTCTGGACGTGCTTCGGGCCGGCCAGCGTGCCGGAGACCGAGACCTCCTCGCCGCCTGCCAGCGTGCCGCGCACGGTGACCACGTTGCGGTGCTCCGCCGACTCCGAGCTGGTCGTCAGCCGGACCTCGACGCCGCGCTCCTGGGCGAACAGCGGGGCGTTGACGTAGGAGACGGTCTCCTCGACGACGTCCTCGAAGACACCCTTGAGCGCGGACAGCTCCAGCACCTTCACGTCGTGCTGGGTGATCTCGCCGTAGACCTCGACGTCCAGGCGGACGGCGACCTCGCCGGCGAGCGCGGTGAAGATGCGGCCGAGGCGCTCGGCGAGCGGCAGGCCCGGCTTGACGTCCTCGGCGATGACGCCGCCCTGGACGTTGACGGCGTCCGGGACCAGCTCACCGGCGAGGGCGAGGCGGACCGACTTGGCGACGGCGATGCCGGCCTTCTCCTGGGCCTCGTCGGTGGAGGCGCCCAGGTGCGGGGTGCAGACGACCTGGTCGAACTCGAAGAGCGGGGAGTCCGTACAGGGCTCCTTGGCGTACACGTCGAGGCCGGCGCCGGCCACCCGGCCCTCCTTCAGCGCCGAGTACAGCGCCTCCTCGTCGACGATGCCGCCGCGCGCGGCGTTGACGATGCGCACGCTGGGCTTGACCTTGCGCAGCGCCTCGTCGCCGATCAGACCGAGGGTCTCGGGGGTCTTGGGCAGGTGGACGGTGATGAAGTCGGAGACCTCGAGCAGCTCGTCCAGCGACAGGACCTTGACGCCCATCTGCGCGGCCCGCGCGGGCTGTACGTAGGGGTCGTAGGCGACGACCTTCATCCCGAAGGCGGACATGCGCTGCGCGACGAGCGCGCCGATGCGGCCGAGGCCGACCACGCCGAGGGTCTTCTCGGCCAGCTCGACACCGGTGTACTTGCTGCGCTTCCACTCGCCGTTCTTCAGGGCGGCGTTGGCCTGCGGGATGTTGCGCGCGGTGGCGACGATCAGGCCGCAGGCCAGCTCGGCGGCGGTGACGATGTTGGAGGTCGGGGCGTTGACGACCATCACGCCGGCCTTGGTGGCGGCGGAGACGTCCACGTTGTCCAGGCCCACGCCGGCCCGGGCGACGACCTTCAGTTTCTGCGCGGCGGCGATGGCCTCGGCGTCGACCTTGGTGGCGGAGCGGACCAGGATCGCGTCCACGTCGGCGATGGCGGTCAGCAGTTCGGCGCGGTCGGCTCCGTTGCAGTGCCGGATCTCGAAGTCCGGACCGAGCGCGTCGACGGTCGCGGGCGACAGCTCTTCAGCGATGAGTACGACAGGGTTCGAGCTCACGTGAGTCCTCACAAGTCCAATGCGGACGGCCGTCCCGACGGCCGCAAGCGGTGGAGGTTGGCTAGCCGCGTGGAAGACGCACGACGCTGTGGGCCTGACGCGTATGTAGTGCAGCAGTGTAGTGGCGTCGAGGGCGTCGTCTTACGCCGCTACGGAAGGATCACCCGTCCGTGGCTGGACGGGTTGGACAACAGGGGCCGGGGCTGTCGCCCCGGCCCCTGCCGTTGAGGCTTACGCCTCCTCGTCGACCCAGCTCATGAGCTTGCGCAGCTCCTTGCCGGTGGTCTCCAGCAGGTGCTCGCTGTCCTGCTGCTTGTACTCGTTGTACTTCTTCAGACCGCCGTGGTACTCGTCCATCCAGTTCTTGGCGAACGTGCCGTCCTGGATCTCGGCGAGGACCTTCTTCATCTCGGCCTTGGTGGCGTCGGTGATGATCCGCGGGCCGGTGACGTAGTCGCCCCACTCGGCGGTCTCGGAGATCGACCAGCGCATCTTCTCCAGGCCGCCCTCGTACATGAGGTCCACGATCAGCTTCAGCTCGTGCAGGCACTCGAAGTAGGCGATCTCCGGCTGGTAGCCGGCCTCGGTCAGGGTCTCGAAGCCCGCCTTGACCAGCGCGGCCGTGCCACCGCACAGGACGGCCTGCTCGCCGAAGAGGTCGGTCTCGGTCTCCTCGGTGAAGGTCGTCTTGATGACGCCGGCGCGGGTGCCGCCGATGCCCTTGGCGTACGACAGGGCCAGCGCGAAGGCGTTGCCGGAGGCGTCCTGCTCGACGGCGGCGATGCAGGGAACGCCGCGGCCCTCCTCGTACTGGCGGCGCACCAGGTGGCCCGGGCCCTTGGGGGCCACCATGCAGACGTCCACGCCGGCCGGGGGCTTGATGAAGCCGTAGCGGATGTTCAGGCCGTGGCCGAAGAACAGCGCGTCGCCGTCCTTCAGGTTGTCCTTGATGTGCTCCTCGTAGACCTGGGCCTGGATCGGGTCCGGGACCAGGATCATGATGACGTCGGCCTCGGCGGCGGCCTCGGCGGGGCTCACCACGCGCAGGCCCTGCTCCTCGGCCTTGGCCTTGGACTTCGAGCCCTCGTGCAGACCGACGCGCACGTCGACGCCGGAGTCGCGCAGCGACAGGGCGTGGGCGTGGCCCTGGCTGCCGTAACCGATGACCGCGACCTTGCGGCCCTGGATGATGGACAGGTCGGCGTCGGCGTCGTAGAACAGCTCGGCCACTTTGGGTTCTCTCCTTGTGTGCAGGTGTCGCGTCCCACCGTATGCCGGTGGGGGGAAGGGAAGGCGGGGGGTCTCGGAATACGGGCGGTGCCCGCACCCCTCGGCGTCAGGCCGACCGGTCGAGGGCGCGCAGCGAGCGGTCCGTGATCGAACGGGCGCCGCGGCCGATGGCGATCGTGCCGGACTGCACCAGCTCCTTGATGCCGTACGGTTCCAGCATCCTGAGCATGGCGGACAGCTTCTCGCCGCTGCCGGTCGCCTCGATGGTGACGGCGTCCGGGGAGACGTCGACGGTCTTGGCGCGGAACAGCTGGACGATCTCGACGATCTGGGAGCGCGTCTCGTTGTCGGCGCGCACCTTCACCAGGACGAGTTCGCGCTGGACGGCCTGCGACGGCTCCAGTTCGACGATCTTCAGCACGTTGACCAGCTTGTTGAGCTGCTTGGTGACCTGTTCGAGTGGCAGGTCCTCCACTCCCACGACGATGGTGATGCGGGAGATGTCGGGGTGTTCGGTGACGCCGACGGCGAGCGAGTCGATGTTGAAGCCGCGGCGGGAGAACAGGGCGGCGATCCGGGCGAGGATGCCGGGGGTGTTCTCCACCAGGACGGAGAGCGTGTGCTTGGACATGGTCTCTTGGTCTCTCTCGCTCAGTCGTCTTCGTTGTCGCCGAAGTCGGGGCGGACGTCCCGGGCGGCCATGATGGTGTCGTTGGAGGTGCCGGCGGCGACCATCGGCCAGACCATCGCGTCCTCGTGGACGATGAAGTCGACGACGACCGGGCGGTCGTTGATCGAGTTCGCCTCCTCGATGGCCTTGTCGAGGTCGGCGGGGTCCTCGCAGCGGATGGCGTAGCAGCCCATGGCCTCCGCCAGCTTGACGAAGTCGGGGACGCGGGTGCCGCGGGCCGCCGGGTTGACGTCGTCCGGGCCGGAGTGCAGCACCGTGTTGGAGTAACGCTGGTTGTAGAACAGCGTCTGCCACTGGCGGACCATGCCGAGGGCGCCGTTGTTGATGATGGCGACCTTGATCGGGATGTTGTTCAGGGCGCAGGTGGTCAGTTCCTGGTTGGTCATCTGGAAGCAGCCGTCGCCGTCGATCGCCCAGACGGTCCGGTCGGGCAGGCCTGCCTTGGCGCCCATGGCGGCCGGGACGGAGTACCCCATGGTCCCGGCGCCGCCGGAGTTCAGCCAGGTGGCTGGCTTGTCGTACTGGATGAAGTGGGCGGCCCACATCTGGTGCTGGCCGACGCCCGCGGTGAAGACCGTGCCCTCGGGGGCGAGCTGTCCGATGCGCTCGATGACCGCCTGCGGGGAGAGCGAGCCGTCCTCGGGCCGGTCGTAGCCGAGGGGGTAGGTCTCGCGCCAGCGGTTGAGGTCCTTCCACCAGGCGGCGTAGTCGCCGCGCTGGCCCTCGCTGTGTTCCTTCTGCACGGCCTGGACCAGGTCGGCGATGACCTCGCGGGCGTCGCCGACGATCGGCACGTCGGCCTCGCGGTTCTTGCCGATCTCGGCCGGGTCGATGTCGGCGTGCACGATCTTGGCGTGCGGGGCGAAGCTGTCCAGCTTGCCGGTGACGCGGTCGTCGAAGCGGGCACCGAGGGCGACGATCAGGTCGGCCTTCTGGAGCCCGGTGACGGCGGCGACGGAGCCGTGCATGCCCGGCATCCCCAGGTGCTGGGGGTGGGTGTCGGGGAAGGCGCCCAAGGCCATCAGGGTGGTGGTGACGGGGGCGCCGGTCAGCTCGGCGAGGACCTTCAGCTCGGCGGTGGCGCCGGCCTTGAGGACGCCGCCGCCGACGTAGAGCACGGGCCGCTTGGCGGCGGTGATCAGCTTGGCGGCCTCGCGGATCTGCTTGGCGTGCGGCTTGGTGACCGGGCGGTAGCCCGGCAGGTCCATCACGGGCGGCCAGGAGAACGTGGTCTTCGCCTGGAGGGCGTCCTTGGCGATGTCGACCAGGACCGGGCCGGGGCGGCCGGTGGAGGCGACGTGGAAGGCCTCGGCGATGACCCGCGGGATGTCGTCGGCGTCGGTGACCAGCCAGTTGTGCTTGGTGATCGGCATGGTGATGCCGACGATGTCCGCCTCCTGGAAGGCGTCCGTGCCGATCGAGTCGGAGACGACCTGGCCGGTGATGGCGACCAGCGGCACCGAGTCCATGTGCGCGTCGGCGATCGGCGTGACGAGGTTGGTGGCGCCGGGTCCTGAGGTCGCCATGCAGACGCCGACCTTGCCGGTGGCCAGCGCGTAGCCCTCGGCCGCGTGGCCCGCGCCCTGCTCGTGGCGGACCAGGACGTGGCGGACGCGGGTGGAGTCCATCAGCGGGTCGTACGCCGGGAGGATGCAGCCACCGGGAATGCCGAATACCGTGTCGGCGCCGACCTCCTCGAGAGAGCGGATGAGGGACTGCGCGCCCGTGACGTGCTCGGGCGCGGACTGTCCTCCGGATCGGGGCCGGGGCTGCGGGTGAGGGGCCCCGGTGGCCTGCTCGGTCATCGGCATTCTCTTCTCGATGCTGAGGGTTTCGCTGGGTGTTTTGGTGAAGTTTGTACGGTGTGCGGCAGGTGCCTGTGCAACAAAAAACCCCTCGTGCCAAAAGGCAAGCGAGGGGAGCGCGCCGGTGAGGGTCGCTGGGAGTCCGGGTCGTCCGGACGTCACCAGCTTCAGCCGACGCGCTGACCAAGTACGAGAATTCGGGTGCGCATGGGACTGACCCTCCCCCCGGCACGCACCCACTGTCAAGTGGGTGGGACGGGGGTCTCATTATGTGAGCGCAGTGCCGTGCCGCCGCCGAGGACGACCGGCACGGCTCCGGAAACCTGGCTGGTGAGGCCGGTGGCGATACCGCCGGTGACGGTCCCGACGGCAGTGCCGACCGCCCCGCCCGCGAAGGCCGGCTCGGCCGGTCCGTGCGGCACCGGATAGCGGCCGGTGGCGAGGGCCCGGCGCAGCCGGTGCTCGTCGAGCGGCCCGGAGAACGCCATGCCCTGTCCGTGGGTGCAGCCCATCGCGCGCAGGGCGACGACCTGCTCGGGCAGGTCCACCCCGTCGGCCACGGTCTTCAGCCCGAGGTCGGTGGCGATGCGCAGCAGCCCCTTGGTGATCTTGTGCAGCCGGGCGGACTCGACGATCCCCTCGACCATGGTCCGGTCGATCTTCAGGATGTCCACGGGGAGCCTGCGCAGGGCGGTGACGGTCGCGTGGCCGCTGCCGAAGCCGTCCAGCGCGATGCGTACGCCCGCCCGCCCGAGGGCGTTGAGCCGGCGCTCCAGCTCGTCCAGGGGGACCCGGGGGTCGAGGTCGGACAGCTCGATCACCAGGGAGCCCGGCGGCAGCCCGTACCGGGTCAGCAGGGCCTCCACCGAGCCGACCGGCATCGAGCGGTCCAGCAGGCGGCGCGCCGCGATCCGGACGGTCACGGGCACGCCGACGCCGGCCGCCACCCGTTCGGCGGCCTGTTCCACGGCCTCCTGGAGCATCCACCGGTCCAGCTCGGCGGTCTTGTCACCGGCCTCGGCCACCCTGAGGAACTCGGCGGTGGTGAACAGGACGCCCTGCGAGGACCGCCAGCGTGCCTGGGCGCGGACCGAGGAGATCCGGCCGTCCGTCAGGGACACCACCGGCTGGTGCAGCAGCGCGAACTCGCCGTCGTGCAGCGCCGCCCGCAGCCGGCCGGCCAGCTCGGCCTTGCGTACGACGTCCTGCTGCATCTGCGGCTGGTACAGCTCGACGCGCCCCTTGCCGCCCGCCTTGGCGCGGTACATCGCCAGGTCGGCGTTGCGCAGCAGCTCGCCCGCGCCGAGGCCGGGCTCGGCGAAGGCGACGCCGATGGAGGCGTTGACGCGGACATCGTTGCCGTCGATGAGGTAGGGCTGGGAGAGGGTCAGCCTGAGGCGGTCGGCGAGCTCCAGGATGTGTCCCTCGCGGGCGGCCCGGTCCCGGGTGCCGTCCCCGATGATCAGGGCCGCGAACTCGTCGCCGCCCAGCCGGGAGGCGGTGTCGCCCTGGCGGACCGCCTCGTGGAGTCTGCGGGCGGCCTGGACGAGCAGCTCGTCCCCGGCCTGGTGCCCGATGGTGTCGTTGACGGCCTTGAAGCCGTCGAGGTCGATGAAGAGGACCGCGGTGCCGCGCAGGTGGGCGCCCCGGTCGGAGGCGCGGCGGCCGGACAGGGCCTGCTGGACGCGCTTGGTGAACAGGGCGCGGTTGGGCAGGTCGGTGAGCGGGTCGTGCTCGGCGTTGTGCTGGAGCTGCGCCTGGAGGCGGACGCGCTCGGTGACGTCACGGCTGTTGAAGATCAGTCCGCCGTGGTGCCGGTTGACGGTGGATTCGACGTTGAGCCAGCCTCCCCCGCCCTCGGCTCCGCCCGAGCGGAAGCGGCACTCGATGCGGGTGGTGGGTTCCTCGACCGGGTCGGCGGCGAGGAAGCGGCGCACCTCGTGCACCACACAGCCCAGGTCCTCCGGGTGGATGAGATCGGCCAGTTCGCCGCCGACGAGTTCCTCCGCGGGACGTCCGTAGACCCCGGCCGCGGCCGGGGAGACGTAGCGCAGGATGCCATTGGGCGCGGCGATCATGATGACGTCGCTGGAGCCCTGCACCAGGGAGCGGAAGTGGTTCTCCTTCTGGGCCAGTTCCTGGGTGAGGGTGATGTTGTCGAGCAGCATGATGCCCTGGCGCACCACGAGGGCGAGGACGACCGTGCCGCCGGTGAGCAGGACGACGCGGTCGACGCTGTGGCCGTTGAGCACGTTGTAGAGGATGCTCAGGGTGCAGACGGCGGCGGCGAGGTAGGGGGTGAGGGCGGCCAGCGACCCGGCGATGGGCCGGGCGGCCGGGTAGCGGCCGTGCTCGCCGCCCGGGACGGGGACCGGCGGCCGGTGGGCGGTGACGCGCTGGCCGGGCACGTGCTCGTGCACCACGCGCGTGCGCCCGACGGGTTCGCCCGCGCGGTCCGAGCGGGCGGAGCGGTCGAATCGGTCGGAGCTGTCGGCGGTCCGTTGCTGTCCGTGCCGCGGGGCGGCCCAGGGGGCGTACGCCAGCAGCAGCGAGCCCGCGAACCAGCCCGCGTCGAGCAGCTGGCCCGAGCGGTAGTCGTTGTGCAGCAGCGGTGAGGTGAACAGGGCGTCGCACATCACCGTCAGGGCGAGCGCGCCGATCGCGGTGTTGACCGCGGACCGGTACACCGGAGAGCGCCGGAAGTGCAGCGCGAGCACGATGCTGACCAGGGCGATGTCGAGCAGCGGGTACGCCAGCGACAGCGCGGTGTGCGCCACGCTGGAGCCGTCCGCCTCGGCGGCCTGGGCGAGCGCCAGGCTCCAGGCCAGGGTCAGCAGCGAGCCGCCGATCAGCCAGGCGTCGAGGCCCAGGCAGACCCAGCCGGCCTTGGTCACCGGCCGTTTGGCGAACACCAGCAGGCCCACGATGGCGGGCGGCGCGAAGCACAGGAAGAACAGGTCCGCATAGCTGGGATCGGGCACGGGCCGCCGCAGGACGACCTCGTACCAACCCCAGACCACGTTGCCCGCGCAGGCCATCGCCGAGGAGAGGGCGAACAGCAGCCAGGCCGGCCGGAAGCGGACGTGGCGGGCGCGGGCGTAGAGGAAGCAGGAGACCGCCGCGGCGGCGGCCGCGGCGGCCAGGCCGAAGTCGCCCATGAACAGGGCGAGCCGGTGGGAGCCCCAGTTGAGCGCGGAGCCGATGGCGTAGGCCGCACAGACCGCCGCGAGGAGCAGTTGGCCGGCCAGCCCGGGCCCGCCGTCGCCGGCCGACGGCCGGGCGGGCCGCAGGGCCGGCACGGAGTGCGCCCGGGACGCTCCGTCCAGGGTCGGGGCGGAAGGGGGTGGCAACATCACCGGGGCCTCCCGATCCGCGCCGCGCCCGGGCCCGTCGGGTCCCGGTGCGCCGGGCCGGCCTGGCCGCCGCGCCCACGCTGATGGTCACCGTGGTCGTGGTGATGACTGTGGTCGTGATGACTGTGCTCGTGATGACTGTGCTCGTGGTGATGACCGTGCCGACCGCCGTGGTGGCCGTGGCGACCGCGTTCGCGGGCCGCCGTACACCAGGGCCGTCGGCGGCGGCTCCGCCGCGTCGGATCGTTGGTCCATAGGCCGTGCATCGCCCGTCGCCCCCCTCGCAGTCTCCATGTCCGTCCCCGGCGCCGAACGGTGCGCGGCGCAACCCCTGTCGGGACGATACACCAGTCTCGTCACTCAGGGACATAGGTTCTCTACGCTCCGTGACGACCAGCGGATATGCGGGTACCCCCTGCTCCCGGAAGAACGCGGAGGGTGCCCGAAGCGGATTGCGCCGTTGTCACCACGCGCGCGCCGTGCGTGCCCGCACGGCGCGAAAAACGCGCCGGGAGCACTCGGTGCCGCGCGTCACGCGCCGGGATCTCCCGTCGTCAGGATCACGTTGCGCAGCGGCTCCTGGTTCACGAAACGGGTCAACTGATCGGTCAGCAGCCGCTTCGCGCGCGGCAGGAAGGCGGAGGTGGGCCCGCCGACGTGCGGGCTGATCAGCACGCCCGGCGCCTGCCACAGCGGGTGCCCGGGCGGCAGCGGCTCGGGGTCGGTGACGTCGAGGGCGGCGGTGAGGCGGCCGGTGGCCAGCTCGGCGAGGAGCGCCCCGGTGTCGACCACGGGCCCGCGGGCCACGTTGACCAGCAGGGCGCCGTCCTTCATCCGGGCCAGGAACCCGGAGTCCACCAGGTGCCGGGTGTCCTCGGTGAGCGGCGTGGAGAGGATGACGACGTCCGCCTCCGGGAGCAGGGCGGGCAGTTCGGCGAGTGGGTGCACCGGGCCGCGCGCCGTGGTGCGTGCGGAGCGCGCGACGCGCGCCACCCGCGCCACCTCGAAGGGCACGAGCCGGTCCTCTATCGCCGCGCCGATCGCGCCGTAGCCGACGACGAGCACGTTCTTGTCGGCCAGCGCGGGCCGGAAACCGCCGCGCCACTCGCCCTTGTCCTGGGCCCGGACGAAGTCGGGGACGCCGCGCAGCGCGGCGAGGGTCAGGGTGAGGGCCAGTTCGGCGGTGCTGGCCTCGTGCACGCCGCGGGCGTTGCAGAGCCGGACGCCGGGCCTGATCACCGACAGCCGCCCCATGACGTCGTCGACGCCGGCGGTCAGCGTCTGGACGACCTGGACGCGGCTCAGGTGCTCCAGCGGCCGGACCCGTACCGGATGCGGCTTCATGTACGGCACGACGTAGAACGCGCAGTGCGCGGGGTCGCCGGGGAAGTCCCGCTCGCCGTCGTCACCCCCGTCCCAGAACAGGTACCGGGGTCCCTCGGGGAGCCCGTCGATCTCGTCCGGCGGGATGGGCAGCCACACGTCAGCAGTCATGCCAGGAGGCTATGTCAGGGGCCTTGACCGGCAGAGGTTAGGTTGGGGTGGCCACAAGAGGGAGGGTCACGACCACGTGGAGCGCAGGACGATCGGCGCGGCGGCACTCGCGGTGGGGGCCGTCGGTCTCGGGTGCATGCCGATGAGCTGGGCGTACAGCACCTCCCGGCAGCGCGGCGACGAGTCGATCAGGGCGGTGCACCGGGCGCTGGACCTGGGCTCCTGTCTGCTGGACACCGCCGACATGTACGGCCCGTTCACCAACGAGCTGCTGCTGGGGCGGGTGTTGAAGGAGCGGCGGTCCGACGCCTTCGTGTCGACCAAGGTCGGTCTGCTCGTCGGCGACCAGCACATCGTGGCCAACGGCCGCCCCGGGTACGTGAGGCGGGCCTGTGACGCGTCCCTGCGCCGCCTCCAGACCGACGTGATCGACCTCTACCAGCTGCACCGGGCCGACCCCGAGGTCCCGGTGGAGGAGACCTGGGGCGCGATGGCGGAACTGGTCCGGGCCGGGAAGGTACGGGCGCTGGGGCTGTGCGCGGTGGGTGCCCGGTCGGCACGGCGGCCCGGGGCACGGCTGCACGACGGAACGATCCGGCAACTGGAGCGGGTGCAGCAGGTGTTCCCGGTGAGCGCGGTGGAGGCCGAGCTGTCGGTGTGGTCGCCGGAGGCGCTGGAGGCGCTGCTGCCGTGGTGCGCGGCGCGCGGGGTCGGGTTCCTGGCGGCGATGCCGCTGGGCAACGGCTTCCTGACCGGCACGCTGACGCCGGGCGAGGGCTTCGAACCCGACGATCTGCGGGCCCGGCACCCCCGCTTCACCGCGGAGATGATGGCCGCCAACCAGCCGATCGTGGCCGGCCTGCGCCGCGTCGCCGCCCGGCACGGCGAGGGGGTGACGCCCGCGCAGGTGGCGTTGGCCTGGGTGCTGGCGCAGGGCGGGCAGGTGATCCCGGTGCCGGGCACCAAACAGGAGCGCTGGGTGACCGAGAACGCCGCCGCGGCCGGGCTGCGGCTGTCCCCCGGGGACCTGGCGGAGGTGGGCGCCCTGCCGGGGGCGCTGGGCTCCTGGGAGTGAGGGACCGGGGCGTACGGAAGGGTCCGCGCGGGAACCTGTGGGGCACGGGCGGGGTTCGTCACTGTGAGGACCCACCGCGTCGAAGGGACCGTGATCGTGCGACGTCGAGCCGTACCGGCCGCGCTGACCACCGCCGTGCTGCTGCTGGCGGCCGGCTGCTCCTCCGGCGACGGGGACGGTGAGGGCGCGGCCGGCTGGAACGAGCGGGCCACTCCCGGCCGTACGGCGTCGTCCGCGCCGCCCTCGTCGGCCGCGACCGCCGGGCAGGCGCCGCCCGCGAAGGGCTCGGTCGAGGTGACCCGTACGGTCGCCACGGGTCTGGACAGCCCCTGGGGCCTGGCCCCGCTGCCCGACGGCGACCTGCTCGTCTCCTCCCGGGACGAGGGCACGATCACGCGGGTCGACACCGAGACCGGTGAGAAGACGGAACTGGGCGGGGTGCCCGGGGTGTCACCGGCCGGGGAGGGCGGCCTGCTCGGCATCGCGCTCTCCCCCGACTACGCCGCCGACCGCACGGTCTACGCCTACTACACGTCCGCCTCGGACAACCGGATCGTGCGGATGCTGTACGACGCCGGCAAGCCGGCCGGCGAGCAGCTCGGCGCCCCGGACACGGTGTTCAGGGGCATCCCCAAGGGTTTCGTCCACAACGGCGGCCGGATCGCCTTCGGGCCGGACAAGCTGCTGTACGTGGGCACGGGCGAGAGCGGCGACACCGGTCTGTCCCAGGACGAGGAGTCCCTCGGCGGGAAGATCCTGCGCCTGACCCCCGAGGGCGAGCCGGCGCCGGGCAACCCCTCCTCCGGCTCCCCCGTGTACTCCTACGGCCACCGCAACGTCCAGGGACTGGCCTGGGACGCGGGGCGGCGCCTGTTCGCCGCGGAGTTCGGCCAGGACACCTGGGACGAGCTGAACGCGATCACGCCGGGCGGCAACTACGGCTGGCCCGAGGCCGAGGGCGAGTCGGACGACGACGCGTTCCGTGACCCGGTGGCGCAGTGGAGCACCGACGAGGCGTCCCCGAGCGGCATCGCGTACGCCGGGGGGTCGGTGTGGATGGCGGGGCTGCGGGGCGAGCGGCTGTGGCGCGTGCCCCTGGACGGCACCGAGGAGGCGGCCGAACCGCAGTCCTTCCTCCGGGGCGAGTACGGCCGGCTGCGCACGGTCGTGGCGGCGGGCGACGGCAAGCTGTGGCTGGTGACCAGCAACACGGACGGGCGGGGCGATCCGGAGCGGGAGGACGACCGGATCCTGGAGCTGGAGGTGCGGTAGACGGCGCCGGTCACTCGTCCGCGGATGCGGCCTCCGGCCGCTTCGGGGGCTTCGGGGGCCGTACGACGACCTTCCCGGAGGTGAGGTCTATCGGACCGTGCCCGGGGTCGCCGTCGCCGACGTCCTCCCGGGTCAGCTCCAGCCTGTTCTGCTCGTCCCGGGTGTGCTTGCGGCCGGGTGCGAACAGTTCCTCGAAAGCGTTGAACACGTGACCTCCTCGGCCGGTGTTCCCCAGCGTACGTCCCGCCCCCGCCGTACGGGAGCGGCCCCGGACGCACGCGGAGCCCCGGGACGTCCGGCGCTCCGTGTGCGCCCGGGGCCCCGGGGCCCCTACGGTCCGTACGGCGTCAGCTCACGGACGGCACGGCCAGCAGGATGCCGGTGTACGTGAGCACGGCCAGGAGCAGGCCGATCACGCCCAGGACGACGCCCGCCCAGGAGACCGACTTGATCCACGGGGCCTGCGGCCGGCCGGGCGCGCCGAACGCGGGCCGGACCAGCACCACGACGCCGACGAGCAGCGCGAACAGCGCGAACAGGCCGCTCCACAGAGCGGTGGCGTGCCAGGCGTCGCCGTAGCCCCGCTCCAGCAGGGTCTGCACGCTCGACGAGGAAGAGGCGGACGATTCGAGCTGGGCGAGGAGGTTCTTCTTGGCGCTGGCGATGGTGCCCGTCCAGCTCCCCGTCAGGGACACGACGCCGAGCGCCGCGGAGACGACCGCCCCCGCGCCCTGCCCGACACCGGGGGTCTTCTCGGCGGCCGGCTCGGTCTCCTCAGCCGCCTCGGCCGCTTCGGCCGCTTCGGTCTCCCCCTCCGTGACCTGCGACTCCTCCTGGGCCTCCGGGGCGTCGGTGACGTCCGTCCTGTCCTCGTCCGCCTTCGTCGCGGCGCCGGTCTCGTCCACTGTCTTCGTTCCCATGTCTCGCACCGTACGGACGCTCTCTGAGAGGTCCCTTAATGATCGTTGTGAGAGGTACGCGCGCGTGCCGCACGCCACTGAGGCGCGAGCACGGCCCATATCTCCATGTCCTGGCGCACCCCACGGTACGGGTTGCTCTCCCGGAGCACGCCCTCGCGGGTCAGGCCGAGCCGCCGGGCCGCGTTGACGCTGGGGAGGTTGGCGGAGGAGGCGTGCCATTCCACGCGGTGCATCCCGCGCTCGTCGAAGGCCCAGTCGATCAGGACGCGGGCGCCGCGGGTGACGAGGCCCTTGCCGGTGCCGGCCGGTTCCAGCCAGCAGCCGATCTCACAGACGCCGGTCGCGGCGTCGAAAATTCGGAACATCAGTCCGCCGACGAGCTTGCCGTCCAGCCACAGCCCGTGCAGGAAGCCGCTGTCGGCGGCGCGCTTCTCGGCGTACACGGTGAGCAGAGCCCGCGCGGAGGCGGTGTCGGTGGCCTGTGTCCCGAACGGGATGTGCCGGGTGATGAACTCCCGGCCCCGGTCGAGGTGGGCGAGGAACTCCTCGGCGTGCCAGGGCTCCAGCGGACGCAGTTCGGCTCCGTCGTCACCCAGCGATATCGCGTACATCCCGGTCCCGCTCCTTCGGCGTTTCCTGTTCCATGGCGCTCACTACGTCGGTGAGCCTCTCATGGGCGGCACGGCACTCGGGCGGTTCGATGCTGATCCGGGGCAGCCGGGCCGCCAGCCACGCCGGCAGCCACCAGTTGGCGCGGCCCAGCAGGTGCATCAGGGCGGGCACCAGCAGGGTGCGCAGGACGAAGGCGTCCAGGGCGACGGCGGCGGCGAGCGCGATGCCGAACATGGCGATGACGCGGTCGCCGGTGAGGACGAAGGCGAGGAAGACGGAGATCATGATGACTGCCGCGGAGTTGATCACCCGGCTGGTCTCGGCGAGTCCCACCCGCACCGCCCGCCGGTTGTCACCGGTCTCCAGCCACTCCTCGTACATCCGGCTGACCAGGAAGACCTGGTAGTCCATGGAGAGTCCGAAGAGGACCGAGACCATGATGACGGGGAGGAAGGGCTCGATCGGGCCCGCGCTCCCCAGGCCCAGCGCCTCGCTGCCCCAGCCCCACTGGAAGACGGCGACGACGACGCCGAAGGACCCGGCGACGGCGGCGATGTTCATCGCGGCGGCCTTCAGCGGGATGCCGACGGAGCGGAAGGCCAGCAGGAGCAGCAGACAGCCCAGGCCCACGACGACGCCGACGAAGACGGGGAGTTTGCCGACGATGACGTCGGCGAAGTCGTCGTACCCGGCCGTCACCCCGCCGACGTGGACGTCGAGGGCGGTGCCCCGCTCGGCGCGCGGCAGCACCTCGGTGCGCAGCCGGTCCACGAGGGCGCTGGTGCGCGGCGACTGCGGGGCCGAGTCGGGGACGACGGTGAGGTACGCGGTGTCGCCGCCGGAGTCGAAGGTCACCGGGGTCACCGAGGCGACGCCGTCGGTGGCCCGCAGGGTGGCGTCGAGGTTGTCCAGGGCGAGCCGGTCCTCGGCGCCGCCGACCTCGGTGACCAGGGTGAGGGGGCCGTTGACGCCGGGGCCGAACCCTTCGGCGAGCAGGTCGTAGGCGGCGCGGGTGGTGGTGCCCTTCGGGTCGTTGCCCTGGTCGGAGGTGCCCAGGCGCAGGCCCAGGGTGGGCAGGGCGAGGACGGTGACGACGAGGAGGGCGGCGGCGCCGAGGGCCTTGGGGTGGCGTTCGACGAAGGCCGACCAGCGGGCCGCGAACCCGGTGGGCAGCTCGGGCTCGGGACCGTGCTCGGCCAGCCGGCGGCGCTCGCGGCGGCTGAGGGCGCGGGGGCCGAGGAAGCAGAGCAGGGCGGGCAGCAGGGTGACGGAGGCGGCGACGGTGAGGACCACGGTCAGCGCGGCGGCGACGGCGACCCCGTTGAGGAAGCCCAGCCGCAGGACCAGCATGCCGAGCAGGGCTATGCAGACGGTGGCGCCGGCGAAGACGACCGCGCGGCCGGTGGTCCGTACGGCGTTCACGGCCGCCTCCGCCGGGCTCAGGCCGCGTTTGAGGCCGCGCCGGTGCCGGGTGACGAGGAACAGCGCGTAGTCGATGCCGACGCCGAGCCCGATCAGCAGGCCCAGCATCGGCGCGAAGTCGGCGACGGTCATCACGTGGCCGAGGAGGGTGATGCCGGCGTAGGCGGTGCCGACGGAGACCAGCGCGGTGGCGATGGGCAGCAGCGCGGCGGCGAGGGAGCCGAAGGCGAGGAACAGGACGAGGGCGGCGACGGCCACGCCGACGGCCTCGGCGAGGTGTCCGCCGGGCGCCTCGGTCACCGCGACGGCGCTGCCGCCCAGTTCGACCTGGAGCCCGTCGGTCGCGGCGGCCCGGGCGGTGTCGGCGACGGCCCGGGTGTCGGCCTCGGCGATGTCCTCGGCCCGCTCCTCGAAGGCGACGGTGGCGTAGGCCGTGTGGCCGTCCTCGCTGATCCTGCCCGTGCCCTGGTCGTCGTAGGGACCGGTGACGGCGGCCACGCCGGGCAGGGCGGCGATGTCGTCCAGCGTGCCGGTCATGGTCTGTTCGACGGCGGCGGACCGGACGGTGCCGGACTCGGTGTGCCAGACCACGGTGACGCTGTCGCCGCCGGCTCCGGGGAACCCGGCGGCGAGGAGTCCGGCGGCGCGGCTCGACTCGGTGCCGGGCACGTCGTAGTCGTTGGAGTACGAGGGGCCGGTGACGACCGCGGCGGCGGCGACGCCGGCGAAGGCGAGCAGCCACAGCAGGACGGCGGCGAGGCGGCGTCGGACACACCAGCGTGCTAGTGCTGCCACGGACCTGCTCCCGGAATGTCTGATGGTGGATCTTTGATTCAGGAACAGCCGTCCATCGACCGAACTGCCCGCAAAGAACGCATGAGTGAGGCGATGACACTCTTACAGGGAGAAATGATCCTTGGCGCGGTTCGTGGGGTTAGTCACAGAACTGGGGGCGCGTCGTGTCCGACGCGCCCCCGGGGCTCACAACGAGGAGCGGATCAGCCCTCCTCGACCCCCAGCTTCTGGAGGATCAGTTCCTTGACCCGGGCCGCGTCCGCCTGGCCGCGCGTCGCCTTCATGACGGCGCCGACCAGCGCGCCGGCCGCGGCCACCTTGCCGGACTGGATCTTGGCGACGATGCCGGCGTTGCCGGCGATCGCCTCGTCCACGGCGGCCGACAGCGCGCCCTCGTCCGATACGACCTTCAGACCGCGCTTGTCGACGACCTCGTCCGGCGTGCCCTCGCCGGCGAGGACGCCCTCGATGACCTGGCGGGCCAGCTTGTCGTTCAGGTCGCCCTGGGCGACCAGCTCGGTCACGCGGGCCACCTGCTGCGGCGTGATGGCCAGCTCGTCCAGCGGCTTCTGCGACTCGTTGGCGCTGCGGGCCAGCTCGCCCATCCACCACTTGCGGGCAGAGGCAGCGTCGGCCCCGGCGTCGATGGTGGCGACGATCGGGTCCAGCGCGCCGGCGTTGAGGATCGCCTGCATGTCGGTGGCCGAGACACCCCACTCCTCGCGGAGCCGGTTGCGGCGCACCAGCGGCAGCTCGGGGAGCTGGGCGCGGATCTCCTCGACCCACTCGCGGGCGGGGGCGACCGGCACCAGGTCGGGCTCCGGGAAGTACCGGTAGTCCTCGGCCTCCTCCTTCACGCGGCCCGAGGTCGTGGACCCGGTGTCCTCGTGGAAGTGGCGGGTCTCCTGGATGATCGTGCCGCCACTGCTCAGGACCGCCGCGTGCCGCTGGATCTCGAAGCGGGCCGCGCGCTCCACGGACCGCAGCGAGTTGACGTTCTTCGTCTCCGAGCGGGTGCCGAACTTCTCGGTGCCGTGCGGGCGCAGCGACAGGTTCACGTCGCAGCGCATCTGCCCCATCTCCATGCGGGCTTCCGACACGCCGAGCGCCTTGATGACCTCGCGCAGCTCACGCACGTACGCCCGCGCGACCTCGGGTGCGCGCTCCCCCGCGCCCTCGATCGGCTTGGTGACGATCTCGATGAGCGGGATGCCGGCGCGGTTGTAGTCGAGCAGGGAGTGCGAGGCGCCGTGGATACGGCCCGTCGCGCCACCGACGTGGGTCGACTTGCCGGTGTCCTCCTCCATGTGGGCGCGCTCGATCTGGACGCGGAAGGTCTCGCCGTCCTCCAGCTGTACGTCGAGGTAGCCGTCGAAGGCGATCGGCTCGTCGTACTGGGAGGTCTGGAAGTTCTTCGGCATGTCCGGATAGAAGTAGTTCTTCCGGGCGAAGCGGCACCATTCGGCGATCGAGCAGTTCAGCGCGAGGCCGATCTTGATGGCGGACTCGACGCCGGTCGCGTTGACGACCGGGAGCGCGCCGGGCATGCCGAGGCAGACCGGGCAGGTCTGGGTGTTCGGGTCGGCGCCGAGCGCGGTCGAACAGCCGCAGAACATCTTGGTCTTGGTGCCGAGTTCGACATGGACCTCGAGGCCCATGACGGGGTCGTACGACGCGAGTGCGTCCTCGTACGACACCAGGTCGGTCGTGGTGGTCACGGTGAAACTTCCCTCTCAGCCCAGCAGGACGTCGTCGTCGCCCAGCCGCTTCAGCTCGCGGTAGAGGATGGCGAGGCCGGTGACGATGGCGGCGGCGGACACGGCGGCGTCGACCAGGCGGAGCGTGTCGCTCTCGGTGCGGGCGAGCTTCGCCTGCTTGGCGACGCTGAACGCGCCGAACGCGGTGGTGGCCATGGACAGGTACAGGCCGTTCTTGGACTTCTTGAAGCCCTTGGCCTTCGACAGCTTGCTCACAGCGACGGTGCCTCCTCGATCAGCGGGTGGCCCCACCTTTCCACGAAGGCGGCCTCGACGGCGGCGCCGACCTTGTACAGCCGGTCGTCCTGCATGGCGGGGGCGATGATCTGCAGACCCACCGGCAGGTTGTCCTCGGGCGCGAGGCCGCAGGGCAGCGACATGGCCGCGTTGCCCGCCAGGTTGGTGGGGATGGTGCACAGGTCGGCGAGGTACATCGCCATCGGGTCGTCGGCGCGCTCGCCGATCGCGAAGGCGGTGGTCGGGGTCGTCGGGGAGACGATCACGTCGACCTGCTCGAAGGCCTTCTCGAAGTCGCGGGTGATGAGCGTACGGACCTTCTGCGCGGAGCCGTAGTACGCGTCGTAGTACCCGCTGGACAGCGCGTACGTGCCGAGCATGATGCGGCGCTTGACCTCGGGGCCGAAGCCGGCCTCGCGGGTCAGGGAGGTGACCTCCTCGGCGGAGTGCGTGCCGTCGTCGCCGACGCGGGCGCCGTAGCGCAGGCCGTCGAAGCGGGCGAGGTTGGAGGAGCACTCGGACGGGGCGATCAGGTAGTACGCCGACAGGGCGAGGTCGAAGGACGGGCAGTCCAGCTCGACGATCTCGGCGCCCAGCTCCTTCAGCAGCTCGACGGACTCGTCGAACCGCTGGATGACGCCGGCCTGGTAGCCCTCGCCGCGGAACTGTTTGACGACGCCGACCCGCATGCCCTCGACGCTGCCGTTGCGGGCGGCCTCGACGACCTGCGGGACGGGCGCGTCGATCGACGTGGAGTCCATCGGGTCGTGCCCGGCGATCACCTCGTGCAGCAGGGCCGCGTCCAGGACCGTACGGGCGCAGGGGCCGCCCTGGTCGAGGGAGGAGGAGAACGCCACCATGCCGTAGCGGGAGACGCCGCCGTAGGTGGGCTTGACGCCGACCGTGCCGGTGACGGCCGCGGGCTGGCGGATGGAACCGCCGGTGTCGGTGCCGATGGCCAGCGGCGCCTGGAAGGCGGCGAGCGCGGCGGAGGAGCCGCCGCCGGAACCGCCGGGGATCTTGGTGAGGTCCCAGGGGTTGCCGGTCGGCCCGTACGCGCTGTTCTCCGTCGAGGACCCCATGGCGAACTCGTCCATGTTGGTCTTGCCGAGGATGACGACGTCGGCGGCCTTGAGCTTCTTGGTGACCGTCGCGTCGTAGGGCGGGAGCCAGCCTTCGAGGATCTTCGAGCCGACGGTCGTGGGGACGCCCTCGGTGGTGAAGATGTCCTTGAGCGCGAGGGGGACGCCGGCCAGCGGGCCGAGCTGCTCCCCGCGGGCGCGCTTCTCGTCCACGGCGCGGGCCTGGGCGAGGGCGCCCTCGCGGTCGACGTGCAGGAAGGCGTGCACCTTCTCGTCGACGGCCTCGATGCGGGCCAGGTGGGCCTCGGTGACCTCGACGGCCGTCAGCTCGCCGGAGGCGATCCTCGCGGCGATCTCGGCCGCGGTGAGCTTGATGATGGGGCTGTCCGTCATGGCGGGTTACTCCTCCCCCAGGATCTGCGGCACCTTGAAACGCTGCTGCTCCTGGGCCGGGGCGCCGGAGAGCGCCTGCGCGGGCGTGAGCGACGGACGGACCTCGTCCGGCCGCATGACGTTGGTCAGCGGGAGCGGGTGCGAGGTCGGGGGTACGTCTTGGTCGGCGACCTCGCTGACGCGGGCGACCGCGCCGATGATGTCGTCCAGCTGTCCCGCGAAGTGATCGAGCTCTTCGGGCTTCAGCTCCAGACGCGCCAGCCGGGCGAGGTGGGCGACCTCCTCGCGCGTGATGCCAGGCATGCAGCGTTCCTCTGGGGTGAGAGTGGGTGTGCAGTGTGTCAGTGTGTCGCCCAATCCTATGGGGCGGCGCCCGCTCGCCGTTAAACGGTTTGCCGGTCAGAGGGCGAAGAGCAGGCCCGCGGTGACCAGAACGACGACCGCGGTGGCGAAGTGGACACCGAAGGCCACCGCCCTCGTAACGCCGTGGCGCAGCACGATCAGGGTGTCGCCGAGCGGCGCGAGCGCCACGGCCAGCATGAACCAGGCCTCCGCGGCGGCCCCGGCGAACGCCAGCAGCGCCAGCCCCACCACGCCGAAGGTGGCGTCCCTGACCCCCTTGACGGCCAGATAGGCGGCGTCGCCGTCCGGCTTGGCGGGCACGCCGTACCCGGCGGCGGCGGGCCGGGGCCGGAACAGGAAGCGGGCCCCGATGAAGAGGATGAAGAGGTTCAGGACGACGGCCAGGGTGTAGGCGGTCACGGTCATGGCATGTCCCCTTGCTAGCAGCGCTAGATGCACGAGCGACACTAGATCTGTCGGCAGCAGATTGTCTAGCGCTGCTAGAATCCGGGTCATGTCGATCCAGACGCGCCGGGAGCGCGAACGAGCGGAGCGGGAGCGGCTGATCGTGGCCGCCGCGCGGGAGCTGGCCGAGGCCGAGGGCTGGGACGCGGTGACCACACGGCGGCTGGCGGCCGAGATCGAGTACAGCCAGCCCGTCCTCTACAGCCACTTCAAGGGCAAGGACGCCATCAGGGCGGCGGTCGCGGAGGAGGGGTTCGCGGAACTGGCCGCCGAGCTGCGGGCGGCCCGTGCCGGGGCTCCGGAGGGCCGGGCGGCGCTCGCCGCGGTGGGCGAGGCGTACACGGCGTTCGCGCGGCGCCGGCCCGCCCTGTACGACGCCATGTTCACGCTCACGGTGGGGCTGCCGTTCGCCACGCCGGAGGCGCCGGAGGCGCTGCGGGAGGCGTTCGGGGAACTGGCGGGGGCGGTGGCGCCGGTCGCCGCCGAGGGCGAGGACCCGGCACTGCTCACCGAGACCTTCTGGGCCGGCCTGCACGGCCTGGTCACCCTCATGCGCAGCGGCCGCCTCCCGGAAGAGGCCCACGACCGCCGACTGGCCCTGCTCTGCTCACGCTTCTAGAGGTACGGGTACGGGGGTGCAGGCGCCCTCCGGGTGCGCGGAGCCGCCGGGGCGCGGAACCGCCGGGAGTGCCGAGCCGCCGGAGGGGGACGGAACCGTGCGCCGACCCCCGGCGGACCGGCACCCGGCGACGGACCGACCGCCCTACTCCTCCCGCCCTACTCCTCCACCGCCGCCGGGAGGACGGCGGCCGGCCGCTGCCATCCCCTCGACCCCCGCGCCCGCAGCCAGGCCGTCGTCTCGTCCGGCGGCATCGCGGCGGCGACCAGCCACCCCTGCACCGCGTCGCAGCCGAGGTCCCGCAGCCGCTCCCACGTCTCGTCGTCCTCGACGCCCTCCGCGACGACCAGCAGCCCCAGGGAGTGCGCGAGGTCGACCGTGCACCGCACGATCTCCGCGTCCTCGTTGTCGACGGCCAGCCGGGCCACGAAGGAACGGTCGATCTTCAGCTCGCTGACGGGGAGCTTGCGCAGGTGGACGAGGGAGGAGTACCCGGTGCCGAAGTCGTCCAGGGACATCTTCACCCCGTGCCCGGTCAGCCCGGCCAGGGTGTCGGCGGCGCGCTGCGGGTCCTCCAGGAGGACGTGTTCCGTGATCTCCAGCTGGAGCGCGCCCGCCGGGACGCCGTGCCGGGCGAGGCGCGCGGCGACCAGGCCGGCGAAGCCGGGCGAGTGCACGTCCCGCGGGGAGACGTTGACCGCGACCGGCACGAACAGACCCTGCGCCCGCCACCGGGCGACCTGGGCGAGTGCCGTCTCCAGCACGTACTCCGTCAGATGGGGCATCAGCCCCGAGGACTCGGCGATGGCTATGAACTCGTCCGGCGGCACCTTGCCCCGCTCGGGGTGCACCCACCGCACCAGCGCCTCCAGGCCCGCGACCTGACCGTCGAAGCGGACCTTGGGCTGGTAGTGCAGCTCGACCTCCCGGGCGTCCAGGGCGCGGCGCAGGTCACCGAGGAGGCCGAGGCGGTCGGGGGTGTTGGAGTCCCGCTTGGACTCGTAGACCTCGACGCCCGTGCGGTCCCGCTTGGCCTGGTACATCGCCACGTCCGCCCGGCGCAGCAGCCCTTCGGCGTCCAGGCCGTGGTCGGGGAAGACGGCGACCCCGGCGCTGGCCTCCAGGACCAGGGTGAGTCCGTCCAGGTCGAGCGGGGAGCTGAGGGCGCCGACCAGGCCGCGGGCGACCCGGGTCGCGGACGTGGTGGAGTCGGTGACGGGCAGCAGGACGGCGAACTCGTCGCCGCCGAGCCGCGCGGCCTCCGCCCCGCGCGGCAGCGCCGCCCGCAACCGGTCGGCGATCTGGAGCAGCAGCCGGTCGCCGGCCAGGTGCCCGAGGGTGTCGTTGACCGACCGGAAACGGTCGAGGTCGATCAGCATCAGGGCGGTACGGACACCGATCCGCTCGGCGTCGTCCAGCGCCGTCCAGATGCGTTCCTGGAGCCACTGCCGGTTGGGCAGTCCGGTCAGCGGGTCGCGGAGCTGCTCCTCGGCGCGGGCGCGGGCGATCCACAGGGTGGAGTCGAGGGCGATCAGCGGGATCGCGAACAGGGGCAGCAGCACCGGCTGCGCGAAGGCGACGACGCAGATCAGCGGGGCGATGCCGAGCAGGGCGATAGCGACCAGGCCCTGTCGCGTCAGGGCGGTGCGGGCGATGGTGGGCAGGCCGGGGCGCGGGGTGTGCAGGTACCAGAGCAGGATGCGGGTGACGGCGAGGTAGGCGACGGCGACCAGCACCACCTTGGGCGCCGCGGCGACCGTCCAGGTGCCCGGGTCCCAGGGCGTCTCGACGGACGGGGCGGCGCCGCAGGCGCCCAGCAGGGCGGCACCGGCGGCGATGCCGAGGATGTCGACCGCGCCGTGCAGCACGCCCTGGCGCCAGCGGCCCCGGCGGGCGACGCCGACCAGGACGACGACGGTGAGGCTGACCATGCCGGCCGGGACCCAGCCGTAGAGCAGCAGCACGGCGAGGGTGAGGGCGGCGCCGGAGCCGGTGCCGCCCCACCAGCGGGCGCGGCCGAGCAGGACGAGGTGGCCGACGACGATGCCGGTCAGCACGGCGAGCGACCAGCCGGCCGCGCCGGACGGGAAGAGCGCGTGCCCGTCGGTGAACGCCCGGTAGAACCCGGCGCCCAGGACGAACCCGGCCGCCGCGACGACCGCCGCGGGCAACGCGGGCCAGGACAGGTGCCGTTCGGCGTCGGTGTCCGGCAGGCCGGAGGCGTGCCCGGTGCCACGGCCGGCCGGCGCGACCCGGGCGGTGCGCCCCTGGCCGCCGCCCTCCTGAGAAGGCCGCCCGGCCCACCGGCTCGCACGCGCCGCCTCCCACAGGCGACGCGGGCGCAGCCGTGAGCCCGGGGCGGCGCTCTCGGTCGGTTCCATTCCCGTCCCTCTCACAGCCGGCGGTGCCCACGCCACGCGGCCCGGTGCCCGAAGGGGGCCGCCGACGGTTCCGCGCGGGAAAGTCCGTTTCCCGGCTCCTTCGGAGCACGGGCAGTGCCCCGGCCGCGGCTGGGCACGGCAGGCGCACGTCCCAACAGTAGGCCGCGGAAGGCTTCCACGGGCACCGGTCGTCGACGGTTGCCCGATTGCGCCCTGGCCACCCCTATGCAACTGATATGCGCTGAACGGGTGGCCTTCAACCGCTATTCCTCAGCCGAAAGCGCGACGTCCGAGGCGGCTTCGGGCCCTTGTTCGAGCAGCACGTCGAAGCCGCCCTCGTCGAGCACCGGGACCTTCAACTGCATCGCCTTGTCGTATTTCGACCCGGGGTTGTCGCCCACGACGACGAACGAGGTCTTCTTCGACACCGAACCGGTCACCTTGGCGCCCCGGCTCTGCAGGGCCTCCTTGGCGCCGTCCCGGGTGTAGCGCTCCAGGGTGCCGGTGACGACGACGGTGAGGCCTTCGAGCGGGCGCGGCCCCTCGTCCTCGCCGGAGGACTGCTCCTCCAGGGGGACGCCGGCCGCCTTCCACTTGCGGACGATCTCGCGGTGCCACTCCTCGGCGAACCACTCCTTGAGGGAGGCGGCGATGATCGGCCCGACCCCGTCCGTGTTGGCCAGTTCCTCCTCGGTGGCCTGCTCGATGCGGTCCACGGAGCGGAACTGGCGGGCGAGTTCCTGCGCGGCGACCGGTCCGACGTGCCGGATGGAGAGCCCGTTGAGGAACCGGGCGAGGGGGCGGGTCTTGGCCTCCTCGATGTTCTTCAGCAGGGCGAGGGCGTTCTTCTTCGGCTCGCCCTTCTGGTTGGCGAAGACCGTGACGACCTTCTCCTCGCCGGTCTTGGGGTCGCGCTTGGGCAGCCCGCTGTCCGGGTCCAGGACGTACGCCTTGATGGGCAGCAGTTTCTCGATCGTGAGGTCGAACAGGTCGCCCTCGTCGACCAGCGGCGGGTCGGCCGGCTCCAGCGGCTGGGTCAGCGCGGCGGCGGCGACGCCCCCGAAGTGCTCGATGTCCAGGCACTGACGGCCGGCGAGATAGGTGACGCGCTCGCGCAACTGGGCGGGGCAGCTGCGCGCGTTGGGGCAGCGGAGGTCGATGTCGCCCTCCTTCATGGGACGCAGCGGCGTCCCGCACTCGGGGCACTCGGCCGGCATCACGAACTCCCGCTCGCTGCCGTCCCGCAGGTCGGCGACCGGCCCGAGGATCTCCGGGATCACGTCACCGGCCTTGCGCAGCACCACCGTGTCGCCGATGAGGACGCCCTTGGCCTTGACGACCTCCTGGTTGTGCAGCGTGGCGAACTCCACCTCGCTGCCGGCCACCGTCACCGGCTCGACCTGGGCGTAGGGCGTGACCCGGCCGGTGCGGCCGACGCCGACCTTGATGTCGACGAGCTTGGTGTTGACCTCTTCGGGCGCGTACTTGTAGGCGATGGCCCAGCGGGGGGCGCGGGCGGTGGAGCCGAGCCGGCCCTGGAGGCGGATCTCGTCGAGCTTGACGACGACGCCGTCGATCTCGTGCACCACCGAGTGCCGGTTCTCGCCGTAGTACGCGATGAACTCGTGCACCTCGGCGAGGGTCTCGACCGCCCGGTTGTACGGGGAGGTGGGCAGGCCCCACTCCTTGAGCAGGCCGTACGCCTCGGAGAGGCGGGTCAGGCCCGCGTATCCCTCCAGGACGCCGATGCCGTGGACGACCATGTGCAGCGGGCGGCTCGCGGTGACGCGGGGGTCCTTCTGGCGCAGCGAACCGGCCGCCGCGTTGCGCGGGTTGGCGAAGGGCTTGTCGCCGGCCTCGACCAGACGGGCGTTCAGCTCCTCGAACTTCTCCATCGGGAAGTAGACCTCGCCGCGGATCTCCACGAGGTCGGGGACCTTGTCGCCGGTCAGCCGCTCGGGGATGTCGGCGATGGTGCGGACGTTGGGCGTGATGTCCTCGCCGGTGCGGCCGTCGCCGCGGGTGGCGGCGCGGACCAGGCGGCCGTGCTCGTAGGTGAGGTTGACGGCGAGGCCGTCGACCTTCAGCTCGCACAGGAAGTGGAACTTCTGCTCGCCCAGCTCCTTGTGGAGGCGCTCGGCCCAGGCGGTCAGCTCCTCCTCGTTGAACGTGTTGTCCAGGGAGAGCATGCGCGAGCGGTGCTCGACGGCGGTGAACTCCGTCTCGTAGGAGCCGGCGACCTTCTGGGTCGGTGATTCGGGGGTGCGCAGCGGCGGGTACTCCTCCTCCAGCGCCTCCAGGTCGCGCAGCAGCCGGTCGAAGTCCGCGTCGCTGATGACGGGGGCGTCCTTCACGTAGTACCGGAAGCGGTGCTCCTCGATCCGCTCAGCGAGCTGAACGTGCTTCTCCCGTGCCTCGGCGGGCACGTTCGTCGTCTCCGCCTGCTTGTCGCCGGCCACCGTGTATGTCCTCCCGTTACTCTGGGTCGTCCGCGAGGGATCTCGCCGCCCGGACGCAGTGGGCGAGGGCCCGCCGCGCGTACTCGGGGGACGCGCCCGCGAGTCCGCACGCCGGAGTCACCGTGACCGCGTCCGCGAGAAGCCCCGGATGCAGCCCCAGCCTGCGCCACAGCGTCCTGACACCCATGACGCTACCGGCAGGGTCTGACAATGGGCCGTCCGTGCCCGGCACGACACCGGCGAACAGCCGCGTCCCGCCCTCCACGGCCTCCCCGATCACCTCGTCGTCACGCTCCGTGAGCAGCGAGAAGTCGAAGGAGACGCCGTCCACGCCGGCCCGGCGCAGCAGGGCGAACGGGACGTCGGGCGCGCACGAGTGGACCACGACCGGGCCGCCCCCGTGCACCCCGGCGACGTCGCGGAGGGCCGCCTCGACGACCTGCCGGTCGACGGCCCGGTGGGTGCGGTAGCCGCTGGCGGTCCGCACCTGGCCGCGCAGTACGGCGGTGAGGGACGGCTCGTCGAGCTGGAGCACGAGGGTGGCGCCGGGGACGCGGCGGGCGACCTCCGCGAGGTGTTCGCGCAGCCCCTCGGCGAGGGAGGCGGCGAGGTCCCGGCAGGCCCCGGCGTCGCTCAGGACCGCCTCGCCGCTCCGCAGCTCCAGCGCGGCGGCCAGCGTCCACGGGCCGACGACCTGCACCTTCAGCGGGCCCTCGTAGCCCTGGGTGAACTCCTCCAAGGCGTCGAGGTCCTCCCCGAGCCAGGACCGGGCCCGCTTGGTGTCCCGGCCCGGCCGGTCGCCGAGCCGCCAGCCGCTGGGCTCCACGCGCGCGTACAGCTCGACGAGCATCCCGGCGGTGCGCCCGATCATGTCGGCGCCGGGTCCGCGGGCGGGCAGCTCGGGCAGGAAGGGGAAGTTCTCGAAGGTGCCGGTGACGGTCTTGACGGCCTCGCGCGCGTCCTGCCCCGGCAGGGACCCGACGCCGGTGGCCGCACCGAACCTGATCTGGCTGTTGTCGCTCACCCCGGCAGCCTACGGAACGTACGGCGTCCCGCTCACCGCCCGGGGCGCACCGTCAGGTCGTTGACCTCGGCGTCCCTGGGGAGGTCCAGGGCCATCACGATCGTGGTGGCGACGGACTCGGGGTCGATCCAGCGCGCCGGGTCGTACTCCTTGCCCTCCTGCTGGTGCACCTTGGCCTGCATGGGGCTCGCCGTGCGGCCCGGGTAGACGGAGGTGACCCGGACCCCGCCCGCGTGCTCCTCGTGGCGCAGGGAGTCGGCGAGGGCCTTCAGGCCGTGCTTGGAGGCGGCGTACGCGGCCCACTCGGCGTGGGCGTTGAGCCCCGAGCCGGAGTTCACGAAGATCACGTGTCCCTGGGCGGCGCGCAGCTGCGGCAGCAGCAGGCGGGTCAGTTCGGCGGGCGCGACGAGATTGACGTTGAGCTGGTGGCGCCAGGACTTCGGGGTCAGCTCCCCGACCGGGCCGAGGTCGACGACGCCGGCGATGTGCAGCAGGGAGTCGACCCGGTCCGGCAGCGACTGGTGGGACAGGGCCCAGGACAGCTTGTCGGGGTCCGCCAGGTCGCCGACCAGGGTGCGGGCGCCCGGGTACCCGGCGGCCAGTTCCTTGGCGCGGCCCGCGTCGCGCGCGTGCAGCACGATGTCGTCCCCGCGCGCGTGCAGGCGGCGGGCGACGGCCGCGCCGATGCCGGAGCCGGCTCCGGTGATCACATGTGTAGCCATGCCGCCATGCTCGCATCACCGCCGGACCGTTCCGTGCCCCGGCCGGCTCAGGCGACGCCCCGGCTCTCCTCCAGGTAGGCCAGCGCGCCGACCGGCTCCTCGGCGAAGAACACCAGCTCGCCCAGGGGACGCGGCAGGAACCCCTCGTCCTCCATCCGGCGGAACTGCTCCTTGAGTCCGTCGTAGAAGCCCGCGGTGTTGAGCAGGACGACCGGCTTGTCGGTGTGCCCGTGCTTCTTCAGCTCCAGGATCTCGGTCGCCTCGTCGAGCGTCCCGGTACCGCCCACCATGATCACCACGGCGTCGGCCTTCTCCAGCAGCAGCCGCTTGCGCTCGGCCAGGTCCCGGGCGACGATCATCTCCTCGACGCCCTCGCGCGCCTTGGCCGCCAGGAACTCCACGGAGACCCCGCACAGCCGCCCGCCGGCCTCCTGCACACCATCGGCGACCACCTTCATCAGCCCGACGTCCGAGCCGCCCCACACCAGCGTGTGCCCGCCCTTGCCGAGCAGGGTGGCGAACTCCTTGGCGGGACGTGTGTAGCGCTCGTCGAGGTCGGCGGCGGAGAGGAAGACGCAGATGTTCATGGGGCAACGGTACGGCGCCGTCCCAGCGGGGAAGAAGTCGGTTTCGCGGCGTGCTGTCACCAAGGACACCGCCCATCGAGGAGGACGATCGTGACCACCGGACACCGCATCACCGTGGAGCCCAGTGACCGGCACGTGCGCGTGACGCGCGACGGACAGGTCCTGGCGGAGAGCGACGAGGCCCTGCTGCTGCGGGAGACGGGCTGCCCCGACCGCTACTACATCCCCTCACTGGACGTACGCGTGGACCTGCTGACCCCGTCCCGCACGACCACCCACTGCCCGTTCAAGGGCGACGCCGTCTACTGGTCGCTGCCGGACGCCCCGGACTCCGTCTGGGCGTATCCGGACCCCAAGGAGGAGGTACAGCAGATCAAGGATCACCTGTGCTTCTACGACGTGGAGGTGTCGTGACCGGTTGACCTGGCGCGGTAGGGCAACCTGCACAGACATGGAGAAGACACAGTCACGCGACGGCACCCCGCTCGCCCACACCCGCACCGGGACGGGTCCCGCGCTCGTCCTGGTCAGCGGCGCCCTGTCGACGGGCGCCACGCTCGCGCCGCTGGCCGCCGCGCTCTCGGACCGCTTCGAGGTCCTGGTGTACGACCGCCGGGGGCGCGGCGAGAGCGGCGACACGCCGCCGTACGCCGTCGACCGCGAGGTCGAGGACCTGGCGGCGCTGGTCGGGACGCTGGGCGACGAGGCGTGCCTGTACGGCGTCTCGTCCGGCGGCGCGCTGGCCCTGCGGGCGGCGGCGAGCGGGCTGCCGGTGCGGCGGGTGGCGGTCTACGAGGTGCCGTACGCGATGGACGACGCCGCCGTGGCGGCCCGCGCGGAGTACACCGGGCGGCTGACCCAGGCGCTGCGCGGCGGCCGGCGCGGAGACGCGGTGGAGCTGTTCCTGCGCCTCACCGGCCTGGGCGAGGACGTCATCGGCAGGGCCCGCCAGTCCCCCATGTGGGCGGGCCTGGAGTCGGTCGCGCCCAGCCTCGCGTACGACGACGCGGTACTGGGCGACGGGCGTCCACCCCGCGAGGCGCTGGCCGGAATCGGCGTGCCGGTGCTGGCCCTGGCGGGCGGCGCGGGCGCGGCGTCGATGCGTGCGGCGGCCCGGGAGATCGCGGAGACGGTGCCCGACGGCCGGTACGGCGAGCTGGAGGGCCAGAGCCACATGGTGGAACCGGGGGTGCTGGCGCCGGTGCTGGCGCGGTTCTTCGCGGGGGACTGAGCGTCCCCGGGCATCCCGGCGGCCGGGCGGGGCGGCGTCGCCACCCGCGCCGCGTCCAGCAGGCCGGGCCTCCTCCGCCCAGCACCGGCTCGCACCGGATCAGACGGACGCCGTCGCCCGCGCGGTCGAGGCGATCGTCGCCGAGCCCACCACGCGCGTGCCGTCGTACAGGACGACCGCCTGGCCGGGGGCCACCCCGCGGACCGGCTGCTCGAAGGCGACCTCCAGCTCGCCGTCGACTAGTTCGGCGCGGACCGGGGTCTCCTCGCCGTGGGCGCGGAGCTGGGCCGTGTAGGTGCCGGGCCCGGACGGGGCGGCGCCGCACCAGCGGGGCTTGATCGCGCGCAGGGCGCTGACGTCCAGGGCGTCGGCGGGGCCGACCGTGACCGTGTTGGTCACCGGGGAGATGTCCAGGACGTAGCGCGGCTTGCCGTCGGGGGCGGGGGTGCCGATGCGCAGGCCCTTGCGCTGGCCGATGGTGTAGCCGTACGCGCCCTCGTGGGTGCCCAGCTTGTTGCCCGCCTCGTCGACGATGTCGCCCTCGGCGCGGCCGAGGCGGCCGGCGAGGAAGCCCTGGGTGTCGCCGTCGGCGATGAAGCAGATGTCGTGCGAGTCGGGCTTCTTGGCGACGGCGAGGCCCCGCCGCTCGGCCTCCGCGCGGATCTCGTCCTTGGTGGTGACCGTGTCGCCGAGCGGGAACATCGCGTGCGCGAGCTGGCGGTCGTCCAGGACGCCGAGGACGTAGGACTGGTCCTTGGCCAGGTCGGAGGCGCGGTGCAGTTCGCGGGTGCCGTCCTCCTTGACGACGACCTGGGCGTAGTGGCCGGTGCAGACCGCGTCGAAGCCCAGGGCGAGGGCCTTGTCGAGCAGCGCGGCGAACTTGATCTTCTCGTTGCAGCGCAGGCAGGGGTTGGGGGTGCGGCCGGCCTCGTACTCGGCGACGAAGTCCTCGACGACGTCCTCGCGGAAGCGGTCGGCGAGGTCCCACACGTAGAAGGGGATGCCGATGACGTCCGCGGCGCGGCGGGCGTCGCGGGAGTCCTCGATGGTGCAGCAGCCCCGCGCGCCCGTGCGGAAGGATTGGGGGTTGGCGGAGAGCGCGAGGTGGACGCCGGTCACGTCGTGCCCGGCCTCGGCGGCGCGGGCGGCGGCGACGGCGGAGTCGACTCCGCCGGACATGGCGGCGAGGACACGGAGAGGGCGGCGGGTGCGCTGCGGGGTGTCGTCAGTCATAACTCCTCCAGGGTACGGGGGTCCGGGAACCGGATCGCGCGGATATGCGTTCTCGATCACATGGAGGCGAACAGCCGATCCCCCGACGGATCGCCCAGCGGATCACCCAAGGACACCGACCGGCGCATCGGCAGGCGCGCGCTGATCGTCGGCGGCGCGGTGACGGCCGTGGGCGCGGCCGTGCTGGCCCGCGACGAGCTGGGGCGGCTGTGGTGGCGGGTGCCGGGCGTGGACAGACCGCGCGACGACGGGGTGGTCGACTACCAGGGCGCGCAGTGGGTGGCGGCGGCGGACGCGAACTGGCGGCGCGCGGACCGGCCCGAGGACTACCCCATAGACATGGTGATCATTCATGTCACGCAGGGGAGTTTCGACGGCGCGGTCAGCGCCTTCCAGAACCCGGACCACCAGGCCGCCTCGCACTACATCGTGGGGCAGGACGGGCGGATCACCCAGATGATCCGCGAGCTGGACGTGGCGTACCACGCGGGCAACCGCGCGTACAACGAACGCAGTGTCGGCATCGAGCACGCCGGGTTCGTGGACCGGCCGCAGGACTTCACGGACGCGATGTACGAGGCGTCGGCGCGGCTGACGGCCGGGGTCTGCGCGCGGTACGAGATACCCGTGGACCGGAAGCACATCATCGGGCACGTGGAGGTGCCGGGGACCGACCACACCGATCCGGGGCCGCACTGGGACTGGGACCGGTACATGAAGCTGGTGCGGCGGGCGACGACGGCGCTGCCGTCGGACACGCCGTCCCCCTCGGCCTCTCCCTCGGCCTCCGCATCCGCCTCCGCGTCGAGCGGCGGACCGGGCGACTCCGCCGCCTGAGGCCGCCTGAGGCCGCCTGGGTCCCCTGGTCCGCCCGAGGCCCTACGTCAGTCCGGCCGCCCGTGCCCGTTCCACCGCCGGGCCGATCGCCCGGGCGACCGCCTCGACGTCGGCCTCGGTGGAGGTGTGGCCGAGCGAGAAGCGCAGGGTGCCGCGGGCCAGGTCGGGGGCGGTGCCGGTGGCCAGCAGGACGTGGCTGGGCTGGGCGACGCCGGCGGTGCAGGCGGAGCCGGTGGAGCACTCGATGCCCTGGGCGTCGAGGAGGAGGAGCAGGGAGTCGCCTTCGCAGCCCGGGAAGGTGAAGTGGGCGTTGGCGGGCAGCCGGTCCACGGGGTCGCCGCCGAGGATCGCGTCCGGGACCGCCTTGCGCACCGCCTCGACCAGGCTGTCGCGCAGGGCGCCGATCTCGCGGGCGAACCACTCGCGCCGCTCGGCGGCGAGCCGCCCGGCGACCGCGAAGGAGGCGACGGCGGGGACGTCGAGGGTGCCGGAGCGGACGTGGCGTTCCTGGCCGCCGCCGTGCAGCACCGGGACCGGGGTGTGCTCGCGGCCCAGCAGCAGCGCGCCGATGCCGTAAGGGCCGCCGATCTTGTGGCCGGAGACGGTCATCGCGGCCAGCCCGGAGGCGGCGAAGTCGACCGGGAGCTGACCGAACGCCTGCACCGCGTCGGCGTGCAGCGGTACGCCGAACTCGGCGGCGACGTCGGCGAGTTCACGGACCGGCAGCACCGTACCGATCTCGTTGTTGGCCCACATGACGGTGGCCAGGGCCACGTCGGCGGGGTCGCGGGCGATGGCCTCGCGCAGCGCCTCGGGGTGGACGCGGCCGTGCGCGTCGACCGGGAGGTATTCGACGGTGGCGCCCTCGTGCTCGCCGAGCCAGTGCACGGCGTCCAGGACGGCGTGGTGCTCGACGGGGCTGGCCAGGACCCGGGTGCGGGCCGGGTCGGCGTCGCGGCGGGCCCAGTACAGGCCCTTGACGGCGAGGTTGTCGGCCTCGGTGCCGCCGGAGGTGAACACCACCTCGCTGGGGCGGGCGCCCAGGGCCGCGGCGAGGGTCTCCCGGGCCTCCTCGACGGTGCGCCGGGCGCGGCGGCCGGACGCGTGCAGGGAGGAGGCGTTGCCGGTGACGCCGAGGTGCGCGGCGAGTGCCTCGACCGCCTCGGGAAGCATCGGGGTGGTCGCGGCGTGGTCGAGGTAAGCCATGGTGACGCCGATTCTACGGGGCGTCCCCGGCCGGGCTCGGGTCACGGTCGTTCCGCCGGCCGAGCGGGCTCACCGGCAACACCGGACGGCCCGGCCGGCCCGGCCGAGCGGGCTCACAGGCTCCACGAGACGGTCTGGTCGGCCTGGACCAGCGCCGCCAGGACGAGCAGGTCGGCGATGCCCAGGCCGAGGCCCAGCAGCGCCCGGCCGCGGCGGGCCGTGCCGCGCCACAGGGCGGTGCCGGCCAGCGCGATGGCGACCGGCCCCAGGACGACGTTGAGGACCAGCAGGCCGAGCAGGCCCAGGACGAAGGAGGCGACGGCCATGCCGTCCGCGTCCTGGAACCCGGTGCGGCGGGTGGCCGTGGCCGGTGCGGTGAGCCGCATGGTGATCTCCCTCCAGGAGTCGGTGGGGGTCGGTGGGGTCAGTGAGCGGAGGTGCTCCGGCGGCGGTGCCGCTCGCGGAGCGCGAAGACACCGAGCCAGACGGCGATGACGGCGGCGGCGACGGCGGAGAGGCCCAGCGGCGCGTGGGCGACGGTGCCCAGCACGAGGCCGAACAGCAGCAGCGCGGCGACGAGGAACAGCATGAGGTCGACTCCCCCAACATTCGGTGAACGGTTGTAGTAACACTTGTCCACTGAGTTCCCAGTCTAGCGCGCGGGACGACTTTCCAATTCTGGAGAACAGTTGTTAACTACATGGCATGAGTCACACCCTCGGCGTCCGGCAGGCCCAGAAGCAGCGGACCCGGCAGGCGCTGCTGGACGCGGCGCTCGAACTGCTGGAGGAGCAGAGCCTGAGCAGCCTGGGGCTGCGTGAGGTCACCCGCGCCGTGGGCGTGGCGCCGACCGCCTTCTACCGGCACTTCCGCTCCACGGCCGACCTCGGCGTCGCGCTGGTCGAGGAGGCGCTGGGCAGCCTGCACCCGATGATCCGGACGACGCTGTCCCCGGAGGGGGACCGCGAGGAACGCATCGCCCGCGCCGTCGAGCTGATCGCCCGCCATGTGCGCGAGCACCCCTCGCACGTGCGCTTCATCGCCCGCGAACGCCACGGCGGGGTGCAGCCGGTGCGGGAGGCGATACGGGAGCAGCTCGCCCGGTTCGCCGGGGAGGTGAAGGCCGAGCTGGCCACGGACCCGGAGTCGGCGGGCTGGCACGACGACGACCTGCTGATGCTCGCGGGCCTCTACGTCGACCAGATGCTGAGCACCGCCTCCCTCTTCCTGGACGCGGCGCAGGCCCCGGCCGAGGAACACGAACGCGTCCGCCGGCTGGCCTCCCGCCGGCTGCGGCTGATCGGCATCGGCCGGGAGCACTGGACGGACTGAGCCACCGCCGACCGCCCCGCCGGCACCCCCACCGGCCGCCCCGCCGGCGCGCACGGACACGCGACGCGGGCGAGGACGCGCGGCGAGCGCGGATCAGCCGAGCTGCACCCGCGCCAGCTGCCGCGACTGCGCCACCAGCCGGCCCGCGCCGTCCCAGACCTCGGCGTCCTCCTCCAGGAAGCCGCCGGCGAGGTTGCGGGTGGTGACGGACACGCGCAGCGGGCCCGGAGCCGGGCGGCACCGTACGTGGACGGTGAGTTCGACCGTGGGGACCCAGCCGGACAGGCCCATCTCGAAGGCGGTCGGCGGCAGCGCGTCGACCGCGAGGAGCAGGGCGAAGGGGTCGGCGTCGCGGCCGTCGGCGAGCGCGAACCAGGCCCGCATCTCCCCCTTGCCCGAGGGCCGCCCGAGCGCCCAGCCCAGCGTCGCCGGGTCCAGTTTGAGCAGCAGCCGGTCGGCGAAGGCCGAGCCGCCGGAGACCGGCGCGGGTCCGTCCTGGGGGCCGAGGCACTGGTCGAGCGGCGGCATCGCGGGCGGCTCGGCCGAGGTGCGGACGTCGTCGGGCAGGGTGCCCAGGTCGCCGTAGGAGGCGAGGACGCGGATGCGTTCGACCTCGTTGCCCTCCTCGTCGTACTGGAAGAGGGACGCCTGGCCGGTGGAGAGGGTGCGGCCGGTGCGTATGGTCTCGGTGCGGACGAGGGCCGGGCCGGGGCGGGACGCGGTCAGGTAGTGCGCCGAGACGGTGAACGGGTCGGGGTGCGGCAGGGCGTCGGCGAGCGCGCGGCCCAGGACCGCCAGCAGGTAACCGCCGTTCACCACACCGAAGACGGTCCAGTCGGCGGAGAGGTCGAGGGCGTAGACGCCGGGTTCGCGCGGGGTGAGGGCGGTGTCCCGGTCGAACTCGCTGTCACCGAGGGTGGCCCGTGCGGCCGCTGCGGAGGCTGCTTCTGGCATGGCTGCACGCTACAGCAGAAGAATACTAAGCGGTAGCTTTGCATGCCCTGGCGGCAGCTACTCCGCCTCCAGCACCGTCGACCGCCGGTTCCAGGCCCTCGGCGCCCGCCAGTGGAACCGCATCGCGCACAGCCGCAGCACGAACGCGGTGACCACCGCGAGGGTGGTGGTGAGCGGGGTGAGGACGTCGAAGCGGATGCACAGGGCGGCCATCGTGGCGCCGACGGTCGCGGGCACGGCGTACAGGTCGCGGTCCCAGCGCAGCAGGGAGGGCACCTCGTTGGCGAGCACGTCCCGCAGCACGCCGCCGCCGACCGCGGTCGCCAGGCCGAGGCAGGCGGAGGCGGTCAGGCCGAGGCCGTAGTCGTACGCCTTGGTGGTGCCGGCCACGCAGAACAGGCCGAGCCCGGCCGCGTCGAAGACGTTGACGCCGGTCTGGAGGCGCTCGACGTGCGGGTGGAGGAAGAAGACCAGCGCGGTGGCGAGCAGCGGGGTGACGAAGTACCCCAGGTCGGTGAAGGCGGCGGGCGGTACGGCGCCGATCACCAGGTCCCGGAAGAGTCCGCCGCCGAGCGCGGTGACCTCGGCGAGGACGGCGATGCCGAACACGTCGAAGTTCTTGCGGACGGCCAGCAGCGCGCCGGAGATCGCGAAGACGAAGATGCCGATCAGATCGAGCGTGTGCTGGACGGACGGGGTGAACAGTTGCTGGTACACCCGGTCATTCTCACCCGCGGGCGAGCCCCCGCCTTGCGAACGAAGGCGGGGGCTCGCTGGGCAGACCGCGACGGCAACCGTGCGCCACAGCCGGTGGACTACTTCTCCTCGGCGGTCTTGTTCTCCGTCTGCTCTTCCGTCGCCGCCTCGGACGCGACCTCCGCCGCCACCGCCGCCGAGGTCGCCGCCGACGCCGCGAGCGCCTCCTCGGAGACCAGCTCCGCCGCCTCCTTGGCGTCGGAGAGCAGGACGACGTCCTGCGGGGCCTGGTCGGCGAAGTTCTCCGGGTGGTGGCAGGCCACCTGCTGTCCCGGCCGCAGCTCCTTCAGCGGCGGCTCGGTGGTCCTGCACACCTCCGTCGCCTTCCAGCACCGGGTGTGGAAGCGGCAGCCGCTGGGCGGCGAGATCGGCGAGGGCACGTCGCCCTTGAGCAGGATGCGCTCGCTCTGGGCGCCGCGGCGCGCGGGGTCCGGGATCGGGACCGCCGACATCAGCGCCTTGGTGTACGGGTGCATCGGCGTCTTGTAGAGCAGGTCGCGGTCGGCCAGCTCGACGATCTTGCCGAGGTACATCACCGCGATCCGGTCCGAGACGTGCCGGACGACGGAGAGGTCGTGCGCGATGATCACGTACGTCAGGCCCAGCTCCTGCTGGAGGTCGTCGAGCAGGTTGACGACCTGGGCCTGGATGGAGACGTCCAGCGCGGAGACCGGCTCGTCGGCCACGACCAGCTTGGGCTTCAGGGCGAGCGCGCGGGCGATGCCGATGCGCTGGCGCTGGCCGCCGGAGAACTCGTGCGGGTAGCGGTTGTAGTGCTCGGGGCTGAGCCCGACCACCGACAGCAGCCGCTGCACCTCCTTCTTGACGCCGCCCTCGGGCTCGACGCCCTGGAGCTTGAAGGGGGCGCTGACGATGGTGCCGATGGTGTGGCGCGGGTTCAGCGACGAGTACGGGTCCTGGAAGATCATCTGCACATCGCGGCGCAGCGGGCGCATCCCGCCGACCCCGAGGTGGGTGATGTCCTTGCCCTCGAACTCGATCTTGCCCGCGGTCGGTTCCAGCAGCCGGGTGATCAGCCGGCCCATGGTCGACTTGCCGCAGCCGGACTCGCCCACGACGCCGAGGGTCTCACCGGAGCGGACTTCGAAGTCGAGTCCGTCGACCGCGTGCACCGCGCCGACCTGCCGCTGGAGCAGCCCCTTCTTGATCGGGAAGTGCTTCTCCAGCCCGCTCACCTTCAGCAGCACCTCGCCGGGGGCGGCGTCCTTGGTGATCACGGTGCCTTCGCTCTGCGCGGGGATGCTCACCGGTGTGTCCTCTGCCTTGTCACTCACAGCTTCGGCGCAATCTCTTCGGTCCAGATACGCTCCCGCTGCTCCTGCGACATGTGGCAGGCGGCCCAGTGCTTGCTGCCGACCTCGGTCAGCTCGGGCCGGACCGTGCGGGTGATGTCGTCCTTGGGCACGTCGGCGTACGGGCAGCGCGGGTTGAAGGCGCAGCCGGACGGGATGTTGATGAGCGAGGGCGGCGAGCCCTTGACCGGGATCAGCCGCTCCTGCTGCTCGCGGTCGAGCCGCGGCATCGAGCCGAGCAGGCCCCAGGTGTAGGGGTGGCGGGGCTCGTAGAAGACCTTCTCGGCCGGGCCGCGCTCCACGCACCGGCCGCCGTACATCACCAGCAGGTCGTCGGCGAGTTCGGCGACGACGCCCAGGTCGTGGGTGATGATGATGACCGCGGAGCCGAACTCCTTCTGCAGGTCCCGGATCAGGTCCAGGATCTGCGCCTGGACGGTGACGTCCAGGGCGGTGGTCGGCTCGTCGGCGATCAGCAGCTCGGGGTTGTTGACCAGCGACATCGCGATCATCGCGCGCTGGCGCATGCCGCCGGAGAACTCGTGCGGGTAGCTGTCCACCCGCTTGTCGGGCTGCGGGATGCCGACCCGGTCGAGCATCTCCACGGCGCGGCGCCTGGCGGTCTTCTTGTCCACGGGGTGGTGGACGCGGTACGCCTCCACGATCTGCTGGCCGATCGTGTAGTACGGGTGCAGCGCGGACAGCGGGTCCTGGAAGATCATCGCCATCTGGCGGCCGCGCAGCTTGCGCACCTCGTCCGGGTCGGAGGAGAGCAGCTCGGTGCCGTCGAGCCAGATCTCGCCGGACAGCTGCGCCTTGCGCTTGCCGTACTGGCCGGCGGTGTGCAGGCCCATGATGCCCAGCGAGGTGACCGACTTGCCGGAGCCGGACTCGCCGACGATGCCGAGGGTCTTGCCCTTCTCCAGCTGGAAGCTGAGCCCGTCGACGGACTTGACCAGGCCGTCGTCGGTCGGGAAGTGCACCTTCAGGTCGCGTACTTCGAGGAAGGCGGTCGGCGCGGGAGAGGTGCCGGTGGGCTCGCCCACCGCGGCTCCGCTCTTGCTGAGGTCGGTCATGCGAGCCTCACTCGGGGGTCGATCACGGCGTACAGGACGTCCACCACGAGGTTGGCGATGAGCACCGCGAGAGAAGTGATCAGGGTGACGCCCAGGATGACGGGCAGGTCCTGGTTGCGGATGGCGGCCAGCACCGCCTGGCCGAGACCGGGCAGGTTGAACGTGGTCTCGGTGAGGATGGCGCCGCCGATGAGGGCGCCGAGGTCCATGCCCAGCATGGTGAGGATCGGCGTCAGCGTGGAGCGCATGGCGTGCTTGCCGATGACGGTCTGCTCCCGCAGGCCCTTGGCGCGGGCGGTGCGGATGTAGTCCTCGCCGAGGATCTCCAGCATGGTGGCGCGGGTGATCCGGGCGTACATCGCGGCGTAGAGGAACGCCAGGGTGATCCACGGCAGGATGAGGCCGCCGAACCAGCCGGTGAAGCTGTCCGCCAGGGGTACGTACCGGGCGTCGAGCCAGTCGAGCCCGAACGCGAAGACCGCCAGGCTGGCCATGCCGGTGAAGTAGACCGGCAGGGAGACGCCCGCCAGGGCCACGACCATCGCGCCGCGGTCCCAGAAGCTGCCCCGCTTCAGCGCGGAGAGCACACCGGCCGCCAGACCGAAGATCAGCCACAGCACGGCCGCGCCGAGCGCCAGCGCCAGGGTCACCGGGAAGCGGTCGGTCAGCACCGGCCAGATGGCCTGTTCGCTGCGGAAGGAGTACCCGAAGCAGGGGGCGGCGCAGTGGGTGACGTCGCCGCCGCCCGCGTAGGTGCGGCCCACGAAGATGCCCTTGAAGAACTCCCAGACCTGGGAGTAGATCGGGTCGCTCAGGCCCAGCTTCTGCCGCACCGCCTCGACGGCGGCCGGGTCGGCCTGCTTGCCCACGAAGCTCGAGGCGATGTCGACGCCCGCCCACTTGGGGACGAGGAAGAAGATGCCGAAGACCACCAGGATGATGACCACCAGCATCACTGCGGCGGCGAACAGCCGCCTGATGAGGTAAGCGAGCACAGCGTGCGGCCCGCCGCGGTACCGCGGGCCCCGGAGATTGTCCGGGGCCCGCGGTCACGCCGCGCCGGCCTTCACCTGCCTTTCGTGCCGTACGGCGGGTGTTTACCGGTTACTTCGTGGACTTCAGGCCGAGGTTGACGAAGTCGTACATACCGCTGTAGCCGTCGGTGGTGTACACGTTCGCCAGGCGGCTGGAGCGCCAGTTGACGAACTTCTCGAAGACGAAGGGCAGGTAGTACGCGCCCTCCATCACCTTGTGGTTGATCTCCGTGGCGATCTTGGCCTTGCCGGCGTCGTCCAGCGTGTCGACGTAGTCGTCGAACAGGCCGTCGATCTCCTTGTCCTTGATGAGCGCGTAGTTGTTGTTACCGCTCTCCAGGATGTAGTCGCTGTCCCACAGCGGCAGACCGTAGCCCTGGACGGACGGGAAGTCCGGGCCCCAGCCCATGATGATGATGCCGTAGTTCTTCTTCTTGACGTTCGAGGGGCTGCCGATGATGCCGGCGGTCTGCGAGCCGTCGTACTGGTCGATCTCGGCGGTGATGCCGATCTTCTTCAGCGACGCCTGGAGCGACTGGGCGGTGGCCACCTCGACCGGCTTGTTGTTGCGGACCGCGATGGTGGTCTTGAAGCCGTTGGGCTGGCCGCAGGCCTTCAGCGCCGCCTTGGCCTCCTCGACGTTGCCCTTCTTGTTGTCGCCGGCGAGCTTGTACGGGTCGTACTTCTGGCCCTCGGCGCCCGGGACGGACGGCGGCAGCATGTTGGTGCCGATGTCACCGCCGGCGATCGGGCCGCCGCGCGCGGTCTGCAGCGAGACGTGGTCGGCGCCGAGGATGACGGCCTTGCGGCACTCCAGCTTGTCGAACGGCGCCACGCTCTGCGGGAACACCGCGTAGCGGATGTAGCCGGAGACCGGGTTGTCCAGGTTCTCCTTGTACTCCTTCAGCGCCGTGGTACGGCCCTGGGGAGACATGCCGGTCTGGTTGATGTCCAGGTCGATGTCGCCGTTGAGCAGGCGCTGGTCGAGCTGGTTGGCGTCGGAGAAGAACTCGACGGTGATCTTGTCCGGGTAGGCCTTGCGGACCGGGTCGGAGTCCTGCTTCCACTCCGTGTTGCGGACCAGGGTGAGTTCCTTGCCCGGCGTGTAGGACTGGAACTTGTACGGGCCGGAGGAGAACGGGTGCAGGCCGTACTTGGACTTGGTGTCCTTGTCCTGGCGGACCGGGGAGGCGGAGGTGAGCGCCAGCATCTCCTCGAAGTCCGAGTTGGCCTTCGGCAGCTTGAAGACGATGGTCTTGTCGTCCGGCGTCTCGATCGCCTTCAGACCCAGCTTGTCCTTGGACTTGTCCTTGTACGGGCCCTCGTACTCGTCCTTGGGGTCGAGCACCTCCTTGAGGTACGTCGGACCGCCGGACAGCACGTCCTGCGCCCAGACGCGCTCGATGCCGTACTTGACGTCCTGGGACGTGATCGGCTTGCCGTCCTCCCAGGTGATGCCGTCGCGCAGGGTGTACTTGTACGTCTTGCCGTCGTCGGAGACCTCGGCGGTCGAGGTGGCGAGGTCCGGGGTGATCTCGGCGCCCGCCGAACCCGGCTCCGTCTTGTTCGTGACGAGCTGACGGCTGTAGTAGCGGGAGAAGTTCCACATGAAGCCGTAGTAGCCGCGCGTGGTGTCCCAGGAGTCGGCGTCCTGGGCGCCGCCGAACTTCAGCGTGCCGCCCTTCTTGGCCAGCGACGCCTGGGCGACCTTGTTGTTCGCGGCGTCGAAGCCGGCCGCGCCGTTCTTCGATCCCCCGTCGCTGTCACCGCCGCCGCACGCCGCCGTGGTCAGCAGCGCGGCGACCACTGCGGCAGCGGCCAGAGCCTGCTTACGCCGCCCTGAGGTGCGTTGGGTAGTCACGATCTCGGATCCTCCGGATTAGATGAGAGACCCCGTGCAGGTGCCACGGGACGCTTGTGCGTGCGGGTGTTCAGCGGGAGCCCTTCGGGTCCAGCGCGTCACGCACGCCGTCGCCGAAGAGGTTGAAGGCGAGCACGGTGATGAAGATCGCCACGCCGGGGACCACCATGTACATGGGGTCCGACTCGTAGTACTCGATCGCGCTCGACAGCATCTGCCCCCACGATGCCGTGGGCGGCTTGACACCCACGCCCAGGAAGCTGAGGGCCGCCTCGGTGAGGATGTTGGTGGGGATCATCATCGTCGTGTAGACGATGATCGGCGCGACCAGGTTGGGCAGCAGTTCCTTGAACAGGATGTACAGCTGCCCCGCGCCCAGGGAACGGGCGGCCTCGACGTACTCGCGCTCACGCATCGAGAGCGTCTGGCCGCGCACCACGCGTCCGATGTACGGCCAGCCGAAGAAGCCGATGACCAGGATCATCACGAAGACGCGCACGCCGGTTCCGTGCAGGCCCAGCATGTCGTTGGGCATCACCGAGACCAGCGCGATGATGAAGAGCAGCTGCGGGAAGGCCAGCAGGCCGTCCATCACCCGGCTGATGACGGAGTCCACCCAGCCGCCGAAGAAGCCGGCCAGGACACCGAGGACCGTGCCGAGGATGACGGCCACGATGGCGGAGAGGAAACCGACCAGCAGCGAGATGCGGGCGCCGTAGAGGATGCGGGCGAAGATGTCGCGGCCGTTGACCGGCTCGACACCGAGCAGGTGGTCGCCGCTGATCCCGCCGAGCGAGCCCACGGGGGTGCCGAACAGCGGGTCGATCAGGTCCTCGTGGTACTCGTTCGGGTCCTGCCCGAGCAGGCCCGTGATGACCGGCGCGAGCAGCGCGACCACGACGAGGAAGAGCACCACGACGGCGCCCGCGAGGGCGAGCTTGTCCCGCTTCAGGCGTTCCCAGGCGATACGGCCGAGGGACCGGCCCTGTACCGACTTGGCCTCGGCGCCGGCGACCGCCGCCTCCTCGGCAGCGCTCGGGGCCGCTTCGGCGGTCGGCTCGTGCAATGGTGCCGTCATCTGGCAGGGACCCCTCTCAACCGGCGGTAGCCGGCCCGCACTTGCCGCTGTGGCGGCGTGATCAGTCCGTAGTACACAGGGGCGAACACCCCTGGTGCGGGAGTCTTCAACGCATGGGTGATCTGTTGCCAGACTTGGCGGTGAATGGATGCGCAACCGTGATGCTGTCTGAGGGTTTCCGTTATCCGGACGCCGGGTAACACCCTGCGGACATGGAGGAGTTGGGGCACCAGGGACAGAAGGGGACGTTCCCCTTCGCTCTACGCGCGGAGATCGCTCCGCTACTCAGCGGAATCTCATCTTCCGCTGTCAGTACCGGCCGCCTGCCGGAGGGTAGCCGTACCCGCTCGCGGGCGCCTGGGCGGGGGCCGCGTGGGCCTCCCGGTCGTAGAACGGACGGGCATTGGAGCGCAGCCACATGGCGACCGGGTCCAGCGCGTCAGACATCGCCACGGTCGACACCGCCAGCCCGTCCGGCACCGCGCCGACGGACTGCTGCATCATCGCGCGCACCGCGCCGACGGCCGGCGGCGAGGTGTCGTACACGTCGAGGCCGATGGCCAGGTACGGCGCCCCGAGCGCCGGCTGCACCCAGGCGCGGCGCAGCGAGCGGACGACCGGGGTACGGTGGGCGTTCTGCGTCAGCAGGGCGTAGAACTGCGGGGTCTCGATGGCCGGTTCGGACAGCCGCAGGGGGCCGGCGGGCTGGCGGTCCAGGCCGGTGGCGATGCGGCGCAGGTCGAGCCAGGGGATGCCGACGCCGCCGCCGGGGGCGTGCGGGTTGAGCCAGAGGCCGAAGCGGTCGGGGAACAGGGCGCGGGCGACCTCCAGCCCGTCGACCACCTCGTAGGACCGGTTCCAGCCGCTGGCGGACAGCTCCTGGGCGGAGGTGACGCAGGGCGCGTAGCCGTGGCCGTCGACCTCCATGTTCCCGTACTGGGCGTCCGGGGAGCCCGCCTGGCCGTGCCAGAGCAGCATCCAGACCTGGCCGGAATCGGGGGCCGCGAGGGCGCGCAGCAGTGACTCGTAGGCGTCGTAGCGGCCGGGCGTCACCTGGCGCAGCATGTGCTCGACCTGCCCGGCTGCGGCGGTACCGCTCGCGCTCACGTTTTACCGACCCTTCGGGAAGCGTGCGTGGTGGGGTCCAAGCTTAAGTCGCTTCGCGGTTGCCGGGCGCCCTCCAGCTCGGGAGTACTCGTGCCGGGGCAGCCCGGGGGTGCTCGTGCCGGGGCAGCTCGGGGGTGCTCGTACCGGGGCAGCTCGGGGGTGCTCGTGCCGGGGCAGCTCGGGAGTACTCGTGCCGGGGCGGGTGCGGGCGCGTCGCGGCTCGTCGCGCCCACGCGGCGGAGCCGCAGGCCGGTGCGGCCCCGTGCGCCTCAAGGGGCGCTGTGCCGCGCGGGGCTCACAAGTCCCCTTGGTAGAAGGGCCGCACGCGGTCGCGCAGCCAGTCGCAGACCGGGTCCTGGGCGGCCTCCAGGAGGACCAGGTTGACCGGCCACTTGACCGGGACGCGGCCCAGGGCGCGGCCGAGGGCGTCCAGCGGGACGGCGCGGGCGTCGCCCTCCCAGTGGGTGAGTTCGACGCCGACGAACATGACCGGGTCGGCGGTCTCGATGGCGGCCAGGCAGCGGCGGGCGGTACGGACCACGCCGGTCGCGGCGAACTCGGCGGAGGCCGCGGAGAGGAAGTCCACCGGGTCGTCCTGCCAGTCGGGCTCGAACAGCCGGACCCGGCCGCCGCCGGCGGGGCCGTCCAGCGGGCCGCGTCCGGCGCGGCACAGCTCGGCCACGGCGGGCGGCGGCAGCGGGATGCCGACGACCCCGTCCGGGTTGACGGCGATGCCGACCTGCGGGGGCAGTCCGCGGGCGAACTCCACGGCGGGGGCGATGGTGTACGCCATGTGCGCGCCGACGACCTGGCGGAACTGCTCCTCGGAGCTGAACACCGGGACGTACGCCTGGCCCTGGATCTCCAGCGTGGGCAGGTCCAGGGGGCCGCTGTGCGGGCCGCCGCCGTTGGGCAGCGGGACCCAGACGAAGCTGCGGCCGAGGACCTCGACTATCCGGCCGCCGGCGCCCGGCACGCCGAGGGCGGCGGAGAGCACCTCCTCCAGTTCGTTGCCGGGCCATCCGCCGTGCGGGTGAGGGTGCGCCTGCGCCGGGAAGTCCATCTGCTTGCCTACCGCCTGTGGGGAACCGCTGGTGTGGCTGAAAAGGCTACCGGTCAGCCGGTGAAGCCGATCCGGCGCAGGGTGTCGGCCGCCGCGCGGTCGAGCAGGACGGCGGCGCCGCAGCCGGGCGGCAGCTCGCCCCGCTGGGCCGCGCTCAGCAGCCGGCGGGTGGCCGCGCGGTGGCGCAGGAACGCGTACCGGGACACGCCCCGGCCGCGCTCGCGCTGGCCCTGGAGCGCCTGCTCGGCGTCGACGTCGAGCAGCAGCAGGTGCAGGGTGCCGCCGCGCCGCCGGGCCTCGCGGGCCAGCCAGCGGCGCACCCAGGTCTGGGTGCCGCAGTCGTGCACGACGACGCCCTCGCCGGAGCGCAGGGCGCGGCGCAGCCCGGCGTAGTGGGCGATCCGGACGAGGGGGCGGTAGACCGCGTACGGCAGGAAGCGGGGCATGCGCCGCTCCCAGCGGTCGCGGGTGTCCTGCGAGTCGATGCGGGTCCCGCGCACGGTCCGCTCCATCAGCGTGGACTTGCCGCTGCCGGGCAGGCCGGTGACCGCGACGAGGTCCTTCGGGCCGAAGAGCAGGGCGTGCGGGCTGCGGCCCGCCCGGTCCCGCAGGTCGCGGACGACGGGTGCGGGCCGTGCGGCGCACGCCTCCCGGGCCGGGGCCGTGTGCTGCTCGGGCAGCGCGACTCCCGAGGTCGTGGCGTATGCCGTGGTCCTGTTCACCGTGATCGTCCTCCCCTGGGGCGGTTCACGTGTTCCATCCCCGTCGAGTGTAAAGAGAAGGTAATGCCGCGGTCTCGCGATTTCGTTCGCTTCGCGCCACAAGCCGGTCACAAAGGCGGCGCCGGGGGCGGCACCGGGGGCGGTGCTACTGTGGCCGCGCCAACTGCATACCGGCCGTTTGAATCCGCGCGGGAGAGTCCCCGGCCGTCGCCGGGGCGCCGAAGGAGCAAGTTCCTCCCTTGAATCTCTCAGGCCCCGTCACCGCGCGGGCGAGGCACATCTGAAAAGCGGGCCGCCCTCCGGGCGGCCCCACCCAAGGTGCAAGTCCTGACCACGACCGGTACTCCGGTGACAGGCGTGGTCACGGCGAACCTCTCAGGTACCGATGACAGATGGGGAGGGCCTTCCTCGCCCGTGCCGTCCTGCCCTGGGAGACGACCGATGAGCAGTACCCTGCCCCGCCGCACCGCGCTCGACGCGGTGCACCGCGCGCTCGGCGCGACCATGACCGACTTCGCCGGCTGGGACATGCCGCTGCGCTACGGCTCCGAGCGCGACGAGCACACCGCCGTACGCACCCGGGCCGGGCTCTTCGACCTCTCGCACATGGGCGAGATCACGGTCACCGGCCCCCAGGCAGCCGCGCTGCTGGACTTCGCGCTGGTCGGCAGCATCGGCACCGTGCGGCCGGGCCGCGCCCGCTACACCATGATCTGCCGGGCGGACGGCGGCATCCTGGACGACCTGATCGTCTACCGGACGGCCGACGACACGTACCTGGTCGTCGCCAACGCCTCCAACGCCCAGGTGGTGCTGGACGCGCTCACCGAGCGGGCGGCCGGCTTCGACGCCGAGGTCCGTGACGACCGCGACGCCTACGCGCTGCTCGCCGTGCAGGGGCCGGAGTCGGCGGGCATCCTCGCCGCGCTGACCGACGCCGACCTGGACGGGCTGAAGTACTACGCCGGCCTGCCGGGCACCGTCGCCGGCGTGCCCGCCCTGATCGCGCGCACCGGCTACACCGGCGAGGACGGCTTCGAGCTGTTCGTCGCCCCGGACGGCGCGGAGCGGCTGTGGCGGGCGCTGACCGAGGCGGGCGCGTCCGCCGGTCTGGTGCCGTGCGGCCTGTCCTGCCGGGACACGCTCCGCCTGGAGGCGGGCATGCCGCTGTACGGGCACGAGCTGACCACCGCGCTGACGCCCTTCGACGCCGGGCTCGGCCGGGTGGTGAAGTTCGAGAAGGACGGCGACTTCGTGGGCCGCACGGCGCTGGCCGAGGCCGCCTCCCGCGCCCAGGACAGCCCCCCGCGCGTCTTGGTCGGCCTGGTCGCCGAGGGCCGCCGGGTCCCGCGCGCCGGGTACGCGGTGGTCGCCGGCGGCCGGGTGATCGGCGAGGTCACCTCCGGCGCCCCCTCCCCCACGCTGGGCAGGCCGATCGCGATGGCGTACGTCGACGCGGCGCACGCGGCGCCGGGGACGCCCGGGGTCGGCGTGGACATCCGCGGCAGCCACGAGCCGTACGAGGTCGTGGCGCTGCCGTTCTACCGGCGCGAGAAGTAGGCGACCGCGTCAGCGGTCGAGAAGTCCAGAAGTCAGCGACCAGCGCCGGAGGCGAGCACGCCTGCCTTCCGGCATCCCCTCATTCACCGCCACTCCACCACTTACGGGAGAATTCAGCCATGAGCAACAACCCCCAGCAGCTCCGCTACAGCAAGGAGCACGAGTGGCTGTCGGCCGCCGAGGACGGCGTCGCGACGGTCGGCATCACGGAGCACGCGGCCAACGCCCTCGGTGACGTCGTCTTCGTCCAGCTCCCCGAGACCGGTGCCACCGTGACCGCGGGCGAGACCTGCGGCGAGCTGGAGTCGACCAAGTCGGTCTCCGACCTGTACTCCCCCGTCTCCGGCGAGGTCACCGAGGTCAACGAGGACGTCGTCGACGACCCGTCGCTGGTGAACTCCGCGCCCTTCGAGGGCGGCTGGCTGTTCAGGGTGCGCGTCGCCGAGGAGCCGGCCGACCTGCTCTCCGCCGACGAGTACACCGCCTACTCGGCCGGCTGAGGAGCCCTCGCGATGACCCTCCTGAACACCCCGCTGCACGAACTCGACCCCGACGTCGCCGCCGCCGTCGACGCCGAGCTGCGCCGCCAGCAGTCCACCCTGGAGATGATCGCCTCCGAGAACTTCGCGCCGGCCGCGGTGATGGAGGCCCAGGGCTCGGTGCTGACCAACAAGTACGCCGAGGGCTACCCGGGCCGCCGCTACTACGGCGGCTGCGAGCACGTCGACGTCGTCGAGCAGATCGCCGTCGACCGGATCAAGGCCCTGTTCGGCGCCGAGCACGCCAACGTGCAGCCGCACTCCGGCGCCCAGGCCAACGCGGCGGCGATGTCCGCGCTGCTGAAGCCCGGCGACACGATCATGGGCCTGGACCTCGCCCACGGGGGTCACCTGACCCACGGCATGAAGATCAACTTCTCCGGCCGGCTCTACGACGTCGTCCCGTACCACGTGGGCGACGACGGCCTGGTCGACCTGGCCGAGGTGGAGCGCCTCGCCAAGGAGAGGAAGCCGAAGCTGATCGTGGCCGGCTGGTCGGCCTACCCCCGGCAGCTGGACTTCGCCGCGTTCCGCCGGATCGCGGACGAGGTCGGCGCCTACCTGATGGTCGACATGGCGCACTTCGCCGGTCTGGTCGCGGCGGGCCTGCACCCGAACCCGGTGCCGCACGCCCACGTGGTCACCACCACGACCCACAAGACCCTCGGCGGTCCGCGCGGCGGTGTGATCCTCTCCACGGCCGAGCTGGCCAAGAAGATCAACTCGGCGGTCTTCCCCGGTCAGCAGGGCGGCCCGCTGGAGCACGTGATCGCCGCCAAGGCGGTCGCCTTCAAGGTGGCGGCGAGCGAGGAGTTCAAGGAGCGCCAGCGTCGTACGCTGGAAGGCGCCCGCGTCCTCGCCGAGCGCCTGGTGCGGGACGACGCGAAGGCGGCCGGTGTCTCCGTGCTCACCGGCGGCACGGACGTCCACCTGGTCCTGGTCGACCTGCGCGACTCGGAGCTGGACGGCCGGCAGGCCGAGGACCGCCTCCACGAGGTCGGCATCACGGTCAACCGCAACGCCGTCCCGAACGACCCGCGCCCGCCGATGGTGACCTCCGGTCTGCGCATCGGCACTCCGGCCCTGGCCACCCGCGGCTTCACCGCCGAGGACTTCGCCGAGGTCGCGGACGTGATCGCCGAGGCGCTGAAGCCGTCCTGCGACGTCCAGGCGCTGAGGGCCCGGGTCACGGCCCTGGCCGACAAGCACCCGCTGTACGCCGGATTGAACACCGGGCCGGACAAGTAGCCCGGACCGCCGGTACCCCGGGGGGGGGGGGCCCCCCCCCCCCCCCCCCCCCCCCCCCCCCCCCCCCCCCCCCCCCCCCCCCCACCCCCCCCCCCCCCCGCGCCCCCCCCCCCC
>NZ_JBIVWS010000022.1:0-121274 GCF_044768905.1 Streptomyces sp. NPDC090994
GGCGTAGGCCTTGTCCTCGTCGGCCTGCAGCATTTTCTCGCCGATCAGCACGAACAGCAGATTGTTCAGCTGCGGCGAGACCTGGATGCTCATCGACGCCGTTCCGATCCGTCACGGCCGGTGCCCACCGTGGGCATGCTTCCCGTCGGCCGTTCGACCGGGCAACGACCCGAGCGGGCAACCGCGACGAGCGCCACCGCGGGGACGGAGGCCGAAGGGCCGGAACAGTCGGAAGACGCGTGTGCTGGGAACATGGCGGAGTGATCGTCCGCCACATCGGCGACGCGCAGACCAATAAAGATCAACGGATCGATGACGCGAACCGAGCGGTTGACTTCTCGGGCGCGGGCCGTCGACGCCTGGCCTTTCACGTCAGTGACTCGCTCCATCGCTGCCGCTGCCGCTGCCGCCGCTGCCGCTGCCGCAGGCGCGAAGCAGCCGTGGAATACTCGACAGGGCGCCTTCGCGGGCGGGAGCCGGAATCATCCCCGGGGCCGATGCGGGCCCGACGAGGGTGGCGGCGCCCGGCCGGTACCTCGGCGGGTGGCCATGGTTCGCAAGACGGAAGGGCTGGGGCGGCTGCGGAAATGCTGAGACACGTCACCGCCACCCGCTACGTCGAACCCCTGCACTCCGGCGGCTCCGTCCCCGCCGTCGTCGAGGCCGACGACCTCGGAACGTACGTCGTCAAGTTCACCGGCTCCGCCCAGGGCCGCAAGGCGCTGGTCGCCGAGGTGATCGTCGGGGAGCTGGCGCGGGCGCTGGGGCTGCGCTTCCCCGAACTGGTGCTGGTCGACTTCGACCCGGCGATCGCGGAGAGCGAGCCGCACCAGGAGGTCCGCGAACTCCACCGGGTCAGCGCCGGCGTCAACCTCGGCATGGACCATCTGCCGGGTGCCGCGGACTTCACCCCCGAGGCCGCCCGCACCTTCCCGGTCGATCCGCTGGAGGCCGGGCGGATCGTCTGGTTCGACGCCCTCACCGCCAACGTCGACCGTACGGTGCACAGCTCCAACCTGATGATCTGGCCCACCCTGGGCACCGTACCGCCGCGGCTGTGGCTCATCGACCACGGCGCCGCCCTCGTCTTCCACCACCGCTGGGAGAGCGCCGATCCCGGCAAGGCGTACGACTTCCGCCACCACGCGCTGGGCCGCTACGCCCCCGACGTACGGGCCGCCGACGCGGAACTCGCGCCCCGGGTGACCGAGCGGCTGCTGCGCGAGATCACCGCCGAGGTCCCGGACGCCTGGCTGGCCGCCGAGGAGGGCTTCGCCGGCCCCGACGAGGCGCGCCGGGCCTACGTGGACCACCTCCACGCGCGCGTACGGGCGTCCGCCGCCTGGCTCCCCACCGACTTCCCCACCCGGGAGGAACTCGCCGCCGAGGACGCCCGACGCGCGGCCCGTACCCGGCAGGGCCGGCCGGACTGGCTCAAGCGGGTCCCCGACCTGCACGGCAAACCGGCGGCGGCACAGGACTGGTCGGTACACCTCAAGGGAAGCGGCGGATGACGGACGACGTACGGCGCGTGGAGATCGAGTACTGCACCCAGTGCCGCTGGCTGCCCCGGGCGGCCTGGCTGGCGCAGGAACTGCTGACCACCTTCGAGGCCGAGCTGGACGAGCTGGCCCTCAAGCCCGGCACCGGCGGCGTCTTCGTGGTCCGGGCGAACGACGAGGTGGTGTGGGACCGCCGGGAACACGGCTTCCCGGAGCCCACCGCCGTCAAGCGGGCCGTACGCGACCGAGTGGCCCCGGGCAAGACCCTGGGCCACTCGGAGCGCACGGCGTGAGCCTCAGCCCTTGAGCTGCTCGTACGCCGGCAGGGTCAGGAAGTCGGCGTAGTCGTCGTCGAGGGAGACGGTCAGCAGCAGGTCGTGGGCCTGCTGCCAGTTGCCGGACGTGAACGCGTCCTCGCCGATCTCGGCGCGGACGGCGGCCAGTTCCTCGGCGGCGACCTTGCGGGCCAGCTCCGCGGTGACCCGTTCACCGTTGTCGAGGACGACACCGGCGTTGATCCACTGCCAGATCTGGGAGCGGGAGATCTCGGCGGTGGCCGCGTCCTCCATCAGGTTGAAGATGGCGACCGCGCCGAGACCGCGCAGCCACGCCTCGATGTAGCGGATGCCGACCTGGACGGCGTTGACCAGGCCCGCGTACGTCGGCTTGGCGTCCAGCGAGTCGATGGCGATCAGGTCGGCGGCCTTGACGTCGACGTCCTCGCGCAGCCGGTCCTTCTGGTTCGGCTTGTCGCCGAGGACCTTGTCGAAGGACTCCATGGCGATCGGCACCAGGTCGGGGTGGGCGACCCAGGAACCGTCGAAACCGTCGCCGGCCTCCCGGTCCTTGTCGGCGCGGACCTTCTCGAAGGCGACCTTGTTGACCTCGGCGTCCCGGCGGGACGGGATGAACGCCGCCATGCCGCCGATCGCGTGCGCGCCCCGCTTGTGGCAGGTGCGGACGAGGAGTTCGGTGTACGCCCGCATGAACGGGGCGGTCATCGTCACCGCGTTGCGGTCCGGGAGGACAAACCTCTCGCCGCCGTCACGGAAGTTCTTGACGATGGAGAAGAGGTAGTCCCAGCGGCCGGCGTTCAGGCCGGAGGCGTGGTCGCGCAGCTCGTAGAGGATCTCCTCCATCTCGTACGCGGCCGTGATCGTCTCGATCAGGACGGTGGCGCGGACGGTGCCCTGCGGGATGCCGACGTAGTCCTGGGCGAAGACGAAGACCTCGTTCCAGAGGCGGGCCTCCAGGTGGGACTCCGTCTTGGGGAGGTAGAAGTACGGGCCCTTGCCGAGGTCGATCAGCCGCTGGGCGTTGTGGAAGAAGTAGAGGCCGAAGTCGACCAGGGCGCCGGGGACCGGGGTGCCGTCGAGCCGCAGGTGGCGCTCGTCGAGGTGCCAGCCGCGGGGGCGCATGACGACCGTGGCGAGTTCCTCGTCGGCCTTCAGGGCGTAGGACTTGCCCGACCTCGCGTCCGTGAAGTCGATGTTCCGGGTGTAGGCGTCGATCAGGTTGAGCTGGCCGAGGACGACGTTCTCCCAGGTCGGGGCCGAGGCGTCCTCGAAGTCGGCGAGCCAGACCCGGGCGCCGGAGTTGAGCGCGTTGATGGTCATCTTGCGGTCGGTGGGACCGGTGATCTCCACCCGGCGGTCGTTCAGCGCGGCCGGGGCCGGGGCCACCCGCCAGGAGTCGTCCGCGCGGATGGCGGCGGTCTCGGGGAGGAAGTCGAGCGTGGAGGTGCGGGCGATCTCGGCGCGGCGCTCCGCGCGGCGGGCGAGGAGCTCGTCGCGGCGGGGCGTGAACCGCCGGTGCAGCTCGGCCACGAAGGCGAGCGCCGCGTCGGTGAGGACCTCCTCCTGCCGGGGCAGGGGCTCGGCGTCGACGATGGCCAGCGGGGACGGCGCTGGTGCGGACATGAGCTGTCACTTCCTTCAGCGGGCGGCAAGCTTCTGATCTGTGGATAGTAGTTTCCTCATGGTGGAAGTTCAATATTTTGTTGATGTCGAGACACCGCTGCGACGCGTTCACCGGACGCGTTCACCGGACGTGTTCACCTGACGTGTTTCACCGGACGCGTTCACCGGACGTGTTCACCTGACGTGTTTCACCGGACGTGGTCACTCCAGGTGGACGAGGTCCGCCTCGGTGTCGATGTCGTAGGGCCGCGCCACGTCCGCGCACTCGACGAGCGTCAACTCCCGCGCGTGCGCCTTCAGATAGGCGCGTGCCCCCCGGTCCCCGGTGGCAGTCGCGGTGATGCCCGCCCAGTGCGCCGCGCCGAGGAGCACGGGATGCCCGCGTACGCCGTCGTAGGCGGCCGAGACCAGTGACGTCTCGTCCCGGAAGGCGGCGCGGACCCGGGCCAGCGCCTCGGCGCCGATGCCGGGCTGGTCCACCAGGCAGACGAGCGCGGCCCGCGCGCCCGTACCGGCCAGGGAGTCCAGTCCGGCGCGCAGTGAACCGCCCATGCCCTGTTCCCAGTCCGGGTTGTCCACCAGGACGCACCCGTCCAGAGCCGCCCGCGCGCGTACGGTCTCCGCGCGCGCCCCCAGAACCACGTGCACGCGGGCGCAGCCGCCCGCGCGCAGGGCGAGTACTGCATGCTCGGCCAGTGGCCGGCCGCGGTGTTCCAGCAGTGCCTTGGGGCGTCCGCCCAGCCGCCGCCCGCCGCCCGCCGCCAGCAGCAGGCCGGTGACCTGCTCTTCGTACGTCTCCATGCGTCCTGCATACCGGAGTTCGGCGCACGGTGCCCCGGTGAGCGGGGGGTTTCGGGACACTGAATTTCGGCCCCCGCTGTGGCGTGCGCGTACCGGGTGGCGTTTACTGACCCGCATCCCCTCGGCGCCCGACCAGCGCCGTCGGGGGCCAGGGGAGAACGGGATCGCGTGACGGCGCACAACGGGGTGCGAGGGGGAGGGGCTGTGTTGCGTAGCGTGGGGCAGAAGCGAGTGGCCGACGGCGACGAGGACGTGCGGGTCAAGGAACTGCGGACCGCGGTGGCCCGGCTGCGCCGGCGGCTCGCCGCGTTGCCCGCGGAGTTTCCCGACCGGGGCGTCGCCGAGGAGGAGTTGGCCGACCTGGCCGCGATGGCGGCCGCCGGGGTGCCGGAGGTGCCGCGGCTGCGCCGCTCCCTGCTGCTGCTCGCCGGCGCGATCGGCTCGGTCAGCGCCTTGTCGGCCGGCCTGACGGAGGTCCGTCACGCCGTGGAACTCTTCGGGGAGCCGTCGCGACCGTAGCCGGATGACCGCGCGGTCGTAGCCGGGTGGCCGCGACCGTAGCCGGACGGCCGCGCGACCGTAGCCGGATGGCCGCGCGGTCGTAGCCGGACGGCCGCGGTCGGGCCGGCGCGGCGTCAGGCGGCCGAGCCGCCGCCCGAGGCCAGCAGCGTCTGGGAGAGTTCCGCCGCCACCTGCCGCAGTACCGGCACGATCGTGGCGGTCGCCGCCTCGGTGACGCGGCCGGCCGGTCCGGAGATCGAGATGGCCGCGGCGGTGGGGGAGTCGGGCACCGGGACGGCCAGGCAGCGCACGCCGATCTCCTGCTCGTTGTCGTCGATCGCGTACCCCTGGCGCCGCACCTCCTCCAGTGCCGCCAGGAAACCGTCCGGCGTGGTGATCGTCTTCTCGGTGGCGGCGGGCATCCCGGTGCGGGCCAGCAGCGCCCGCACCTCCTCCGGCGGGAAACCGGCGAGCAGCGCCTTGCCCACGCCGGTGGAGTGCGGCAGCACCCGCCGGCCCACCTCGGTGAACATCCGCATCGAGTGCTTGGACGGCACCTGCGCCACGTAGACGATCTCGTCCCCGTCCAGCAGCGCCATGTTCGCCGTCTCGCCGGTCTCCTCGACCAGGCGGGCCAGGTGCGGACGCGCCCACGTGCCCAGCAGCCGGGACGCCGACTCGCCCAGGCGGATCAGGCGCGGGCCGAGCGCGTAGCGGCGGTTGGGCTGCTGACGGACGTAGCCGCAGGCGACCAGGGTGCGCATCAGCCGGTGGATGGTGGGCAGCGGCAGCCCGCTGCTCGCGGACAGCTCGCTCAGGCCGACCTCGCCGCCCGCGTCCGCCATCCGTTCCAGCAGGTCGAAGGCGCGCTCCAGGGACTGGACGCCGCCGCTCGACGTGGATTTGGCGGAGTCGGTGGTGCTGGCGCTGGACGACGGCACGGCACGTTCCTTTCGGGGCGGACGGGAGGGCAGAAGCCTACCCGGCGGCCGGTTGACTCCCCGCTCGTACGTAGCTACGTTCTGCTTGCCGAAAGTATATTTCCACTTTGTGGAAACATCCAGGGGTGTCCGTCGTGCGGGCGGTCCGACCGGGAGCGCCTTTCGGTGGCCGGGGGTGCCTCTTGACGCTGGGGAGGCGGAGGGGGAAGCTCCTTCAACAGTTCGTTGAAGTGTGTTCCATGGCGAAAGAGAGGGGTTCGGGTGTCCGAAGCCGAACTGGTGCTGCGCTCCACGCGGGTCGTCACCCCGGAGGGAACACGCGCCGCGTCGATCCTGGTGACCGACGGCACGATCACCGCCGTCCTGCCGTACGACGCCCCCGTCCCGTCCGGCGCCCGCCTGGAGGACGTCGGCGACCACGTCGTCCTGCCCGGCCTGGTCGACACCCACGTGCACGTCAACGACCCCGGCCGCACCGAGTGGGAGGGCTTCTGGACCGCCACCCGCGCCGCCGCGGCCGGCGGCATCACCACCCTCGTCGACATGCCGCTCAACTCCCTGCCGCCCACCACCACCGTCGGCCACCTGCGCGTCAAGCGGCAGGTCGCCGCCGACAAGGCCCACGTCGATGTCGGCTTCTGGGGCGGCGCCCTGCCCGACAACGTCGAGGACCTGCGCCCGCTGCACGAGGCCGGGGTCTTCGGCTTCAAGGCGTTCCTGTCCCCGTCGGGCGTGGACGAGTTCCCCCACCTCGACCAGGAGCAGCTCGCCCGGTCCCTGGCCGAGATCGCCTCCTTCGACGGCCTGCTGATCGTGCACGCCGAGGACCCCGACCACCTGGCCGCCGCCCCGCAGCAGGGCGGCCCGCACTACCGCCACTTCCTCGCCAGCCGCCCGCGCGACGCCGAGAACAGCGCCATCGCGGCCCTGATCGCCCAGGCGAAACGGTTCGACGCCCGGGTGCACGTCCTGCACCTGTCCTCCGGCGACGCGCTGCCGCTGATAGCCGAGGCCAGGGCCGAGGGGGTCCGGCTCACCGTCGAGACCTGCCCCCACTACCTGACCCTCACCGCCGAGGAAGTCCCGGACGGCGCCAGCGAGTTCAAGTGCTGCCCGCCCATCCGCGAGGCCGCCAACCAGGACCTGCTCTGGCAGGCGCTGGCCGACGGCACCGTCGACTGCGTCGTCACCGACCACTCGCCGTCCACCGCCGACCTGAAGACCGACGACTTCGCCACTGCCTGGGGCGGCATCTCCGGCCTCCAGCTCAGCCTGCCGGCGATGTGGACCGCCGCCCGCGCCCGCGGCCACTCGCTGGAGGACGTCGTGCGCTGGATGTCCGCGGGTACGGCCGCCCTGGCCGGCCTCGACCGCAAGGGCGCCGTCGAGGCGGGCCGCGACGCCGACTTCGCCGTCCTCGCCCCCGACGAGACGTTCACCGTCGACCCGGCCGCCCTCCAGCACCGCAACCGCGTCACCGCGTACGCGGGCCGGACCCTGTACGGCGTCGTCAAGTCCACCTGGCTGCGCGGACAGCGCGTGATGGCCGACGGCGCGTTCACCGCACCGATGGGACGGCTCCTCACCCGGACCCGCTGACCACCGCTGACCACCGCTGACCACCACGGACCGCCATGGGCCGCCATGGGCCGCCATGGACCGCCACGGCACCACTGACGACCACGGCACCACCGACGACCACGGCACCACCGACGACCACCACGTCCGCACACCGCCCGACGACGAAAGGCAGAACTGATCACTGTGACGGCGACCTCGATGTTCACCGGTGACGCGAACCCCTACGCGGGCGGTGACCCGTACGCGGACTACCGCAGCGCGGATCTCCCCTTCACCCACCACGCCGACCTCGCCGACCGGCGGCTCGGCGGCGGGGTCGTCGCCGCCAACGACGAGTTCTTCGCCCAGCGGGAGAACCTGCTGGTGCCCGGACGGGCCGAGTTCGACCCCGAGCACTTCGGGCACAAGGGCAAGGTCATGGACGGCTGGGAGACCCGCCGGCGCCGCGGCGTCTCGGCCGGCCACCCCTGGCCCGCCGACGACGACCACGACTGGGCGCTGGTCCGCCTCGGCGCCCCGGGCGTGATCCGCGGCATCGTCGTCGACACCGCGCACTTCCGCGGCAACCACCCGCAGGCGGTGTCCGTCGAGGGCACCTCGCTGCCCGGCTCCCCGTCCCCCGAGGAGCTCCTCGCCGACGACGTCAAGTGGACGACCCTCGTCCCGCGCACCCCCGTCGGCGGCCACGCGGCCAACGGCTTCGCGGTCGACGTCGAGCAGCGCTTCACGCACCTGAGGGTGAAGCAGCACCCCGACGGCGGCATCGCCCGCCTGCGCGTCCACGGCGAGGTCGTCCCGGACCCGGCGTGGCTCGCCGCCCTCGGCACCTTCGACGTGGTCGCCCTGGAGAACGGCGGCCGGGTCGAGGACGCCTCCGACCGCTTCTACTCGCCGGCCACCCACACCATCCAGCCGGGCCGCTCCCGCAAGATGGACGACGGCTGGGAGACCCGGCGCCGCCGCGACCGGGGCAACGACTGGATCACCTACCGCCTGGCCGACCGCTCCCGCGTCCGCGCGGCCGAGATCGACACGGCGTACCTGAAGGGCAACGCGGCCGGCTGGGCCTCGCTCTCCGTCAAGGACGGCGAGGGCGGCGAGTGGCGCGAGATCCTGCCCCGCACCCGCCTCCAGCCCGACACCAACCACCGCTTCGTCCTCCCCGAGGAGGCCGTCGGCACGCACGCGCGCGTGGACATCTTCCCCGACGGCGGCATCTCCCGCCTGCGCCTGTTCGGCGCCCTCACGGAGGACGGCGCGGCCCGGCTGGCCGCCCGCCACCAGGAACTGGGCGGCTGACCGGGCCGCACGACAGCGCGGCCGGGCGGGCCGGAACGTGTCCGTCCGCCCGACCGCGCCCGCCCCGTGAGGGACGCCGCCGGGCAGCGATGAGTCGCGCGGCCGGGCGGAGTCTGCCCTGATGACAGTGGAACCGCCGCGCGCGAAAGGCAGGCACCCGTCATGGGCAAGCTCGTCCTCACCACCTTCGTCACCCTCGACGGCGTCTACCAGGGCCCCGGCGGCCCCCAGGAGGACACCAGCGGCGGTTTCGGCCAGGGCGGCTGGGCCGTCCCGTTCGACGACGAGGACACCGACCGGTTCATCCACGAGGTCTACGGCCGCGTCGGCGCCTTCCTCCTCGGACGCCGTACGTACGACATCTTCGCCGCGTACTGGCCGAGGGTCACCGACCCCGCCGACCCGATCGCCTCGAAGCTGAACGGACTGCCGAAGTACGTCGCCTCCACCACCCTCACCGACCCCGGGTGGGCCGGTACCACCGTGCTCGGCGCCGACCTCGCCGCGGAGGTCACCGCGGCCAAGGAACGCACGGACGGCGAGATCCTGCTGCACGGCAGCGGCGTCCTCACCCGCTCCCTGTTCGCGCTCGGCCTCGTCGACACCCTCCACCTGCTGACCTACCCCGTCGTCCTGGGCGCCGGGCGACGCCTGTTCGAGGAGGGCGGCGTGCCGACCGCCTTCCGGCACACCGGCGGGCGGATCACGGCGAAGGGCATCGCCATCCAGTCGTACGAGCCGGCGGGCAGCCCCGAGTACGGCACGTACGAGCTGCCGGTGAACGGGTGACGCGGGCGCCGGGCGTATGCCCGGTGCCGGACGCGGGCCGGCCGTGTGAACGGGTTAACCCCGTGAAAACTCATCGGGCGTGACGGGAGAAATCTCCGTCCTTGTCATTGACATGCCATCGTCTACGCGCGTCATCATGGTGGACATGCGATTCCCCCCACACGCCGCCCGCATCGGCGCGGCCGCCGCAGCCCTGACCGCCCTGCTCGTGGGCGGCACCGTCTCCGCGACCACCGCCACCGCCGCCCCCGCGGCGGTCGGCAGCATCTGCTACAGCGACCTGCCGTCCCAGGCGCACGACACCCTCGACCTGATCGAACAGGGCGGCCCCTACCCGTTCACGCAGGACGGGACCGTCTTCCAGAACCGCGAGGGCATCCTGCCCAGCCAGTCCACCGGCTACTACCACGAGTACACGGTGATCACCCCCGGCTCCTCCACGCGCGGCGCCCGCCGCATCGTCACCGGTGAGGAGTACCAGGAGGACTACTACACCGCCGACCACTACGCCTCGTTCGACCTGGTCGATTACGGCTGCTGATCACCGGGTGCCGCGTCCGCCGTCGGCCGCGGCGCACAGGGCGAAGCCCAGTACGAGCAGGGCGACGTTCACGTAGATCCCGTAGCCGTCGAGGAAACCGATCCGCCGCACAAGGCCGATGCGCCAGTCGGTGAACTCGTGCAGCAGACCGGCCGTTCCCTGGAGGACGGCCAGGAATCCCAGTAGTTCCAGCACCTTCTTCATGCCGACAGACCCTCGCCCCGCGGACCCCCCACCCACATCGGCCGCGGGGCGAGACCATGCCGACGGAAGTACCGGCCGCCGGCCGTCCGGACCGACGAAAGTTCCCCGTCGCCGACGAAAGTCTCCCGTCGTGCGACTCAGGTAGGAGATGCGGTCCGCGGGGCGGTGGCGGTGGCCCGCGATGCGTACATTCGTCGTCCGTGACAGTCGGACAGAGCACGCCGTACCCGGCCCGCCAGGAGCGGCGCTGGCTGCTGCCGTCCGCTCTGGCGGAGCAGCTGGACCCGGACCCCGCGCGGCCCGGCGGGCGGCCCCGGCGGACCGCCCGCGACTGGTGCGTCGACTTCGCCTGCTTCCTGCTCGCCGTCGTCATCGGCCTGCTTGCGGCGGACACCCTGGAGAACGAGCCGGGCCTCTCGCCCGCGGCGCAGGCCGCCGACCAGCTCGTCGGCGCCCTCGCCTGCGCCGCCGTCTGGCTGCGGCGCCGCCGGCCGGTCGGGCTCGCCGTCGCCCTGGTTCCGGTCTCGCTGGTCTCCGCCACCGCGGGCGGCGCCGTCCTGGCGTCCCTCTTCACCCTCGCCGTGCACCGGCCCTTCCGGTACGTGGCCTGGACCGGCGGCGCTTTCATCGCGCTCCAGCCGCTCTACTACCGTCTGCGCCCGGACCCCGAACTCTCCTACGCCGGCGCCGTCCTGTTCGGTTTCCTGCTCACCGCCGCGGCGGTGGGCTGGGGCATGCTCGCCCGGTCCAAACGGCAGCTCCTGGTCAGCCTGCGGGACCGGGCCCGGCGTGCCGAGACGGAGGCCCGGCTGCGGGCCGAGCAGGCGCAGCGGCTGGCCCGCGAGGCCATCGCCCGCGAGATGCACGATGTCCTCGCCCACCGGCTCACCCTGCTCAGCGTGCACGCGGGGGCGCTGGAGTTCCGGCCGGACGCGCCCCGCGAGGAGGTGGCGCGGGCGGCGGGCGTCATCCGGGAGAGCGCCCACGAGGCCCTCCAGGACCTGCGGGAGATCATCGGCGTACTGCGGACCGGCGACTCCGACGACGCCGGCCGGCCCCAGCCGACCCTCGCGGCACTCGACGAACTGGTCACCGAGTCCCGGGAGGCCGGCATGAAGGTCACCCTCGCCGGACGGATCGCCGAGCCCGCCGCCGTCCCCGCCTCCGTGGGCCGCACCGCCTACCGCATCGCCCAGGAGGCCCTGACCAACGCCCGCAAACACGCCCCCGGCACGGACGTGTCCGTCTCCGTCACCGGCGCGCCGGGCGACGGACTCACCGTGACCGTGCGCAACGCCCCGCCCGGCCGCGACGTGCCCCCCGTCCCCGGCTCCGGGCAGGGCCTGATCGGCCTCACCGAACGCGCCACCCTCACCGGCGGCACCCTCCGCCACGGCCCCACGGCGGACGGCGGGTTCGAGGTACGGGGATGGCTGCCGTGGGGATGACGCGGAGGTGACGCGGGGAGCGCCCGGCCCCGCCGGAGCGTGATTACGTGACTCCCATGACTGCTGCCACCATCCGACTCCTCCTCGTCGACGACGACCCCTTGGTGCGGGCCGGGCTGTCGCTGATGATGGGCGGCGCCGACGACATCACGGTCGTCGGAGAGGCCGCCGACGGCGCCGAGGCCGAGGCGCTGGCCGACCGCACCCGCCCGGACGTCGTCCTCATGGACATCCGGATGCCGGGGACGGACGGCCTGACCGCCACCGAGCGGCTGCGCGGGCGCGCGCACGCTCCGCAGGTCGTGGTACTCACCACCTTCCACGCCGACGAGCAGGTGCTGCGGGCGCTGCGCGCGGGAGCCGCGGGGTTCGTCCTGAAGGACACCCCGCCCGCCGAGATCGTCGACGCCGTGCGCAAGGTCGCCGCGGGCGACCCCGTCCTGTCGCCCGCCGTGACCCGCCGGCTGATGGCACACGCGGCCGACACCGCCGCCGCCGACCGGCGCTCCCGCGCCCGTGCCCGCGTCGCCGCGCTGGCCGACCGCGAACGCGAGGTCGCCGTGGCGGTCGGCCGGGGCCTGGCCAACGCCGAGATCGCGGCCGCGCTCTTCATGAGCGTCGCCACCGTCAAGGCCCACGTCTCCCGCGCCCTCGCCAAGCTGCGCCTCGACAACCGCGTGCAGCTGGCGCTGCTGGTCCACGACGCGGGACTCCTGGACGGCCCGGAGGACGGCGCGTACTGACCACCGCCCGCCCGCCCGCCCGCCCGCCTGCCCGCCTGCCTGCCGGCCCCGGCACTATGACACGATGTCCGGACAACCGGACAACCTGACTACACGACTTCCCGTCAACAGCTCACAGAGCTACGCTCGCCCCGTGCCCAAACCAGAAGGTGACCCGACCGTGACGCTCGACCTCGGTGTGGACCGGACCAGTCCGGTGCCGCTGTACTTCCAGCTGTCGCAGCAGCTGGAGGCGGCCATCGAGCGCGGCGCCCTGACCCCGGGCAGTCTGCTGGGCAACGAGATCGAGCTGGCCGCCCGGCTCGGACTGTCCCGGCCCACGGTCCGCCAGGCCATCCAGTCGCTGGTCGACAAGGGCCTGCTGGTACGCCGCCGCGGCGTCGGCACCCAGGTCGTCCACAGCCGGGTCAAGCGCCCCCTGGAGCTGAGCAGCCTCTACGACGACCTGGCGGCGGCGGGACAGCACCCCGGTACGAAGGTCCTGGTCAACGACATCGTCCCGGCGACCGCCGAGATCGGCGCCGCGCTTGGGGTGGCCGCGGGGAGCGAGGTCCACCGCGTGGAGCGGCTGCGGCTGACCCACGGCGAGCCGATGGCGTACCTGTGCAACTACCTGCCGCTCGGCCTCCTCGACCTGGACACCGGCCGGCTGGAGGCGACCGGTCTGTACCGTCTGATGCGCGGCGCCGGCATCACCCTGCACAGCGCCCGCCAGTCCATCGGCGCCCGTGCCGCCACCGCCGCCGAGGCCGAGCGGCTCGGCGAGGACGAGGGCGCCCCGCTGCTCACCATGGAGCGCGCCACGTACGACGACGGCGGCCGCGCGGTCGAGTACGGCACCCACACCTACCGGCCGTCCCGCTACTCGTTCGAGTTCCAGCTCCTCGTCCGGTCCTGAGCCGCCGGGCCGCTACCGGCCCCCCGTGCGCCGCGCCCGGTGCCCGTGCCCGACAATAGGGCGTTTGGGTCGGTGAGGTCGCCGGCCCTCACGTAGGACAGAACCACCACAGACCACCGCAAGACAGCACACAGCAAGAAGGGCACCGCCTCGTGGCACGGTTTCGGACCTGGACAGGCATCGCGCTGGCAGGGGCACTGTCACTCTCCCTCGCCGGCTGCAGCAGCACCGGCGGCAAGCGCGCCGAGGACGCCCGCAAGGCCGCCGCGGCCCAGGGGAAGGCGGCGGTGAGCACGCCCCGCTGGACCGTCGCGATGATCACCCACTCGGGCGACGGCGACACCTTCTGGGACATCGTCCAGAGCGGCGCCGAGCAGGCCGCCGTCAAGGACAACATCAACTTCCTGTACTCCCACGACGACGAGGCCCAGCAGCAGGCCCAGCTCGTCGACGCGGCCGTGGACAAGAAGGTCGACGGGATCATCGTCACGCTGGCCAAGCCGGACGCCATGAAGGCCGCCGTCGCCCGCGCGGTGAAGGCCGGCATCCCGGTGATCACCGTGAACTCCGGCTCGGCCGAGTCCAAGGAGTTCGGCGCGCTCACCCACATCGGCCAGGACGAGACGATCGCCGGCGAGGCCGTCGGCGAGGAGCTGAACGAGCGGGGCCGCAAGAGCGCCGTCTGCGTCCTGCACGAGCAGGGCAACGTCGGCCACGAGCAGCGCTGCGACGGCGTGGCGAAGACCTTCGACGGCAAGCTTCAGCGGCTCTACGTCACCGGCACCAGCATGCCGGACGTGCAGTCCGCCATCGAGGCCAAGCTCCAGACCGACAAGAGCGTGGACACCGTGGTCACGCTGGGCGCCCCGTACGCGGACACCGCCGTCAAGGCCAAGCAGGGCGCGAACAGCGACGCCGAGATCGACACCTTCGACCTGAACGCCAAGGTCGCGGCCGGCCTGAAGGACGGCAGCCTCGGCTTCGCCGTCGACCAGCAGCCCTACCTCCAGGGGTACGAGGCGGTCGACCTGCTGTGGCTCTACCGGTACAACGCCGACGTCCTCGGCGGCGGACAGCCCGTGCTCACCGGCCCGCAGATCATCACCGAGGACGACGCCGACGCGCTGGCGGACTACACGGAACGGGGCACCCGATGAGCGCCACCGGAGCGACGGTCTCCGACGAGAGGATTCTGCGGACCTCGCCGCTGCGGAAGCTGCTCGGCCGCCCCGAGCTGGGCTCGGTCGTCGGCGCCGTCGCGGTCTTCGTCTTCTTCGCACTGGCCGCCGACAGCTTCCTGCACGGCTCCAGTCTCAGCACGGTCCTGTACGCATCCTCCACGATCGGCATCATGGCCGTACCCGTGGCGCTGCTGATGATCGGCGGCGAGTTCGACCTGTCGGCGGGCGTCATGGTGACGTCCTCCGCCCTGCTGTCCTCGATGTTCAGCTACCAGATGACCGCGAACGTCTGGGTCGGCGTCGGGGTCTCCCTGCTGGTCACCCTCGCCCTCGGCGCCTTCAACGGCTTCATGCTCAGCCGCACCAAGCTGCCCAGCTTCATCATCACGCTGGGCACCTACCTGATGCTGATCGGCATGAACCTCGGCTTCACCAAGCTGATCGACGGCACCGTCTCCACCAAGACCATCGCCGACATGGAGGGCTTCGCCTCCGCCAAGGACGTCTTCGCCTCCACGATCACCGTCGGCGGCGTCGGCTTCAAGGTCACCATCCTGTGGTGGCTGGCGCTGGTCGCGGTGGCGAGCTGGATCCTGCTGCGCACCCGCGCCGGCAACTGGATCTTCGCGGTCGGCGGCAACCAGGACGCGGCCCGCGCGGTCGGCGTCCCGGTGACGAAGACCAGGATCGGCCTCTACATGGGCGTCGCGTTCGGCGCCTGGATCTCCGGCCAGCACCTGCTCTTCTCGTACGACGTCGTGCAGTCGGGCGAGGGTGTCGGCAACGAGCTGATCTACATCATCGCGGCCGTCATCGGCGGCTGTCTGATCACCGGCGGTTACGGCAGCGCGGTCGGCTCGGCGGTCGGCGCGCTGATCTTCGGCATGACCAGCAAGGGCATCGTCTTCGCCGAGTGGAACCCCGACTGGTTCAAGTTCTTCCTCGGAGCGATGCTGCTCCTCGCGACCCTGCTCAACGCCTGGGTCCGCAAGCGCGCGGAGGCCACCAAGTGACGCGGACATCGAGTCGTACCCCCCTCGTCGAACTGTCGGACGTCAGCAAGCAGTACGGCAACGTCCGCGCCCTGGAGGGGGTGTCCCTGGCGGCGCACGCCGGCGAGATCACCTGTGTGCTCGGCGACAACGGCGCCGGCAAGTCCACCCTCATCAAGATCATCGCGGGCCTCCACCAGCACGACGGCGGCACCCTCACCCTGGACGGCGAGGAGACCCGCCTCTCCTCCCCACGCGAGGCGCTGGACCGGGGCATCGCCACCGTCTACCAGGACCTGGCAGTCGTCCCGCTCATGCCGGTGTGGCGCAACTTCTTCCTCGGCTCCGAGCCGCGCAAGGGCGTCGCCCCGTTCAAGCGCATGGACGTCGACCTCATGCGCCGCACCACCCGCGCCGAGCTGCTCCGCATGGGCATCGACCTGCGCGACGTCGACCAGCCCATCGGCACCCTCTCCGGCGGCGAGCGGCAGTGCGTGGCGATCGCCCGCGCGGTGTACTTCGGCGCCAAGGTGCTGGTACTGGACGAGCCGACCGCCGCGCTGGGAGTGAAGCAGTCGGGGGTCGTACTGAAGTACGTCGCGGCCGCCCGCGACGAGGGCCTCGCCGTCGTCTTCATCACCCACAACCCGCACCACGCCTACCTGGTGGGCGACCGTTTCGTCCTCCTGAAGCGCGGCACCATGGTCGGCAACCACACCCGCGACGAGATCACCCTGGACGAGCTGACCCGCCAGATGGCCGGCGGCAACGAACTGGACGACCTGCGCCACGAACTGCGCCGCCGCCAGCCCTCCGGGGACTGACGTGTCCCCGGACGGCACGGCGGCGTCCCCAGGGGCGCGGGGAACTGCGCGTCCGGCCACGACGTACCCGCACCCGGTGACGATCGGTAACCCCCGCTTCCTGTCCCGCCGGCCCGCCGGGGGCGGACGGTACGGCGGCGTCCCCAGGGACGCGGGGAACCGCGCGTCCGGCCACGGCGTACCCGCACCCGGCGACGATCGGTAACCCCCGCTTCCTGTCCCGCCGTCCCGCCGGGGGCGGACGGTACGGCGGCGCCTCCAGGGGCGTGGGGAACCGCGCGACCGGCCACAAACCACCCGCACCCGACCGACCCCCGACAGCCCCCTCACCCGCGCCGTTCGGCACCCGCCAGGGCCGTACGGCACAATCGCACCCGATGAGCACCTACCGCGACCTCACCGCCCCCATCGGCTCCCGCCGGGCCACCGTGCTGCGCACGGCCGGCACCAGGGAACGCCGCTCCCACCTCACGGCCCCCCGCGTGCCCACCGTGGGCATCGACATCGGCGGCACCAAGGTGATGGCGGGCGTCGTCGACGCGGACGGCACCATCCTGGAGAAGGTCCGCGCGGAGACCCCGGACAAGTCCAAGAGCCCCAAGGTCGTCGAGGACACCATCGTCGAACTCGTCCTCGACCTCTCCGACCGCCACGACGTGCACGCCGTCGGTATCGGCGCGGCCGGCTGGGTCGACGCCGACCGCAACCGCGTCCTGTTCGCCCCCCACCTGTCCTGGCGCAACGAACCCCTCCGCGACCGCCTCTCCGGCCGCCTGTCCGTCCCCGTCCTGGTGGACAACGACGCCAACACCGCCGCCTGGGCGGAATGGCGCTTCGGCGCCGGCCGCGGCGAGGACCACCTCGTCATGATCACCCTCGGCACCGGTATCGGCGGCGCCATCCTGGAGGGCGGCCAGGTCAAGCGCGGCAAGTACGGCGTGGCCGGAGAGTTCGGTCACATGCAGGTCGTCCCCGGCGGCCACCGCTGCCCGTGCGGCAACCGCGGCTGCTGGGAGCAGTACAGCTCGGGCAACGCCCTGGTCAGGGAGGCCCGCGAGCTGGCCGCCGCCGACTCCCCGGTGGCGTACGGGATCATCGAGCACGTCAAGGGCAGCATCGGCGACATCACCGGCCCGATGATCACCGAGCTGGCCCGCGAGGGCGACGCCATGTGCGTCGAACTGCTCCAGGACATCGGCCAGTGGCTCGGCGTCGGCATCGCCAACCTCGCCGCCGCCCTCGACCCGTCCTGCTTCGTGATCGGCGGCGGCGTCAGCGCCGCGGACGACCTGCTGATCGGCCCCGCCCGCGACGCGTTCAAGCGCCAGCTCACCGGCCGCGGCTACCGCCCCGAGGCCCGCATCGTCCGCGCCCAGCTCGGCCCCGAGGCCGGCATGGTCGGCGCCGCCGACCTGGCCCGCCTGGTCGCCCGCCGCTTCCGCCGCGCCAAGCGTCGCCGCGTGGAGCGCCACGAGCGGTACGAACGCTACGCACAGTCCCGCCGTACGGAACGGGAGGCGCTGTGACGGAACCCCTGCTGCTCCAGGACGGGCCCGCGGAGGAGCCCGGAACCCCGGCCGAGGACCGCCGGCACAGGAACCGCCGCAGGGCGCTCACCCTGCTCATCATCGTGCTGCTGATCGGCATCCCGGCCGGCTACCTGCTGATCTCCGCCGAACAGAGCCGCAGCAGCGGCCGGGACAAGGAGGAGAAGTACTCGGCGACCGGGCTGACCGAGGCCTGGCCCTCCAAGCTCCAGCGCCGCCTCTACCAGGTCCCGGTCCCGCACCCCGCCGGCAAGGTCGCGTACTACGAGACCAACAACTGGAAGACGAGCCGCCTGTACGTCCAGTTCGAGACCACCGGCGCCGGTCTGGACGCCTTCCTCGCGGGCATCGGCGTCGACCGCAGCGCCCTGGAGCGGGACGACATCTCCATCAGCGCCCGCGACCAGCGGGTCACCGGCTGGGACTTCTCGGCGCCGGGACAGTGGTGGGGCCTGATCCGGACCCAGAAGAACCCGGCACCGACCCAGGACGTCGTCGTGAACCTGGCCAACCCGGACCTCCCGATGGTGTACGTCGTCTCGCGCACCGTTCCCTGACCGGTCCCTGACCGGTCCCGGACCCGTTCCGGACCCGTTCGGGACCGGTTCCGGACCGCTCCGACCGGTCCCGGCAGGCGTCCGGAGCCGATTGTCAGACCCCGCCCGTAGAGTCGTAGACAGTCGATCCGGCGAACGGGAGGGGAGGTGACAGGACGTATGACGGACACGTACACGGCGGACACGTACACGGAAGGCACGCACGCGGCGGACACGTACGGCGCGGACACGCACGCCGCGGGCCCGGGACCCGGTGCCGGTGTCGTACGGCTGGCCGCCGTCTTCCTGCCCGCCCCGCTGCCGCGCGAGGGGCGCTTCGCCTTCTGGGACCCGGACCCGGCCGACGACACCCCGCCCACCGAGCCCCCCGGGGCCGCCCCGCTCACCGTCGTCCGCCGCCACGGCACCCGCGTGCGCCGCAGGACCGTCCCCGCGGTGACCCTCCCCGTCGAGGAGGCCCTGCCCCTGCTGGTGCGCGCCCGGCACGACCCGGCCGCCCACCCCGCCACCGCCTGCTGGGGCGCCGCCGCCCTGCACGCCCTGCGGCTCGCCGCGCGGGGCCGGCTGCTGCCCGGCCTGACCGCCGACGGCCACGACGCCTGGCGGGCCGGCCCCCTGGACCCGGACGACATCGCCCACCTGCGGGCGATCGCCGCCGCCCTGCCCCCTGAGGGGCACGCGGTCCCGCTGGACGGCCCGGGCCCGCTGCGGCTGCCCGAGCCGCGCGCGCTGATCCGCTCGTTCCTGGACGCGGTCACCGACACGCTGCCCCGCACCCCGGCCGCGCCGTACGCCCTGGGCCTGCCGTTCGCCGCCCGCCCCGCCCAGCGGCTGCCCGGCGCGCGGGACTGGGCCGCCGAGGTCGCCGCCGGCATGGACGCGGGTGTGCGGATCTCGCTCCGCCTGGACCTGTCGCCGTTCGACCTGTTCGACGCCTCGGGGCAGGGCGACGGCGGGGGCACGGGCGACGCCGACAGCGGGCGCGGGCGCGCGGCGGGTGCCGCGGTGGTCCAGGTGCACAGCCTCGCCGACCCCACCCTGGTGGCCGACACCGCGGATCTCTGGTCGGGCGCGGCGGACCCCGCGTTCGGCCCGCGCGCCCGGGTCGACGCGGCCCTCGCGGTGCGGCGCGCCGCCCGGATCTGGCCGCCGCTGGACCGGCTCACCGAGCAGGACGTGCCCGACGTACTGGCCCTGTCCGAGGAGGAGCTGACCGACCTGCTCGGCATCGCGGCCACCCGGCTGGCCACCGCCGGCGTCGCCGTGCACTGGCCCCGTGACCTGGCCCAGGACCTCACCGCGACGGCCGTGGTCCGTCCGGCGCCCGGTTCGGCGACCGACGGCACCGGCTTCTTCGAGAGCGGCGACCTGCTCCGGTTCAGCTGGCAGCTGGCGCTCGGCGGCGACCCGCTCACCGAGGCCGAGATGGACCGGCTCGCCGAGGCGCACCGCCCGGTGGTCCGCCTCCGCGACCGCTGGGTGCTGGTCGACCCGGCCCTGGTCCACCGCGCCCGCAGACGCGACCTGGGCCTCCTCGACCCCGTCGACGCGCTGTCCGTGGCCCTCACCGGCACCGCGGAGGTCGACGGGGAGACGGTGGAGGCGGTGCCGGTCGGCACCCTGGCGGCCCTGCGCGACCGGCTCACCGCCGGCCTCGCCCCCGCCGAGCCGCCGCCGGGACTCGCCGCCACCCTCCGCGACTACCAGCTCAAGGGGCTGGCCTGGCTGGACCTGATGACCTCGCTCGGCCTCGGCGGCTGCCTCGCCGACGACATGGGCCTCGGCAAGACGGTCACCCTCATCGCCCTGCACCTCAAGCGGGCCCGCACCGAGCCCACCCTCGTCGTCTGCCCCGCCTCCCTGCTCGGCAACTGGCAGCGGGAGATCACCCGGTTCGCCCCCGGCGTCCCCGTCCGCCGCTTCCACGGCCCCGACCGCACCCTGGACGGCCTGGACGGCGGCTTCGTCCTCACCACCTACGGCACCATGCGCTCGGCGGCGGCCACCCTGGCCGCACTGCCGTGGGGCATGGTCGTCGCCGACGAGGCACAGCACGTCAAGAACCCGTACTCGGCGACGGCGAAGGCCCTGCGCACCATCCCGGCCCCCGCCCGCGTCGCCCTCACCGGCACCCCGGTCGAGAACAACCTCTCCGAGCTGTGGGCCCTCCTCGACTGGACGACCCCCGGGCTCCTCGGCCCCCTGAAGTCCTTCCGCGCCCGGCACGCCCGCGCGGTGGAGACCGGCGAGGACGAGGAGGCGGTGGCCCGGCTGGCCCGCCTGGTCCGCCCGTTCCTCCTGCGCCGCCGCAAGTCCGACCCCGGCATCGTCCCGGAGCTGCCGCCGAAGACCGAGACGGACCACCCGGTGCCGCTCTCCCGGGAGCAGGCGGCCCTGTACGAGGCGGTGGTGCGCGAGTCGATGGCCGTCATCGAGGCGGCGGAGGGCATCGCCCGCCGGGGGCTGGTGCTGAAGCTGCTGGGCGCGCTGAAGCAGATCTGCGACCACCCCGCGCTGTACCTCAAGGAGGACCACCGGCAGCAGGGCGACGGCGCCGCCGCCCGCTCCGGCAAGCTGGCCCTGCTCGACGAACTGCTGGACACGGTGCTCGCGGAGGACGGCTCGGTCCTGGTCTTCACCCAGTACGTCGGCATGGCCCGCCTCCTCACCTCCCACCTGACCGCCCGCGCGGTCCCCGTCGACCTGCTGCACGGCGGCACACCGGTGCCGGAGCGCGAGCGGATGGTCGACCGCTTCCAGGCCGGCGCCACCCCGGTCCTGGTCCTGTCCCTCAAGGCGGCGGGCACCGGCCTCAACCTCACCCGGGCCGGTCACGTCGTCCACTTCGACCGCTGGTGGAACCCGGCCGTCGAGGAACAGGCCACCGACCGTGCCTACCGCATCGGCCAGACCCAGCCGGTCCAGGTCCACCGCCTGGTCACCGAGGGCACGGTCGAGGACCGCATCGCGGAGATGCTCACCGCCAAGCGGGCACTGGCCGACGCGATCCTCGGCTCCGGTGAGTCGGCCCTCACCGAACTGACCGACCGCGAGCTGTCCGACCTGGTGTCCCTGCGGAGGTCGTCATGACGCCCCGGCCCGCCGACGAGGCCCGCCGCGCCCTGCGCGCGGCACGGGAACGGACGGCGGAACCCGCGCGGGAACGACAGGCCCCGACGGCACCGACGCCGCCGCCCGCGGAGCCGATGCCGACGCCGGCGTCGACCGACCCGGCCGAGGAGCCGTCCGCCGACGGCCCCCGCCCCGCCGACGCCGCCCGCGCGGCGCTGCGCCGTGCGGTGTCCGCCGCGGGGCGCACCGCCCCCACGCCGTCCGCCACCGACGACCCCATGGCGCCGGGTGGGCACGGGGAACCGCGAGTCCGCCACGGGGACGCGTCGGCCGACATCGCCGGACCGGCCGCCCCCGTCGGGGACGGGACGGTCACGTCGGCCGACCGCGGAGGAGACGAGGACATGCCGTCCGCCGACTCCGACTCCGGCTCCGGCTCCGGTCCTGGCTTGAACTCCGGCTCCCATTCCGGCTCCGGTCCCGGCTCCCATTCCGGCTCCGGTCCCGGCTCGGACTCCGGCTCCCACTCCCACTCCGGCTCCCACTCCCACTCCGGCTCCGGTCCCGGCTCCGGCCGCGGCCCCGGCTCCGACGCGGACGGCAGCGTGGGGGCGGTCCCCGCGGCCCGGGGCGCGCACGCGGCACCGCCCACCCCGGCCGACTCCTCCGTCGCCGTCACCGCCGTCACTGCCGCCGTCACCGCCGGTGGTGACGCCACGCGGGCCCGTCCCGGGGACGGCGCGCGAGAGGCGCTGCGGGCCGCCCGCCAGGAGGCACGCCGGTCCCAGGTGCCCGCGCCAGCGCGCGCGTCCGCTGCCGCACGCCGCCCGGCCCGCCCCGAGACCGTCGCCGAAACCCGCGCCCGCACCGTACGGGCCGCGCTGGCGAACGCCTTCCGTCCGCCCGTCGGCGACCTCGACGACGTGGGTGGCTCGGGCGACCCGGGAGACGTGAGCGACCTGGGGCGCACGGCCGGCTCCAGCGCCTCGGGTCACTCGGCTGACTCCGGCGCCCCCAGCCCCAGCACCGCCAGCACCGCCAGCGCCCCCAGCCCCAGCACCGCCAGCGCCCACAGCACCCCCAGCGCCTTGGGCGACCACGGCGTCTCCGGTGACCCTGACCCCGCTCCCCTCCACCACACGCCCCCCGACAGGGGCCGGCCGGCGTCGGCCGCCGAACCGACGTCCACGTCCACGTCCCCACGCACCCCCCGTTCCATGGCCGCCCCGGGCCGGGACGGGGAGCTGCGGCGTACCTTCCCCGCCTTCCCGCCGGGACCGTCGACCGGGCAGGGGTTCGCCGCGAGCTGGTGGGGCAACGCGTGGGTCACCGCGTTGGAGGAGGGCGCGCTGGACGCCGGACGGCTGGCGCGGGGACGCGGGTACGCCGAGCGGGGGCACGTCGACGCCATCACCGTCACGCCCGGACTCGTCCTCGCCTACGTCCAGGGCAGCCGCCCCCGCCCGTACCGTGTGCGGGTACGGCTGCGCACGCTGGACGACGCGGACTGGGAACGGTTCCTCGACGCCGCCGCCGAGCGGCCCGGACACATCGCCGCTCTGCTCGACAAGGAGCTGCCCCACTCCCTGGCCGACTGCGGCGTCCCCCTGCTGCCCGGCCCCGGGGACCTCGCCCCGCAGTGCAACTGCCCCGACTCCGGCCACCCCTGCAAGCACGCCGCCGCCCTCTGCTACCAGACGGCACGGCTGCTCGACGCCGATCCGTTCGTCCTGCTCCTGCTGCGCGGCCGGGGCGAGCGGGAGCTGCTCGACGCCCTGTCCCGGCTGAGTGCCGCCCGCGCGGCCCGCGCAGCCCAGGGCAGGGAGCCGGAACCCCTGCCAGGGATACGCGCCACCGAGGCCCTCGCCACGCGCGTACGCCCGCCCCTTCCGCCGCCGTTGCCCGCGCCCCCGCACCCGGAACAGCCGCCCGCCTACCCGGCGGCCCCCGGCGGTCCCGACCCCTTCGCCCTGGACCAGCTGGCCACCGACGCCGCCGCCCGCGCCCACGCCCTGCTCACCACGGGGCGGGACCCGGTGGACGGGTTCACGCTCTGGCAGGACGCCGTGCGCCTGGCCGCCGCCCGCCCCGGCTCCGGCCTGACCGCCGCGACCCGCGCCCTCTACTCCTCTCTGGCCCGGGCGACCGGCCGGGACACGGCCGAGCTGGCGCGCGCGGTGGCCGCCTGGCGGCAGGGCGGTCCGGAGGGCCTCGGCGTCCTGGAGGAACCCTGGGACCCGCCGGCCGGACGCTTCGACCGGGCCCGGCCCCTGCTGCTCGCCGCCGACCTGCCCGCCTTCCGCCCGTGGCGCAACCGCCTCACCCACCCCAGGGGCCACGTCCAGCTCCGCCTGGGCCGCACCGGCCTGTGGTACGCCTACGAGTCCGAGCCGGACCGCGACGACTGGTGGCCCCGGGGCACCCCCGACCTGGACCCGGTCGGCGCCCTGACCGGCCTCGGGACACTCGAAGACACGGATCCCGGCATGCCGCACAGGTGAGCGGAAGCACCTGTTGACGCCACCCCAGGCCGTCCCTGTCGGGGAGAGCCGAGCACCAGATCCTGAAGTCCCTGGTGATCGCGGACGGACTGCCGCGCACGGCCTCCGGGAAGCCGCTGAGGTCCCGGGTCCGCGCCCGCGTCGGCGGAACTCCTCAGCCGGGGACGCAACATGAGGACGTGTCCGGCTGCCGCGCGCAGCAGCCCTTGCCCCGCCAGGCGTCGCGGCCTTCCCTGACCGCGACGGCCGCGATGACGAGGGCGGCGACGGGGTCGGCCCAGGACCAGCCGAGGGCGAGGTGGGCGAGCAGGCCGACGAGCAGCACGGCGGACAGGTAGGCGCACAGCAGCGTCTGTTTGGAGTCGGCCACGGCGGAGGCGGAGCCCAGCTCCCGTCCGGCCTTGCGCTGGGCCGCGGACAGGAACGGCATGACGGCCAGCGAGAGCGCGGCCAGAACGACGCCGGGGACCGAGTGACCGGCTTCGCCGGTGCCGGTCAGCGCCCGTACGGAGCCGACGGTGACGTACAGGGCGAGCGCGAAGAAGGACGCCGCGACGACCCGGAGCGTGGTCCTCTCCCGCGCTTCGCGGACGGCGTGGTCGCCGGCGGAGAACTGCCAGGCGACGGCGGCGGCGGAGGACACCTCGATCACGGAGTCCAGGCCGAACCCGATCAGGGCGGTCGAGGAGGCGATCGTGCCCGCGGTGAGGGCGACGACCGCCTCGATCACGTTGTAGGTGATGGTCGCGGCGACCAGCAGCCGTATGCGACGGGTCAGCGTGTCACGGCGAGCGGTCCCGGGACCGGAGTCGGGCCCGGCCCCGGCCCCGGCCCGGGGACCGCAACCGGGACAAGGACTGGCAGCGGCACAGGCACAAAGACCGGGGCCGGCGCCGGGACCGGGACCGGTACCGGCCCCGGTACCGAGGGGCAGCGTGGTCATTCAGCAGCAGCCCTTCTCCTCGGCGTCCGCGCAGGTGCGGTCCGCGGCGACGGCCACGACGGCCGTCCGCAGGTCGTCCAGGGCGTGGCCGAGGCGGTCGTCGGCGAGTTCGTAACGGGTGCGCCGGCCGTCCGGGACCGTGACGACCAGGCCGCAGTCGCGCAGACAGGCCAGGTGGTTCGACAGCCGGGTGCGCGAGATCCCCAAGGCGTCGGCGAGGTCGGAGGGGTAGGCCGGGGCCGTACGCAGGGCGAGCAGGATCCGGCAGCGGTTCGGGTCGGCGAGCGCGCGCCCGAACCGTGCCAGGACCTCGATGTCGGAAGCGAGAGTCAGCACGCCCTGACGGTACACGGAAACCTGAATTCAGGAAAACGTGGATCATCCGGTTCCCCGGCACCGGTGACGTCAGGCGCGCGCACGCGCCGAGTCACCCCAGGGGCGCGAACTCGGGCAGAGTGAGGGCCGAGTGGGCCGGTCGTTCCTCCCGGGACGGCAGGGCGCCGAGGCCGCGCAGCATGGCGTTGCGCCGCTCCAGGGCCTGGGCGGTGGTGGGGAAGAGGGCGGCCTCGCCCGCGGCGACCTGGTCCTGGTTCACGGTCACGAACGCGCGGGTGGTGTCCTCGTAGGCCGCGAGGCCCGCGGCGGCGTCCCGGCCGGCCAGGGAACCGGCGAGCATGTACGCGCCGACGAGCGCGAGGCTGGTGCCCTGTCCGGTGAGGAACGAGGGCGCGTACGCGGCGTCGCCCACCAGCGCGACCCTGCCACGGGACCAGCGGGGCATACGGATCTGGCTGACCACGTCGATGAACAGGTCGTCCGCGTCGCGCATGGCGGCGATCATGCCCGGGACCTCCCACCCCGCGTCGGCGAAGACCGCGGCGACCAGGTCCTGCCGGGCCTGCGGGGTACGGATCGCGTCGGACGGCGGTTGCGGGCGGGCGAAGTTCAGGAAGGCGTGCACCTCGTCGTCGTCCCCCACGGCGTAGAGCGCGGCGGCCCTGCCCGGGGTGTTCCACATCGTGATCTCGCGGGAGAGGCCGAGGGTGTTGCGCATGGTGAACACGGCGAAGCAGTACCCGAGGTAGCGGTGGAACCGCTCCTCGGGGCCGAACACGAGCTCCCGGGTACGGGAGTGCAGCCCGTCCGCGCCGAAGACCATGTCGAACGTACGCCTGCCGCCCCCGCGGAAGGTGACGTCGACCCCGTGGGCGGACTGGTCGAGGGTGTCGACGCAGTCGTCGAACAGGAACTCCACGTCGTCCCGGACCGCCGCGTACAGGGCGCCGGTCAGATCCCCGCGCCGCACCTCGATGTCCCGTCCCGCGACACCGCCGACGACGTCCTGCGGGCTGACCGAGGCGACCGTGCCGCCGTCCCCGTCCAGGAAGGTCATCCGGCGCAGGTCGATGTGGGCGTCCCGCAGCCGTGGCAGCAGCCCCATCCTGCGCACGACCTCCAGCGCGGTGCCGCGCACGTCGATGGGGTAACCCCCGTCGCGCGGCGCGGCGGCCTTCTCCACGACCGTGACCGCGTACCCGTGGCGGTTCAGCCAGAAGGCGAGGGCGCAACCCGCGATGCCGGCTCCCGATATCAGCACCTCGCGCCCGCGTGCGGTACGGATGCCCGTCGACGGGCGCGTGGCGGTCATGTCCTGTCCCTCTCGCGTCATTGCTTCTCTCCTCTGTGCCGTTGCCATGTCGTGACTCCTCCGTGTCATGCCTTGGCTTCCTTGTTCATCGCGCGGACGGCGAGCAGGGACAGCGCCGTGACGACTCCGGCGATGACGAAGCCGGTGACGAAGGCCGATTCGGCCGGGGCGTCCGCTCCCGGGAGGGTCCCGGCGGTGAGGAAGGCGCCGCTGACCTGAGCGCCCGCGGCCATGCCGATCACGCGGATCACCAGGACCAGGCTGGTGGCGGTGCCGGTGTCGCCGTGATCGACGGAGGTGGCGGTCTTGACGACCATCGCCGTGACGCAGACACCGCTGGCCAGGGCGACCAGCGTCTTGCCGACGACGAGGTGCCAGACCTCGGCGTGCACGAACGCCATGCCGACCAGCGTGGCCGTCATGACGCCGATCCCCGCGGCGACCGCGGTACGTGCGCCGAACCGCCGCGCCACGACCCCGGCGAGCGGCCCGCTGACCGCCCCCGCGACGGTGCCGGGCAGCAGGTACCGTCCGATGTCGGTGGAGCCGGCCCCGAAGCCGTACCCGTCGGCGGACGCCGCGAACAGCTGCGGGACGAGGAACATCGACACCGACGTGCCCGCGCAGACGGCGAACGTGATCACGTACGAGCTCCAGATCGCGGGCTTCGCCACCATGCGCAGATCGACCATCGGCGCGGGCGACCGGCGTTCGACGGCGGTCCATCCGGTCACGAGCAGGGCCAGGAGCAGGACGAGGGCGCCCAGCAGGAGTGGCCGGCCGCCGAGTTCGGGGGCGGTCGCGAGCCCGAGCATGAGCGTCAGCAGGATGCCGCTCAGGAGGGCCAGGCCGGGCCAGTCGATCCGGGCGTCCGAGCGGCCCGGCGGATCGTCCGGCAGCAGCCGGTGGACGAGCAGGGTCGCCGCGACGATCGCGATCGTCGGTAACGCGAACATCCAGTGCCGGGACAGCCCTTCCGCGACGGGCCCGGCCACCAGCGTGCCCAGCATGCCGCCGCCCACGAACAGCCCGCTGACCACGCCGATGGCCACCTGGGCCGCTCCGGCCGGGAGGTGCTTGCGGACCAGGATGAACGAGAGCGGCATCGCGCCCACCATCGCGCCCTCCAGGACCTGGCCGAGCAGCAGCACCGGCAGGTTGGGGGCCAGCGAGGACACCAGGCCGCCGGCCGCCACCACCGCCATCAGCCGGAGCATGACCCGTTTTCCGCCGTGGCGGTCACCGAGACTGCCCGCGACCGGTGTGACGAGGGCGCCGGTGAGGAGCATCGTGATGCTGAGCAACGCCCCTTGTGCGGGGCTCATCGACAGTTCGCGTTGCAGCAGCGGGAGCGTCGGTGCCACCACCGACTCCAGGGTCCCGGTGGCGGCTGCCAGCAGGCCGAGAGCCCAGACGGCGGGCTTCCCGACGCGAACCGGGGGAGCCAGGGTTGTCGCGGTCATGAACGTCCTTTCCCTCGTCGCCGGCCCGGCGCGGGCCAAGTGGCCGCCGGCGCGGGGCGCGGTGCATCGTCGTTCCACGACTACACTACACCGTGCAGTGTAGAGCGAGTAGGGTTGAGCACATGCCGACCACGAAGACACTGCGCGAGGGGTCCGCGCAGAAGCGGGCCGCGATCCTCTCCGCCGCCCGGGAGTTGTTCCTCGCCAACGGATTCGACCGGTCCAGCGTGGACGCGGTCGCGGCCCGGGCCGAGGTGTCCAAGCGGACGGTCTACGACTACTTCGGCGACAAGCAGACGCTGCTGCACGCGGTCGTCGACTCCGTCGGCCAGTCGCTGATCGGCACGATCCGGCGCATCCTCGACGACACCCTCACCGACCGCACCGAAGCCGCCGGTCTGGAAGACGTCCTGGTCGAGTTCTCGATGCGCATCTCGACCGACATGCTCGGCTCGGCGGAGTACGCCACGCTGCAACGACTGGTCCGCGCGACCCCCGGCCCACTGCCGGACCGGGGCGGGAACCCGATGGCCGACACTCCCGACGAGGCGCTCGCCGAGCGGTTCGCCGCCTTCGCCGGAGCCGGACTGCTCGACGTCCCCGACGCGCGCCTGGCGGCCGACCAGTTCATCGCGCTGACCTTCGGGGTCGCGCTCAACCGGTTCGGTGCCGCCAACGCCGCGGAGGACCCCCGGGTGCGACCGCTCATCGTCGAGGGGGTACGGACCTTCCTCCGGGCGTACCGGGCGGCGTAGGCCGGGTTTCGTGTCGCAGGGGCGGGCTGACCTGCCCCGGTGCCGGGGGCGCTGTCCGGCTGATCACTACCGCTCGTGAACGTTCCGTTACAGCCGAGTGATGTAGATCTCGTTTTGTTGGCGGGTGGCGGGAGGTGTCGTAGATTTTCCGTGATCGGTTTCCGCGGCTTGGCGATGGGGGCGACCCGCGGGGCTGGATTCAGCGCTTGTCGCACGGGGGAGATCAGGTGTTGAGCAAAGGAAATCGGGGTTTTCCGGCATGGGTGCTCAGTGCGTGGAGCGACCGGCTGCGTGACGCTCGACTGCGTGCACACAGCCACCATTTGATGCGCCGGCTCACGCCGCGGCTGCCGTTGAGCGTCGCCGCCCTGTGCGAGGAGATCGGCGAAATGCGCGGCAGGCCGATCAGGCTCATGGAGTGGGATCTGTCGGCCGACGGGCCGTTCGGCGTGCTGATATCCCGTGAACACGAGGATGTCATCGTCTATCAGGCCAAGACGACCAAAGCGCACCAGGCGCACATCATTCTTCACGAGGTCGGACACATCGTCGCGTTCGACCTCGCGGGTGAGCGGCCGTCCGGCACGGTGGAGCGGACCTGCTATTCCGACCGGGACGAGCGCGACGCCGAGATCATCGCGTCGACGATCATGTACCGGGCGATCTCCATGAGCCGGCACATACGGAGTCACGGACTCGACGAGCCCTGGCGTCCCTCGGTCTACAACAGCCTCGTACTCACCGACGGAGCGGTGTGAGCGCGCTCAATCTCATCGCCATCACCACGCTCTTCGGCGGTGCGGTGTGGACGATGCCCGCTCTGATCCGGCGGCGCTTACGTGATCCCATGCGGCTGCACCTCTGTCTGGCCCTGCTGCTCATGGGCGCGGGGAACCTGCTGGCGCAGGCGCCCGTGCTGCGCCTCGTGGACGGCGCCACCTTCGAAGGCTTCTCCAAGGTCGCGTACAACACCGAGGTCCTGATCGGCCTCGCCTGCATGGTCGGCTTCCTGCGCGAACGCCCGGTGCGGCGTCTCATGCCGCCGTGGCCCTGGGAAATAGGCGCCTGTCTCGTCTGCCTGACGGCGATGTTCACCGTGTCGGCGCTTCTTCCGGGTCCATTGCGCGATCACGCGTTGACATCGGCCTACCTCGTCGACTGGCGTGTGCGCACTTTCTACAACTTCGGGAATTTCTATCTGCTGTTCGGATATGCCGCCAGTGCCTATCTGGCCGGGCGGCACGCCCGGCGCGGCGGTCCGCTGCGGCGGACCTCCCTGAGAATCGTCGCCGTCGGGCTGGGCGGACTGGCGCTCACCTGCATTTTCCGATTCCTCTGGGTGAATCTGCCCACCTTGCGGGAGCCCGGCCGGCTCATCGACTACCCCGATGTCTTCTTCTTCGGCCAGGTCGCCGCGATCGTGGTGTGTGCGGGGCTGAGCGTGCCCTTTTTCTTCAGCGTGGTGAAGACGGTGCGGGAGATGCTCGATCACCGCCGCCAGTTCCACGGACTGGAGGAACTGTGGCACCGTCTTGTGGAGGCATATCCCGAACTGGTCCTGGAACAGCGCCGCGGCAGGCGGCACGGCCTTCTGGTGAATTCCTCGTCCGTCTACCGGCGTTATGTGGAGTGCCGGGACGGGCTGACCCGGCTCGGCCCCTACTTGCGGCTCGCGGCCGAGAAGACGGCGAAGCCCGTGTCGCAGGACGACCTGAAGGCGTCCGCGAGCCTGGTCGCGTACGCCCTGCGGCTGCGGCGCGACAGCCCGCCGGACGGCGGTCCGCAGGGAGAGGCGGTCTTCGTCCTCGCGCCGCGCAGCAGGCGCAGTATCGACGGCCACGACTACGAGGAGGACCTGGGCACCCTGATCCGGCTCTCCCGCGAACTGCGCGCTATACGGACCGGTCCGTGCCGGGGCGTGGGCCCGCCGCCGGACGACCGCGCGTGAGCCGCCTCATGCCGTGCCGTCCCCGGGCCCCTCGGAGCCTGTGGCGGCGGGCGGCTTCGCCGAGCTGTCCAGTACGTCCATGATGGACAGCAGTTGCTCGCGCAGCTCGGGGGTCAGCCGGCCGGCCCGCATCGCGATGGACTGCACCTGCCGGTCGGCGAGCGCCTCCGCCCAGCCGTCGTTCGGCTCCGCGGCGTTGGCCGGCGGCGTCTCGTCGATGAGCGCGCTCACCGACACCGGCAGGGTCATGTCCCGGGACTGGAAGTACGTGACGATCGCGGAGAGGACGCTGACCGTCGGATTGGTCTGCGAGCCGTTGCGCAGGGCGGTGAGATAGCTCCGGGAGATCGTCACGTCGTGGCGCGGGTCGTCGGAGATGGCCTTGGCCACCTCCGAGGTGGACGGCTCGCGCAGCCGGCCCACGGCGTCCGGGGTGGCGGCGTCGGCGAACCAGGAGTTGAGGCGTTCCGCCAGCGTAGCCATACGTTGTGACCTCCGTGGGGTGCGGCGACTCGACGGGTCCTCCACCGGGGGAGTGGAGGCGTGGCCTCGCCGGACGGCGTCCTCTTGGGTGCTCGCGTCGCCTGTATATCGACACTTGTGCCGAGTGTAACACGGATGACACGTAGAGCGTCGAGTGGCTAATATAGTCGACACCGCGCCGATAAAGAGTCTATGGTGCTCACGCAATGGCGGCTCACGCTGGAGGAGATATGCGTAGCGGTACGGTCTTCACACAAGGGCTTCGTCAGAGTCTCGGGGGCGACCCGTTCTGGACGGTCGAAGCCGTCCGTCAGGTGCGTTACCACGTCGTCAGCTCCAACGGCCTGTTCGCACCGGGCAACAGCACGCTGCTGACCGGCTGCCCCGACGCCCCGATGTCCCCGGGCGACCGGCGGCTGGTCGTCGTCGACCAGAACGTCGACGCGCTCTACGGCGGCGAGGTGCGCGCCTGGTTCACCGCCAACGGGATCGACGCGACCGTGGTCCCGCTGCGCGCCGACGAGTCGGTGAAGCAGTGGGACGCCGTGTCGCGGGTCGTCGACGCCATGAACGACTTCGGGATCGACCGGCGCCGTGAGCCGGTGCTCGCCGTCGGCGGCGGCGTACTGACCGACATCGTCGGCTTCGCGGCCAGCCTCTACCGGCGCGGCACGCCGTACATCCGCGTCCCCACGACGCTGATCGGCCTCGTCGACGCCGGAGTGGGGGTCAAGACCGGGGTCAACTACGAGCGCGGCAAGAACCGGCTGGGCACCTACGCGCCGGCGACGGCCACCTTCCTGGACCGGTCGTTCCTGCGCAGCCTGTCGCTGCGGCACGTCAGCAACGGCCTCGCCGAGATCCTGAAAATGGCCCTCATCCGCTCCGAGGACCTGTTCGCCCTGCTGGAGTCGCGGGGCGCGGACGTCCGCGCCGACCGCTTCCAGGGGAGCACCGAGGACCTCGCCGGCGCCGCGGACGCCATCATCGCCGAGTCCATCCACCTCATGCTCGAAGAACTCCAGCCCAACCTCTGGGAGTCCGCCCTGGAGCGCTGCGTGGACTACGGCCACACCTTCAGCCCGACGCTGGAGATGCACGCCCTGCCCGAGCTGCTGCACGGCGAGGCCGTGGCCGTCGACATGGCGCTGACCACCGCGCTGGCGACCTTGCGCGGCTTCGTCGCCGAGGACCAGGCCGAGCGGGTCTACCGCGTGATGCGCCGGCTCGGACTGCCCCTGTGGAACGAGGTCCTCGAAGACCCGACGCTGCTCCAGGAGGCCCTGCGGGACACGGTGCGCCACCGCGACGGCCAGCAGCGGCTGCCCCTGCCGATCGGCATCGGACGGCACCGTTTCGTCAACGACGTCACGCCCGCGGAACTGCGCGACGCCACCAGGCTGCTGCGCGAGCACGCCCTCGGGGCCTCCGCGCTCGTGCCCGAGCAGGTCGGCGCGTGAGCCGCCCGGCAGGCGGCCCCGCCAGGGCGGCCGTGGTCGGCGGATCGACCGGGATCGGCCGCGGCATCGCCGACGCCTGGGCCGCCGAGGGCATCGAGACGCACGTCTTCAGCCGCAGCAGGCCGGCCGGCCCCGGCGCCGACCGGCTGGTGTGGCACCGGCTCGACTTCCGGGACCCCGGACAGGCCGAGCGGGCGTTGCGCGCCCACCTGCCGGCCGATGTCTCCCTGGTCTGCTACTCGGCGATCTACTTCACCGCGCGGCGCGAGCCGTTCCTGGAGACCGACGAGACCGACTGGCTGGACCAGTTCGCCATCAACGTGCACGGTCTGGCCCGGACGCTGAAGGCGGCGCTGCCGCTGCTGCGGCCGGCCGCCCCCGGACTGTTCCTGCACATCTCGTCCGAGGTGGTGTACAACGCGGGACCCAACCGGTCCGGGTACGCCGCCACCAAAGCCGCGGCCAGCTCGCTGATCCGGTCCGTCGCGCTGGAGACCGACGCCGACGACGTGACGTTCGTCGAGGCACTGCCGGCCGGCATGGTCGACAGTCCGGGCATCCGGGCCCGCCGGTCACCGGACTTCGACTACAGCGGCTACATGTCCCCGGCGGCGTTCGCCCCCCTGGCCGTCGAACTCGCCCGGACCCGCGGGGTGCCGTACGCGGGCGAGGCCCTCGTCGTGCACGAGGACACCACCTGGACGCCCGTCGCCGCCGGGCTGCCGGTCTCCCAGTCCCGGCCCCTGGACCCCTCCCTCCGATAGTCAGGAACGAACATGCCCGAGCCACAGCCGGCCACCCCGGCGGCACCCCCCGAGGCCCGTTCGCCGCACCTGCGCGCCTCGGTCCTGCTCTTCGACATGGACGGCACGCTGGTGGACTCCACCGCCCTCGTCGAGTCCACCTGGGCGGACTTCAGCGCACGGCACCGGACCGACCTCGCCGAGGTGCTGGCGTACGCGCACGGCCGTCCCACCCGCGAGACGGTCGCCCACTTCGTCGCCGATCCGGAACGGGCCGCCGCGGAGACCCGGCGGCTCGTCGCGCACGAGCAGTCGGAGACCACCGGCATCACCGAGATACCCGGCGCGCGCGCGTTCCTCGCGGCGCTGCCGCGCGGCTCCTGGGCGATCGTCACCTCGGCCGGCCGCAAGCTCGCCGAGGTGCGGCTCGCCGCCGCCGGCCTGCCCCTGCCCGAGGTGCTGGTGAGCGCCGACGACGTGGTCCGCGGCAAGCCGCACCCCGAGGGCTATCTGCGCGCCGCCGCCCGGCTCGGCGTCGCGCCCGGCGACACGGTCGTCTTCGAGGACTCCGGCGCCGGGGTGCGCGCGGGCCTGGCCAGCGGCGCCCGCACCGTGGTCATCGGCGGCCTCGACGACTTCGACGACGTGGCCGAACGCCACGCCGACTTCCGGGGCTTCCGGGTCGTGCCGGGACCGTCCGGGGCCGGCGCGGTGACGGTGACGACGCCCGAGCCGCTCGCCGGCCGGGCCGGGGCACGGCGATGACCAGCGCGACCGCGGCGCCCGGCAGCGCGTCCCGGACGGTGACCGCCTTCGCGGCCGACGTCGGCGGCACCTGGGTGCGGCTGCGGACCGGGGGAGCGGACGGCCCCGTGGAGCGGCTGCGCTCGCCCAGCCGGCTCAACCACCCCGACCGGCCCCTCGCGCTCCTGCGCGAGGACATGGCGGAGCTGCTGTGCGCGGCGGCCCCGCCCGGCGCCCACGCCGCGGTCTCCTTCGGCGCGGCCATCGACCACCTCACCGGCGAGATCCTCGGTTCGGCGCCGCTGTGGGGCGCGGCGGCGCAGCCGTACGACTTGGGCGCCGTACTGCGCGAGCGCCGCCCCGACGTCACCTGGCGGCTGGTCAACGACGTCACCGCCGCCCTGGTGGACTTCGCCGCGGCACACGCCCGGCCCGGCGTCCGGCGCGTCGGATACCTGACCCTCAGCAGCGGCATCGCGATGCGCGTCGCCGACCTGGAACGCCACCGCATCCCGGTCGACGACCGGGGCCTGCAGGGTGAGGTCGGCCACCTGCCGGCCATGACCACCGCCCCGGAGCTGCGGCGGGCCCCCCTGCCGTGCGAGTGCGGCGGGACCGGCCACCTCGCGTCGGTCTCGTCCGGGCCCGGCATCGCGCGCGTGGCCGGACTGCTGGGCATCGCGTGGGGGCCGGCGCTCCCGCAGCGGTTCCCCGACGCCCTCACGGCGGGCGACCCCCGGGCACGCCGGCTGCTGGAGCTGTGCGTCGAACCGGTGGCCCACCTGCTGCGCACCCTGTGGTGCCTCGACCCGCACCTCGACCTGCTCGGGATCGGCGGCGGAGTCGTCGAGGGCCTCGGCGACCACTACGCCGCCGAACTGCGCCGGCAGCTCGGCCTGGCCACCTCCTACGCCGACCGGGGCCGGGAGCCGGACTGGCTCGCCGGCCGGCTGGTGTGGTGCGGTCCCGGCGCGGTCGATCCCCTGCGCGGGGCGGAACGCGTCGGCCGCTGGCTGCCCGGGATCGTGCCGTGAGCGCCGCGACACACCGGGCGCTGGTGCGCCTCCCGGCCGACGCGCGGGGCCGCACCCGTGTCGAGGTCGCCGAGGTGCCGACGCCCCGGCTCGGTCCCGGGGACGTCCTGCTGGCCCCGGTGACCGCGGGGATCTGCGGCACCGACTGGCAGATCCTGCGCGGGCTGCGGGCCGACCCGAGCCGGGTGCTGGGGCACGAGGGCGTGGCCCGGGTCGTCGAGCCCGGCGGCACCGGCCTGCGCGCCGGCTCCCTCGTCACCGTCAACCCCACCCACCCCCGCGACCCCTCGTTCCTGCTGGGGCACAACCTGCCCGGCCTGTGGGCGGAGCGCACCCGCGTCCCCGCCAACGCCGTACGCGCCGGCCTGGTCCTGCCGGTGCCCGAGGGCGCGGACCGCCCGGAGGCGGCCGCCCTGGCCGAGCCGCTCGCCTCGGTGCTGTACGGACTGGAGATCGCCCTCGGCGTGGCGCGGCCGGCCGCCGTGGTCGTGTGGGGCGACGGGATCGTGGGCCGGCTCGCCCTCGAAGCCTGGCGGCGCCGGCTGCCCGGAACACCCGGTCTGCTGGTGGGACACGGCGCCGACGCGGTCGACCCGCGCGCCCCCGGCCTGCCCGAGCGGCTCGCCGAGCTGCCCGCGCCGGTCTGCGCGCTGATCGCCACCCCGCGCACCGGCACCCTGGAGGGACTGGGCGCCGTGGACCGCCACGTGCGGGGCACGCTCCTGGTCGATGTGCACGCCGGCCTGCCGTCGGGCCCCGTCCCGCTGTCCGCGGGCGACATCGACGTGGCGGCACTGCGCGCCGACAACTGCGGGGGCGAGCCCACGCCGCCCCGGGTGCACCGCTTCGACCGGCCGGCCGGCCCTTTGATCCTGTACGGCCACCGCGGCGTCGCCAACCGTCATCTGCGGCAGGCGTTCGACGTCCTGCTGGCCCGGCCGCCGCACGAGCCGCGCGGCGGCGGCGTACTGACCCACGAGGTGGACCTGCCGGGCGCCGCGGACCTCGTCAACTCCGTCCTGGACACGGACCGGAGGGTGGCCGACGGGCGGCGCGTGCTCAAGACGGCGATCCGGACGGGAGTCGGCGATGACGGCTGAGACCGGTGCACCGGGCACGGGGGCGGCACCGGCCCCGGAGTCAGGTACGGCGACGGCGCCCGCGAGGGAGTCGGTGACGACGGCTGAGACCGGCGCACCGGGCACGAGGGCGGAGCCCTGTACGGCGACGGCGCCCGCGGCAGCGGCCGGGCCCACCGTCGTGGCCGCCCCGCAGTGGCGGATCGGTACGGACCGGCCGGCCGCGGCCCGGGCCGCGCTCGCGGCGGGGGCCGACCGGCTCCACCTGGACTTCGGCGGCGCCCACCGCGGGCCACCGCTGAGCGAGCCCGGCGAACTGCGCCGGGCCGTGGCGCTCACCCGGGACGTCCCGGTCCCCGTCCTCGCGGTCAACCACGTCAACGACCTCGGCCTGGCCCACGAGCACGGCGTGGCGAACCCGGCCGCCCTCGACCTGCTGGCGCGTGCCCTGGACTGCGCCCGGAGCCTGGGCGCGGGGGTCCTGCACGTGCCGGGGTTCCGGCGCAGCGCGCCGGTGACCGAGGGGCTGCGGGCGGGCACCGCCGACGCCCTGCGCGCCCTGTGCGAACGGGCCGCGGCGGCGGGCCTGACCGTCGCCTACGAGTCCCCGCTGGGCCCCGTCGAGTCCCTCGCCCTCGCCCGGTCCGTGGACCACCCGGTCCTGCGCCTGGTGCTGGACACCGGCAACCTCCTGGACGCCGGGGAGGACCCCGTCCGCTTCGCCCGCCTCGTCGGGGGCGCGGGGCTGCTCCTGCCGCACCTGCACGTCAAGGACCCCACGACTGCCGCGTCCCCCGCGCCCGCCACCGTCTTCGACACCCTGCCCGCCCTGCTGCGGCACGCGGGCGCGCGCTCGGTGCTCGTGGAGAACGACTACCGCACCTCGCCGACCCGCCTGCGGACCGACATCACGCTGTGCCGTGCCGCGGCCGGATCCAGCCACGCCAAGGACGAACGATGAAAGCCATCCTGCTCACCGGCCCCCGCGCGGTGACGATCACCGAGGTCGATCCGCCCGAGCCCGGCCCGGACGAGGTACTCGTCCGGGTGGGTCTGCTCGGTCTGTGCGGCACGGACCTCGGTTTCTACGACGGCAGCAGCAACTACCTCCGCGAGGGCCTGAAGAGCTACCCCTTCGTCCCGGGCCACGAGTGGGTCGGCACGGTGACCGGGCTGGGCCCCGGCGTCGATCCCGCCCTGGCGGGACAGCGGGTCGCCGGGCACAACTTCCGGGTCTGCGGCCGTTGCCCGCACTGCCGGGCCGGCCGTGTCCGGTACTGCCCGGACCGCAGCGAGATCGGCGTCCTCGGCCCGCGTCCCGGCGCGGGCGCGCAGCTGATCACCGCACCGGTGAGCACCCTGACCCGGATACCCGACGCCCTGTCCGACGCCGCCGGCGTGCTGCTGGAGCCGACCGCCGCCGCGGTCCACGCGGTGGACCGGATCGCCGTGACCCGGCAGGACCGGGTCGCGGTCCTCGGCGCGGGCACCCTGGGGCTCGCCGCGGCCCAGGTCACCCGGGCGCTGGGCGCCCGCACCGTCGTCTTCGACCCCCAGCCCGCGGCGCGGGACCTGGCCCGCCGGCTCGGCCTCACCGCCGTGGCGGCGCCCGGCGCGGACGACGGGGAGGCGTACGACGCCGTGATCGAGGCGTCCGGCAGCGTGGCGGCGGTCCGCTCCGCCGTCCGGCTGGTCGCCTCCGGCGGGCGGGTGGCCCAACTGGGCACGCCGCACCGCGCCGTCGACGGGTTCGACGCGGCGGCCCTGGTCATCCGGGACGTCACGCTGCACGGGGTGCTGTCCGGCATCGGGTACTGGGACCGGCTGGTCGCCCTGGTGGAATCCGGGGCGGTGGACCTGGACGCCCTCGTCGACCGGGTCTTCCCGGTCGACGACCTCGGCGCCGCCTTCGCCCGCCTGGCGGACGCCGGGCGGGCCCGCCCCAAGGTCCTGGTCCGGGTCGGCCCGGTTTCCGGGGACGCGGCGGATCGCCGTACGGCCGCGGGGGACGCCGTGGCCGGAGGGCGCCGGTGAGCGCGGCGCCGCCGACGGCCGCGCCGGACCGGATCGACGCGCCGACCGCCGTACGCCTGGCGGTGCTCGCCGCCGCGACCTTCGTCTACGTCACCTTCGAGGTCTTCCCGGTCGGGCTCATCCACGACATCGCCGCCGATCTGGGGGTCGGCGCCGGCCGGGTCGGACTGCTCGTGAGCGGGTACGCCGTCGTCGCCGGTGCCGTCACCATCCCCACCGTCGCCCTCGCCGGGCGCGTCTCCCGGGGCACGGCACTGGTGGTCTCCCTGCTGGTGCTGGTCGTCGCCGAGCTGCTCACGGCGGCCGCCACGGGGTTCGCCATGATGGTGGCCGGCCGGGTGGCCGCGGCGCTGACCCACGGGGTGCTCTGGTCGCTGATCGCCCCGGCGGCGGCCGGTCTGGTGCCGCGCGGGCGGGTGGGGACGGCGACCGCGGCGGTCTTCGGCGGCTCCTCCCTCGCGGCGATCGTGGGCAGCCCCGGCACCACGTTCGTCGGCGAACTCATCGGGTGGCGGGCCACTTCCCTGCTGCTCGCGGTGGCCACGGCGGCGGTGACCGGGGCGCTGGTGTGGGCCCTGCGCCCCGGTCCGGCGACGGACCCGCCGCCGGCGGAGCCGCCCGCGGCGCGGAACCGGCGGGCGGGGAAGGCCGGCGCGTCCGGGGCGGTGGACTGGCCCGCGGTCCTGACCCTGTGCGCCGTCGCGGTGGTGCTGGTCGTCGCGCACTTCCTCAGCTACACCTACTTCGCCCTCGTCGTCGCCGGGGCCACCGGGACGCCGGGCTCGGTGATCGTGCTGCTGGCCGTCTTCGGCGCGGCCGGGGCGGTGGGGACGTACCTCATCGGCCGTCACAACGACCGGGCCCCGCGGCGCGCGGCGACGGTGACCATGGCGGCCTTCGCGGCGGGGACCGGTCTGCTGGCCCTCTCCTTCGCCCCGGCCCCGGTGGCGGTGTCCTGGACCGTGGCGGGCGTCGCGGTCGCGGTGTGGGGAGGGGCGTTCGCCGCGGCGGGGCCCGTCTTCCAGACCGGGGTGATGCGGCTGGCGGGCGCGGAGGCCGACCGCGCGTCCTCGGTCTACGTCACCGGCTTCCAGATCGGCATCGCCGGCGGTTCCGGCCTCGGGGCGGCGCTGCTCGGCCACCCGGTCGGCGGGCTCCCGCTGGTGTCGGCGGTGCTGGCCGCGGCGGTGCTGGTCGTCGTGGTGGTCCGGCGTCCCGTACCGGAGTCCTGACAGTTCATTTGTGCAGTTCAACAGCAAGCTGCTTGTATAGTGGACAGTAAGCCATTAAAGTACTTCCCAGTCCTTCAGTTCTTCAGTCCTTCAGTTCTTCAGTCCTTCGGTTCTTCGGAGGGCTTCTTGTCCGGTGGGCCGGCCGGGACGCAGCGGCTTCCGGCCGGCCCACCGGCTCCAGTCGCCGGCATCCGGCTTCCCGCTCCCGCTCCGGGCCCGTGGCCCCGTCACCCATGAGAGGCACCTGCATGCGGTCCCGTATGGCTGTCCTGATCCTGGCCATCTTCTGCGTCGGCACGGCCGAGCTCGCGCCGAGCGGCATGCTGGGTGACCTGTCCCGGGACCTGTCGGTGACCATTCCCACCGCGGGCCTCCTGGTGACCGTGTACGCGCTGACCGTGGTGGTCGGCGGGCCGCTCGTCACCGCCGCGACCACCCGGGTCCGCCGCAAGCACCTGCTGGTCGGGCTGCTGCTGGTCTCCGTCGCGGGCAACGTCCTCTCCAGCCTCGCCCCGACCTTCGGCCTGCTGGTCGTGGGCCGCGTGCTGACCGCCGTCATCCACGGCACCTTCCTCGCCGTCTGCGTCGTCATCGCGGGCGGCATGGCCGACGAGGGCAAGGAGGGGTCGGCGATCGCCGGCACCCAGATGGGCATCAACCTGGCCACCGTGCTCGGTGTGCCCCTGGGCACCCTGGTGGCCCAGCACCTGGACTGGCGGGCCACGTTCGGCAGCGTCGCCGTCCTCGCCCTGCTCGCCACCGTGCTGATCCTGCTGGTGATCCCGGACGCCGACGGCGACAGCGGCGCGTCGGCGGCCCACGAGCTGCGCGCGTTCGCCTCCTGGCAGGTGATCGGCACCGTGCTGGCCACCGTCCTGTGCTCGGGCGGCATGTTCACGCTGATCACCTACATGGTGCCGCTGCTCACCGACGTCGGTGACTTCCCGTCCGCCTGGGTGCCCGCCGTGCTCGTCGCCTACGGCCTGGGCTCCCTCGCGGGCAACGCCCTCGGCGGCCGGTGCGCCGACCGGTCCGTCGACGCGGCGGTGCTCGCCCTGTCCACGGCCCTCGCCGCCGTCTGCCTCCTCTACTGGGTCGCCGCCCCCACCCCGGTCGGCGGCGCCGTCTTCCTGATCCTCTTCTCCATCGCGACCTTCGCCCTCATCCCCGGACTCCAGGCCAAGGTGCTCGCCGCCGCGGCCGACGCGCCGACGCTGTCCCTGACCGCCAACATGTCCGCCTTCGGGCTCGGCGCCGCCCTCGGCTCCTGGGCCGGGGGACAGATCATCGACCAGGGCCCCGGCATCCGCGAGGTGACGGTCGGCGCCGCGGCGTTCACCGCCCTGGGCGCCCTGCTGATCGCCCAGACGGTGCACAGCGGTCGGCGCCGCCGCGAGACCCCCGGCGACCCGGCCCGCGACGACGACGCGCGGCGGCCGGCCGCCGACCCCGGAATCACCACGCCCACCTCCCGAACCTGACCCCCTGGCCGGACCTTTCTCACGAGAAAGCCACCCTCATGCCGAGCAGCTCCGCGCCCACCACCAGATCCAGGCTCCCTTCGCTGACCGGACTGCGTTTCATCGCCGCCGCCCTGGTCTTCTTCTTCCACGCCTCCCTGGTCTTCATATCGATGAACCCCTTCGCCGACCCGGACACGGCCGACGGCTTCCGGTGGCTGTTCAGCAAGGCCGGCTGGATGGGGGTGTCGTTCTTCTTCGTCCTCAGCGGCTTCGTGCTGACCTGGTCGGCGCGGCCCGGTGACACGGTCACCGGATTCTGGCGGCGCCGCCTGCTGAAGATCTTCCCCAACCACGTCGTCACCTGGGCCCTCGCCCTGGTCGTGGTCGCCGGCACGGCCACCCCGGCCGGGGTGTGGCTGCCGAACCTGCTCCTGGTGCACTCGTGGTTCCCCGACCCGGCCGTCCACCTGAGCCTCAACGCCCCCGCCTGGTCGCTCTGCAGCGAGCTGCTCTTCTACCTGCTCTTCCCGTTCCTGCTGCGGCCGGTGCTGCGGATCAAGGAGCGCGCCCTGTGGCTGTGGGCGGCGGGCATGGTCGCCGGCATGCTGGCCGTGCAGCTGGTCACCGACTTCCTGGCACCCAGCAGCCCCCCGGCGCCCGGCACCGACGTGACGGTCTGGCAGTTCTGGTTCGGCTACAACTTCCCGCCGGTGCGCATGTTCGAGTTCGTCCTCGGCATGATCCTGGCCAGGCTGGTGCTCGCGGGCGCCTTCCCCCGCGTCGGGATCGTCCCCGCGGCCGTGCTGTGCGTCGCCGGCTACGCCGCCGCGATGGCCGTGCCGTTCCTGTACGGGCTCAACCTGATGACCGTCGTACCGATCTCGCTGCTGATCTGCGCGGTGGCCCGCGCCGACGTGGAGAACACCCCGACGCTGCTGCGCGGCCGCGCGATGCAGTGGCTCGGCGAGGTCTCCTTCGGCTTCTACCTGGCCCAGCAGATCGTGCTGTCCCTCGTGCGGACGAGACTCATGGACAACCGCACCGTGGCCACACCCGCGGGCGTCGCCCTGGTGGCAGCCGAGTTCGCCGCGGCGCTCGCCCTCGGCTGGCTGCTCCTGGTGTGCGTCGAACGCCCCGTCATGCGCCGCTGGGCCCGGCCCCGCCGCAAGCCGGCCGAACCGGCCGAGCCCGCCACGACCCCGCCGCAGCTCACCGCCGCCTCCTGAGGGAAAGGGCACCCATGACCTCGTCGTCCCCCGCTGCCGTCGGCGGCAGCGCGTCCGCGAGCCACCGGACCAAGCTCCCTTCGCTGACCGGGCTGCGCTTCATCGCCGCCGCCCTGGTCTTCTTCTTCCACGCCACCTTCAGCGACCCGCCCCAGAACCCGTTCGCCGACGAGAGCTGGGAGGAGGGCTTCCGGTGGCTGTTCAGCAAGGCCGGCTGGATGGGGGTGTCGTTCTTCTTCGTCCTCAGCGGCTTCGTGCTGACCTGGTCGGCGCGGCCCGGTGACACGGTCACCGGATTCTGGCGCCGCCGCCTGCTGAAGATCTTCCCCAACCACGTCGTCATGTGGGCGCTCGCCATGGTGCTGTTCGCCGGGGCGATGACGCCGGTGTCCGCGTGGCTGCCGAACCTCTTCCTGATCCACTCGTGGTTCCCGCAGCACGCGACCTTCATCAGCGTGAACCCGCCGAGCTGGTCGCTCTGCAGCGAACTGCTCTTCTACCTGCTCTTCCCGTTCCTGCTGCGGCCGGTGCTGCGGATCAAGGAGCGCGCCCTGTGGCTGTGGGCGGCGGGCATGGTCGCCGGCATGCTGGCCGTGCAGCTGGTCACCGACTTCCTGCTGCCGCAGCACCCGCCGACCCCGGAGGGCTTCGGCATCTCCCTGTGGGAGTTCTGGTTCGGCTACAACTTCCCGCCGGTGCGCATGTTCGAGTTCGTCCTCGGCATGATCCTGGCCCGGCTCGTGATGAGCGGAACCGCTCCCCGCGTCGGCATCGTCCCGGCCGCGCTGCTGTGCGTGGCCGGCTACGCCGCCGCGATGGCGGTGCCGTTCCTGTACGGCCTCAACCTGATGACCGTCGTCCCCATCGCCCTGCTGATCTGCGCGGTGGCCCGCGCCGACGTCGAGGGCACCCCCACCGTGCTGCGCGGTCGCGCGATGCAGTGGCTCGGCGAGGTCTCCTTCGGTTTCTACATCGCCCAGTACGTGGTCATGTACTACGGCCGTACGGAGCTGATGGACGAACGGCTCTTCGGACCGGCCGCCGGCATCCTCGTCCTCCTCGGTTTCTTCCTCGCCACCCTCCTGGTCGGCTGGGCGCTCCTGGTCTGCGTCGAACGTCCGGTGATGCGGCGCTGGGGCAGACCGGCCCCGCGCCCCGCCGCACGGGAGGACGAACCGCGCCCCGCCCCCGCCCTGCACTGACCGGCCCGGGCCCCCGTACCACTGCGTCATTTTCCTTCCCCCCATGTAACCCATCCGAAAGAGGAGATCTCCGTGCCCACGATCGACGTCAACGGCACCCCCGTCCACTACACCGCCGAGGGCGACGGGCCGGGACTCTTGTTCGTCCACGGCACGGCCGCCGACGGCGAGAGCAACTGGGGCCACCTGCGTGAGCACTTCACCGGGCGCCACACCGTCATCACCCCCGACTACTCGGGCAGCGGCAAGACCCCGCTGCACGCCGACGACCTGAGCCTGGACGAACTGGTCGACCAGGTGATCGGCGCCGCCCGGGCGGTGACCGACGAGCCCTTCGACATCGTCGGGTTCTCGCTCGGCGCCGTGGTCGCCGCCGCCGCCGCGGCCAAGTACCCGGAGCTGGTCCGCCGCCTGATCGTCATCAACGGCTGGGCCCGCAACGACGACCCGCGCCAGCAGCTCGCCGTCGACCTGTGGCGGCGGCTGCCGGACATCGACCAGGAGGCCTTCGCCGCGTACAGCGCGCTGCTCATCTTCTCGCCGCCGTTCCTGGCCGGCTTCGGCAGCGACGGCGTCAAGAGCACCGTGGCCGGCATCACCGCCGAGGTCGGCACCCTGCGCCAGATCGAGCTGGACCACCGGGTCGACATCACCGACCTCCTGCCCGCCATCGGTGCCCGCACGCTCGTCATCGGATCGACCCGGGACCTGCTGATCCCCGTCGAGCACTCCCGCGAGATCCACCAGACCGTCAAGGACAGCGAGTACGCCGAGCTGGAGAGCGGCCACATGGTCGTGTTCGAGAAGACGGCCGAACTGGTCCAGCTCATCAGCGAGTTCCTCGACCGGGACTGACCCCGGCCGACGGCCGGTGCGGCCGGGGCCGGTCCCGGCCGCACCGGTCCGTCCATTTCCGTCACCATCCGGAGAGCCATCTTGTCCATATCCGCATCAGCCCCGTCCGACGCGATACCCGCCCAGCCCGCCCCCCGGCCGCAGCAGGCCGTGCACGGCCGGCTCCCGTCCCTGACCGGGCTGCGTTTCATCGCCGCGCTGCTGGTCTTCTGCTACCACTCCTCGCTCACCCTGCCCGCCCTCAACCCGTTCTCCGCACCGGACGTCTCGGACGGTTACCGGTGGCTGTCCAGCAACGCGGGCTGGGCCGGGGTGACCTTCTTCTTCATCCTCAGCGGCTTCGTCCTGACCTGGTCGGCCCGGGAAGGGGACCGGCCCCGGCACTTCTGGCGCCGCCGGTTCTTCAAGATCTACCCGAACCACCTCGTCACCTGGGTCCTGGCCCTGGCCCTGCTCTCCGGAGCCGCCACCCAGTGGTGGCAGGCGGTGCCCAACCTCGCCCTGGTGCACGCCTGGATACCGGAGTTCACCGTCTTCCTCGGGGTGAACCCGCCCAGCTGGTCGCTGGCCTGCGAGCTCTTCTTCTACCTGTGCTTCCCGCTGTTCCTGCGCTGGATCAAGAAGATCCCGGCCGCCCACCTGTGGCGCTGGGCCGCCGGGGTCGCGGCCGCGGTGATCGCCGTACCCGCGCTGGCGTACCTGCTGCTGCCCGCGAACCCCCCGATGCCCGAGGGCTCCCCGGCCTCCGTCTGGCAGTACTGGAGCGTGTACATGCTCCCGCCGGTACGCGCCCTGGACTTCGTGCTCGGCATGCTGATGGCGCGCATCCTGCTCACCGGCCGGAAGTTCACCGTTCCGGTGCTGCCCGCCGCGCTCGCCTGCGTGGCCGCGTACGCCCTGTCGCTCCACATCCCGTGGCTGTACGCCCTCGACGCGGTCTTCGTCGTACCGATGGCCCTGCTGATCCCGGCGGTCGCCCGCGTGGACACCTCGGGACGGCCCAGTGTGCTGCGCAGCCGGCCGATGGTCTGGCTCGGCGAGGTGTCCTTCGCCTTCTACATGGTCCATCTCATCCTGCTGAACGTGGTCCGCGACGCCCTGGGCCCCGAGCGGTACTTCGGGACCGCGGCCGGCGTCGGCGTGCTGCTGGCGCAGATGGTGCTGACCCTCGGCGTGGCGTGGCTGCTGTACGCGGCGGTGGAGAAACCGGCCATGCGCCGGCTGGGACGGTCCCGGAAGGCGGCGGCGTGAAAGCGGTGGTCATCGACCGCTACGGTCCGCCCGAGGTCCTCACCGTGGCCGATCTGGCCGAGCCCCGGCCCGGCCCGGGAGAGATCCTGGTCCGGGTGGCGGCGGCGGCCGTCAACCCGGTCGACCTGGCGGTGCGCCGCGGCGACATCCCCTCCCCGGTGCTGCCGGCCGTCGTCGGCTGGGACGTCTCCGGGACGGTCGTCGGGGCGGGCCCCGGCGTCACCCGTTTCCGGGCGGGCGACCGGGTGATCGCCGCCCGCTCCCCGCTCGCCACCGGAGCGGGGACCAGCGCCGAGTACGTGGCCCTGGACGAGACCCTCGCCGCACGGGCCCCCGGGAACATCGCCCTCGCGGACGCCGCGGCCCTGCCCCTGACCGCCCTCACCGCCGCGCAGGCCCTCGCGCGGCTCGGCGCCGGCTTTCGCGGACGCCTCCTGGTGAGCGGCGCCGCGGGCGCGGTCGGCGGTCACCTCGTCCAGCTCGCCGCCCGCGGCGGCCTGCGGCCGGCGGGCCTGGGCCGCGCGTCCGACACGGACACGGTCAGGGCGCTCGGCGCGGCGGAGGTCTTCTCGGACGCGGAGGAGCCCGAGGCCGGTTCGTTCGACGCGGTCATCGACGCGGCGGGCCGTCCGGAGACGATCGCGGCGGTGCGCGACGGGGGACGCTTCGTCTCCCTCACGCCGTTCGCGGTGCCACGGGCCGAGCGGGCCGTCGACGTGGAGGTGTACGGCGTACAGACCGACGGCGTCCTGCTGGACACACTGGCCCGCCATGCGGAGGCGGGCGGGCTGACCGCGCGTGTCGCCCGCGTCCTGCCCTTCGCGGACGCGCCGCGTGCCCACGCCCTGCTCGAAGCGGGCGGCACCCGGGGCAAGATCCTGCTGACCCCGGGCTGACCGCCCCCGCCCGGCCGTTCAGCGGTCCCCGGGGGCGGGATCGCACGGCGGGCCGCTCACCCGCGTCCGGAAGGACGGGTGACCTCCCAGGCGGCTTCGATCATCCGGAAGATCTCGTCCAGCGCCGCCTCGGGATCGGCCGCCTCACGGGCCAGCGCATAGGCGTCGATCGCGAACCTCGCGATGGTCCGGCTCACCGTCGCGGACCGGGAGAGCCCGGGACCGGCGGCGATGGCCGTCGCCGGCGTCTCCGCGTGGCGCAGCCTCATCGTCTCCTGGGGGACCCGCGGAAGGTGATCTCCATCGCCGACCTCGGCGCGCCGGAGCACGGGGTCCGGTTCTCCGGCGTGGCCGGGAGCGTGCCGGACGCGCTCGCCGAGGCCGTCGACCTCATCGCGCGGGGCGCGCTCCACATCCCGGTCGAGCGGTCCTACCCGCTCGCCGAGGCCGCGGCGGCGCACGCCGACATCCAGGCCGGCCACGCGCGCGGACGCCGGGTCATGATCATCTGACCCGCGTCCGGCGCCGCCCGCGCGCTCACCCGCTGTGTCCCGGGAGCCGGACCGGACACCCTGCCCCGGCGTCAGGCGCGGACCGCCCGCCCCGCCCGCATCTCGACCACCCGGTCCGCGAAGTGCCGTACGACCGCCCGGTCGTGGCAGATGAACAGGTACCCGAGCCCCAGTTCGTCCTGGAGGTCGGCGAGCAGGTTCAGCACCCCGGCCCGCACGGAGGCGTCGAGCGCCGACACCGGCTCGTCGAGGACGAGCAGCCGCGGCCCGGAGGCGAGGGCGCGGGCGATCCCGGCCCGCTGGCACTGGCCGCCGGAGAGTTCGTGCGGGCGCCGGTCCCCGTACGACGGGTCGAGGCCGACCCGGTCGAGCAGCTCGGCCACCCGGGCGGGACCGTCGGTCCGGTCCCACATGCCGTGCAGCTTCAGCGGTTCGGCCACCGCGTCGCGGATGCGGTGGCGGGGGCTGAGGGAGCCGTACGGGTCCTGGAAGACGGGCTGCATGCGCGGGCGCAGCGGACGCAGTTCCCGTTCGGTCAGGGACGTCAGCTCCCGCCCCTCGAAGCGGACCTCCCCGCCGTCGGGCCGGCGCAGCTGGAGCACCGCGAGGGCGGTGGAGGACTTGCCGCAGCCGGAGGGGCCGTCGAGGGCGAGGGTCTCACCGGCGTCCAGCGTGAACGACAGGTGGTCCACGGCGGTCACCGGGCCGTAGCGGACGACCAGGTCGCGGACGTCCAGCAGAGGGTGGGTCACACGAACTCCCGCAGCGGGTCGGGCACGTCGACGGCGCGGTGGCAGGCGACCAGCCGGTCGTCCACGGTGCGTTGTTCGGGTTCGTGGTCGTGGCACACGTCCGTCGCCAGCGGGCAGCGCGGTGCGAACGCGCAGCCCGGCCCGAGCGCGTCCGGCGCGGGCGGGGTGCCGGGCAGCGCCGGCAGCCGGCGGCGCCGGGGGCCGTCCTGCGGAAGCGAGGCCAGCAGGCCCGCGGTGTACGGGGCGCGCGGACGGTCCAGGACCTGCCGGACCGCTCCGGTCTCGGCCGCGCGGCCCGCGTACATCACCAGCACGCGGTCCGCGTGGGCCCGTACGACGTCCAGGTCGTGGGTGACGAGGACCAGCGCGGCGCCGACCGCCTCCCGCTGCTCGGCCAGGAGCCGCAGCACCTGCTCGCGGCGCTCCTCGTCCAGCGCGGTGGTCGGCTCGTCGGCGACCACGACATCGGGCTCGTTGACCGTCGCCATGGCGATCACCGCGCGCTGCCGCATGCCGCCCGAGTACTCGTGCGGGTAGGCGCGGGCCCGGCGCGCGGCGTCCGGGATGCCGACCCGGTCCAGCGCCGCCACGGCCAGGGCGCGCGCCTCACCCCGGGAGACCCGCCGCACCGACCGTACGGCGGCGGCGAGCTGGTCGCCCACGGGGTGGACCGGGGAGAGGGCCGACAGGGCGTCCTGCGGAACGAGCGTGATGCGGCGCCCGCGCCCGGCGGCGGGGTCGGCACCGTCCCGCAGCCGTACGCTGCCGCCGGTCGTCGCACCGCGCGGCACCATCCCGAGCAGCGCCCGGGCGGTGAGCGACTTGCCCGCGCCCGACTCGCCGACCACGGCGAACACCTCGCGCGGCCGGACCTCGAAGGACAGCCCGCGCACCACCTCCACCGGGCCGAACGCGATCCGCAGGTCACGCACCGACAGCAGTGCCTCGGACGGCATGGGCGGTCTCCTTTCGTACAGTGCGGCGGCCGGCCCTGCGCCGGGCGCCCCGGCCCTGCGCGTACGACGCCCCCGACACGGCCAGCCCGGCCAGCAGGGCCAGGGCGACGGCCGGGGCCAGGGCGGCCCAGGGGGCGCGTTCGATGTAGGCCCGGGACTCGTCGAGGAGCAGGCCCCACTCGGGGGCGGGCGGCTGGGCGCCCAGGCCCAGGAAGCCCAGGGAGGCCAGGGCGAGGGCGATGCCGGGCAGCCGCAGCAGGGCGTGCCGGGCGACCGGGGCGGCGACGGACGGCAGCACGTGCCGGGTGAGGATCCACCACGGCGGTGCGCCGAGGGCGCGTTGGGCGGTCAGGAACGCCGACGCCCGCACCTCCTGCACCAGCGCCGCCGCGTGCGCCGCCAGCGGCGGCCAGGAGATCAGCGCGACGGCGAGGGCCGCGCCGCCGGTGCCGGGACCGGCCGCCGCCGCGACCAGGATGCCGACGATCACCGGCGGCAGGGCGTTGGCGATGTCCGCCGCGCCCGCCGCCACACCGGGCAGGAAGCCCAGCGCCAGCCCGGCCAGCAGGCTCAGCAGGCAGACGGCCGCCGCCGTGCCGACCGTCGAGGCGGCCCCGTGCCCGAGCCGGGCCAGCACGTCACGGCCGAGCCCGTCGGTGCCCAGCGGGTTCGCCCACGAGGGCGCCGCCAGCCGGGCCGTGGTGTCCACCGCGTACGGGTCGCGCAGCAGGCCCCAGCCGATCACCACCAGCAGCACGGCGGCGAGGAGGACCGGCAGCGCCGGGTGCGCCCGGACCGGGCGGGCCGGCGGCAGCACCAGCCCGGCCTCGCGCAGGGCGGGCCCCAGCATCCGGCGCCGTACGAGGGCGGCCAGCGCGCCGGTGACCAGGCCCAGGGCGAGCAGGGCGAGGACCGAGCCCTGCAGCAGCGGCAGGTCCTGCGACTTGGCCGCGCCCAGCGCGGTACGCCCGATGCCGGGCACGGCGAACACGGCCTCCACCGCGACCGCCCCGCCGGTCAGACCGACGGCGACCATCCCGAATTGCGGTACCAGCGGCGGCAGTACGCGGCGCAGCGCGGCGGCCGAGACCCGGGCAGGGCCCACTCCCGCTCCCCGCCACAGCTCCACCCACCGTTCGTCCAGCACGGCGGGGAGCGCGTCCGCCATGAGCCGGCCGAGCAGGCCGCCCGCGGGGACGCCGAGCGCGAGGGCGGGCAGCACCATGTACGCGGGACCCTGCCAGCCGGACGTCGGCAGCCACCCCAGCCACACCCCGCACACCAGCAGCACCACGGTGGCCAGGAGGAACTCCGGCACGGCGGCGGCCATGGCGGCGAACGCCCCGCCCGAGCCCCGCCCCCGCACCAATACAGGCGCCACCAACGCCATGGCCAGCAGCACCGCCACGGTCAGCGCGGCGGCCATCAGCCCCAGGGACACCTGGAGCCCGGAGACGACCGACGGCAGGATCTCCGTCCCCGACACCCACGAGGTGCCGAGGTCGCCGCGGACCAGCCCGGTCGCCCAGTCGCCGAGCAGGGAGAGCGGTCCGGCGTCCAGGCCGAGATCCCGGCGGATCGCGTCCAGGGCCTCCTCGGTCGGCTCCTGCTCGGCGGACCGGGCGCGCAGCACGGTCAGCGCCGGGTCCCGGCCCGAGAGCCAGGGGAGCAGTCCGACGGCGGCGAGGACCGCGGCCAGACAGACGGCGCGGGTCACGCCCGCTGCGGACGGCCTCACTTGACGTGGGTGTCGAGCGTGACCAGCTCCCGCTCGCGCGGGTCGTGGGCCGCGCCGACCACGTCGGCCGCGTCGCCCTGGATCACGCGTTCGTGGAGCATCGGCACGGCCGCGTCGGTGGCGAGCACGGCGGCTTCCGCTTCGACGACGGCTTGGCGCCGGGCGTCACCGGTCGGCGTCGTGCCGGCCTTGTGCAGGGCCTTGTCCACGGCCGGGTCGGCGAGCTGGGAGATGTTGAAGGAACCGTCGGAGGCGAAGTCGCTGTAGAGGTACGCGGCCGGGTCGCCGGAGTCCAGGACGGTGGCCCGGGAGAGGATGAAGGCGTCGAAGGCGCCCGCCAGGGCGTCGGACTCGATGTTGGCGTACTCGCGGACCTCCAGCTTCACCTCGAAGCCGGCCTTCTGGAGCTGCTGTTGCAGCGCGGCGGCCACCTCGGGCAGTTCGGCCCGGTCGGTGAAGGTGCCGATGGTGACGGTCCGGCCGTCCGGGTCGCCCGCCTCGGCGCGGCTCACCGGCTCGCGCAGGTCCGCCGCCCACGGCAGCGCGGGCCCGAGCAGCCCTTCGGCCACGTCGGCCCTGCCCTCGTAGACGCCCTTCACGATCGCCTCGGCGTCGATCGCCTCCCGGGCCGCCGCCCGCAGCGCGGGGTCCTTGAAGGCGCCCTTCTCCGTATTGAGGTAGAGGGTGTTGGTGCGCGGCATCGGGACCTCGGTGATCAGCTCCTCGTCCAGCAGCGCGGCCTGCGAGACGGGCACGGCCTCGACGATGTCGGCCTCCCCGCTGCGCAGCGCGGCGGCGCGGGCGGTGCCGTCGGGCACGAACGTCACGTCGATGCCGGGTGCCTTGGCCGTGCCGCCCCAGTAGTCGTCGTAGCGGTCGAGGGCGGCCGAGGAGGTGCCGTTGACCTCGGTCAGCTCGAACGGGCCGGTCCCGGTGCCGACCGGGTCGACCGTCTTGCCCCGGTACGCCTTCGCCGCGAGGATCGACAGCTGCGGGGAGCTGAGCCGCTGCGGGACCAGGGGGTCCTCCTCGGCGGTGGTGACGACCACGGTCCCGGCGCCCTTCGCCGCCACGGTCAGCTCGACGCCGTCGAGGATGCGGGGCTTGGGGGAGGCGGTGGCCGCCTTCGTGAGGGAGCGGACGACGGCCTCGGCGGTCAGCTCGGTGCCGTCGTGGAAGGTGACGTCGTCGCGGAGCGTGAAGGTCCAGGCCCGGCCGGACTGCTTCCACTCGGTGGCCAGGGCGGGTTCGGCGTCGCCGTCCGCGTCCAGTTTCACGAGCGTCTCGGCCGTCGACCAGCGGGACAGCTTGAACGCGTCGTCGGAGAGGGGGGACAGGCCCGAACGCGGCGGCTGCATCATCGCGACGCGGATGCGCTCGCCGCCGCCGGTGCCGGTGCCGGTGGCCTCCGTGGTCGCGAAGCACCCGGTGAGCAGGGCGGAGGAGGCGAGAACCGCGGGGACGGGCAGGAAACGGGCAGGGACGCGCACGGGGTCACTCCGGGTAAAGAGCGGGTCAATGGTTGAGCGTGCGACGACCGTAGCACGATGACAATCGTTTTCAGAGTCTCGGGTGAGGGTGCCTGACGAGGGAGAACGTCCCCGGACGGCGCGGGCGTCAGTCCCGGCCGGCCCGCGCGGCACCCTCGCCGGCGGCCTCGGGGACGGCCTCGGGGGCGGCCTTGCGGGTGGCCTCGGGGGTGGCCTGCGGGGCGGCCTCGGGGGTGGCGCGCTCGCCGGTGGCCTGGGCGAGCAGGGCGAGGGCGGCCCGCGACGGCGAGTCCGCCTCCGTGGTGGCGACCACGACGGCGGGACCTCGCCCGCTGCTCATGGTCTGCTGGATGACGGTCAGCGGCCCGACCAGCGGATGGCGCATCTCGTAGCCGGCCATGGCGCAGGCCCGGACCCGGTGGTCGGCCCACATCGAGGCGAACTCGCCGCTCTTCGCGGACAGTTCACCCAGCAACGCGTGCAGCGCCGCGTCCTCCGGGTGCCGGGCCGCCACCAGGCGCAGATTGCCGACCATGGCCCTGGCCTTGCTCTGCCAGTCCGCGTACAGGTCACGGACGTGGCCGTCGAGGAACAGCAGCCGGGCCATGTTGGGACGCCGCCCCGGCTGGTCGGGGGCGGTGAAGTCCAGGTGCCCGGCGAACAGGGCGTGGCCCAGCCGGTTCCACGCCAGCACGTCGGTGCGCCGGCCGAGCACGAGCGCGGGGACGTCGCCGAGCACGTCCAGGAACTGACGTGTCTCCTCCGGTACCCGCTCCGGCGCCGGACGCCGGCCCCGGGGCCGCTGCCGGTCCACCCGGGCCAGGTCGTGCAGGTACCGCCGCTCGGACTCGTCCAGCCGCAGGGCCCCGGCGATCGCGTCCAGCACCTCGGGCGACGCGCTCAGCGACTGCCCCTGCTCCAGCCGCGTGTAGTAGGAGGCGCTCACCCCCGCCAGCAGCGCCAGCTCCTCGCGCCGGAGCCCCGGCACCCGCCGGCGCTCCCCGTAGGTGGGTACCCCGACGTCCGCCGGGCGCAGCTGGGAACGCCGCGTCCGCAGAAACTCTCCGAGCTGTGTCTTTCCGCCCATGACTCCGAGTATGGGCCGCCTCGTCGCACCGAGCCTGACCCGGCTGTGGATAGGAAAGGGCGGGTCTGGTGCCGCGCCCGCGTCCTCGATGAAGTCGGAGGCAGCGCCCGGGCCCTCACCGGGCGCCACTCGGACCGGCGTCCGCGCGGTGCCGTACGTCCGGCCGAGTGCGCCTCCTGCGACCGACCAAGGACACCCCATGCAGCAGATCACCCTCGGCGACGTCTCCATCACCCGGGTATGGGAATACTTCGGCCCCGTCGACATGACGCCGGACGTGTTCTTCCCGGACAGCCCCGCCGACATCTGGGAAGCCGACTGGCTCGCCCCGCACTTCCTGGATTCCGGGACCGGCATCGTGAATTCGGCGATCCAGACCTGGCTGCTGCGCAGCGAGGGCAGGACGATCCTCGTCGACACCGGCGTGGGCAACCACAAGGAGCGTCCCTACTCCCCGGTCTGGAGCCACCTCGAAACGGACTACCTGGCCGCCCTCGCCCGGGCCGGCGTCCGCCCCGAGGACGTGGACGTCGTCGTCAACACGCACCTCCACGTCGACCACGTCGGCTGGAACACGTACCTGGACGGCAGGCAGTGGGTCCCCACCTTCCCCAACGCCACCTACCTGATGCCCAAGGCCGACTTCGACTTCTGGAACCCCGAGAACGGCCACCGGCCGCTGCTCGGGCGCGGCAACCAGAACGTCTTCGAGGACAGCGTGGCCCCCGTCCACCGGGCCGGCCTGACCCGGCTGTGGGAGGACAGCCACCGGATCGACGCCAACCTGCGCCTGGACGCGGCCCCCGGACACACCCCCGGCTCCTCCGTACTGACCCTCACCTCCGGCACGGACCGCGCGGTGTTCGTCGGCGACCTGCTGCACAGCCCGGTACAGATCCTGGAGCCGGACGCCAACAGCTGCTTCTGCGAGAACCCGGCCGAAGCCCGCGCCACCCGCCGCAAGGTGCTGGGCTGGGCCGCCGACAACAACGCCCTGCTGATCCCGGCCCACCTGGGCGGCCACGGCGCCACCGAGGTCGTACGCGACGGAAGCACCTTCGCCGTCAAGGGCTGGGCGCCCTTCACCCCGTACTCCGAGCAGCGCTGAAGCCCACGGCACGAGGAAGGCACGAAAGATGAACCACCACCCCGTAGTGACCACCGGGCAGGGCGCCGTCCGCGGCCTGCGCCAGGAGGACGGCACCGCCGCCTTCCTGGACATCCCCTACGCCGCCCCGCCCCGCGGAGCCGGCCGGTTCGCCCCGCCCCGGCCGCACGAGCCCTGGGACGGCGTACGGGACGCCACGGCCCCCGGACCCAACGCGCCGCAGTCCGAACGCGGGCTCGGCGCCCTCGACATGACCCCCTACTTCGGCACCGGCTGGAGCCGCGGCGAGGACTACCTCACCGTCAACGTCTGGACACCCGAGGCCGCGCGCGGCGGCCTGCCGGTCATGGTGTTCGTGCACGGCGGCGGATTCGTCGCCGGTTCGACGCGGTCCGCGCTGTACGACGGGTCCGCCTTCGCCCGGGACGGAGTCGTCCTCGTCACGCTCAACTACCGGCTCGGCATCGCCGGTTTCCTCGATCTGCCCGGTGCCCCCGCCAACCGCGGCCTGCTCGACGTCGTCGGCGCGCTGCGCTGGGTGCGGGAGAACATCGCCGGCTTCGGCGGTGACCCGGACAACGTCACGCTCTTCGGCCAGTCGGCCGGTGCCACCATCGTCGGCGGCGTCCTCGCCACGCCCGGGGCCGCCGGACTGTTCCGCCGGGCGATCGTGCAGAGCGGCAGCGGCCTGGGCGCGTTCACCACCGAGCAGGCCGCCCGCGTCACCTCGGCGGCCGCCGAGATCCTGGGCGTCGAGCCGCACGCGGACGCCTTCGCGGACCTCTCCGACGACCGCCTGGTGGCGGCCGTCCCCCGGCTCGCGGGAATCGACCTGCGCACCGCCGCCCACCACGACCCGCTGATCGGCCTGAGCCCCTTCAGCCTGGTCCTGGACACCCAGCCCGCCGACGCCGTCGCCGCCGGGCACGGCTGCGGCGTCGACCTGCTCATCGGCACCACCACCGAGGAGGGCCGCCTCTACCTGGTCCCCGTGGACCGGTACGCCTCCTCGACGGCCGGGGACGTGGCCGACACGGCGGCCCGCTCGCACCCGGACCCGGCGCGGCTCGTCGCGACGTACCGCGAGACACGCCCCGGGGCGTCCCACGGCGAACTGCGCTCCGCCGTCATGGGCGACGCGCTGTTCGGCGCGGGCACCCGCGCCCTGGCCACCGCCCACGCCGCCCACCCCGGGTCCGCGACCTTCGCCTACGAGTTCGCCTGGCGCTCGCACGCCCTGGACGGACAGCTCGGCGCCGCGCACGCGGTCGAGCTGCCCTTCGTCTTCGACCGCACGCACCTGCCGCGGCTGCACGGCCCCGCCGGGCTGCTCGGCCCCGACCGGCCCCCGGCGGATCTCGCGGCCCGCGTCCACGCCACCTGGATCCGGTTCGCCACCACCGGCGACCCCGGCTGGGACCCGTACGACACCGGGCGCCGGGCCACGATGCGCATCGACGCCGAGTGGACCCGGATCGACGACCCCCGCGGCCGGGAACTGCGGGCCTGGGACCCGGCGCCTCGGCCGGCGGGGCGGGGCCGGGTCACCGGGACGCCGTCGTCCGCGGCGGCGGGGGAGGGACGCGGGCGCGGGCCGGCTTCGGAAGGGGAGCCCGGTCCGGCGCAGTAGACGGTCGTGCTGAGGCCGGGTTCGGCGGCCGGGCCGAGCGACTTGGCCGCGCGCGGCCGGCTTCGGTGCCGAGGCCGACGTCACCAGCCGTAGAGCGTCGCCGGGTTGTCGACGAGGACGTGCCGCAGGCGGGACGCGTCGAGGTGGGCGCGAAGACGGGTCAGGGAGAGGCCGTCGTCGACGGGCAGGAAGGGCTCGACGCGGTCGGGGTGCCGGGTGGCGGGGGAGCCGCCGGTGTGCGGCCAGTCGGAGCCCCACAGGGCCCGGTCGGCGCGCGTGTCGAGGAGGGCTGCCAGGGCCGGCCCGAGATCGTCGTAGCTCCCGCCGGCGGCGGCACGGTACGGCGCGGACAGTTTCACCCACACGCGGCCGGTCTCCAGCAGCCGGCACGTCCGCGCCAGGCTGCCGGTGCCGTCGTCGGTGCCGGCGCCGGGCTTGATGCCGGCGAAATGGTCGAGGACCACCGGGACGGGAAGCCGGGGGAGGAGGTCGTCGACAGCCGCCAGGGCGGCGGCGTCGAGGTGCAGGTCCAGGTGCCAGCCGAAGGGCGCGATCGTCCGGGCCGTGGCACGGATGCGCTCGCGCGCCCGCTCCAGGTCGTTGGAGGTGTTGGCGCCGAGGTTGACGCGGACGCCGCGCACGCCGGCCCGGTCCATGGCCCGCAGTTCCCGGGAGCCGGCGCCGGGGTCGATGACCGCGACGCCGCGCGCCGCTTCACCCAGCGTGCGCAAGCCGTCCAGGAGCCGGGTGTTGTCGGTGCCGTAGGGGCTGGGCTGGACCAGCACGGTCCGGGTGATCCCCAGGTGGCGGTGGAGGGCGCGCAGGTCGGCGGGGAGGGCGTCGGGCGGGAGGTAGCCGCGGTCGGCCGCGTACGGGTGGCGGTGGGCGGGGCCGAAGACGTGCACATGGGTGTCGCAGGCGTGGTCGGGGAGGTCCGGTCCCGGACTGTGCCGGGTGCCGAGGACCTGGACGGCGCGGCCTTCGGACGGTGGTGCGGACAACGCTGGCTCCTCGCGTGAGCTGGGGGGACGCGCGGCGAAGGTGCCGTCGCGTGAACCGGGGGACACGCGGCGGACTCGTCGCGTTCGGACAGTACTCCCGGCCGCGTTTTGGTACAACGGTCTTCCAAAAAACCAAGGGTTGTGCTTAACGTATCCGCAGCAGGGGCCTGCCGGGGCGCGGCGAAGCCCACTGCTCACCTCGGCGATCACTCGCCACGGACGGTCCGGACAGCCGCCTCACCCGTCCGGGACCGACCGCCTCCTCCCCTGAGCCGCTGTAAGGACGCACCATGTCCGACCTCGCAAGCTCCGCGACACCAGCCGAGCACACGCCACCGGGCGCACCCGGCCGGCGACAGCGTGATTCCGACGCCCTCCCGTCGGACGACCGCACCCCCACCCTGTGGCACCGGTGCATGGACCGGGACATCGGCATCGTGCCGCTGCCGGTGTTCGTGGCACTCGCGGCGCTGATCGCCGCGCTGGCCGCCACCGGTCACCTCACCGGGGAACTCGCCGTGGTCATCGGGATCATGGTGGTCTTCGCCTTCGCGCTGGCCGAGATCGGCAAGCGGGTCCCCGTCCTGCGCGCCGTCGGCGGAGCCGCGGTCTTCGTGACGCTCGTGCCGTCGTGGCTCGCCCACCAGGGGTGGATCCCGAGCGCCGCCGTGGAGTCGATCGGAGGGTTCTTCACCGATACGAAGGTCCTGAGCCTGTTCATCGCCTTCGTCATCGTCGGCTCCATCATGAGCATGGACCGCACGGTGCTGGTCCGGGGCTTCGCGAGGATCTTCGTCCCGCTGCTGGCGGGCAGTGCGGTCGCCCTCGTGGTGGGCACCGCCGTCGGCACCGCCACCGGCCTCGGCTTCGAGCACACGGTGTTCTTCGTCGTCGTACCGATCATGGCCGGCGGCGTCGGCGAGGGTGCCGTTCCGCTGACCATCGGTTACGCCGGTGTCCTCGGCGCCGCGCAGGGCGAGCTGCTCGCCCGGGTGCTGCCCGCCATCTTCGTCGGCAACCTGACCGCCGTCCTGCTCGCCGGGCTGCTGAGCCAGGTGTGCCGCAGGCGTCCGGACCTGACCGGCGACGGACGCCTGGACGCCGGCGAGGGCCCCGACCTGCTGGAGGCCGCCGAGTCCGGTCCGGGCGGGCGCACCCCGGTGACCGCCCAGCAGGTCGCGGCGGCGGGCATCACCGCCGTCACCCTCTACCTGGCCGGCGTCCTCGCCCACAGCCTGCTCGGCTGGCCGGCCCCGGTCGTGATGCTGGTCCTCGCGGTGGTCCTCAAGGTCGCCCATGGTGTCACCCCGCGCCTCCAGCACGGCTCGCGGTTCGTCTACGACTTCTGCCTGGCCGCCATGGCCTTCCCGATGCTGTTCACCTTCAGCGCCACCCAGACACCGTGGCGGACCCTGGTCGAGGGCTTCTCCCCGGCCCCACTGGCGACCTGCGTACTCACGGTGTGCGCCATGGTCGGCACCGGATTCCTCGTCGCCCGCAAGGTGGGCCTCCACCCCGTCGAGACCGCCCTGGTCACGGCCACGCACAGCGGCATGGGCGGCGCGGGGGACATCGCCATCCTCACCGCGGCCGACCGCATGCGGCTGATGCCGTTCGCCCAGATCGCCACCCGCATCGGCGGCGGCATCACCGTCACCGTGGCCCTGGTGGCCGCCCACACCTTCGGTCTGTGAACACCTTCCACCCCCCACCACCCCCTGAAAGGCACCCCGTGAACATCCTGGTCCTGCCCGGTGACGGCATCGGTCCCGAGATCACCGCGGCCACCCTCGACGTGCTCGGCGCCGCCGACAAGAAGCTCGGGCTGAACCTGACGTACGAGACCCACGACATCGGCTTCGCGTCGCTCGCCGCCTCCGGCTCGACCCTCCCGGACGCCGTACTGGAACGGGTTCCGCAGGCCGACGGCGTACTGCTCGGTCCGGTCTCGCACCTCGACTACCCGCCGCGCACCGAGGGCGGCGTCAACCCCTCGGCCGAACTGCGCACCGCGTTCAAGCTCTACGCCAACATCCGCCCCTGCCGCTCCCACCCCGACCTGAGCATCCTGCGCGAGCCGATGGACCTGGTCATCGTCCGGGAGAACACCGAGGGCTTCTACTCGGACCGCAACATGTTCGCGGGGGCCGGCGAGTTCATGCCCGACGAGGACTCGGCGTTCTCGATCCGCAAGGTCACCGCGACGGCCAGCGAGCGGGTCGCCCGGACCGCCTTCGAACTGGCCCGCGGCCGCCGCAGGAAGGTGACCGCCGTCCACAAGGCCAACGTGGTCAAGCTGTCGGACGGACTGTTCCTGCGCGAGGTGCGCAAGGTGGCCGCCGAGTACCCCGACGTCGAACTCGAAGAGCTGATCGTGGACGCCACCGCCGCGCTGCTCATCCGCAGCCCGCGGCGGTTCGACGTCGTCGTCACCACCAACATGTTCGGCGACATCCTCTCCGACGAGGCGTCCGAACTCTCCGGCAGTCTGGGCCTCGGCGGCTCCGTGAACGCCTCCGACACCCTGTGCGTGGCCCAGGCCCAGCACGGCTCCGCCCCCGACATCGCGGGCCGGGGCGTCGCCAACCCCACGTCCCTGATCCTGTCCGCCGCGATGCTGCTGGACTGGCGCGGCCGGCGCGACGGCGACGAGCGGCTCACCCGGGCCGCGGCCCTGATCACCGGCGCGGTCGGCACCGTGCTGGACAACCCCGCCACCCGCACCCGTGACATCGGCGGCAGCCTCGGCACCGCCGACTTCGCCGCCGAGACCGTCCGTACCATCGAACTCACCGGAGAGACCGCCTGATGATCGTCTCCAGCAACCCGGCCACCGGAACCGAACTCTCCCGCCACACCCCGCATACGCCCCAGGAGGTCGACGGCATCCTCGACGCCGCCGCCTCGGCCCAGGCCGGCTGGCGCCGGCGCGACGTCACCGACCGCACACCGCTGCTGCGGGAGATGGCCCGCGTCCTGCGCGAGGGCAAGGACCACTACGCGGCGCTCATCACCGCCGAGATGGGCAAGCCCGTCACCGAGGCGCGCGCCGAGATCGAGAAGTGCGCCATGGCCTGCGAGTACTACGCCGAGCACGCCCCGGCCCAACTCGCCGACCGCCCGGTCGAATCCAACGCCACCGAGAGCGCCGTCGTCCACGACCCGCTCGGCGTCGTCCTCGCCGTCATGCCGTGGAACTACCCCTTCTGGCAGTTCTTCCGCTTCGCCGCCCCCGCCCTCGCGGCCGGCAACGGCACGCTCCTCAAGCACGCCAACAACGTGCCGCAGTGCGCCCTCGCCGTCGAGGAGGTCGTCCGCGAGGCCGGCGCCCCGGACGGCCTGTGCCGGACCCTGCTGATCGAGGTCGACCAGGTGGCGGGGATCATCGCCGACCCGCGGATCGCGGCGGTCACCCTGACCGGCTCCACCGAGGTCGGCGCGATCGTCGCCGCCCAGGCCGCCGCCGTACTGAAGAAGCAGGTGCTGGAACTCGGCGGTTCCGACCCGTTCATCGTGCTCGCCGACGCCGACATCGCCGCTGCCGCCGCCACCGCCGTCAAGGCCCGCTACATCAACGTCGGCCAGTCCTGCGTCAACGCCAAGCGGTTCATCGTCGAGGAGGCGGTGGCCGAGGAGTTCGTGACGGTCTTCACCGCCGCCGCGGCGGCCCTGAAGACCGGTGACCCGACCGACCCCGACACCGCCATCGGCCCGATGGCCCGTGCCAACCTCCGCGAGACCCTGCACGACCAGGTCCGCCGCACGGTGGACGCCGGCGCCGTCCTCGCCCTCGGCGGCGAGATCCCCGACGGGCCGGGCTGCTACTACCCGCCCACCGTCCTCGACCACGTCCGCCCCGGCATGGCAGCCTTCGACGAGGAGACCTTCGGCCCCGTCGCCGCCATCACCCGCGTCGCCGACGCCGACGAGGCCATCGCCCTGGCCAACCGGACCGAGTACGGTCTCGGTGCGGCCCTGTGGACCGGCGACCTCGACCGAGCCCGCCGGCTGACCCGGGTCCTGGACGCCGGTGCCGTGTTCGTCAACGGCATGGTCGCCTCCGACCCGCGCCTGCCCTTCGGCGGCATCAAGAAGTCCGGCTACGGCCGGGAACTCGGCGCCGAGGGCATCCGCGAGTTCACCAACACCAAGACGGTCTGGATCGGCCCGGCCGCCTGACCACCCCCCCACCTGGAGAACACCGTGCACGACCACCACGCCACCGACGAGCCCTGCTTCGCCTCCTTCGAACCCGCCGTCCTGCGCCCGGCCGAGCTGACCTCCTTCAGCCGCGGCGGCGGCGCCCGCACCATCCCGCTGGTCACCCGGGCCGTCGGCGCCGAGGTCTTCCTCACCGGGCAGACCCTCTTCGAGGGCGGCGCGGGCATCGCGCTGCACACCCACAACTGCCCCGAGAGCGTGACCATCCTCGAAGGCGACGCCGTCGTGGAGATCGACGGCACCGAACACCACGTGACCCGCTTCGACACCACCTACGTCCCCGCCGGCACCCCCCACCGGTTCCGCAACGCCTCCGCCACCGAGCCGATGCGGATCCTGTGGATCTACGCTTCCGTCGACGCCACCCGCACCATTGTCGAGACCGGCGTCACCGCACGGGTCGACGCCGAACACAGCAAGGCCGCCGCGCACCGCGACTGACAGCAGAAAGCAGCACCGCATGATCACCGAGATCGCCCAGATCGAAGTCGAGCCGGGCCACGAGGAGCAGTTCGAGGAGGCCGTCGCCCAGGCCCGGCCCCACTTCCTCGCGGCAGACGGCTGCCACGGAGTCGACCTGCACCGCAGTGTCGAACACCCCTCGCGCTACCGGCTGATGGTCCGGTGGGAGACGGTCGAGCACCACACCGTCACCTTCCGCTCCTCCGAGGGCTTCGCCCGCTGGAGGGCCCTGGCCGGCCCGCACTTCGCGGCTCCGCCGCAGGTCGAACACGTACACTCCGTCCTCGCACCATGACGTCGGCGGCCGGGACCAGCAGGTCCCGGCCCACGCGGAGGCACCAGACGATGACAGCGCCCACGGCCGGTCCCGGCCCCACCCCGCTCACCCGGCGGACGGCCGCCCGCATCCTGGAGCACATCGCGTCCGGCGGGCTGCCGGCCGGCACCCGCCTGGTCGAACGGGCCCTCGCCGACCAGCTGAAGGTCTCCCGCTCACCCGTCCGCCAGGCCCTGCGCCTGCTGGCGGCGGAAGGTGCCGTGGCCCCGGCCGAACGCGGCGGCTACACCGTCGCCCTCTCCGGGCCGGCCCTCACCGAGGCGGCAGCGGGCCCGCCGGCCGAGGACCACGCCGAGGACGCCTACCTGCGGATCGCCGCCGACCGCCTCGACGGGAACCTGCCCGACCGGGTCACCGAGAACGCCCTCGCCCGGCGCTACGACCTCACGCCCGGACAACTCGCCCACCTCCTGCGCCGCATCGCCGTGGAAGGCTGGATCGAGCGCCTCCCGGGCTACGGCTGGGAGTTCCAGCCCATGCTCACCTCGATGGACGCGTACCAGGACAGCTACCGCTTCCGCCTCACCATCGAACCCGCCGCCGTCCTCGAACCCGGCTTCACCCTCGACCGCGAAGCCCTCGAAACCGTCCGCGCGCAACAACAGCGCCTGGTGGACGGCGACATCCGCACCATCGGCAACGCCCAGCTGTACGACCTCAACAGCCGCTTCCACGAAGCCGTGATGGCGTGCAGCCGCAACTCCTTCTTCATCGACGCGCTGCGCCGCGTCGACCGCCTGCGCCGGCTCATGGAATACCGCCGCTCGCTCCAACGCGACCGCGCACTGGTCCGGTGCGCGGAACACGTGGAGATCGCCGGCCTGCTGCTGGCGGGCAAGCGCGCCGAGGCATCCGCCTACCTGCGTGAGCACCTCTCCTCGGTCGGCGTGGAGAAGGCGAGCCGGCCGGCCGGCTGACCCGCCGGCGGCTCCAGGTGGTCCAGGAGCGCGGCGGCGCCCCGGACGGCGAGGGCGACGGAGGTCAGGGTCGGGTTGCAGGCGGTGGCGGTCGGGATGACGTTGTTGCCCGCGACCCACAGGCCCTCGGTGCCCCAGACGCGGCTGTGACTGTCGCAGACGCTGGTGCCGTCGTCGGCGGGGCCCATGCGGGTGGTGCCCTGGTAGTGCAGCGAGCTGCCCGCGGGCAGCAGGACGGGGGAGTCGTCCAGGGGGATTCCCACGGCCGCCGCCGCTTCGGTCACGGCCTTCCTGGCCCGGTCGACGGTGACGAGATCGCGCTCGGTGTAGCGGTAGTGCACGCGCATCGCGGGCAGGCCGTACGCGTCGGCCGTGGTGTCGTCGAACTCGACGCGGTCCTCGGCGGTGATGTCCTTGGCGCAGAACCAGCCCAGTCCCACGACCGTGCCGGGCTCGACGGTCGTGTCGTCGGCGAGCGGGACGGGGGAGGCGTCGAGCTGCATCACCTGGCCGTGGAAGGGGTGCGCGTCGGTGTAGGGCACCCAGCTGACCCCGCTCTGCGGGACGATGGCGCCGTCCTCGTCGCGGGTGCGGCCGGTGACGGCCCGGTGGGCGGTGACGACGTCGTCGGGCAGGCGGGCGGCGTGGACGATCTGCGGCTGGTCGTTGAGGTAACGGCCCAGGGCGGGCGGGCGGATGCCGGAGGCGTGCAGCAGCTGCGGGGTGCGCAGGGCGTCCGCGGCCACGACGACCGCCCGGGCGGTGACGGTCCTCTCCGCGCCGTCGGCCAGGTCCCGTACGGTCACCCCGGTCACGGTGCCGGCGTCCAGGACGACGCGCAGGCACAGACAGCGGTCCGCGATCTCCACGCGCGGGTCGTGTGCCGCCCGGCCGAGGACGACGTCGGTGCCGCTCCAGGTGTGGGCGCCGTCGGGGCGTCTGGTGACGGCCAGCGGCATCGGGGCCACCCGTCGGTCCTGCGGCCGCTCCGGGTCGAAGAGGGCCGAGAGGCGGGCGCGCACCTCGTCCGCGAAGGGGGCGTGGTCGAAGGCGTGGGCGTCGACGCGCAGCAGTTGCTCGGCCCGGGCCAGGTGGGCGTCCAGCTCGGCGGCGGGGACGAAGGGGATCCGCTCGCCGTCGCCCGGGCGGGGGCAGGCGCCGGTCCAGTGGGCGCCCATGCCGCCGACGTTGGTGGAGAGGGCGGCGGCGGGCAGGTCGGGCGCGCCGAGCAGGCGGGTGCCCGGCCGGCCGGCCGGGCCGGGGCCCTCGGAGGCGCGTTGCGCGCGGGCGCGTTCGCCGGCGTCGGGGATGTTCTTGACGTGGGTGCCGGGCGGGTCGGTCAGGCGCGGGCCGGCGTCGAGCAGCAGGACGCGGGCGGTGGGGTGACGGTCGTACACCTCGCGCACGTAGGTGCTGCCGGTGGGGCCGCTGCCGACGACGACGAGGTCGTAGGCGGTTGCCGAGGGGAGGGACATGGGGGCTCCGGGGTGAGGGTCAGGCCACGACGAGGGGGCGCAGGGTGTGGTGGGCGATGGCCAGGCCCTGGCAGACCTTCTCCGGGGTGCCGCCCCACAGCGGGTCCTCGTGTTCGACGGAGAGGGTGCCGGTGAACCCGGCCTCGTACAGCCGGTCGACGACGCGGGTCCAGTCGACCTGGCCGCGGCCGGGTACGCGGTAGCGCCACCAGCCGGTGGCCCAGGGGTCGCCGTTCTTGACGGTGGTGCCGAAGAAGCCGTAGCGGTTGCGGGCCACCGGGTCCAGCTCGATGTCCTTGGCCTGGGCGTGGACGATGCGGTCGGCGTAGGGCGCGATGGTGGCCAGGGGGTCGATGCCGAGCCACATCAGGTGGGAGGGGTCCCAGTTGAGGTACAGGCCGAGGGAGAACATCCACTCCCACAGCTCGGGGGAGTAGGCGATGTTGCCGGGGTGGCCGTCGGGGTGCCAGCCCTCCATCACGCAGTTCTCGATGATCAGCTTCACGTCGCGTTCGCCCGCGTAGTCGACGAGTTCGGGCAGGACGCGTTCGGCCTCGCGCTGGTTCTCGGGCACGCTGCGGGCCGGGTCGCGGCCGATGAAGGTGCCGACGTACGGCACGCCGAGGGCCTGGGCGGCGTCGACGGCGTGCTGGAGGTGGGTGCGGATCTCCTGGCGGCGGGCGGGGTCGGGGTGGAGGTTGTTCTCGTAGTAGGCCAGGGCCGAGACCGTCAGGCCGGTCTCCTCCGTCACGCGCCGCACGCGCTCGCGTTCGCGCGCGTCGAAGTGGGCGACGTCGATGTGCGCGGCCTCGAAGTCGCGTCCGCCGGTGTCCGGCCAGACGGCGACCTCCAGGCGCTCGTAGCCGGTCTGCGCGGCCCAGCCGGCGACGCGCTCCAGGGACCAGGTGGGCAGGCAGGCGGTGAGCATGCCGAGTTTCATGCGGGGACCTCCGTCCAGGTGGAGTCGGCGGCGGCCGAGTCGAGCACCGCCCGGGTCAGGCGGGCGGCGCGCAGGCCGGCGTCGAAGGTGGGCAGTCCGTCCACGCTCTCGCCCCGTACGGCGGCGTAGGTGTCGGCGACGAAGTCGGCGAAGCACTCGCGGTAGCCCTGCGGGTGGCCGGCGGGCAGGGCGTCCGGCCGGCCGCCGGTACGTGCCGGATCGCGCGTCAGCACGCGGTCGGCGTCCCGGCCGCCGACCCAGAGGCGTTCGGGACGCTCCTGGTCGAAGACGTAACTGGCTTCCGGACCGTCGAAGGAGAACCAGAGCCGGTTCTTGCGTCCGGCGCTGGCCTGACTGATCACCAGGGAGCCCAGCCCGCCGCCGTCCGTGCGGAAGGAGACCACCCCGCCGTCCTCGGTGGACACCGCGCGGCCCGCGCGGACCGGGTGGGCCCGGCCGAGGGTGGCCTGTACGGCCGTGATGCGCTGGCCGGTGACGAACTCCATCAGGTCGCACCAGTGGATGCCGATGTCCCCGAAGGCCCGGCTGTCGCCGCCGCGGCCGGTGTCCACCCGCCAGTTGTCGGCGTCCGCGTCCGCGAGCCAGTCCTGGAGGTACGAGCCGTGCAGCAGCCAGGGCCCGCGGGCCTGGTCCGCGATCAGCGAACGCGCCAGCCGTACGGAGGCGTAGAAGCGGTAGACGAACGGCACGGTCGCCACCCGCCCTGTCCGCGCCGCGAGGTCCGTGAGGTCCTCCGCCTCCTTCACCGAGACGGCGAGGGGCTTCTCGCAGACCACGTGCTTGCCGGCCTCCAGCACCCGCCGGGCCAGGTCGTGGTGCAGGTGGTTGGGGGTGCAGACGTGGACGACGTCCACGTCGGAGGCGAGTACCTCCTCGAACGTGGCGGGTACGGCTCCGGGCACGGCGTCGGCCAGCTCCCGGGCGCGGCCGGGCGTACTGCCTGCCACCAGGCGCACCCGGCCCGCCGCCGCCGTCACGGCACGGGCGTGCACGGAACCCATGAATCCCGTGCCCACGACCGCGGCTCGGATCTGCTGCATGTCCGCCTCGGCTTCTCCTCGGGAACGAATGACGGGACCACTATTGCACGTGGCGTGCAAAAGTCGTCAAGAGTGTGCTCCCCGGCGACAGAAGTCGCGACGGGGGTGCGCAATGATGGCGGCATGTCGCGTCGTCCTCCCACCGCCATCGACCAGTACGAGGCCCTCTCCACCGTGGTGCGCCTGGTGCGCGGCAACCGGGCGCGCACCCGTCCGGAGCTGGGCGCGACCGCCCTCCTGGGGCGCACGGTCATCTCCCAGCGGGTCGAGGAGGCGATGGACCTCGGTCTGCTGGAGGACGCCGACGTCGGTCCGTCGAACGGGGGGCGGGCGCCGCGGCGGCTGCGCTTCCGGGCCGAGCGGGGACTCGTGCTGTGCGCGGTGCTCGGCGCCGCCGCGCTCGACGTGGCCGTCACGGACCTCGACGGCCGGGTGCTGGACCGCCGCCACCTGGAGTGGCGCATCGCCCGCGGCCCCGAGCAGACCCTCGACTTCCTCGACGAGCAGTTCACCGCCCTGCTCGACGGGCGCGACCCCGAGCGGCTGTGGGCCGTGGTGATCGGTGTCCCCGGCCCCGTGGAGTTCGCCACCGGGCGGCCCTCGCAGCCCCCGATCATGCCCGGCTGGGACGGCTACGACATCCGCGGCCGGCTGCGCCGCCGCCGCGGCGTGCCGGTCTGGGTCGACAACGACGCCAATCTGCTCGCCCTGGGCGAGGCCAGGACCACCGGCCTCGCCGACGACCAGCACCTGATCTTCGTGAAGGCCGGCACCGGCATCGGCGCGGGCATCGTCAGCCGGGGCCGGGTCCATCGCGGCAGCAAGGGCGCCGCGGGCGACATCGGGCACGCCCGCGTGCTGGAGGACAACTCCGTGATGTGCCGGTGCGGGCGCACGGGCTGCCTGGAGGCGCTCGCGGGCGGCTGGGCGCTGGCCCGGGACGCGGTGAGCGCCGTGCACGAGGGCCGCAGCCGGTTCCTCGCCGACATCCACCGGGCGACCGGCGAGATCACCCCGGCCGACATCGGCCGGGGCGTCATGGCCGGTGACGCCTGGTGCCTGACGGCCGTAGCGCGGGCCGCCGAGCGCATCGGCAGCCTGCTGGCCGCCCTGGTGAACTTCTACGACCCCGACTGCCTGGTCTTCGGCGGCGGCGCCGTCTCCGGCGGGGACACCTTCCTGCGGGTCGTCGACCACACGGTGCGCAGCCGGGCCCTGCCGCTGGCCTCCGAGGGGCTGACCATCCGGTCCTCCGTCGCGGGCGACACCGGTGTCGTGGGCGGGGCGCACCTCGCCGTCGAGGCCCTGCTGTCGGCGGACGCGCTCGCCGCCTGGGCGCCGGGCGGAAGCCCCTCCGCGGTGGACCCCGAGCGCCTGGTGGCCGCGGTCTGAGGCGCCCGGCCGCTCGCGCACCTCGGCGGGTGGATGCCCGCGGGGCCGGCATCCATTGCGCCTATACCGCGCACAGGGTCGCCGTAATCCATTGACTTATGTCTACGGCGTGCATAAGTTCCGACGGCAGTGAGCGGACAGGACGACGTCCGCCGCAGTCACCGGCAGCCGCCCCTCCCGCCCCGCCTCCCGCGCGTCGCGGCGGCCCGCCCTGCCTCCCGAAGGGACTCGACGATGAGTGCCGTGCCCTCACCCGCCACCGGCGTGGCCGCCTCCCCCTCCGCCGGTCCGCCCGCGCCGACCAGGTCCGCCCAGTTCGGCTACGGGCTCGGTGACCTGGCGTCCAACCTGACCTGGACCACGCTGACGGCGTTCCTGCTGTTCTTCTACACGGACGTCGCCGCCCTGACCGCCGCCACCGCCGGCACGATCCTGCTGATCGGCCGGATCGCCGACGCGGCCATCGACCCGTTGGTCGGCCTCGCCGTCGACCGCACCCGCAGCCGCTTCGGCCGCGCCCGCCCCTACCTGATCTTCGCCGCGCCCGTCCTCGGCCTCGCCTTCGCGCTGGCCTTCACCTCGCCCGGCACCGGCACCACGGCGGTGGTCTGGGCCGCGGTCACCTTCGTCGTCGTCGGCATCTGCCACTCGCTGGTCAACGTCCCCTACGGCGCGATGCTGCCCATGCTCACCGACGACACCGACACCCGCCTGAAAATGAGCGGCTACCGGTTCGTCGGCGCCTCGCTCGGCCTGATCACCGTCTCCCTCGCCGTCATGCCGCTCGTCGAGGCCCTCGGCGGCACCGACCGGGCCCGCGGCTTCACCGGCATGGCCCTCGTCCTCGGCACGGCCGGCACGCTGCTCTACTGGATCGTCGCCCTGCTGTGCCGGGAACGCCCCGCCCCGCCGGCCGCCCGCGAGGCCACCTCCCTGCGCGCCCTCGCCTCGCTGCCCCGCAACCGCCACTGGCTCGGGGTGAGCGCCGCCTCCCTGACCGCCTTCGTCCGGCTCGGCATCATCACCGCGGGCGCCGTCTACTACGCCCGTGACGTCCTCGACGACACCTGGGCCACGAGCTACATCCTGCTCGCCTTCTCCCTCTCCGCACTGGTCGGCTCCCTCGTCACGCCGTGGTTCCTGCGCCGCAGCGGAAAGCGCCGCGGCATCACCCTCGGCCTCGCTGCGACGGCGGCCCTGTACGTCCTCCTCTTCTTCCTGGACGGACAGCCGGCCGCGTTCATCGCCGTCTTCCTCCTCGCCAACCTGCTCGGCGGCTTCGGGCTGGTCGCCGCCCCCGCGCTGGTCTCGGACACCATCGACCACCACGAGACCCTCACCGGCCGCCGCGACGAGGGCCTGCTCTACGCCGGGTACAGCTTCGCCACCAAGGTGGGCACCGCACTCGGCGGCTCTCTCTTCGCCTGGGCGCTCGCCTGGGGCGGCTACCGCGCCGACCACGTCTCCGCCCAGGCGAGCCAGGCCATCGAGTGGGCCTTCATCGGCCTGCCGGCCCTGCTCTGCCTGGTCCAGGCGGCCTGCATGCGCCTGTACGACCTGGAGCGGCGCCCCGCCTGACCACCGCGCGGCGCCCCAGGCGACCGACGCCCCACCGCACGCACCGAACCACGAAGGACGACCATGCTCGAACGCCCGATCATCCAGCAGCGCGGCTTCCGCAACACGACCGATGCCACCGGCACCGAGGGCTTCCAGCTCCAGCTGCGCAACCCCAACTACCGCGGCATCGCCGGCAGCCTCGTCGACGGCGCCGACGTGACCGTCGACGGCCGCGCGTTCCCCCGGCAGGCGCAGCGCTGGACATTGCAGGGACGCACGTTCACCCTCGACGAACTGCGCGCCTCCACGGACGTACGGTGGCAGCTCGACGAACCCGCCACGCTTTTCGTCCCCCACCCCGGCGGCCTGAGCGCGGGCGTCCACCACCTGGAGGTCGCCGTCCACCTGCGCCGCCCCTACATCCCCGAGATCGCCGGACCCTCGGTGTTCCGCTCCACCGCCACGGCCACGATCGTGCCCGACACCACCCCGGCCGACGGCCTGCGCTACGGCGTCTCGCTCTACAGCTACTCCGGTGACCTCTGGACCTCGATGTCCCTGGAGGACGCCATGGCCGACATCGCCGACCTCGGCGCCACCGGCATCGAGATCCTCGGCGAGGGCAACATCCCCGGCTACCCGCACCCCGACCCGGCCTGGACCGACACCTGGCACCGGCTCCTCGACCGCTACGGACTCACCCCGACCAACTACGGCTCCTGGGTCGACACCGCCCTGTGGCGCGACCGCGACCTCACCGCCGAGGAGGGCCGGGCCCAGCTCGAACGCGACCTGCGCCTGGCCAAGCGGCTCGGCTTCACGTCGATCCGCCCCAAGTTCGGCGTCGTCACCCCGGAACTCGACCCGCACCCCATCTGGCAGCCCGCCGTCGAACGCGTCCTCGACCTCGCCGCCGACCTCGACATCGTCATCTGCCCCGAGATCCACAGCCCCACTCCGGTCAAGCACCCGGTCACCCAGGCATACCTCGACTTCATCGACCGGACGGGCAGCGACCACTTCAAGCTGCTCATCGACACCGGCATCTTCCAGACGGCCCCGGTCGACGACGGCCACGAGGGCTTCGAGGGCAAGAAGCGGCCGGCCTTCCTGGAACCCCTGGCCGTCCCCATGAGCGACCTGGCCGACGTGCTGCCCCACGTGCACTTCATCCAGGCGAAGTTCTTCGAGATCGACGACCGGCTCACCGACCTGCACATCCCCTGGCCGGAGATCATCGCCACCCTGCGCACGGCCGGCTGGCAGGGCTGGCTGTCCAGCGAGTACGAGGGCCGGCGCGAGCCGTACCGGGGCCGCGAGCAGGTCCGTCGGCAGCACGCCCTGCTGCGCGCACTGAGCCAGGGAGCGGCCCCCGGCGCGGACCTCGGCTGACGGCCGGTGCCGGCCCCACGGTGGGCATCCCCGGCCGGCGGTTGCCTGGACCGGGCGGGTGTCCACGTCCCAGAAGCGCCCCGCCGGGCCTGCACCCGCGTCGACGGCAAGGACGCCATCCTGCGCGCGGCCCAGGAACGGTTCCAGGAAGTGCTCTGCACCGAGCACCGGGAACTCGTCCGGGACGACCGGTGGGAAGGCAGGCCACTGGCGGGCCTGCTCCCCGAACTCCGTCACCCCGATCCGCAGCGGGCGGTCAGGTCCTGCTTCGTCACCGTCTACGCGACGCTCGCCCGCGCCATGGCGCTCGGCGTCGCCGCGGAGGCCGCGGAGGCCGCGGAGGCGGCCGGGAGCGACAGCGGTGACCTGTCCGACCTCATCGAGGACCTGGGCGGGATGGCGCTGTCGTTCCTGCGCTGCGAGGCCCCCGCGGGGAACTGAGGGGCTCCGGTGCCGGGCGCGGGCACAGGCGCGCGGCACACCGCTCGATCAGCCGGTCGGGCCGGTGCGGAGCCTGCCCGGCCGGCCGACGTGCCCCCGGAAGCGGTGAAGACGTCCCGGCTGGAGCGGGCCAGCGGATCTCCCCGCACCCCGTGCGCGGCCGCAGGCCCCCCGCTCGGGTGTCCCCTGCGCTGACGTCCTCGATGTCCAGGGGGAGGCCGACGCGCCGGTCCTCTCCCGGGGCGACGTACCCCTGGACCGCCTCCTGGCCGCCCCGCCCGCCCGCCGGGCTGCGTGACGGCACACCCCGGTGCGACATACTCTCCCGATGAGTTCACGCACTTCCCCGATCAGCCGGCCGGTCACGGTACGGAGGGCCGTCGCACGGGATGCCAAACGGCTGACGCGGCTCGTGCGTGGCTCGGGCGCCTACGCGGGCACGTACGCGGCCGCGGTCGCGGGCTACCGGGTCGGGCCCGATTACATCGAGGCCCACCGCGTCTTCGCGGCCGTCGGCGCCGACGAGCAGGGAGGCCGGGTCCTCGGGTTCTACTCGCTCGTCCTCGCCCCACCGGAACTCGACCTCCTGTTCGTCGCCGACGAAGCGCAAGGAAGGGGTATCGGACGGCTGCTCGTCGCGCACATGCGGTCCGAGGCCCGTGCCGCCGGGCTCGACCGGGTCAAGGTCGTGTCGCATCGTCCTGCCGAGGGCTTCTACCACCGCGTAGGCGCGGTGCGGACCGGGACCGCGCTCGCCAACCCGCCCGCCGTGCCGTGGGACCGTCCCGAATTCGAGTTCCGCGTTCCTCCGGAATGACGCGGGCTCGCGTCCGGCGCCCCGGCGCCTTCGCTGAACCTCGCGGGGCAGGGCCGTGGGCCGCTATTCCACGTTCTGGTCGCTCGTCCCGTCCTGGTTGCTTGCCTTTCTGGCAGCCGCCCTGACGTCTTCGATCAGTGACTGCAGTCCCTTGTCGAAGCGCTGCCGGTATTTCTCCGTCTGCTCTTCGCTCATGGTGCTGCTGCCGAAGGTGTGGGCGAAGTCGATGAGTTTGAGCTTGGCCGAGGCGGCCTGGTTTCCGTCCGTCGGCTCCTGGTCCACTGCGATGAGCACGCTCGCGGCGATGAAGGCGAGGCCGGAAGCGCGGGCGGCGCCCCGCACCTGTTCCAACTGCTGCGCCATTTCGTCGTAGACGCTCGCGTCGTTCGACAGCTTCCGTATGTTGTGCTTGGACAACATGCCGTTCATGAGGCGGTTGCCTCCCAGGCCCGTGCCGGCGACCACGCGATAATCGTTCGACTTCGATCCGGTCACCGCATCGGCGAGCTTCAGCTTCGCCTTCTTCTTCGCGGCGGCCGCTTTCTCCATGGTGAGCAGCAACTCCTGCTTGCTCGCCGTGCTTTCACCCACCTTGATGTCGAGCAGCTTCGGCTTGTTCATCCCGTGAGTCAGGTTGTCGATGTAGATGTGGGTCTCGTCGCTGCCCTCCGTCTTGCTGTCCATTTTCTTGGCGTCCGCGGCGGAGTACGAATGCGGCACCACGTGCTCCAGAGCGGCATGCTTGCCGGCGCGCATGTCCGAGTAGAACTTCCGCTCCACCTCGTTCGTGGGCTTCTCCAGTACGCTGCCTCCGGCCCGTTTGTTGATACCGCCGTGGCCGCCCGTCGCTTTCTCCTCCGCCCGTTGGACGGTCGTCGCGGCCGTGCCGTGGCGCACGACACGCTGGACGGCTTCGGGGACCGCCGTGGCCCCTCCCTGCCGAGCCATGTCGACCACCCGTGACATGGCGGCGTTGCCCGCGGTGTTCTGCAGCAGAACGGCCGACGCCGGGAGCGATCCGGCATCGACCGGCTGACGCGTCGCGGTGGCGGCGAGCGCCGCCCTCCGCTCACGCTCCAGGTCCGCGGCCCTGGTCCGGTCTTCGGGCTGGTGCACCTCTGATGCTCCTCACGGTTCGGTGTGACCTCACTGGAATCGAACAAGGAGAGGCCGAAGGCAGGGGAGACGGGAAGGTACCGGAGGGCACGGGTGGGGGCAGCCGGCCCGGCCCCCGCGCCCTCGCGAGGCCAACGGCTGTCGCAGGGGCCGTCTGTACGATGCTCGGGCGTCCTGCCCACGTACCTCGCTGACAAGATCTCCTGTGGGCGTCCAGTCCAGGATGAGCCTGTCCCGGTCCTTGCGCCCGGCTGCCGGTCGGCGGACCCGGATCCCGGTGCGTCGATGGTCCCGGTTCTTCCCGTCGGTACCGAGGGGTCGATGACCTCGGTCAGGGCTTGCGGTCACACACCCGGGCTGACGGTGCGCCGTCGCCCGGCGAGCAAGGGCCGCACCTCGCCGGTTGTCCCGGAAGCCGGGCGCCTTGCTCATCAGCTCCGGGGGCGGCGTGGATGAGCCCGACGCGCTCCCGCCGGCGTGCGAGGGCGCATGGTGGGCCCCTTCGCCGCCGGCCGACCCGTCACCCGATCCCAGATGCCCGACCACTGCCCCCTTGGAAACGAACGTCCAGTGGCCGGTCGTGGTGGTGCGCGCCCCGCTGGGGAGGGAACGCACCACCACGGACTGTTCCCGTCACACCGCCGCTGCGGCCGGCCCCGGTCTCCCCGCCGGGCGGCCGGCCCGGACGCTCCAGCGTCCGTCGACGCGGGTGAGCCGGACCGGATGGTCGAAGCACTCGCTGACCCGGTCGCTGGTCAGCACCTCGTCGGCCGGGCCGGAGGCGAGACAGCGCCCGTCCCGCAACAGCATCACATGGCTCGTCCCCGGGGGGAGTTCCTCCAGATGGTGGGTGACCAGCACCGACGCCAGACCGGTGAAGGTGTGCTGGAGGGTGTCGATCCGCTCGATGAGTTGCTCCCGGCCGGCCACGTCCAGACCGGTGGCGGGCTCGTCGAGCAGCAGCAGCCGCGGACTGGGCATGAGGGCCCGCGCGATGAGCGCACGGCCCCGTTCGCCCTGGGACAGGGTCGGCCACCGGGCGTCGCGGCGCTCACCGAGGCCGAGCAGGGCGATCAGCCGGTCGGCCTCGGCGACCTGCTCGTGCGTCGGCTGCCGGCGGGGCACCCGCTCCAGGGTGTTGGTCAGGCCGGTCAGTACGACGTCGCGCACCTTCAGTGGCGACCGCAGGTCGTGTCGGGGATTGACATGGCCGATGTACGAGCGCAGCCGGCGCATGTCGACCCGGCCCAGGCGGTGGCCCAGTACCTCGACGTGGCCCCGGGTGGGGTGGGTCAGTGCCCCGAGGAGAGCGAGCAAGGTGCTCTTGCCCGCGCCGTTGCTCCCGAGCAGCGCCCAGTGCTCGCCGGCCCGGACGGTCAGTGACACCCCGTGCAGGATCGGGTTGCCGTCGCGTACGACGTCCACGTCCCGCACGGACAGAACCGGGGGTGCGCTCACGAGGCGACCCGCCCGGAACGGTTGACGGCGGCCATGACCGCGTGCACGGAGGCGGTGAGCACCGAGGTGTCCCAGCCGGCGCCCCAGCGCACCACGTCGTCGACGCGGCACTCGGCGTAGGCGACAGCGGGGCTGTTGGGGCCGCTGGTGGTGGAGTGCTCGGTGTAGCCGAGGATGTCGACGGTGACGCCGATGCCGCTCAGCGCGTCGGCGAAGGCGGACAGGGGCCCGTTGCCGGTGCCCGCGCAGTGGTGTTCCCGGTCGCCGGTGCGCAGGGTGCAGGTGAACCGGTGCTCGCCGGGAACGGGTTCGGTGGTGTGCCAGGACTCCAGGGTGGCCGGGCCGTCCAGGGCGGGGGCGAGGTAGGTGGTGCGGAACAGCTCCCACAGTTCCTTGTGCGACAGTTCCTCGCCGGTCGAGTCGGTGACCTGCTGCACCGTGCGGGAGAAGTCCGGCCGCATGCCCTGCGGCAGGTCCAGGCCGTGGTGGGTGTGCAGGAGGTGGGCGATGCCGCCCTTGCCGGACTGGGAGTTGATCCGGATGACCTCTTCGTAGGTACGGCCGATGTCACCCGGGTCGATGGGCAGGTACGGCACCGCCCACGGCGCCTGCTCGGCCGGCACCCCCAACTCGGCGGCGCGCTTGGCGTGGTGGGCCAGGCCCTTGGAGATGGCGTCCTGGTGGGTGCCGGAGAAGGCGGTGTGCACGAGGTCGCCGCCGTAGGGGTGACGGGGGTGTACCGGCAGCCGGTTGCAGTACTGCACGACCTCGCGCACCGCGTCGATGTCGGAGAAGTCGATCATCGGGTTGACGCCCTGCGCGTACAGGTTCAGCGCCAGCGTCACCAGATCGACGTTGCCGGTGCGCTCGCCGTTGCCGAACAGACACCCCTCCACCCGCTGCGCGCCCGCCAGGACCGCGAGTTCGGCGCAGGCCACGCCGGTACCCCGGTCGTTGTGCGGGTGCACCGAGAGGATCACCGCGTCGCGGCGGGCCAGATGGCGGTCCATGTACTCGATCTGGTCCGCGTACACATGGGGAGTGGCGATCTCCACGGTCGCCGGCAGGTTGTGCACCACCGGCCGGTCGGGGCCGGCCTCCCACAGCTCGGACAGGCTGTTGCACACCTCCAGTACGAAGTCCGGCTCGGTGAGGTTGAACACCTCGGGGGAGAACTCGAACCGGATGTCGGCGTGAGGCCGTTCCTCGACGCGGCGCAGCAGGTGGGTGGCGGCCTCGTGGATCAGCGCGTGCACCTCCTCGCGGGAGCGGCCCAGGACGACGTCCCGCCAGGTGGGCGCGGTGGCGGTGTAGAGGTGGACGAGGACGCGGGGCAGCCCTTCGACGGAGGCGACGGTCCGGTCGATGAGGTCCTGCCGCGCGGCGGTGAACACGGAGACGGTCACGTCGTCGGGGACGGCTCCGCTGGTGGCCAGGTGCCGGACGAAGTCGAAATCGGTCTGGCTCGCGGAGGGGTAGCCGACCTCGATCTCCTTGAAGCCCATGGTGACCAGGAGGTCGAACATCCGGCGCTTGCGCTCGGTGTCCATCGGTTCGGCCAGTGCCTGGTTGCCGTCCCGGAGGTCGACGGGCACCCACAGCGGAGCGCGCTCCAGCCGGCGCGACGGCCAGCGGCGGTCCGTGAGCGGCAGCGCGACCCGCTCGTGCGCGGACTGGTAGCGGTGGTGCGGCATCGCGCTCGGACGCTGGGGGTTCCAGCGGGGCGCGTCCGCGGGGAGGTCACCGGAAGGGGTGCGCAGGGTGGGGAACGCCGTGCCGTGCGGGAGGGGGGAGGAAGTCATCGGTGCGGAATTTCTTTCAGTCGGCTTTCCGGAGACCGGCCCAGCCCGGAACCCCGCTGCGGGGTGCCGGTCATGTGTCAGGCCCCGCAGCGGCAGCCGAGGAGAAGAAGCTCGCGCAGCAGCATGCGGGTACAGTAACGGCAACTCAGCTCCTCAGACAACCTGAGAGGTGATACGGCACGGTCGCGGCGGCACCCTGTTCCTCAGGGGAGTGATCTACGGGCCCATGGGAGCGTTCCTGCCCGAGCTGTTCCCGGTCCGCCTGCGTTACTCCGGGGCGGGGCTCGCCTACAGCCTCGGCGGGGTGGCGGGCGGCGCGGTGGCGCCTGTGGTGGTGACCCGCCCGCAGTCCGCCTGCGGATCGGCGTCGGTCGGCTGGTACGTGAGCGCGATGGCGGTGGTGCCGCCGGCGTGCCCGCTCCTGCTGCCGGAGACCCGTGAGCGGAGCACCGCGAAGCCTGATCCTCGGCTCGGCACACCGACCGGTGAACCGGTCGCGGCCGTCGACGGCACGGTGCCCACCACATGGGACGGCCCGCACGGTGAGGTGGACGGTCGTGCGTGAGGCCGGCGGCGTCACCCGAGGGTGGTCATCAGGTGCTGGTCGGAGTGGCCCGAACGGTTCCCCGCTGCGCCGTCCCGGCCTCCGGGAGGGCGCTGGGCACTCCGCCCCGACCGACTGGTCAGCCGCTCCCGCACAGCGGGGGATCCTCCTCCCGGCAGGTGGCGTGCTGGGCTGAACACCGCAAGCGAACGTGAGCGGCACAAGACCCGCCTGTCCGACACGCGGCGGCCGGGGTGCCATCGCGCTGTTCCAGCGCCCGCCCAGAGGGTCGTGGCTCGGTGCCGGTCGGGGCGTCATGTCCGTGAGGGCTTGGCTCGGGCCTCCGCCTCGTCGCGCATCCGGTACCGGTAACACTGCGGCGACTCCCCTACCTCCCGACGACTGAAGCACCGCTCAACTACGTTGCGACGCCGATGGACGTGACGGTCGCATGCCGGTGGCCGTTCGACGTGACGGCCGCGGTTGGGCCGGAGTGCGTCACGGCCCACCGGGGCGGGTCCGGATCGCTTCCAGCCCGCCGATGACCATGGCCACGGAGAACTCGGTCGCGGTGGCCAGGTCGTACCTTGAGTGGTCCACCGACGCGGTGTAGGCGGGCAGGGTCTCGCGGATGTGGTCGGACATGGCCGGCGTCGGCAGTCCCTGGGCGAGACCGAATGCCTGGAACTCGACCATGGCGACGACCAGGCGCAGCTGGTCTGGCCGGAAGCCCCCTTCGAGCAGCGCGGCGAACATCGGTTCGTACACCGCGATGGAACGGTCGCAGGCCACGGCGGTGGTGGACAGGAGCGGCAGGATGCGTCGGTGCCTGCTGTACAGGATGGTGAGCTGGCGCAGGAGGTTGGCCACGGCTTCGCGCCAGTCGCGCGCGGGTCCGACGGGTTCCATACGTTCCAGCATCCGCAGCCGGGCGAGGTCGATGACCTTCGCCCGGCCTGTGACATGGGAGTAGAGCGATGACGGGGCGACACCGAGGTGCCGGGCCAGCTGAACCATCTGGATGTCGCCGGTGCGCTCGACGAGTTCGATCGCGCCGTCCGCGATTCGTGTCGCGGACAACAGCGGCGTCTTCGGCCTGGCCACGCCCGGTGCCCTCACTCCCTGTCGAATGCCCTTCAGCGCAGCAGGTAGCCGCGCTCCTCCAGCGTACGGCGCAGGTTCTCACGCCCGTCCATGTAGTCCAGGCCCATGCCCACCACGACCGAGTGGCTCCATGTCTTGTCACGCAGTCCGTACTCGGCGCGGAAGTCCTTGAACGCGGTCTCGTAGTCCTCGATCCACTCCTCGGTCGGCCGTGTCCGGTAGCGCTCGCGGTGCAGTACGACGTTCTGCGCCGGGCGGGGATGCACCGCGCTGGGGCGGTGCGGGTCCGGGGTGCCGATGGCCATGCCGAACACGACATAGGCGTACGGGGGAAGTGCGATCAGGTCGGCGAGCTCCTTGGCATGGTTGCGCAGCGAGCCCAGGTACACGCCTCCCAGGCCGATCGCCTCTGCCGCGACGAGCCCGTTCTGGGCAGCCAGGGCCGCGTCGATCGAAGCCATCAGGAAGGCGTCGACGTAGTCGGTGACGACGGGCTTGCTGCCCAGCTCGACGCTGATCGTGTGGTTGCGCGACATGTCCGCTACCCACAGCAGCACGCTGGGGGCCTGGGCGACGAAATCGAACCCGGCGAACTCCACGCCGTGCGTCAGCCTCGCCAGCTCGGCCTTCGTCTCCGGGTCCGAGACGGCCACGAGACTCCACTGGTGAAGGTTCGACGATGTGGACGCCGACTGGGCGGCTGCCACCACCGTCTCCAGAGCGCCGTCGGGCAGCGGCTCGTCGGTGAACGCGCGCACTGAGCGGTGCGCGATCAGCGTTTCGATCTGCTCGTTCCAGATGAAGTTCTCCGGCTTTGCCTGCTGCCCGTAGCGGGCTTCCAAGAGTGCGTCCCGCCGCGACGAGTCGGTCATGGCTGTCCTTCCGTTATCCGAATCACATTCGGTTACGGCAACCACCAGCCTGCCGGGTTCATTCCCCGCCGTTCCGGCCTGTCGGCAAGAAGCTGGACAGGCACGACGTGATCCATCCACCTGGCGGCCGCAGCACCCGTCGCCAGGTCCGCCGGGGCCCGGCCGCGATACGGAAGTGGAGCCCGACTCCCTCTTCCACCCACCCGAGAAGTCATCGCCGACCTCTTCGCCCAGGCGAAGCCCGCGATCCCGGCCGTCACCGCTGCTGGGTCACCGCGTGCCTGGGCGCCGACCCGCAGCATCTCACCCTCCGCGATGGCGAGACGGTGAAGTCCGCGGGCGCCCCCGCCGGCGAACTCATGGCCGCACTGCGGGTCAGCGGCGCCGACTCGGTCACCGTGACCACGGCCCTGGCCCCCACGTCTGCGATCGCACGCGCGATGCCTCCGCCGGCCGGGAAGCTGCTGTCGATCCCGGTGGTGCGGCGTTTCGCCGTCCGTCGTATGGCCGCCGTCAAGGCAGAGGCCACACCCAGGCCGCGCCGGCACTCCTGGGACCACGCGGTCGTCACCTGGCCCGACGGCACCCGTCGCGAGGGCTGGCTGCGTGCCGACGACGGTATGGACCACACCGCCGTCACCGCCGAGACCGCCGCCCGCCTCGCACGCGGCCGAGGCAAGCCCGGCGCTTGCACCCCCGCGGCAGCCCTCGCACCCGACCTCGCACCCGACCTCGCCACCGCAGCCGGCGGTACCTTCATCCTCGACTGAGGCCCGTCACCGTACGCTCACGGCCACAAAGCAGATGACCCGGCCCCAAGGCCGGCTGACCGTCCACGGCGGACGCCTCCTGGTCGATCCGGTCCGCACCGGGACGCCCCAGCGCGCACATCGTCGACGCAACCGGCGTCTCCCGCGCCACCGCTCACAAGTGGGTACGCCGACGGCGGCGGCCATCGCACCATGTCCCGACGACAGACCACGGCCAACCGGCAGGCCACGACCGACGCGCCTGGAGGCGGAAGCCGGTGATCGGTCACAGCTCCGTCCACACCGCCGTCGACGACCACTCCCGGCTCGCCCGCACGAGGTCCTGACGCCGCACCGCGCTCGATGGCCGGCCACCCATCAGCCGCGTCAACAAGCCTACGGGTCAATGCACCTGGTTCTCCTCGCCGCCCCGCAGGCGCGTTCACGAGGCCGCCGGTCACTCAGCCAGCGTGGCCGCCCAGCGGGTGAAGATCTTGACGTACTGTTCCGGGTCGAGCTGGTGCATCACGTGCAACGCGTCCGGCACCGACTCGTAGTCGACCCTCACCCCGGCCGACTCCATCAACCGCCTGGCCTGCGCGGCCTGCTCGTCGGAGAGTGCCCCGAGCCGGTCGCCGGTCTCCGGGTCGATGCCGCGCGTGTGGTGCGTGAGGAGTACCGGCGTCTTGACCTGGCTCAGCATGCGCTCGTGCGGGCAGTTCAGGGCAACGGTCCCTTCCCAGAAGGCCCGCGCCCACTCCGGGTCGTACTCCTTCATGTGCTGCGGGATCTCGTCGGCCACGAAGTGCCGCGCCGCCGGCGACGACGCGGCGTCGGCCGCGCGCCGGAAGCCCTCCCAGTCGCCCACGGTCCACTGGTCGCCGAGGTACGTGCGGAAGAGTTCGAACAGGGGGCCCATCCCCTGACGGACCGAGTGGCCGTACGTGGGGACGAGTTCGGACGCGAAGAACGGGGCGTCCTCGCACAGCACACCCCGGATCTGCCCGGGCATGGCGTACGCCGACAGCCAGGCCGCGAGGACGCCGCCGGAGGAATTGCCCGCGACGACGACGGGTCGCCGCACCACCAGGGCGATGAACCGGACCAGGTCGTTGCCGAAGTTGTCGAGGCTGTACCGCTTCGGTGTCCAGCTGCTGCGCCCCTGGCCCCGCAGGTCGACGGCGTAGACGTGGAAGTCCTCCGCGAGGAGGCCCATCGTCTCCTCATATCCCCACCAGGAGCCCGTCTGCTCGGGGACCAGCAGCACGGCGGGCTTGTCGGGATCACCGGCCTCGGCGTAGTTCATGGTGATCTCACCGAGGTCGGCCTGCCGCTCGGGATAGGCGTGCGGGACGTAGACATCGCGCAGCGCGGGGTTGGGCATCATCACTGTCTCCTTGGTCTTCGAGCCCGAACATGACCAGTACCGGCGTCCACAGGTCACCGGCCGGGTGGGTCACGGAGCTAGTATTCGAACCGTGGCCGCCGACGCGCACGGACGATTCCAATGAGTGGAACACCAGTACAGACCCCTCGCTCGGGACGGCCGCCCCGTGGCGAACCGATCCTGGAGCGGGCCTTCAGGGTCCTGGGGGCCTTCGCGGAGGCCGGGGAGGGCCTGCCCCTGCACACGCTCGCGGCTCGGGCGGGTCTTCCGAAGAGCACCACGTCCCGGATCGCGGCCCAGCTGACGGGTGCGGGCGCCCTCGAACGCCTCGACAACGGCGATTTCGTCGTCGGCCTGCAGCTCCTGGAGATCGCCTCGCTGGCGCCCCGCGGCCACGGACTGCGTGCCGCCGCGCTGCCGTTCATGGAGGAGCTGCACCGGGTCACCGGCCAGCACATCCTCCTCGCCGTACGCGACGGCGACGAGGCCGTTCTCGTCGAGCGCCTGTCCGCACGGGACTCGGCAGAGGTCAAGTACCGGGTCGGCGGTCGCCTCCCCCTGACCGGAACCGGCATCGGCATCGCCCTGCTGGCGCACGCCCCCGAGCGGGTACGGGAGGAGGCGCTGGCCGACGCGAACGACGCGGAGCTCCTGCGCCGGCTCATGGCCGCCGTCCGCACCGAGGGCGTCTGCGCCATGACGGTGCCCAACCCCCTGCCTTCCGGGCCCGCCACCATGTCGACCGTCGCAGCCCCGATCCTGGACCGTCGCGGTGACGCGCTGGGCGCGCTGTCCCTGGTCGCCCCCGGCGAGGGCGGAACCCGGGCCGCCGCCGCTCGGACGGCGCTGCGGACGGCGGGCCTGGTGATCTCCCGGGCCGTGGGGCGGTGAACCGCGACTTGGCCGATCCGCTGACCCGCGCCCACGGCGCCGGGTCCCGCACTCAGGCGCCTGACAACGACCCGCGAAGCCGTCAGCGGCTCAGGACTCGACGAACTTGTCCGCCACGCCCCGTTCCAGGCAGTCGTCCGGCAGGTCCTGGACGGCCGACTCGGCTTCGGCGCGTTCGGTGTGCAGCCGCCGGCAGGCGTCGGCCGTCGTCCTGAGGCTGGGAGTCGTGGCCCCCTGGCCGATGAAGACGGCGGCCTGGTCCGAGCGCGATCTTCGCATCGCTGTGCGGGGCCGGGTGGCGTCAGGAGGTGTCAGAGCGCTCGCCTTCTGCGGACAGGCAGGATACTCAGGGCCATGACAGTGCCATCGGCGTGGAAAGAGATCGGGCCGTTCCATTTCCCGGCTTCACGCGAGTGGGGCCGTTTGCAGTGAAGTTCGTAGTGCGGCTTGCCGGTACTCCTCCACGCGGCCGTCTTTGATCAGTCCGGACAGCTCCTCCGTCATTCCGGAGAATGCCTCGATACGTGCGCTCCCGATGCGGAAGACGTGGTCCGTGCCGACGAATTTCGTATCGCCCACCTCGATATCTGCGTCGTCGACGCTCGATGTGGCGGCGAAGGCGGGAACGTTGTTCCCGAGGAATCCCTGGCTCTACCGCATACCCGGCGCGGTCTCGGTGGCCCGGCTGTTGCCCTCCGGCGACGACACCGCCTTCCGGTTCTCGGTGCGCGCGCTGGCGGACGCGGGCAGGACACTGCGCCGACTGCACCGGGAACCGTGGGCGTTCCCGGAGCGGCCACCGCATCCCGGCACGCGACGGCTCCGCGCCTGGCTCGCGGGGGAGGAGGCCGGCCCCGGGGCGGCCCGGTTGCGCGCGCTGGCCCGCACCCGGCTCGGCACCTCTTTGCGGGCGCGGCTGACGGACTGGTCCGAGGCCGCGAACGAACCGCCCGGCGGGGGAGAGGCGGTCCTGCTGCACGGTGCGCCCAGCACCGGCTGGCTGGTGCCTTCCCTGGCCGGCGGCCACGCCGCCCTGCTCACCGGCGAGGAGGTCACCGGCGGCGACCCGGCCCTCGATCTCGGCTGGATCCTCGGGGAACTGCACGAACTGCGCACCGCCGCCGCACGGGGCCTCGGCGCCGCCGGACAGGGCCCGCCGGTCGACTACCCGGCCGCGGCCCGGGCCCTGCTCTCCGGGTACACCGACGGTGCCGGTGCGCCCGCCCTCCCGTCCGGCACCGCACGCGCGGCCACCCTCCGGCTGGCCGTCCACATGCGGGACTTCGCCTCGTTCGTCGGCTGGCACGAGGACCTGCGCCGTTACTGCGACCTGCTGGCGGAGACGCTCACCGAGGACGGCGCCCCCGCCCTGCGGTGGGACGTCAGCCGCTCGCGACGACCGTCGTCGCCACCGTCACCGCGATGATCGCCGTCAGCGCGTCCTCCGCGGCCTTCACGACGTGGCGCACCGCCGCCGCGGACCACCGGCCCTGCGAGACCGACTCCATGGCCGCCTCGACCCGGCGCGCGTCGGCGCCGGGGAAGGCGAGACGGTGCAGCTTCGCTCCGTGCAGGAGGGCGACCAGGCTCGCCGTACGCTCGTCCGGCGCCGCGCCCGACAGGACGACCGCGTCGAGGCGCTGCCGCACCGCCGCCTCCACCGAGCCGTCGGCCTCCGGATAGCGGCGCACGGGGAAGAGGCCGAGCACCTTCTTCTTCTCCTCCCGGACCAGCCCCTTCTCGATCAGGCCCGTGTTCGCCCCGGCCACGGCGTCGGACTTGAGCCGGTTGATCCAGTCCTTGGTGCTGCCCGGCCGGTCCTTGCCGGCGACGGCTTCGAGCGCGGCGTCCAGGGCCGGCTCCCCCAGCGGCGTGGCATCGACGACGGTGACCTCGTCGTCCGTCACGTCGATCCGGCCGGCCAGCGCGAGTTCCACCAGCGAGGCCGCCGCGATCGCCGGGGCCACCTTCGCCGGCTCCTTGGCGGTGCCGGACTCGTCGTCCAGGGAGATGAGCAGAAGCTGCTCGCCCAGGGTGGTGGGGATTTCCTCGGGGGCTTCCATGTGTCCGTTCCTCCGGTGTCCGGGTGGGGCCGGGTGTCGGCGGCGAAGATCCTCGCCTCCGTTCTCTGGGACGCCCCTGCCCGTACTTCCGTTCCCGCACCAGCCCACTTCGCCGACGGGGCGCGGTCGTGTACTCGGTGGTCCTGCTCGGCTGGGTGAACGCACACGGAGCGCGTCGAGCGGATCAGCGCCCCCGCAGGGCGTCGAGTGCCCGCAGCGCCACAAGGAGTTCGGTGCGCTGCTCGCCGGATCCCAGGGCGCGGCCGATCAACCGTTCGATCGTACGGAGCCGTTGGTGGACGGTCTCGCGGGACACACCGCCGGAGCGGGCGGCGACGGTCCTGTTGCCGGCGGCGTTCAGGTATCCGCGCAGGGTCGTCAGGAGGTCGCGTGCCCAGGAACCGGGGTCGAGGCCCATGGGGGACAACCCCGGGCGACTGGACATCGAGGCGTCCTTTGCTGCCCTTTGCGGAGCCAGCCCCGTCGAGTGCTCGTCGGGACGGCGGCGCACACGTCGGCTCAACACGGCGGCGACCGCGAGGCGAACGCCGCACCCAGGAGGGCAAGACCCGACGTGAGATCATCCGGTGCCTCGAGCGATACACGGCCCGCGAGGTCTTCGACCTGGTCGGACGGGTTCCCCGCACCCCCGCGTTACAGGGGCGTCCGTGAGACGTGAGAGGGTCGGAGCCGTGAGTGAGACACCGCCGAACACCCTGCAATACCGCTTTGACGGGCCAGAACACCTCCCGGTTCTGATCCTCGGCCCCTCACTGGGTACCACCTGGCACATGTGGGACCGCCAAGTGCCCGAGCTGGCGCAGCAATGGCGGGTCTTCCGGTACGACCTGCCGGGACACGGAGGCGCCCCGGCCCACCCGGGGGGCTCCGTCGCCGACGTCACCACCCGGCTGCTGGCCACCCTCGACGAACTCGGCGTGCAGCGCTTCGGCTACGCCGGCTGCGCGTTCGGGGGCGCGGTCGGGATCGAGCTGGCCCTGCGCCACCCCGAGCGCCTGGCCTCGCTGGCGCTGATCGCCGCCTCGCCGCGCTTCGGGACCGCCGACGAGTTCCGCCAGCGCGGGGTGATCGTGCGGACCAACGGGCTCGACCCCATCGCCCGCACCTCGCCCGACCGTTGGTTCACCGGCGGGTTCGCCGCCGCCCAGCCGGCGATCACCGAGTGGGCCGTACAGATGGTCCGCACCACCGACCCCGGCTGCTACATCGCCGCCTGCGAGGCCCTCGCCGCCTTCGACGTCCGGCACGAACTGGGTCACGTCGGCGTGCCCACCCTCGTCCTGGTCGGCTCCGACGACCAGGTCACCGGCCCCGCCGAGGCACGCACCCTGGTCGCCGGCATCCCCGACGCCCGCCTCGCCGTGGTGCCCGGCGCCTCCCACCTGGTCCCGGTGGAGCAGCCCGCCGCCGTCACCGACCTGCTCGTACGCCACTTCACCATCGCCTGGCAGCCCGCCCCCGACGCCACGGGCCAGACCGTGCTCCCCGGTGTCCCCGGCGTTCCCGGCAAGCCGGTCCCGGTCGCGGCGCCGCAGTCCGTGCCGATGGCCGAGATCGCCCCCGCCGTCGCGCAGCCGCAGGCCGCCCAGGGCCGCCCCGATCCCTACGAGGCGGGGCTGAAGGTGCGCCGCGAGGTGCTCGGCGACGCGCATGTCGACCGGGTGCTGGCGGACGCCGACGACTTCGCCGGCGACTTCCAGGAACTCCTCACCCGGTACGCCTGGGGCGAGGTCTGGAACCGTCCGGGCCTGGACCGCCGTACCCGCAGCTGCGTCACCCTCACCGCCCTGGTCGCCGGCGGCCACGCCGAGGAGATCGCCCCGCATCTGCGGGCCGCCCTGCGCAACGGGCTGACCCCGGCCGAGATCAAGGAAGTGCTGCTCCAGGCGGCCGTCTACTGCGGCATCCCCGCGGCGGACCGCGCCTTCCGGATCGCCCAGCAGGTGGTACGAGAGGAGACGACCCCCTCGGAGTGACCCGAGGAGGCGAGCCGAGGAGCGAGCCCCGGAGTGACCCGTACCGGCCCCGGGGTCAGGATGGAACCATGAAGCTGACCAAGAAGTCCCACTCCTGCGTCCGACTGGAGAAGGACGGACAGACGCTCGTCCTCGACCCCGGAGGGTTCAGCGAGGAGGACGCGGCCCTCGGCGCGGACGCCGTCCTCATCACGCACGAGCACCCCGACCACTTCGACGAGCTGCGGCTGCGCGCCGCGATGGAGATCAACCCGGCCGCCCAGGTCTACACCCTGCGGGCGGTCGCGGAGAAGATCGCGTCGGCGTTCCCGGGCCGGGTGCACACCGTGGGCCACGGCGACACCTTCACCGCAGCCGGTTTCGACGTCCAGGTCCACGGCGAGCTGCACGCGGTGATCCACCCGGACATCCCGCGCATCACCAACATCGGTTTCCTCGTCGAGGGCGGCCGGCTCTTCCACCCCGGGGACGCCCTCACCGTCCCCGACCACCCGGTAGAGACGCTGATGCTCCCCGTGATGGCTCCCTGGAGCAAGATCTCCGAGGTCATCGACTACGTCCGTGAGGTCCGCCCGCAGCGCGCCTACGACATACACGACGCCCTGCTCACCGACCTGGCCCGCCCGGTCTACGACCGTCAGATCGGCGAGCTGGGCGGCGCCGAGCACCTGCGGCTGGCGGCCGGGGAGGCCACCGTCCTGTGAGTGTCGGACCCGGCCGGTAGGTTGTGGGGCATGCGTATCGCGACCTGGAACGTCAACTCGATCACCGCCCGCCTGCCGAGGCTGCTGGCCTGGCTGGAGAGCAGCGGCACCGATGTGCTCTGCCTCCAGGAGGCCAAGGTGGCCGAGGACCAGTTCCCGTTCGAGCCCCTGCGGGAGGCGGGCTACGAGGCCGCCGTGCACGCCACCGGCCGGTGGAACGGCGTGGCGGTGCTCAGCCGCGTCGGCCTGGCGGACGTGGTCAAGGGGCTGCCCGGCGACCCCGGCTACGACGGCGTCCAGGAGCCCCGCGCCGTCTCCGCGACCTGCGGCCCGGTCCGCGTCTGGTCGGTGTACGTGCCCAACGGCCGCGAGGTCGACCACCCGCACTACGCGTACAAGCTCCAGTGGTTCGAGGCCCTGCGCGCGGCCGTCGAGGGCGACGCGGCCGGCAGCCGCCCGTTCGCGGTCATGGGGGACTACAACGTGGCGCCGACCGACGACGACGTCCACGACCCCGCCGCCTTCGAGGGCGCCACCCACGTCACCCCCGCCGAGCGCGCCGCCCTCGCCTCGCTGCGCGGCGCCGGGCTGTCGGACGTCGTCCCCCGCCCGCTGAAGTACGACCACCCGTACACGTACTGGGACTACCGCCAGCTCTGCTTCCCGAAGAACCGCGGCATGCGCATCGACCTGGTGTACGGCAACGAGCCGTTCGCGAAGGCGGTCACCGACTCCTACGTGGACCGCGAGGAGCGCAAGGGCAAGGGCGCCTCCGACCACGCCCCGGTCGTGGTCGACCTCGACGTCTAGGGCCTACGGAACCAGTAGCCGCAGGTCCACCGAGTCGGCCAGCGCCTTCAGGCCCGCGTCCCCGGGGTGCAGGTGGTCGCCGCTGTCGTAGGCGGGCCGCATCCGCGCCGGGTCGGCCGGGTCGCGCAGTACGGCGTCGAAGTCGAGCACGGCGTCGAAGGCGCCGGAGCCGCGGATCCAGGCGTTGACCTCGGTCCGCTCGGCGTCGACGGCGGCCGTGCACCCCGCCCGGCCGCCGCACGGCACGATCGTCGCCGCCAGCGTCCGCAGACCGGCGGCGCGCGCCCGGTCCGCCAGCTCGCGCAGCCCCGCGGCCAGCGTCCCGGCGTCCGTGCCCGCCAGCAGATCGTTGACGCCCTCGAACACCACCGCCGTGCGCACCGATGGCTGGGCGGCCACGTCGCGTTCGAAGCGGTGCAGGGCGCTCACCCCGGCCTGGTCGGTGGAGACCCCGTCGCCGGGATAGCGGTCGGTGACGACACGGTTGCCGGAGATCCCGTGGTTGAGCACCCCGTACCGGGGCACCGCGTCCTGGGCCCGCAGCCGGCCGGCCAGCACATCGGGCCACCGCCGGTTCGCGTCCACGGTCGACCGGTCGCCGTCGGTGATCGAGTCCCCGAGCAGCACCACCGACCCCGGCCCGCCGCCGACGTCCACCCCGGCCAGCAGCGGCCAGGACGTCAGCGTCGAGGTGTACGCCCCGCCCGGCTCCTCCGCCGCGTGGTCGCCCGGCTCGCTCAGGTACGACCGCTGCACCGCGAGCCGGTGCACGGGCGCCGCCGTCACCGGGCCCGGCAGGTGGAAGCTCACCAGCAGATCGGCGCCCCCGGGCACGGCGAAAGCCAGCGGATCGCTGTACGCCTGCGCCCCCGCCGGGATCTCCACGCCGCCGGCACCGCCGAACGACAGCCGCGCCGGCGTCCCCCGCGCCGCCGCGCCGGACGCCCGCACCGCCACCGTCGCGGCACCGATCCGTACCGGCGCCGCCGCGAAGGTGTTGTCGAACCGCACCCGCACCCGCGTCCCGCCCACCGAGGTGTGCACCACCAGCCGCAGCGTCCGGTCCGTCCACGGACCCACCGCCGGGTAGCCGGACGTGGAGGCCGCCCACGTCCCCGTCCAGTCCCGTCCGGCGTCCCGCACCGCCAGCGCGAAGACGTGCAGGTCCCGCGCGTACGGCAGCCGTACCGAGGCCACCTCGCGCTCCGCCGCCAACGGCACCGTCACCGCGTACAGCCGGGCCCGCTCGGCGATCCGGCCGGACGGTGTGCTGACGTGCGGCAGCGCCACCGCCTTGGTGGCGAGCGGGCCGGTGCGCCAGTCGGGGGAGGTGAGGCGGAACGCCGAGCGGGTGCCGTCCGCGTACGCCACCTCGCCCGTTCCGCCCGCCTCACCGCCGCCGGTGGCCGCCACCAGGAAGGCGAGCGCGTCGCCGCGTCCGGTGACCCGCACCTCCTGCCCGTTCGCCCGTACGTTGTCCGGTTCGCCCGGCGCCCGCGCGGGCCACCGCAGCGGCGCCCCCAGCACGGTGAGCGCGCGGCCCGGAGTCCAGCCCGCGGCGGCCAGGTCCCCGGCCGGCAGGGAGGCACCCGAGCCGTCGAAATCCGCCTCGCCGGGGCGGGCGTCGTCGCTGACGGCCGTGTTGTCGAAGTACCGCTCCAGCGGCAGCGGCGCGGCGGCGCGCGCCGGGGCGCCCGGCGACAGGACCGCCAGCAGGACGAACACGACCGCGCAACCGCGGACCCCTCGGCGCACGGCGGCTCCTCCCCCTCGACGGACGGAACGCGAAGGTAGGAAGACACCCGGCGCGCGTCAACGTGCCGTGCCGCGCGGGCCCGTCATGTCACCCGTAAGCCGTACCCGCGCGCCTGTGGTGCGTACGGCGGTGCGAATGACACGCTGGAGACATGAACATCCCCTTCCTGGGCAAGAGGCACGCGGATCCGGGGACTCGTGACCCGGAGGGCATCGCCGGCCTGCTCGCCGAGTGCGAACTGCTGCGGTCCCAGGCGTCCCGGGAGGGCGTCGGACTGGACGACTCCCCGGCCTCGCTGGAGCGGCTCGACCAGCTCGTGCCGCGCTGGCGGGACGACGAGGAGATCCTGCCCTGGCTGGGCAACGACGCCGGGCTGTACCTGGGCACCGTCATCGTGCGCACCGTGCCGGGCGCCGCCTGGGGGTTCCGGGCGGACGGCCAGCCCGTCGTGCGGCTCGTCTCCGGCCGGGAGTTCGACGTGGTGGCCTCCGGCCAGGAGTGGGCCGCCAGCGGCGCGCCCGAGCTGTCGCAGTCGTACGCCGAGGTCGCCGAGGAGTGAACACCCCGCCCGGACAACGGCCTTGAGCCCGCCACGACCATGGCATCGAGCCCGCCACAACAATGACCTTAAATACGGCTAATGCTCGAAAAGTGCGTGTCGGGTGCGGGGCGCCTCCCCGGCCGGATACGTTGCGGCAGCAGCCAGGACACAGCTGAGGAAAAGGGCTGGAATGGTCGTCGATCCAGTGATCGAGTCGAGTGACGTCAGGACAGGCCCGGGGGAGAGGGCCTCGGGCAGCGGAGGGCGCGCGAGCCCCGCCCTCCGGCACATCGGGCAACAGGCCTGACCCGGCCGCGGGCACCCCTCCGGACGCCGGACCCGTCCGGTGCCAGCCGCAGATCACTCCTCGTGCCGGACGCGAGGGGAAGGTCAGCTGCGCGCCGGCCGGGCGGCGGAGCGGCCCGCACGGATCGCTCGGGGCCCGGCACCGGACACCCCGTCCGGCGCCGGGCCCCGAGGCGTGCGGGGCGGGATTCAGGAGGCCCGGTGGGAGGTGCGCGGCGCCGGCGCCGGGGCCGGCGGCGGGCTCGTCGCGGCCCGCGTCACATCCCCCACCAGCTCGACCACGTCCGGCCCGTACGCGTGCGAGTTGACCACCTTGAGCAGCAGGACGAACGTGCCGTTGCCGTGTCTGCGGGCCAGCCGCTCGTGGTTGCGGGCGAGATAACGGGTGGCGGCCTGGTTGGCGATCGCCCGCTGGCCGCAGAAGAGGAACGCCGGACGCGTCTCCCGCCGGTCGCCGGCGGTGAGCCGGGCCAGCAGTACGTACTCGGTGATGCCCGGGTCCATGCGGTAGCGCTCGCCGCCGATCTGGAAGGCACCGCGGTCCGGACCCGGCTCCGGGTCCACGTTGACCCGCACCCCCGGCAGCATCGCCGCCATGTGGGCCGTCATCCGCCGACTCGAGGCCGGGCCGCCGACGCAGAACTCGGTGCGCTCACCGAACCCCTGGTGGACCACGTCCTGGGTGACCACCTGGACATGGGCGCCACAGTCCTTGATCAGCGCGGACAGCTCCAGCAGCGCGAACACGTCGACGCGGTGGACGGCCGGCTCCGCGGTCGCCGGGTCTCGGTTGACGACGAGCAGGGACTCGGAGTTCTCCGGCAGCCCGAAGAACGCCTGCTTGCGGCGGAGGCCGCGCCGCCACAGGTAGGTGCGGGCGGCCCAGCCCAGCGTGGCGCTGATGCCCGCCGCGATCACGCCCAGGACGATGTTGCGGACGTCGTCATTCATGAGCGCGCATGCTAGCGGTCGGAGGTGGAGAGGTGTTCGACTGGCCCCTGACGGGGGCATGGCGATCAGTCGGCAGTAACGAACGGTAGCAACGAACGGCAACAACGAACGGCAGCAACGGACGGCTGTCTCTGGAGGTGTTGAGGTGCGGATGCGTCAACCGGTCGCACGGAAACTGGCGGTCCTGGCGGTCTCGGCCGCCGTCGTGTCGGTGGGGGCGGCGGCGCCACCCGCCGCCGGGAGCGGAGACGGTGAGCCGGTGAAGACCCCGGTCGCCACCGGCTACGGCGGCGCCGTCGCGAGCGTGGACGCGGATGCCAGCGCCGCGGGCATCGAGGTGCTGAGGAAGGGCGGCAACGCGGTCGACGCGGCCGTCGCCACCGCCGCCGCGCTCGGCGTCACCGAGCCGTACTCGGCCGGCATCGGAGGGGGCGGCTACTTCGTCTACTACGACGCCAAGTCCCGTACCGTACGGACGATCGACGGCCGCGAGACCGCGCCGCTCACCGCCGACGAAGGGCTGTTCACGGAGGACGGCGAGCCGATCCCGTTCGCCGACGCCGTCAGCAGCGGGCTGGCCGTCGGCACCCCGGGGACGCCCGCCACCTGGCAGACGGCCCTCGACAAGTGGGGCAGCCGGGGGCTCGGCACGCTGCTGGCCCCCGCGGAGCGGCTGGCGCGCGACGGCTTCACCGTCGACGAGACGTTCCGCTCCCAGACCGCGGCCAACGAGACCCGGTTCCGCTACTTCCCCGACACCGCCGAACTGTTCCTGCCGGGCGGCGAACTCCCGGTCGTCGGCTCCACCTTCAAGAACCCCGACCTGGCCCGTACCTACAAGGAGCTGGGCCGCAAGGGCGTCGGCGCGCTCTACCACGGCGACCTCGGCGAGGACGTCCTCGCCACCGTCAACAAGCCGCCGGTGGACCCCGACTCGGGCTGGAACGCCCGCCCCGGCGACCTGTCGGCCAAGGACCTCGCGGCCTACCGCGCCAAGCTCCAGCCGCCGACGAAGACCTCCTACCGGGGACTCGACGTCTACTCCATCGCCCCGTCCTCCTCCGGCGGCACCACGGTCGGCGAGGCCCTCAACATCCTGGAGCGCACCGACCTGTCCCAGGCGAGCAAGACCCAGTACCTGCACCGCTTCATCGAGGCCAGCCGGATCGCCTTCGCCGACCGGGGGCGCTGGGTCGGCGACCCCGCCTTCGAGGACGTACCGACGAAGGAGCTGCTGTCGCAGCGGTACGCCGACTCCCGGGAGTGCCTGATCCGCGACGACGCCGCGCTCACCAGCCCCCTCGCGCCCGGCGACCCGGGCGACCCGTCCTCCTGCGCGGCCGGCGGCACGGCGGCGCCGACGACGTACGAGGGTGAGAACACCACCCACCTGACGACCGCCGACAAGTGGGGCAACGTCGTCGCCTACACCCTCACCATCGAGCAGACCGGCGGCAGCGGCATCACCGTGCCCGGCCGGGGCTTCCTGCTCAACAACGAGCTGACCGACTTCTCCTTCGCCCCCGCCAACCCGGCGGTCCACGACCCGAACCTGCCGGGTCCCGGCAAGCGGCCCCGGTCCTCGATCGCCCCGACGATCGTCCTGGACCGGCACGACAAGCCGGTCGTCGCGGTCGGCTCGCCCGGCGGCGCGACCATCATCACCACCGTCCTTCAGACGCTGACCGGGTTCCTGGACCGGGGACTGCCGCTGGTCGACGCGATCGCCGCGCCGCGCGCCAGCCAGCGCAACGCCGCGCAGACGGAGCTGGAGCCCGGCCTGTACGACAGTGATCTGCGGGGCGAACTGGAGGCGCTCGGGCACTCCTTCAAGGCCAATCCCGAGATCGGGGCGGCGACGGGTGTGCAGCGGCTGCCGGGCGGGAAGTGGCTGGCCGCGGCGGAGACGGTGCGGCGCGGGGGCGGATCGGCGATGGTGGTGCGCCCGGAGCGTTAGCGCCGCGACGGTGCCTGCCGTTGGTCCGCATCCTTGAAAAACCATGTGGCTCATGGCGGTGGCGTACTGCGCCGCCATGAGCCACCACACCGTGGTCCGAACGCTGCGGCCTCACCGTGGCTCGAGCCGGCAAGGGCCCCGGCGAACAGCGGTCAGATCGTGTCAGTGATGAAAATGTCGAGAGACTGGGTGACGATGTCGATCGGGTTCGCGAAGGACCTGCTTGCGTTGCTGGTACCTGCAAAGATCATGCCGACAGGATTGCGGGCGAGATCGAAAGTCCAGACGATGGAACCGGAATCTCCGGGCTCGCTGAAGGACCCGAGGTTCCCCTCTATCGCGAGAGAACCGGAGAAATATGCTGCTTGTCCCCCTGGGTAACCGACCCAGTGGGAAGCGCCCACTTCTCGGACAGTCCCTGATCTCACCTCTGTCGTCCGACCACTCTTGAACACCAGTGAACCCACCGAAGCCGCCGCTGTCGTGGAACTGATGGGTACCTCGACCGGGCCCAGCACTCCGGTGATGAGGATATGAGGGCTGACTTTCGCTTCATCCGCCCATGCCGTCGCGCAGTCGACGCTGTTTATGGGACCTCCGAATTGCACCTTCGTGAAACGCTCCAGGACTGCGATCAGATCTTGCGGGCAGACTCCTCCGTCACCGACGGCAGGTTGGACAACGCAATCACCGAGCTGCCCACTGTTGCTGTTCGCGAGAATGTGGTTGCAGCTGAGGACGAGTTTTCTCTGGTTGCGCGGGAATGATCGGCCGGTGGCCAGACAGCCCAGCGTGCCAGTAGCGAGTGCATTGGGGTGTCCGATGGTCGATATCCCGCCCGGTGCGGGTCTCCTCTGGAAGGTATACGCATGTACCTCGATGGCCCCGGTGACGACCGGAATCACAGGCACTCTTGGTGATGCGGCGACGCGGACACCCATCTGCTCCACCAGTACCGATTCGACATCGTCCGCCATCCTCGGTTGGGCCAGGTAGACGTTCAAAGTATGCTGTCCTGGCTCCACGATGCTGCGGCGGGGACCGTACTCCGCTGGTGTGGCTCTGCCGATGCCAACGCCTTGTATATTGGTCAGCTCGGTGAGATCGTCCGCGGACCGGACTCCGCTGCGCTGCTCACCCTGACCACTGAGTGTTCCCTCGATCGCGACTCGCGCTTCGATCAACTCCGTCGGGAACTCTTCAGGGTCGAGCCCGGCGCCTTCGGGCAATCCTTCCGGCTGTTCTGTTTCGACGTGTTCGCCTGACTGCGCGAAGTCGTCAGGGGGCGGCTCACTAGGGCTTGGCATGACGCCCTCCTGCTGAGTTAGGGGCCGTTTGCTCTTTGCTCCGGGTGGCGTATCAGCTGTCGCCGTCGGAGAGGGGGATCTCCGTTCCGGCGGCTACCCCTTCACGGGCGACCGTGCGGTAGGAATCGGAGTACAGCGGCATGCCGAGTCGTTCGAGCATCTCGGGATCGCTGACTCTCCTGCCGCGTGGCGGAACCACCAATGTGCAGGACGGGGTCACCTCTGCCTCCGCCAGTGTGCGAAGTTCCACCCACCTGATCCATGGCGTGCAAATCGCGTATGGCATTATCTGGTAGACGGCGACCTGATGCTCCTCTGGATATTCCTTGAGCAACGTTTCCGTCAGAACAGCGAGGTTGGCGCGATAGTCGTACCGCCATCTGAAATCGAGGGCGCCTATAACGCCTATCTGCCAGAGAATCAGCAGGCTTGTAGGGTCGTGCTGCCGTTGGTTCACGAGGAAGTCGGTCGCCTCAAAGCTCTGGCAGCCGCTGCTGGCGGGGTCGAGCCCTAGATCTGCGAAGAGCCAGTCTTCCGCGGACACAGCCGGAAGCATGTGTGCTGAGAAGCCCTCCTTCTTCGCTTGCTTGATTGCCGCATGCGAAGGGGCGACGAAGACCCCTGGATGGCCGTAGAAGGCTGCGGTCACGAATCTGCCGGCCCGTACTGGGCGGAGAATGCGCTCCGTCATTTCAGAGTAGCTCTCGACCCGGGGCTTTTTGTCCCTGTAGAGGGGTTGCAGGTTCTCGGCACGGGGGTTCTGCTCAACGATCCAGCCGGCCGTTACGGGGTCGGTGACCAGATAGAAGACCTGGTCGGCCTGTTCAATGCTGGCTCGGCCCTCCAGTGTTATGTCGCTGACTGATCGGTAACCCGTGCCGACCACGTTGAGCCAGCCGCGCTCGGCATCGACTGCGGTATCCGGCTGAGGCGCACTAGTCATTCTCGCTCCAAGGCAAGGCTGATCTTCTCTTCGTGACCTGCGCGGTGACCTACACGATGACAAGAACGATGACGACGACGACCACTGTCTCCGCAGTCGGTATCTCGATTCCTGAATTCCTCACCGCGGCCTCAAGTGCCGGATCGGACACCAAGGACTTCTGGATCAGGAGGGGGTCGCCGGAAAGTATGAGAGTTTTTTCGGCGGGTGACAGATCTGATTCCTCGAGAGTCTTCTCCGGATTACTCTTGAAGGCGGCGAGCGCGCGGGGATCTGTTCCGAGTCGGATGAGGAACTGTGTGGCTCTCTCAGTCATGAGGGCAACCTCCTCGGATCAATGAGGAATGGCAATGGTTTACTTGCTCGACTGCTCGGGGACAGGCGCCTCGAATGCGGTCGCCAGGTGCAGTGATTCACCTTCTGCGAGTACTGTGCGGACCGCGCGCCCAGCGCATGTCCGGGCAACAGGCAGCGGCATGTGAAGCGGTCTCGCTCTGGCAGACGCCCTGATCATCGTCCGAAGCGACATCGAGTCGCCTGTTCCAGGACGGAGGCTCAACACCAGACCAACACAGGTGCTTCGCTTTCGCAAGGCGAGAGGAGCGGCCCCTTGCGGTCCGGCCTTCGCGTCCGCCAACACGCTCTTGGGAGTCGCGCAGTTGGGCTTCGCAGGGCAGCTGGTCGACCCTCACGCTCGGACGGCGTCTCGGACGGTTCACCGGACCAGCTCTCTTCTGCCACCTCCGTGGCCGCGTGGAGACGGCCTCGCGACGGACGCCGGAAACGACGTGACCCGCCCGGCCCGGGTCCTGCGGAACCTGCCCGTCGGGCTGATCGGGCTGATCGGGATGATCGGGCGGATCCATGGCGGCCGCGTGACGCGGTTACCGAAGCCACCGCGCATCCACGATCCCGAGGGCGGCCGGCCGTCCGAGCACGGTCCGGAGTTCCGCTACGCCCAGCCGGAGACCTGGCCCGATCCGGCGGCCACCTCCCGCACCGCCGCCACGAGCGACGGCGAGACCGTCGCACCGGCATGGGACCAGGTGCACCCGCGGCTCACCCACCGGGCCGCCTGGCTGGACCGTGAAGGTGAACTTCACCTGCACGAGGGAACGTTGACCCGGCCGGAGGACGAGCATCTGCCGAGGGGCCGTGAGGCGCCGGCGGTGTGGCTGTGGTCCGCAAGATCCCGGGACAAGTTCAGCGGCAGCAGCTGAACCTCACCGAGACAGGACACCGTCCGTCGGTGTGCGGAACGCCAGGCGTCCGCCCTCAGTGTCCACCGTCACCCGACCGCCCTCCGCGACCCGGCCGTCCAGCAGCAGCCGCGACAGTTCGTTGTCCACCTCCCGCTGGATGGTGCGGCGCAGCGGGCGGGCGCCGTACTCGGGCTGGTAGCCGCGCTCGGCCAGCCAGTCCACGGCCGCGTCGGTGAAGTCGACGGTGATGCCCTGGGCGCTGACCATGCGGCGGGTCTGGTCCAGGAGCAGGCTGGTGATCTGCCGCAGCTGTTCGCCGGTGAGCTGGCGGAAGACGACGATCTCGTCGATGCGGTTGAGGAACTCCGGCCGGAAGTGCTCGCGCAGCGGGCGCAGCACCTGCTCGCGCCGGGCCTCCTCGTCGGCTTCGGAGCCGCCGGCCCCGAAGCCCAGGGTGGCGCCGCGCCGGGTGATGACGTCCGACCCCAGGTTGCTGGTCATCACCACCACCGTGTTGCTGAAGTCGACCGTGCGGCCCTGGGAGTCGGTGAGCCGGCCGTCGTCCAGCACCTGGAGCAGGATGTTGAAGACGTCCGGGTGCGCCTTCTCCACCTCGTCGAGCAGGAGCAGGGAGTACGGGTGGCGGCGGACGACCTCGGTGAGCTGGCCGGCCTCCTCGTGGCCGACGTACCCGGGCGGGGCGCCGACCAGGCGGGAGACGGTGTGCCGCTCCTGGTACTCGCTCATGTCGAGGCGGACCATCCGGTCCTCGCTGCCGAACAGCGCCTCGGCCAGCGCGCGGGCCAGTTCGGTCTTGCCGACGCCGGTCGGGCCGAGGAAGAGGAAGCTGCCGATGGGGCGGTTCGGGCTGGCGAGGCCCGCGCGGGAGCGCAGTACGGCGTCGGAGACGACGCGGACCGCCTCGTCCTGGCCGACGACCCGTTCGTGCAGGTGCTGTTCCAGGCCGAGCAGGCGGTCTTTCTCCTCCTGGGTGAGGCTGCTGACCGGGATGCCGGTCTGCCGGGACACCACCTCGGCGATGGACTCGGTGCAGACGACGAGGTTCTGGCCCTCGTCGGCCTGGCCGTCGCCGGACGCCTCGGAGATCCGCCGCTTGAGGTCCGTGATCCGGTCCCGCAACTGCGTGGCCTGCTCGTACTGTTCGTCCGCGACGGCCTGGTCCTTGTCCCGGATCAGCTGCTCGACGTCGCGCTCCATGGTCCGTACGTCCGTGCCCTTGGTGCGGGCCCGCAGCCGTACCCGGGCGCCGGCCTGGTCGATCAGGTCGATGGCCTTGTCCGGCAGCCGCCGGTCGGTGAGGTAGCGGTCGGACATCTCCACGGCCGCCACCAGCGCCTCGTCGGTGTAGCGGACCTGGTGGTGGGCCTCGTAGCGGTCGCGCAGCCCGCGCAGGATCTCGATCGCGTCCGCGGCGGACGGCTCGGGCACCAGGATGGGCTGGAAGCGGCGGGCGAGGGCCGCGTCCTTCTCGATCCGGCGGTACTCCTCCAGCGTGGTGGCGCCGACGATGTGCAGCTCGCCGCGGGCGAGCGCGGGCTTGAGGATGTTGCCCGCGTCCATCGAGCCGCCCTCGCCGCCGCCGCCCGCGCCGACCACCGTGTGCAGCTCGTCGATGAAGATGATCAGGTGGTCGGAGTTGGCGCGGATCTCGCCGACGATGTTGTTCAGCCGCTCCTCGAAGTCGCCCCGGTAGCGGGTGCCGGCCACCACGCCGGTCAGGTCGAGGGCGACCACCCGGCGCCCGATGAGCACGTCCGGTACGTCCCCGTCGGCGATGCGCTGGGCCAGCCCCTCCACGATGGCGGTCTTGCCGACGCCCGCGTCCCCGATCAGCACCGGGTTGTTCTTGCCCCGCCGGGACAGCACCTCGACGGTCTGCTCGATCTCGTCGTCCCGCCCGATCACCGGGTCGATCCGGCCCTGCTGGGCCAGCTCGGTGAGGTCACGGCCGTACTTGTCGAGGGTGGGGGTGCCGCTGGTCCGCTGGCTCTCGGCGGTACGGGGCTGCTGACCGGCCTCCGGGGTCTCCGGCGGCAGACCGGAGGGCGAGAAGCGGGCCGCGTTCAGGATGTGCCCGGCCGCCGAGTCCGGGTTGGCGGCCAGGGCGCTGAGCACGTGCTCCGGGCCGATGTAGCCGGTGCCGGAGGCGCGGGCCAGCTCGTGCGCGTCCAGCAGGGCCCGCTTGACCGCCGGGGTCAGCGAGAGCGAGGTGGGCGGCGGGGCCTCGCCGGGGCCGTGCTGCACCGGCCCGGACCGCTCGTCGATCTGCGACGCCATGGAGTCGGGGTCGGCGCCGGCCCGGTTGAGCAGGCTGCGGGTCGGCTCGGTGGTCAGCGCGGAGCGCAGCAGGTGCTCGGTGTCCAGGTCCCGGCTGCCGTGCTCGGCGGCGTACTGGGCGGCGCCCCGCACCAGCTCGCGGGCGGGCTGGCTGAGCAGCCGCCCGATGTCGATCTGGCGGGGCCCCTGGCGCGGTCCGCCGAAGAAGCGGGCGAAGAACTCCGCGAAGGGGTCGTATCCTTCGGGTCCGCTGAAACCGCTGGTCATGGCCTTCCCATCCGGCGTCCCCGCGCCGGTCCGGGACGCCTTCGCTGGTCGACGTGCCGGGGCCGGGTAACCCGGACGGGCGCCGGTCACACACCGGGGGCGTGCTCTGCGACCACCCTGGCACGGCCGGCCGGCGGCGGCATCTTTGGTGGGCGGCGAGGAGTACGGGGTCCGGCGGGGCCGGGTGCCAGGGGTGCGGCGGAACCGGGGCCTCGTACCGCCGTCTCCTCCAGCCGGACGGAGCGGTATTAGAATGACGGCATGGTACGCACCCCTCTCACCCCCGAAGAGCGCGCACGCGGCGAGCGGCTGGGGCGGCTGCTGCGTGAGGCGCGCGGCGACCGCAGCATGCCCGAGGTCGCGGCCGTCGCCGGGGTCTCCGCCGAGACGCTGCGCAAGATCGAGACCGGCCGGGCGCCGACGCCGGCCTTCTTCACGATCGTCGCGCTCGCCCGGGCCCTCGGCCTGTCGCTGGACGCCCTGGCGGAGTGGTGCGCGCTCGCGGCGGCGGAGGCAGGGCCGGACGACGGGGGCGGAGCGCTTCCCGTGGCCGCGGCCTGACGCGGCGGGGGCGGCGTGCCGGTGCGGCTGCGCGCGGGCGTGCGCGGACACTCGGGTCCGCGCGGGGCGTGCGCGGGGTCCGGTCCGGCGGCCGGGGGCGCTCGCCCACCGGAGTGTGAAACCTGATCGACACCACGCCTTGACGACGATGGTCTTGGCAAGCTCGCCCGAGAGGCTTACGTTCATCCCTCTACGGCCTGTTCTACGGGCGTAGAGGCTCTGGCGTCGCGTCGAAGGAGCAGTTCATGGCCAACGTCGTACGTGCCGCTCTGGTCCAGGCCACCTGGACCGGAGACACCGAGTCCATGATCGCGAAACACGAGGAGCACGCGCGCGAGGCCGCGCGTCAGGGCGCGCGGATCATCGGCTTCCAGGAAGTCTTCAACAGCCCCTACTTCTGCCAGGTCCAGGACCCCGAGCACTACCGCTGGGCCGAACCCGTCCCCGACGGCCCCACCGTCCGCCGTATGCAAGCCCTCGCCCGCGAGACCGGCATGGTGATCGTCGCCCCCGTCTTCGAGGTCGAGCAGTCCGGCTTCTACTACAACACCGCCGCCGTGATCGACGCCGACGGCACCGTCCTCGGCACCTACCGCAAACACCACATCCCGCAGGTGAAGGGCTTCTGGGAGAAGTACTACTTCCGCCCGGGCAACCTCGGCTGGCCGGTCTTCGACACCGCCGTCGGCAAGGTCGGCGTCTACATCTGCTACGACCGCCACTTCCCGGAGGGCTGGCGGCAACTGGGGCTCAACGGAGCCCAGTTGGTCTACAACCCGTCTGCCACCCACCGCGGCCTCTCCGCCCACCTGTGGCGCCTCGAGCAGCCGGCCGCGGCCGTCGCCAACGAGTACTTCGTCGCCGCGATCAACCGCGTCGGCCAGGAGGAGTACGGCGACAACGACTTCTACGGCACCTCCTACTTCGTCGACCCGCGCGGCCGGTTCGTCGGCGACACCGCCAGCGACAGCAAGGAGGAACTCGTCGTACGCGACCTCGACTTCGGCCTGGTCGAGGAGGTCCGGCAGCAGTGGGCGTTCTACCGCGACCGCCGCCCCGACGCCTACGAGGGGCTGGTGCGGCCGTGACCCACGACCTGCTGGGCCGCCACCGCGCCGTGCTGCCCGACTGGCTCGCCCTCTACTACGAGGACCCCATCGAGATCACCCACGGCGAGGGCCGGTACGTGTGGGACGCCGCCGGCAACCGGTACCTCGACTTCTTCGGCGGCATCCTCACCACCATGACCGCCCACGCCCTGCCCGAGGTGTCCAAGGCGGTCGGCGAGCAGGCCGGCCGGCTCCTGCACTCCTCGACCCTCTACCTCAACCGGCCGATGGTCGAACTCGCCGAGCGCGTCGCCCAGGTGAGCGGCATCCCCGACGCCCGCGTCTTCTTCACCACCTCCGGCACCGAGGCCAACGACACCGCGCTGCTGCTGGCGACGACGTACCGGCGCAGCAACACGGTGCTGGCGATGCGCAACAGCTACCACGGCCGTTCCTTCAGCGCCGTCGGCGTCACCGGCAACCGCGGCTGGTCCCCGACCTCCCTCTCCCCGCTCCAGACCCTGTACGTGCACGGCGGCGTCCGCACCCGGGGCCCCTACGCGCACCTCACCGACCGCGAGTTCATCGCCGCCTGCGTCGACGACCTCACCGACCTGCTCGGCCACACCCGGGCGCCCGCCGCGCTGATCGCCGAACCCGTCCAGGGCGTCGGCGGGTTCACCTCCCCGCCGGACGGGCTGTACGCCGCCTTCCGCGACGTACTGCACGAGCGCGGCGTGCTGTGGATCGCCGACGAGGTGCAGACCGGCTGGGGCCGCACCGGCGACCACTTCTGGGGCTGGCAGGCACACGGCCGCAGCGGTCCGCCCGACATCGTCACCTTCGCCAAGGGCCTCGGCAACGGCATGTCCATCGGCGGCGTCATCGCCCGCGCCGAGATCATGAACTGCCTGGACGCCAACAGCATCTCCACCTTCGGCGGCACCCAGGTCACCATGGCGGCCGGTCTGGCCAACCTCACCTACCTCCTCGAACACGACCTCCAGGGCAACGCCCGCCGGGTCGGCGGACTGCTCATCGAGCGGCTGCGGGCCGTCGCCGCCGGTGTGCCGCACGTACGGGAGGTGCGCGGACGCGGCCTGATGATCGGCATCGAGCTGACCCGGCCCGGCACCGACGAGGCCGACCCGCGGGCCGCCTCCGCCGTACTGGAGGAGGCCCGCGCCGGCGGACTGCTCATCGGCAAGGGCGGCGGCCACGACACCAGCGCCCTGCGCGTCGCCCCGCCGCTCACCCTGACCGTCGCGGAGGCCGAGGAGGGCGCCGCGATCCTGGAGCGTGCCCTGCGCGGCCTGTAAGCGCCCTGCCCTGACAGAGGGGAACCGCATGAGCAGCAGCCGTACCGTCATCCGCGGCGGCCTCGTCGTCACCGCCGCCGACGAACTCCACGCCGACGTCCTGATCGAGGACGGCCGGGTCGCCGCCCTCGCCGCCTCCGGCACCCCGGCCGCCGAGTCCCTCACCGCCGCGCACACCCTGGACGCCACCGGCAAGTACGTCATCCCGGGCGGGGTGGACGCCCACACCCACATGGAGCTGCCGTTCGGCGGCACCTCCGCCTCCGACACCTTCGAGACCGGCACCCGCGCCGCCGCCTGGGGCGGCACGACCACCATCGTCGACTTCGCCGTCCAGACCGTCGGCCGCACCCTGCGCGACGGCCTGGACACCTGGCACGCCAAGGCCGACGGGCAGTGCGCCGTCGACTACTCCTTCCACATGATCCTCTCCGACGTCGACGAGAACTCCCTCAAGGAGATGGACCTCCTCGTCGACGAAGGCGTGAGCTCGTTCAAGAGTTTCGTTCGGTCGCGTGACCAGGGGTTTTCTAGCGGAGTAGATCGTGCGACGGGTGGTGGCGTGGTCGACAGGCGGCGTGAAGGGACTTCTGGGGCATGAGTCGGACTCTGATTACCGGCGGTCTCGTGATCACGGCCGCGGACGAGGTGCACGCGGATGTGCTGATCGAGCATGGCCGGGTGGTGGCGTTGGCGGCGCCGGGGACGCAGGAGTGGACTGCGGACCGGGTGATCGACGCTTCGCAGAAGTACGTGATCCCGGGCGGGGTCGACGCGCACACGCACATGGAGCTGCCGTTCGGTGGCACGTTCGCGTCGGACACCTTCGAGACGGGGACGCGGGCGGCGGCGTGGGGCGGGACCACGACGATCGTCGACTTCGCGGTCCAGTCGAAGGGCCATTCACTCCAGGCCGGCCTGAACGCGTGGCTTGAGAAGGCGGACGGGAAATGTGCGATCGACTACGCGTTCCACATGATCATGTCGGACGTGAACGAGTCGACGCTCAAGGAGATGCCGAAGCTCATCGAGCATGGGATTTCCTCGTTCAAATTGTTTATGGCCTATCCGGGGGTCTTCTTTTCGGACGACGGGCAGATTCTGCGGGCGATGCAGGTGGCCGGCGAGACCGGCGGGCTGATCATGATGCACGCCGAGAACGGCATCGCGATCGACGTGCTGGTGGAGCAGGCCCTGGCCCGCGGTGAGACCGTTCCGCGCTATCACGGGGAGGTCCGCAAGGCGCTGTTGGAGGCGGAGGCGACGCACCGGGCGGTCCAGCTCGCGCGGGTGGCGGGCTCGCCGCTCTACGTCGTCCATGTGTCGGCGCAGGAGGCCGTGGCCGAGCTGGCGGCGGCGCGCGACCTGGGGCTGCCGGTCTTCGGCGAGACCTGTCCGCAGTACCTCTTCCTGTCCACCGACAACCTCGCCGAGCCGGACTTCGAGGGCGCGAAGTACGTGTGCAGCACCCCGCTGCGGCCGAAGGAGCACCAGGCGGCGCTGTGGCGGGGCCTGCGAACGAACGACCTCCAGGTGGTCTCCACCGACCACTGCCCGTTCTGCTTCGTCGGGCAGAAGGAGCTGGGCCGCGGGGACTTCTCGAAGATCCCCAACGGCCTGCCGGGGGTGGAGAACCGCATGGACCTGCTCCACCAGGCGGTCGTCGACGGGCACATCTCGCGGCGCCGCTGGATCGAGATCGCCTGCGCCACCCCGGCCCGGATGTTCGGCCTCTACCCGCAGAAGGGCACGATCGCGCCCGGCGCGGACGCCGACGTCGTCATCTACGACCCGCACACCACGCAGACCCTGTCGGCGGCCACCCACCACATGAACGTCGACTACTCGGCGTACGAGGGGAAGACGGTCACCGGCCAGGTCGAGACGGTCCTGTCGCGCGGCGAGGTCGTCGTCGACCAGCGGAAGTACGTGGGCCGCGCCGGCCACGGCACGTTCGTGCCGCGCTCCACCTGCCAGTACCTGGGCTGAAGCACTCCGTACCGGGGCTGAAGCATCCCAGGACCTCACCGCACCGACCTGAACTTGGAGGTCCCCGCGTGGACTTCGGAATCGTCCTGCAGACCGACCCGCCCGCCTCGCAGGTGGTGGGTCTGATGCGCCGGGCGGAGCGCAACGGCTTCCGCTACGGCTGGACCTTCGACTCCGCCGTGCTGTGGCAGGAACCGTTCGTCATCTACAGCCAGATCCTCGAACACACCACGAAGCTCCACGTCGGACCCATGGTGACGAACCCGGGCACCCGGACCTGGGAGGTGACGGCCTCCACGTTCGCCACCCTCAACGACATGTTCGGCAACCGGACGATCTGCGGCATCGGGCGCGGCGACTCCGCCATGCGCGTCGCGGGCCGCAGGCCGAACACCCTGGCCCGGCTCGGCGAGGCCATCGACGTCATCCGTGACCTCGCCGAGGGCCGGGAGGCCGTGGTCGACGGCAACCCGATCCGCATCCCGTGGATCAAGAACGGCAAGCTGCCCGTCTGGATGGCCGCCTACGGGCCCAAGGCCCTCGCCCTGGCCGGTCAGAAGGCCGACGGCTTCATCCTCCAGCTCGCTGACCCCTTCCTCACCGAGTGGATGGTCAAGGCGGTCCGCCAGGCGGCGGTGGAGGCCGGCCGCGACCTCGATGCCCTCACGATCTGCGTCGCCGCCCCCGCGTACGTGACCGCCGACGACTCGCCCGAGGCCCTGGCCCACGCCCGGGACCAGTGCCGCTGGTTCGGCGGCATGGTCGGCAACCACGTCGCCGACCTGGTCGCCAAGTACGGTGAGCACTCGGACATGGTGCCGGAGGAGCTCACGGCGTACATCAAGGACCGGCAGGGCTACGACTACTCCCACCACGGCCGCGCCGACAACCCCGACACCGCCTTCGTCCCCGACGAGATCGTCGACCGCTTCTGCCTCCTCGGCCCCGCCGAGGCCCACATCGCCAAACTCCGTCACCTCAAGGACCTCGGCGTCGACCAGTTCGCCGTCTACGCCATGCACGACCACCGCGAGGCCACCGTCGACGCCTACGGATCCATGGTCATCCCCGCTCTTCGCTGACGAATTCATTCGGTGCAGGGGATAACGGCCATCTACCTGTTCTCGATGCCCCGCCCTGTTGAGTGCCTGGCGATCCTTAAGTCTGTCGAAGACGAGCCGTTGAACGCTTCTTGCAGCAACAATGCTGAAAATCTCGATGTCAGACCGCAGCGATAGGGTCCGTCCGTGAGGTGCTTGGGGTGTGTGACCCTGCGCTATATCGGAAAGGACACATGGCTCTGTTGACTTCCGCACTGCTGGCGAAGGTGGCCGCGCCGTGGGCTGGCAAGCTTGCGCTAAGCGGGTTCACGAAGGTCGTTCGCAGGCCCAAGGTGGCGCGTGCCGCGGCCAAGCGGGCCGCTGAAGCTGGGATCCAAGTGACGGCCAAGTCGCTGCGGATCTGGCTGGCGCGCAAGGACACTGGCGAACAACTGCGCACTTGCAGCGAGGCATCGCTCGACCAGGCAGCCGGGCGCCTCGCTTACATGGTGTCCGGCGGCAGCACCGAGGAACGCCGTGGCAATGCGCTGCAGGTGCTGTGGATGGTGATGAAGGAGTCGGTGCGTGCCGCTGATCCCTCGCAGGCGACGCTTCTCATTGGTAGCTGGGGGCTGCAGACCACGAAGGAGGAGGGGCAGAAGACTCGGGGCCAGCTCCGGGAACTTCAGCAGGATGTGCGAGGCCGTGACGGTCTTGAGCAGGCCGTGCGTACGCTCAGTCCCTGGGCAGCTGAAGAAGCCCTCCTCCTCGCGGCATCGTGGCCAGGCGTGGTCAAGTGCGTGGACATCCTGACCACCGTAGGGCGGCAGCGCGGCGATGTCCTGCGGCAGTGGGCGGACGTGCCCCCGGCCTGGCTTGAGGATGCCCCCGCCGGCGCTTATGCCTGGCTGGGCCATCTCGCGGCTGACTACGGCGCTCTGGGGGCGTCCCGGCATTTCTTCGAGGCGTGCCTTCGAGAAGGGGGGCACCCGCGGGACTACTACACGATGATGGCGGCGCTCCAGGAGGAGGGCGGCGCGGGGGAAGGCGCACGAAGCTACCTCGATACTCACGAAAGCGCAGGCTCGTCCCCGCTCCTGGCAGCGTTCCGTGGCTTTCTTGATGAAGCTTGGGAGCAGGGTTTGACGGAACTTGGGCGGTGGGAACCGCACCAGGGGCGAGCAGCGGCCATCAAGACTCACTTCGAGGCCAAGGCTCTGCTCAATCTTCAACGACCGGAAGAGGCACTGGCCGTGCTCCGAGGGGCCGACGAGACCTCCAGTGGCATGGGAATGACCCTGGCCTCGACGCTGCTGGAACAAGCCCGCAACAGTCGGACCACGAACCGACTCGGTGCTGCTCAGGAGGCTCTGGCCGTGGCCCTCCGCGCCAGGAACAGCCGTCGGAGCTGGTTGGGCGATAGCACTGATGCAGCCGTACTGGCAGTACAGGCGGCCGTTGCGAGTGAGGACCTGGCCCTGGCATGGAAGCTGGCTCGACCGGCGCCGGAAGGGGAGGCCGAACCGCATGAAGCGGAAGCCCCCCACATGGGTGCACAGACCGCCCTGGTTGCCGCGATGACGGGGCGGTGGCGGGAGGCCGAGGAATTGATGGAGGGCATGCCTCACGGGTTCGCACGTGCGCATGCCGCGGCAGTTCTCGCTGAATCGAGGGACGGCCATGGTGCGAATACCGCAAGGGTTCAGCGGCTGTGGCAGGAGGCATGGGAAGTCGCCGACACGGAGGGCGAACAGTTCACAGCCGCGGCCGGCCTGGCCTCCAGCGGTGCGGATCTACCCGACCTGAGCCACCTCGTCCCCCTTTATGGTGAGCGCGTACGGGAGCTCGAACTGCTCGCCCGAGCCCTGCACGCCGAGGGAAGCGATCCGCTGAGCCTGCTACGCGCCAACATCACCAGGAGCCCGGTCATCGTGGTCACGCTCGCCGAGCGCTACCACCGTGCCGGAGACATTGCTCTGGCTGCCGAGACCCTCAGGGACGGCTCTGTCGAGTGGAACGACGCGCGACTGATGGCCATGGCCGCGGGCCTGTTCCTGGAGGCCAAGAACCACCAGCGAGCCCGTGAGTGCGCGCAGGAAGCATTGAGGATGGCCGGGCCTCACTGGGCAGGGCAGGGACGCATGCACGCACTTCTCGTCGAGGCCGAAGCCGCCGACGGACGCTACGACCGTGCCACGGACGCGGCCCTGCGTCTTCTCCAGCTTGATCCCTTGGACATCGACGCTCGTTGGGCCCTGGTCAAGTGCTACGCGCTCCGTGGCCTGCTCGACCAGGCGTGGCAGGCTCTCACCTCCGGTGGGCAGGGGCAGCCGCTCGAACCGCGCAGCTCGGACGAGACGGCCCTGTGGGTCATGCTCGGTGCACGCTTCAGCGCCGACCCGCACTTCACCGGCCGGGCCCTCGCCCTGACGCAGCGCTGGCGCGACGACAGCGACCTGGTAGGCAAGGTCCTTGCCAACCTGCACTGGCGTGCCGTCCAGTCTGCGCAGTCCCTCTCCGAGCAGGACGGGGAGCAGCTCCGCACCGCCACCGCCGCGTACCTGGAACGCTTCCCCGACAACACCGTTTTTAGGGCCGTCCAGTTCGGTCCCGAGGACGACCCCCTCAAGAACATCGCTGACGATCTACGCCGTTCCTATGAGAACGCCAAGGAACTCCACCGCAGGACCGCCGCCGGTGAACTACCCGCCGGCATGCTCGTTCTGTCCTCCGGTCGCAGTTACGCTGAGGTCCTGCTGCGTCCCTCTGCCGAGCGCCCGCACGTCTTCGCCGCTGGCTTCGTCACCGATCCGGCGGAGGTTGAAGCAGTGCGGGCCGCCCGCTCAGGTCGAGTGGTCGTAGACACCAGTGCTGCTGTCACTCTCGCCCTCCTGGAGCCGGGCATCGCCGAACGGCTCATGGGGCACCCCCTGTCGCTTGTGACGACCGACCAGCTCTTCACCGACGCCTTGCATGCGCAGGAATCACTTGCCTTGCGCAGCGACATGGTGCTCACCTGGGACGAGAGCGACGGCCGTCCGGCCGTCCTTACCACCTCCGCCGAGCGTCTCGACCGAATGCGGACCACCTCGGCTCGACTCGTCGAGGTGGTCCGGGCAATGCCTCGTGTGCCCCGGCCAGAACTACGCAGCCTCCAGCGACTGGCTGTCTACAGGAACAACACGCAGTGGCTGACAGCCCTCGACCACGCCAAGGAGCACGGTCTTGTTCTGTGGTGCGACGACCGAGTCCTGCGGGCCATTGCGCGGGCAGAAGGCGTGGCCACCTTCGGCACCCTCGCGCTCCTCGACGGACGCATCAACGCGGGCCTGACCACGCCTGAGGAAGCCCTACTGACCAAGGCCGAGCTGCTGCGGAACCACTACGTCGACATCCCCTTCTCCCCCGACCTCTACCACGCTGCCGCGCTGGCCGACGGCTGGCAGGCCGGAGCCGTCGCCGTGGCGCTTTCCCGCCCTTCTGCCTGGGCTGATCCGAAGGCGACAGCCGCCTTCTCAATCAACGCCGCCTCCTGCAGCATTGAGACACTGCCGCACGAGGCCGCGGGATGGATCAGCGCCGCGTATGGCGGCCTTCACCGGGCCACACTCCCCACACACCAGTCGCGCAACCTGCAGGCGTTCGCGCTGCAGGTCCTCATGCAGCCCTGGATATCGTCATCCACTCTCCCCTTCGCATGGGCCGGGCTGCGCGCCGGTGCGGAAGACGTAGGCGACAGCGCTGCTTCCCTGGAAGCAGCGCTAGCCCTCTATTACCGTGCCCTAGCAGAGGAGTTGACCCCCCTGGTGGCTGCGGGAACCCTTACGGCAATGTTCGTCCACACCGATGAAGTAGACCGCGCCATGGCGGCCCGCGTTGTGCTGACCTCTCCCGAGTACTGAATGGTTTCAGCATGGGCACTGATTGGGCCAGATGAGGTCGATCAGGAGATGGTTGCCAGGAGGTCTGTCGCAGGGGCTGTAGTGGAAAGTGATCGTCTTGCGCAGTGCTACCTATGGGTGGGCAGGAAGTAACACCTTGATTCCCTGTAAGCCTTGAGCCGCCCATGCGACATGGTGTTCCGCCTCGTAGTCAGGCCGGGCGGCATATGATCCGGGGGTAATCCGCTTACGGGTGGGGCACTTGAGGCGGTTGTCCTCGCCTGCGCCCGCTCGGGCGCAGGCTCCTGCGACATGGGGGGCCATGTACCTAGCACGACTGCGTGCCGAGAACTTCAGGATCTTCGGCGCTGCCACACAACAGGGCGACGGCTCGGGCGAGTCACTGGACGTATCGTTTAGCCCGGGAACGAATGTTCTGGTGGGGGAGAACGACAGCGGGAAGACTGCGATCGTCGATGCGATTCGCCTGTGCTTGCAGACCGCGGCGGCGGACTACTACCGGATATCGAGGGACGACTTCCACGTCGGTGACCATGGCAGGGCCGAGACCTTCTCGATCTCCTGCCGGTTCGAGGACCTGTCCACGCAGGAGCAGGGGGCCTTCCTGGAGCTGCTGACGAATGACGGTCGCGGCAATGCTGTCTTGGACGTTACCTTCAAGGCGCAGCTCATGGACCCGCTCCGGAATCGTGTGTCCTGGAGCACGCGCACCGGCGAGGGCGGGAGGGGGCCGGCTCTCGATGGGGCGGCGCGTGAGTTCCTCAAAGCCACCTACCTCCGTCCGCTACGAGACGCCGAAGCAGAGCTCCGCTCGGGGCGAGGGTCTCGGCTGTCGCAGATCCTTGCCAGTTATCCAGCGATGACGGACCAGGACAAGGATGACTTCGACGCGGAGGACGACTCGGCTTCCACCCTCGTAGGCATCCTCAGCCGCGCAGAGCATCACATCGGCCGGAACCCAGCCGTTACCGCTGCCCGGGACGACATCAACACGGCGTACCTGCAGAAGTTCGCGATCGGCGGGGACGTGCTCCGAGGGAAGATCGGGGTCGCGGGTGACGCGTCGCTGGCCCGGGCCCTGGAGAGGCTGGAGCTGACCCTGTTCTCGGCGTCCGACGAATGGACCCGCCGCGGGCTCGGCTACAACAACGCGCTGTTCATGGCCGCAGAACTCTTGCTTCTCGGGAAGGGCGACATCGCGCCGCTGCTGCTCATCGAGGAGCCGGAGGCTCACCTTCATCCGCAGCTGCAGGCCAGGATCATGGATCTGCTGCGTGAACGATCGGAAGAAGCCGAGGAAGCCGCCACAGCGGCACCCGTCCAGGTCATCCTGACCACGCACAGTCCCAATCTGGCGTCAGCCATGCCGGTCGGGTCCCTCACGATGGTGGCCCGGGGACGTACGTTCAGCCTGGCGCCTGAGCACACCAAGCTTGACGATGGCGACTACGCTTTTCTCTCCCGCTTCCTGGACGTGACCAAGGCCAACCTGTTCTTCGCCTGCGGCGTCGCGGTCGTCGAGGGCGATGCCGAGGCGATCTTCCTTCCCGCTCTCGCCAAGGCGATGGGGCGCTCCTTCAACGAACGCGGCATCAGCGTGGTGAACGTCGGGCACGTCGGGCTGTTCCGCTACAGCCGGATCTTCCAGCGCGATGGCGAGCAGGTTCCCATCCCTGTGGCCTGCATCAGGGACCGAGACCTCGTACCGAAGGACACCCCGGCCAAGATGCGGGGCGAACTGCGCTGCTCGGCGGAGATGACGCCGGCTGAGATCGCCGAGCACGTCGCCAGCCTCAAGAAGGAGGACGACGGACCGGTAGAGACCTTCGTCTCGGACTCTTGGACTCTCGAGTATGACCTCGCGGCGGCCTCCTGGCCCATGGCTACCCTGATGCACCAGGCGGTCCGCGCGGCCCGTTCGTCCGAGAGCTCGTGGCCGGGCGCTGAGAAGCTCAAGAAACTAACGGACGCTGCGCGGGAGGAGGTGGAGACGTGGAAGGCAGCTGACGTCCCACTGGAGACTGTCGCGCTCCGCATCTATGAGCCCTTGAAGGCGGGTAACGCCAGCAAGACGATTACAGCCCAGCACGCGGCTGACCTCCTTGAGGCCACGGACCTCACGGAAGGCGATCTCCCTCCGTACCTGGTTGCTGCGTTCGACCACATCTGCGGCGAGGTGGAGCGGTGAAGCCTCCGTACCTGCCCGATGCCCTGGTGAAGGACAAGGTCGAGGCCCTCGCCCAGATCCTCGGCCTCGACCTGCCACATGCCGAGCAGTGGGACTTCGTGCAGAGCGAGCTTTCCCAGGACCTCCAAGCGGCACCCGGTTCCGGCAAGACCACGCTGATCGGACTCAAGCTGGCCCTGCTTGCCGGCGCGTGGACCTCACGGACCCGGGGCATCTGCGTCCTCTCGCACACGAACACAGCGAAGGACGAGATCATCAACCGCCTCACAGCGGTTCCCGACGGACGACGGTTTCTCCAGTATCCGCACTTCATCGGGACGATCCAGTCCTTCGCCAACACCTTCCTCGCCCTGCCGGCCATCCGTGCCCTGGGCTACGAAGTGCAGGCTGTGGACGATGACGTCTACGAAGCAGCGGCCCTGCGTCTGCTGGAACGTCGCGACTTCTCCACCCTCCACAGCTTTCTGAGCCGCCGCCACGGTGGACTCGACACCGTTGCCCAGGCCGTCTTCGTCTGTGAGGCCGGAAAGCTGAAGGTGGTCGGCCCCCGCGGCAGCGCCCCGGCCGATCCCGACACGACGCCCAGCGGCAAGCAGTACGACCGTCTGAAGCGACAGCTGGCCAAAGAAGGAATATTCCGCTACGACGACATGTATGCGATCGCAGAGTGGTACCTGATACGGAACCCCGCAATCGCGGTGGCGGTATCGCAGCGCTTCCCGTTCGTGCTGCTCGACGAGATGCAGGACACCAGTGATGTGCAGCAGCACCTCCTGGACCGCGTCTTCTCCTCCGGCGCAGTCGTCCAGCGTGTAGGGGACGTGAACCAGGCGATCTTCACAGACGGCACGCCGGCTACACCGAGGGCATCAGCGTTTCCCGCCCCGTTGGCGGCCGAGCTTCCCGTCAGTCAAAGGTTCGGCCCCAAGATCGCGGACATGGCGAGTGCTCTCACCATCCGTCGACAGCAACGGATCAGCGGTGTCGGTCCAGACACCCAGATCGGCCTCCTCCTCTTCGACGATCATTCGGTACGTGAAGTCGTGCCGACATTCGAACGCCTGGCACACGCGTTCGTCCCCCGTGAAGTGCTGGTCCGAAACCCGCCCCGAGTGCTGGGAGCACGACTGACCAAGGGAACATCAACCACGTATCCGCAGTCGCTTACCTGCTACCTCCCCACCCACACTCCGGCAGGACGTGTCCCGGCACAGAAGGAGCTGATCAGCACCGTTCGCGCTGCTGCCGCGCGATGGGCGGCCAGCGGCAGTGAACACGAAGCCGTGGCCGAGCTCTGGGAAGGCATACGCACGACGCTGAGGCCGGCCCTCACCACAACCCTTCCATCGCTGAGCCGACTTGAACGCTCCATAACCACGACGGGCGGCCAGCTCCGGCTGATTCTGCGCGACCTGCTCATGGGCTCCAGCGACACCGATGAAGCGACCTGGAACAGTGCGACCGCACGTCTCCTCCAACTCCTTCCCGAGCTGGCACAAGAGCCGCTGCGAGACGCTGCCGCTCTGGCAGAACGCCTAGCTTTCACCCCACGCCTGAACGTCCCGGCTGTCGACCGCCCAGTCGACCACGACGATCAGGACCTGGCGGTACAAGTGCCGTCCGTCGCCGGGTCCATCCAGAGTGCCAAGGGGGAGACGCACGCAGCAACGCTGATCCTTGAGTGCTTGGACAGGCGAGGCAACAAGCACGACGTCCACGAAACGCTCAAGCTCCTGGCCAACGGCGGCATCCAACGCGCCCAGGTAACCGTGCAGCGCGCCGCACAGCTTATCTTCGTCGGGGCCACCCGCCCGACGCATCTCCTCATGCTGGCTACCCATCGGAGGCACGCGCTGCCCTACGCGGAAGAACTCGTCGGCCGAGGCTGGAGCATCCATGAAATCAGGGATCAGGGCAGGGACACCTGAACCGCACACCCCATGGTGCTGATCCCTGTGCCTGCGCCATCAGCACCAACGGCCTCCAGCCAGGTTCGGGCTCGTAGCCGCAGGAGGGTGCCGGCCATGCCCGGCCTCGGGGAACATCGGTACAGCCGTTGGCGCTGAGATTGATCATGAGGTCTAGCCGCGGATCTCCGCGTTGCGTTGGGGTGCCGTTAACGAGCAGCGACCCAGGTGACAAGTAACCTGCCAGTAGCTTTCGGATCGAAGGCCGTCGAGCCGGTTCGCATGCCTGGCCGATAGTCAGGTCAGGCCGGGTGGATCGCCGTTGAGATAGCGGCGGGCGGCGGTGACGAACGCGCGCTCGGCCTCGTCGTACATCTCCCGAACCCGGTTCGGAGGCACCGCTTCGCCCTCTGACACCAGTACTCGCTCGTTTTCGGCATCCGGCGGCACGATTTGGCAGACGTAGATGAGCGATCGGCCGATCCTGGTCAGGGAGTCAAGGAAGCCGAGCAGTTCGTCAGGGCCTTCGAGCGTGACCAAGGCCGCCGCCTTGTGCAGAGCGTCGTACGCCTCCGCGACCGCGTCGATGGCCTGGGAACGCTCCTCCTCGGCCTCCGTGCGACGGGCGTCGCTCTCGTGGTCGCGATTCCTGACCAAGTGGCAGAACAAGGCGACGTCACGGGCCCGGGCGTCGGCGTCTCGGAGGGTCCGCACGGCGGCGAGCAGTTCGAGGAAGGCGGCACGCTGAGCGGTCCGGCGATCCTGAGCGTGCTGGGCGCGGGCGGTCACCCCGGCTGCGGCGACGGGGCTGCGGGCCGCCCGGACTGCGGTGCGGGCCTGCCAGTAGACGGCCGGAAGGCCCACCGCTGTGATGGCGACGGTCGCGACAGCCGCGACGCCCTCGATAGTCACGACTGTGATCCCGTCTGATTCTCCAGGGCCGTCTCGGACTGTTCGTCCTCAGCAAGGATGCGGTAGACCGTGGCGACCGAGGGGCGCTGGCCCTTGTTCTTGCCCGAGGTGATGACGAGCCTCTGGGCGATCTGCGGTACGGGCACGCCGTTGGCGCGCAGGCTGCGGGCGTAGTCGGCCATGTCGTCGTCGACGACCTTGGGCCGCCCGCCGTGACGGCCGCGCTCGCGGGCGGACGCCTGGCCTTCCAGGGACTTCTCCCGGATGTACTCGCGCTCGGACTCGGCCATGCCGGCGAAGAATGCGAAGAGGGCGGCGCCGTGCCCGGAGGGGTCGTAGACGCCCTGGAGGGGGCCGGTGAGGAGTTCGAGCTGGATGTCGTGGTGACGCAGATCTTCGGCGATGGCCAGCAGCTCGGCGGCGCCGCGGCCCAGGCGCTTCATCTCGTGCACGGTGAAGATCACCCGTTGATGCGGGACGGCCCTCTTGATGGTGCGGGCGAAGTCCATCGCCTTGACGAACTCCGGCCGCACCCTGATCCGGGTGCTGATCTTCTCCGAGAAGACCGGATCACAGCCTGCCTCCTCCAGGGCGTCGAGCTGACTCTGGAGCTCCTGCTGGGCGGTACTGCAACGGGCATACCCCACCCTCGTGGGCTTTGTTGCGGCCTCGGGCACTGCGGCGTCGATCGCCGGGCCGATCTCCCACGCTCGGACGGGACCGCGGTCGGCGGGGGTCTTCACCTCCAGCTCGGCGCGGAGCTGGGGGACCAGCATGAAACGCGGGGTGTGGTACTTCGGGGCGACCTTGCCACCTCGGGTGCGGCAGGTGCTTCCGGCGGGCACCTCACAGGTCGGACAGTCGAACTGTTCGACGGCGGCTGCCGGTTCGGCGAGCTCTGGCATGTCGCAGAACCTATCGCGAGGGGCATTGTGCGAGAGCCGTTTTGCGAGAGGTTATGAGAACAAAGATTGGGGACAAACCGGACGCGGTCCGGCGGGGGTTCGTGATCTCTCAGAACTACTCATTTGTGAGAATGCCGAGAAGTCGAACGTGCAACCGATCGGAGCGCCTTGCCTGGCGCCACGTCGCGGCGAAGACCGAACTGTGTGCTCAGGCGGGCTGACGGAGCGCGCTGACCAGCGCGCGCGGGTCGTCGGCATGGAAGCGGATGGTGCGGGCCTCTTCCGTCGCGCCGAGCGGGCGGGTGAAGGGGAGTGGCCGGTTCAGTTCCAGGGTCACCGAGGTCTGGCTGCCCACGATCAGGTCGAGGACCCCGTCCTCGGAGAGGGTGATAAGGCCGCCCTCGGGATAGCGCCGGTCGACCCGGACCGAGGCGACCGCGTCCGGCGGTACGGCGAGGTCGAAGAGGGCTCCGTAGCGGATCCGCAGGGAACCGTCGGGGCGCACGACGTGCGGTCGGGTGACGCAGGCGGCGTGCAGTGCAAGTACGAGGACGACGCCGTACAGGTCGAGTACCAGGATCATCCGGTGGACTGCCGGCCAAGGGATGAGGAAGGCCAGGCCCACCGTCTCGATGACCATCACGAAGAGCAGCCCGTACATCATCGCGGTCTGGGGCCCGGTGTACGCGGCAGCGAGGTCCCCGGGGCGCACCCCATGCGTGCCGCGCCGGACCCACCGCCCCAGGGAGGCGAGGGCGCGCAGCTCGTGGAGGACCAGGCGGCGGACCGTCACCGGCACCGCCTCCCGTACGGCGGCTCGCCGCGCTGCCCGGCGGTCCGCGCCGCGGGCGCGCGCGGCGACGTACAGAGAGCGCAGCACCCAGGCTTCCAGCAGCAGCACTGCGAGCACCAGCGCCTCGGCGCCCGCCAGCGCCCACCCGGGCGGCCGGACCCCGGCCACCAGGCAGGCCGCCAGTGCCAGTTCCCCCGGCAGTACGGCGGCTACCGCGGCCCGCGACGCCCGTACGCCCCTTGCCCGGCCGCTCATCCCCGGCCCCTTTCCACGAAAGCCTCCATGAGCCGGCCCACGACTTCCGCCTGCGCTGGGGTGTACTCGGCGAGCAGCGCCTCCTTGAACCCGGTCACGACCACCCCGTCCTCGGGGATCGCGGCGAACAGCTCCTCGGGGACGGCCGCCATCAGGTCAGCTGCCAAGGGTGGGATCCTCGGATCGTCGGTGGGGGCATCGGCGAGCGCGTCAAGGCGCTCATACAGTTCGACAACCGCGGGATCGGCGATCAGCGTCCCGAGCAGCCCGAGCATCTCTTGGTTACCGGTGCTGGTGGCGTCCAGCAGTGTGAGGTACTCGCGGTCCTTGGCCGCGCTCGGCGAGTCTGTTCGGGGGGCCTGTGCCAGCAGTGCGGCGAGGGCGGGTGAGACGGGCCCCGTCGCGCCGGGCGGCTCGGCGAGCAGGGCGCCGAGCCGGCAGCGGCGCTCCCTGATGTCGGCTTCCTGGCGGGCCAGGTCGGCGTCGAGTTCTTCCAATATCTCGGTCAGTTCGCGCCCGGCATCGTCGGCGAGGGCGTCGCGCACTTCATCGAGGCTGAGGCCGAGTTCGGTGAGCCGGCGCACCCGGGCGAGCAGGACGGCGTCGCGGACGCTGTAGGCCCGGTAGCCGTTGGGGCGCCGCTCCGGTTCCGGAAGCAGCCCGACGTGGTGGTAGTGCCGGATCGCCCGGGTGGTGAGCCCCACGAGCGCGGCGATCTCTCCGATTCGCATGCCGCCAGTAGAAACCTTGCCGTTGCGTCAAGGTCAAGAGGCGAAAGCATCGTCGGGCGCAAAACGGTTCAAGCGCGTCTACACGCCGGCGCGGTACTGCCTCGCCAGCACAGCTATCTGGCCAGAGTCCGCTCCCGCTACCCCTCGTCGTCCTCGTCGAGTTCCACTGTGTCGGGGGCGCGAAGCGGGCGTAGGGCGCCACCAGCCGGGGTGGAGGCGGTGAAGCTGTAACGGCCCAGGACGTTGAGGTTGCGGTGCTTGAGCGGGGACAGGCGGGCGATGTCCTCGTCCCGGATCTCGTGGCCCTCGGCACGGAGCTGGGCGACGGCGGCGTCGATGTACCGGGTGGTCCAGAGCACCACGGCGTTGAGGACCAGGCCCAGTGAGCCGAGCTGGTCCTCCATCCCGTCCCGGTACGCCTGGTGGATGGTGCCGCGCTTGCCGTGGCACACGTCGCGGGCCAGCTTGTGCCGGGACTCCTGCACGGTGAGCTGGCGGTTCATCTGGCGGCGGTAGGTATCGTCGACCGGGTCGACGACGCGGAGCAGGTGCTCGGTCTTGGCGATCCGGCCGTACTCGGCGAATGCCTGCCCCAACGGTGTCGGGTGGCCTTCGCGTCCGAACATCCGCAGCAGGTCGTAGGCGCGCACCTGGTTGGTGACCAGGGAACCGGCGACCCGGAGCATGTCCGGCCAGTGAGTGATCACCTTGTTCAGGTTGACCCGGTTGCGGGCCAGCGGCTCCAGCGGCCCGTACGCGCCGGTCTCTACGCCGGGAAGGCACGCGCGCCAGAACCGTTGGTCGTCCAGGTCTTTGAACCGGGGGCTGAAGTTGTAGCCCAGGATGCGGAAGATGCCGAACACGATGTCGCTGTACGAGGCGTTGTCGGTGGCGACCATCTCCGGCTTCACCCCGCCGTCGAGGTTCAGCAGGGCGTCCAGGATGTGCAGGGAGTCGCGCGGCGTGCCCGGCACCACCATCTGCCCGATGCCGGCGACCTGGTCGTTGACGGCGTTGAGCCAGGTGATGCCGCGCTTGAACCCGAAGTACTTCGGCGACGGGGCAGCATTGATGCTGCGGACGGGAACGACGAACCGCAGTCCGTCGACCGAGGTCAGCAGCCCGTCTCCCCAGTACCGCACGATCGGCACTTGGCCCTGCGCCTCGATCAGTGCGGCGTTCGCCGCGGCGATGGTGTCGGCCCGCAGGTAGAACTGGTCGACGTGCACCAGCCGGGAACGGTGAAGCGCCTCATGCGCGGGGTTGATGACCGGGGTCATGCCGATGTTGCACGCCTCCGAGACCAGGAGGGCCACCAGTGAGGTGGTCAGGTCCTTCATGCGGGTTGTGCCGTCGCCCAGGTGTACGAAGGCGTCCAGGAACCCGGTCCAGCCGTGCACCTCGAACAACAGCTCCGGCAGGTCGATCTTCGGGAGCATCTTCTCCACCCGCCCCCGCAGCCACGTCAGGGACTTCGGCTCGCCCAGCGCGCCGAGCTTGGATACGTTCAGCTTCGCCCGGCCGCCCGGCGGGACCTCGATGGTGACCTTCGTGTCCTGCCCAGCCGTCTCCAGCCGCTCCGCCATCTGCTTCCACGCCGCATCCAGCGCCGTCACCAGCGCGGCCAGGTGCTCCTCGACCGGCATATCCAGGCTCAGACCCGCCAGAACGTCCTCCCGAACGGCCTCCCACTCCGTGCCGTCCAGCAGCCGGGCGCGCGGGTCGGACCAGCGGTGCGAGGGAGAGGCGAACACGTCCCGGCGCTGAAGCGCGCGGTGCAGCTGCTCCAGCACGCACACCACGTATGCGTCCCGGTCCACGGCCCCCGGGGGCAGCTCGGCGTTGGCATACACCGCCTTGCGCCACGCGGCCGGCACCAGCTTGTCATCGACCTCGCGCGGCAGCAGCGGCTTGTCCTTCACCCGCCGCCGCGCCAGAGCGGGCAGTCGCTTCACCCCGGCCAGCACCCGCTTCCCGCCGGTCGCCGCGTCCAGCGCCTTCGACTCGCCCAGCAGCGACAGGAACGGCCGCACCGTGTTGTACCGGGTGGCCAGCGCCGCCCGCATCGCGACGGCCGCCGAGTCCTCGTCCTCCGGCACCAGCGAGACCACCAGCACGGCCGCACTCATTACCGCGGCCCGGGGCGCCACCTCCTCCACCGCCCGCCACAGTGCCGCCGCGTCCAGATCCGTGCCGTGTGCCTCGACCAGCTTCAGCTCCTCGAACAGCACCTTCGCCGCCCGCGCCAGGGTCCGCGACGCCTTCTCCAGCTGCGGCAGCGTCGAGAGCCGCTCCTTGTCCGTCGCCCGCTTCGCCGTGCTGATCAGCCTCGTCGCCATCAGCACCGAGAACAGGTCCAGGGCCTCATCGATCGCTTTGGCCTCAAGGTGGCGCATCACCGCGGTGAGCATCGCCGTGCGCTTGGGCTCCGCGGCCCGCTCCAGGCTCGCAGCCTTGGACCCCAGCCCGTAACGGGCCAGCCCCGCGAGCCGGTTCGGCGGGATCTGCGACAGCTTCAACCGCCCCAGCTGGAACGCACCGATCTCGTCGACCCGCTCCAGCGACCGCGCGAACGCCGTGCCCGTCGTACGCGTCGGCGGCCGGCGCAGCCGCTCCAACTCCGAGTACCGGCCGCCCTCCGGCGTCACCAGCGTGGCCACCAGGTCCGCCGGCAGCGCAGGGTCCGAGCGGTGAGCCGCCCTGGCCACGGTGGCGTGCAGCCGCTTCTCCGCGATCGTGCGAACCTCCGACACCTGCCGGGCCAGCACCGAGACACCCGGCAGCAGCACCCGGTTCCGCCGCAGCCAGCCCACCGCCTGGTTGAACAGCGCGACCGGCCCCTCCGCATGGGTCCACGCCCGGCCGTGCAGGAACGTCCGGAACTTCCGCCCCCACTCCGCATCTTCGTATGGGTGGTAGCCGTAGGCGTCCCGGATCTCCCACGCGTGCTCGTACGCCGTCTTCAGCCGCTCGGTGTACCGCTTTACACACGACGGGTCCTGAATGCCGAGCTGTACGGCCAGGTGCGCAACCACCGGCCACGGCACCACGAGAGGGTCCTCCAGAAACAGCCCCACGTAGCGGACCGTGCTTCTCTGCACTATGTCAAGGTGTCCGCCCATGCCTTCTCTTACAGATCACTCTCACGGGCGTGCGATAGGTTGCCCGCCATGACCGGACTCGGACCTGTCGCCTGGCCACCTGCCCCGATAAAGACCGAACGGCTCGTGCTCCGCGAATCCGAGGCCGGAGACCGTGCGGCGTTCATCGAGCTGTTCGCATCGCCAGAAGTGCGCACTTACCTCGGAGGCCCTCGACCGCGGGACGAACTCAAACGCGCGGTGCCTGAGGTGCCCGGGCGGCGCCCTGGCCTTTTCGTGATCGATCTCGACGGAGCGATGATCGGCACGGTCTCGCTCGATCGGCGCGACGCGGAGCGTCCGGGCCACGTCCGTCCGGGTGCCGGGGAGGCCGAGCTCGGCTACATGTTCCTGCCCAAGGCGTGGGGATGCGGGTACGCCGCTGAGGCTTGCGCAGCGGCACTCGACTGGTTCGCCGACACACTCCCCAGCGAGCCGGTGGTGCTGTGCACCCAGACCGCCAACGACCGCTCAATGCGGCTCGCGGCGAAGCTGGGGTTCGCCGAGGTGGAGCGGTTCGAGGAGTTCGGCGCCGAGCAGTGGTTCGGCGTGTGGTCTTCGGTCACGCCGTCCGCTTGAGCTAGGGCTTGTCCGCGTCCGGGCCGTTGCTGTGAGCACGTGGCGAGGGGATGAGATGTCCTCTCAAGCCGGCCGAGTTCGACCGCTGCACCGTGTCGGGATGCCGCACACGGCGCAGCGGATCGGGACTGGCCCAGCAGCCCTCTGCCTTGAGTTCAGCCCAGTCTGCAGCGGTCAAGTGCGGCACGAACCTGGTTGAGCCCCTCCGCTCTCCAGCGGTCCCGGTCAGGCATTTGGTCGTCTCGGCGCCAGCGCCAAGCCGAGAACATCGCCCAGTTCAGGGCGCGGCACCGATGAATCAGGTCGTGGTCAGCACCCGCATAGTGCTTTCCCACTTCTTCGGGCGCATGGGCTAGGTCGAACTCGATCGGCCCACGGCAGCACGTGGCGAGGTCTATGAAAAGCGGCCCTCTCCTTGTGTTCAGGAGGTTGCCCGGATGCGGCTCGCCGTGCAACAGCTGGTCGCGGGCTTTGTCGATGCTGATCGCGGCGCTCAGACCACTGAGCGTGTCGCTGAGGAGTTCCCGGTCAGAATCGGGCAGCTCGGGGGACTGCTCCCGGTCGTTCACCTCTCTCAGTGCCACAGCGACTCGATCGGTGAAATGCGGTGCGTCCAGATCGATCTGGCGCAGGGCGGCATGATGCCGCAGGAACACATCTGCGTAGTCGGCCGGCGCGATCTCTGATCCCACAGGTTCGTAGTAGGTCCAGAGCGAGATGGCGAAGTCGTCACGCACATAGACTCGAGGCTCGACCCGAGGATCGAGCTCAGCGACCGGAGCGTCGACGTCGGCGAGACGGTGAGCGACCTCTACTTCGAACTCGGAATCAGCCAGATGCCCCGAAGGGGCGACCCGAGCCAGAACATCGCAAGGGACCAGGCGCAGCGCGACGCGGTCCGAGTTGTGGATGACGACCACATCGTTGACCTGAAGGCCCAGCTCCGAAGCGGTCGCCCGTCCTGCTTCAACTGCGCGACGGAGTTCCAATGGCTCCATATCGCCCTCCCTTATCGTTGAGTATACATACATGTATGGGGGCAACTGAGCTCTTTGGTCACGGTTCTCCTAGTGACGTGGCCCTGGGATTCCCAGGTCGACGGGGACCCGGCGTGTGAGTCGTGCGGCATCTGCCTGCTTGGTCCGGAGGAAGGTCAGTGTCAAGTCGATTCCTTCGATTTCGCCGAGCCATTGCTCCTCCTGGGCCCTCTTGCGCCTCAGCAAGAGATCCTTCTCCAACTCGGCGAGCCTGGGCAACATCTTTGGGCTGACCTGGAACATGGGGCATCGAATGCAGGCTTCTCTGAACTTGCGCTGGTGAGGTGATCGAGTCAGGAACGCCCGTGTTCGCGGTTGAGTTCGTGGTAGCCGCGAAAGTCGAAGAAGCGCAG
>NZ_JBIVWS010000023.1:0-116947 GCF_044768905.1 Streptomyces sp. NPDC090994
GCCCACTACGCCATCGGCGCCCTCGCCGTCATCCTGCTGATCACCATCCAGTACCAGATCAGCGAGCTGATCACCGGCCTCATCGGCGTGGTCCTAATCGGCGCCTCCTTCTGGTCCTCCGTACGCCGCAACAAGCGGCTCGCCGAGGCCGAGGGACCAGGAAACAGCGAGAAGGCGGAAGTCTCCTCCGCAGTGTGAGTCTCAGGCGGGCGGGGCGAGCAGGTCCTGGAGGATGCGCCGCAGCTCGGCGCGGTCCTGCGGAGTGATCCTCGCCAGCCTGCGGTCGTACTCCGCCGCGAGGGCGGCGAGCGCCCGGTCCCGTGCCTCGGCGCCCTCACCGGTCAGGACGAGCCGGTGACGCCGCAGGTCCTCGTCATCGATCTCGCGCCGGACGAACCCCTTGGCGACAAGGTTGCGGACATAGACCGTGACGCTCGCCTTGGGCAGCAGCAGTGCCGTGGCGATCTCGGCCGGGTACCGCGACGCTTCCACCTCGGCCAGCACGAAGAACTCCTTCGTCTCCAGCCCCAGTTCGGCCAGTTCCGGCGTGCAGGCGTCCATCACGACGCTCAGCAGCCGCTGGTTCAGCGTCCACAGCTGCGCCCCGTCGACCGGCATGCGGTCCCCCATCAAGAATCGAGGTGGTACGGTCTCGTACTAGTTCCGAACTGTACCAGTAGAGGTTCTGTACTGGACGACGACGGAACGACCACCTCACGAAGGGGGACCGCCATGCTCCAGCACCTCACGATCCCGCGAGGGCCGATCCACCTCGCGGCCGACCTCCACCTGCCCGACGACGCCGACAGCTCCACGCCGCTGCGCGCCGTGGTGCTTTCCACACCCGGCAGCAGCGTGAAGGAACAGATCGGCGCGAACTACGCCTCGCGCCTCGCCGCCCGCGGCATCGCGGCGCTCGTCTTCGACCCCGCCCACCAGGGGCAGAGCGGTGGCGAACCCCGCGACCTGGAAGACCCCTACCGCCGAGGCGAGGACATCTCCTACGCCCTCGACGCGCTGACCACGATCCCCGGTATCGACCCGCATCGCGTCGGCGTCCTCGGCATCTGCGCCGGCGGCGGCTACGCCGTGCACACCGCCCGCACCGACCACCGCATCAAGGCCGTCGGCACAGTCGTCCCCGCCGACATCGGCACCGCGTTCCGCGGTTTCCAGCCCGACGGCCCGGCCACCGCACTCGACGCCCTCGCCGACGCGCGCACGGAGGACATCCGCTCCGGCGAGCCGACCCGGGTGAACTGGCTGCCCGACACCCTGGAGGACGCCGCGGCGGCCGGGCTGACCGACATCGACACCACCCAGGCGATCACCTACTACCGCACCGAACGGGGCATCGCCGAGCACACCACCAACCGCCGCCTCGCGCGCGGCGACTCCCTCCTGCTGGGCTACGACGCGTTCCACCTGGTCGACCCACTCATGACCCAGCCACTGCAGGTCGTTCTCGCCGGACGCGTCGGCACCACCGGCTCCTACGACGCCGGCATGCGGCTGTGGAAGACGGCCCCCCATCCCGTCGACCTCATGGTGATCGACGGCGCCGGACACTACGAGATGTACGACGAGCCCGAGTACGTCGACGCCGCAGTCGAACGGCTCGCGCGCTTCTACGTCACCCACCTGTGAGGCGTCCGGCCGCGGCAGCTACCGCTTGACGTCCACCTCCTTGAGGCGGGTCCGTACGGTCCGGCCGCTCTCCCACGCGTTGGCGCCCGGTGCCACGTCCGGGACCGGGATGTCCGCCCGGCCGCGCCGCTTGCGGGACGTCGAGACGCCGAGCCGCTCGTCCCGGGCCCGGACCAGGTCCGGCGCGAGCTGCCCGTCCTCGGTGAAGCCCATCATCAGCTGCGGGATGCCGTAGGGGAAGTCGTCGCGGTCGTACTGCCAGGTGTGGAACGTCTTGCCGTAGGTCGTCACGAGGTCCTCGAAGTAGGCGTGCTCGGCCATGTCGGGGATGCCCGGGGCGGTGAGGGTGCCGGACTTCACCTCGTAGTGGTGGCTGTGCCACAGCCGTTTCTCGTCCTCGGGCAGGGCGCGGAACCGCTCCTCGCTGATGATGTACTCGATGCCGATCAGACGGGCGTCGGGCGCGTTGCGGTCGAAGATCACGCACTGGTGCAGGTCGTGCTGGAGATGGATGCAGAAGTGCGTGGCTTCCACCTGCCGGCCCATGTCGTCGGCGTACATGTGGAAGCCGTCGAGGTAGGTGCTCATCGCGTCGAGCGGGTGTTTCGGCTGCATGGCGCCGGCCGCGAGGTCCAGCGCGCGGTGCTTGAGCGGGTGTCCCTTGCCGGTCTTGCTGATCGTGGCGGCCTTGCGGCCGAACAGCAGACCGGCAGCAGCCGTCACACCCGCCGCGACACCGATGCCGATGCTCGCGGCCGGTCCCCGGCCGGAGCCGTGAGTGCGGGATGTGCCGTGTGTGAGTGCCATGGGCGGCGAGTACCCCCCGGACGCGGTGCGTCGCATCCGGTACGGAGAAATCCGCCGGGGACCGGGGGTGGGACGGGTCAGCGGTGGCTGAACCAGCTCATCGCCGGCAGGGCCCGGTCGTCGTAGCCGAAGAGGGCCTGGTTCTCCCAGCCGTTGCCTGAGGCGGGGTCGGCGGGGTCCCAGCCGTTGCCGGTGACGGCGGTCCAGGTGGCCTCCCAGTAGAAGACGCCCAGGCCGCGGCCGTTCGGTACGGCCTCCACGATGCTCGCGATGTCGTTCATCCACCTCGTCTGCCCGGCGGTGGTGGCCGGGTAGCCGGGGACGAGTTCCGCGTCGAGGTCGATGATGTTCTCTTGCGCGTCCTCGCTGTCGAGGCGGAAGGGGTAGGCCGTCTCGGCGACGAAGACCGGCTTGCCGTAGCGGGCGGCGGCGTCGTCCAGGGTGGTCTGGAAGTCGGCCAGCGCCCCGTGCCAGTACCCGTAGTACGACAGGCCGATGGCGTCGAACCGCACGCCGTTCGCCACGGCCGAGTCGAACCACCAGCGGGTGCCCTCCAGGTCACCGCCCTCGGCCAGGTGCAGCGCCACGGTCGTGGCGGGGCTGACCGCCTTGGCCGCGTCGTAGCCGGAGTCGAGCAGTCCGGCGAGCTGCGGCCAGTTGCCGGTGGAGCCCTCGTCCCACAGCATGCCGCCGTTGATCTCGTTGCCGATCTGGACCATGTCGGCGGTGGTGCCCTGGGCCTTCAGCGCGTTCAGCACGTCGTACGTGTGGCTGTACACGTCCGTCTTCAGCTGGGCGTAGGAGTGCGAGGCCCAGGCGGCCGGCTTGGTCTGCTTGCCGGGGTCGGCCCAGGAGTCCGAGTAGTGGAAGTCGACGAGGAGCTTCATGCCCTGGGCCTTGATCCGTTTGGCCAGGGCGAGGACGTGGGCCTTGTCGTTGTAGCCGTCGGCCGGGTCCACCCAGACCTTCAGGCGGGCGTAGTTCATGCCGGCCGACCGCAGGACGGTGAGCGGGTCGGCGGTGGCGCCGGAGGCGGTGCGGTAGGTCCCGCCCTCTGCCTCGCTCTTGGCGAGGGAGGAGATGTCGGCGCCGTGCACGGTGGTGCCGCCGGTGCCGGGGGCGAAGGTCAGGTCGTCGACGTTGATCCAGTTGCCCGCGTTGGCGTCGCTGTTGATGCTGACGGTGCACTGGCGGGTGGTGACGGTGACCGGCACGACGATCCGGATCCAGCCGCTCGCGGAGACCGGGAGGCCGGTGCGCTGTTCGGTGCCGCCGCAGTTCTTGAGCGCTATGTACGCGGAGTTCTGGCCGCCGCCGGAGCGGACCCAGGCGGTGAGCCGGTAGTCGCCGTTGGCGAGGCCGGACAGGTGCTGGTAGGTCTCGGCCTGGTAGGCGGTGGACGCCCAGTGGCTCAGCCGGTAGCCGCCGCCGTGGCCGCCCGCCTCGACGTAGGAGGCGCCGGCCGAGCCGTGCTCCGACCAGCCGGCGGGGGTGGCCGCGCCGGTGCCGTCGGCTTCGAAGCCGCCGTTGGTGAGGGTGCTCGCCGCCTGGGCGGCGGGCGCGGGTACCAGGGTGAGGGCGAGCCCCGCGGTGAGCGGAAGCAGCAGGGCTCTGAGCGTGCGTCCGGGATGGAACATCATCGTCCGTCGTCCCTTCGACGTAGGGGAAGGTACCGGGCGGAGGACGGCCGGCCCTCCGCCCGGGGGTGGTGCGGGCGGTCCCCGGCCCGCGGAACGTGCGCCGGGGACCGTTCGTTCAGCCGTCGAGCCGGACGACCCGTACGGCCCCCGCGGGGACCTCGATGCGGCCCGCGGCGCTCTCGCCCGTCAGCAGTTCGGTGCCGGGCGTGTCCAGGGGCACCTTGGCGTCGGTGCCGGTGTGGTTGATCGCGAAGAGGTAGCTGCCCGACTCGCCGGTGCGCCGCACCACCTCGACGTCGCGGGGGAGGTCGGGGCGGGCCGGGACGCGCGCGTCCTCGCCGGCCCGGGCCAGCACCGCGTCCAGGCCGTCGGCGCCGAGGCGGGTGGAGACGTACCAGGCGGTGCCCTCGCCGAGGCGGTGCCGGGTGACGGCGGGACGGCCGGCGGCCGGGCCGTCCGCGTACGTCCACACGGTCTCGGCGCCGCGCGGGACCACGAACTCGGTCCAGACGTCGGCGGCCAGGCCGGTGCCGTCGGGGCCGGTGACCCGGACCGTGCCGCCCTCCAGCAGCGGTGCGAACTCCTCGACGGTCAGGCCGAGCACGTCCCGCAGCGCGCCGGGGCAGGCGCCCTCGTGGACGGCGTCGTGCTGGTCGACGATGCCGCAGAAGTACGACACCAGCAGCGTGCCGCCGCCCTCCACGTACCGGGTGAGGTTGCGGCCGGCCGCCTCGGTCATCAGGTACAGCGCGGGCACCACGACCAGGGGGTAGGCCGACACGTCGGCCTCCGGGTGGGCGAAGTCGACCGTGAGGTGACGGTCGTAGAGCGCCTCGTAGAAGGCGTCGGCGCGTTCGCGGGCGTCATGGTCCTCGCTGGGCCGCCACTCCAGGTTCTGCGCCCACCAGGAGTGCCAGTCCCACAGGACGGCCACGTCGGCGACCGTGCGGGTGGAGCGGATCTCGCGCAGTGCGTCGAGTGACGCGCCGAGCCCGACCACCTCGCGCCAGACGCGGGTGTCGGTGCCGCCGTGCGGCAGCATCGCGGAGTGGAACTTCTCGGCGCCGCGCCGGGACTGCCGCCACTGGAAGAACATCGCGCCCTCGGAGCCGCGGGCCACGTGGGCGAGGGAGTTGCGGGCCATCTGTCCGGGGGTCTTGGCGGGGTTGCGCGGCTGCCAGTTGACGCCCGAGGTGGAGTGCTCCAGGAGCAGCCAGGGGGCGCCGCCCGCCACCGAGCGGGTCAGGTCGGCGGCCATGGCGAGGTTGACGTGGGTGCGGCGGCCGTCCGTGATCAGGTAGTGGTCGTTGGTGACCAGGTCGACCTCGCGGCCCCAGGCCCAGTAGTCGATCGAGTCGCACTGGCTGAGGGCGGTCATGAAGTTGGTGGTGACCGGGACGCCGGGTGAGAGGCGGTGCAGGATGTCGCGTTCCGCGCGGAAGTTCTCGCGGATGGTGGCGTCGGCGAACCGCTTGTAGTCCAGCGCCTGGGCCGGGTTGCCGACCGTGGGGGTCAGGCGCGGCGGGTTGATCTCGTCGAAGCCGCCGTAGCGCTGGCCCCAGAAGGCGGTGCCCCACGCCTCGTTGACCGCGTCGACCGTGCCGTACTCCGCCGCCAGCCAGCGGCGGAAGTGGGCGGCGCAGGAGTCGCAGTAGCAGGCGGAGACGGGGACGCCGTACTCGTTGTGCACGTGCCACAGGGCGAGCGCGGGGTGGTCGCCGTAGCGTTCGGCGAGCCGGGTGGTGATGTCCGCGGCGGCGGCCCGGTAGTCGGCGTTGCTGTGGCAGATGGCGCCGCGGGAGCCGAACTCGTAGCGCCTGCCGTCGGCGGTGACGGGCAGCGCCTCGGGGTGGGCCCGGAAGAACCAGACCGGGGGGACCACGGTGGGGGTGCCCAGGTCGACGCGGATGCCGTTCGCGTGCAGCAGGTCCAGCACCCGGTCGAGCCAGCCGAAGTCGTACGTCCCCGGCGCGGGTTCCAGCAGCGCCCAGGAGAAGATCCCCACGCTCACCATGGAGACGCCGGCCTCCCGCATCAGCCGGACGTCCTCGGTCCAGACGCTTTCCGGCCACTGCTCGGGGTTGTAGTCCCCGCCGAAGGCGAGCCCGGTGAGGCCCTTGGGGGTGGTCTCCGGCATGTAAGTCTCCCGGTCGATCGATCATTTGGGAACGTGCACACACATGGTGGGCGGTGCGGGCCCACCATAACCGCACAGCAACAACCATTGACAAGTGTCCGGGACGTTTCTCTACTGTGAACGCTCACAGACGCATGGCAGGTCCTCGTGACATGCGAGGACCCTGTTTTCAGGGGAGATATCCATGCCGCACACGAAGCACCGTCGCCTCGTGGCCACCGCCGTCGCCGTCGCGCTCGGCGCCACCGCGCTCGCCGCCTGCGGATCGGAGGACGACGAGGCCGGCTCGGGTCCCGTTTCGCTCACGTACTGGACCTGGACGCCCGGCATGGACAAGGTCGTCGACCTGTGGAACAAGGGGCCGGGCAAGAAGGAACGGATCAGCGTCACGGTGAAGAAGCAGGCGTCCGGCGACACGCTGGTCACCAAGATCCTCACCGCGCACAAGGCCGGCGAGGCCCCCGACCTGGTCCAGGCCGAGTACCAGGCGCTGCCCACGCTGGTCAGCAATGACGCGCTGGCCGACATATCCGGCGAGGTCGGCGACGCGGAGGCCGCGTTCGCCGAGGGCGTCTGGCAGCAGACCACGCTGGGCACCGACGCGGTCTACGCGGTGCCGCAGGACATCGGGCCGATGATGTTCTACTACCGCGCGGACCTGTTCGAGAAGTACGGCCTCGAAGTCCCCGCCACCTGGGACGAGTTCGCCGAGACCGCCCGGGCGCTGAAGAAGAAGGCCCCGGAGGTGGACCTCACCACCTTCTCCGCCAACGACTCCGGCCTCTTCGCCGGCCTCGCCCAGCAGGCCGGCGCCAAGTGGTGGACCACCGAGGGCGAGAAGTGGAAGGTCGGCATCGACGACGCGGCGACCAGGAAGGTCGCCGAGTTCTGGGGCGGACTCGTGAAGGAGGGCGCCATCGACAACCAGCCGATGTACACCCCGGCCTGGAACAAGGCGCTCAACACCGGCAAGCAGATCGCCTGGGTCAGCGCCGTGTGGGCCCCGGGCACCCTGACCACCGCCGCGCCCGACACCGCCGGCAAGTGGGCCATGGCGCCGCTCCCCCAGTGGTCCGGCGGCGAGAACGTCACCGGCAGCTGGGGCGGATCCTCCACCGGCGTCACCACGGACTCCGACGACAAGGAGGCCGCCGCGAAGTTCGCCACCTGGCTGAACACCGACGGCGAGGCCCTGAACGCGCTCGCCGAGGAGAGCGGCATCTACCCGGCCGCCACCGCCGCCCAGACCAGCGGCGCCTTCGCCGAGCCGCCGGAGTACTTCTCCGGCCAGGAGGACTTCTGGAGCGAGGCCGCCGAGATCGCGGGGACCACCGCGCCGTCCGCCTGGGGCCCGAACGTCAACGTCGCCTACACGACGTTCAAGGACGCCTTCGGCGCCGCCGCCAAGAACAAGTCGGACTTCACCGCCGCCCTCACCGCCATGCAGGACGCCACCGTCGCCGACCTGGAGAAGCAGGGCTTCGAGGTCGCCCGGTGACCAGCACGGCACGCCGCAGGCCGTACGGGGTGCGGACCGCCCCGTACGCCTTCCTCCTCCCCGCGACGCTCCTGTTCGCCCTGTTCTTCGCGTTGCCCATCGGCTACGCGGTCTGGCTCAGCTTCCGCAAGGTGCGGGTCTCCGGCCTCGGCCTGGGCTCGGGCGCCCGCACCGAGGTCTGGGCCGGCCTGGAGAACTACACCGCCGCCCTCACCGACAGCGAGCTGTTCGACGGCGCCCTGCGCGTGCTCGGCTACGGCGTGATCGTCGTCCCCGTGATGCTGGGCCTGGCGCTGCTGTTCGCGCTGATGCTCGACTCCGAGCGGGTACGGCTCGCCCCGTTCACCCGGCTTGCGATCTTCCTGCCGTACGCCGTCCCCGGTGTGGTCGCGGCGCTGCTGTGGGGCTTCCTGTACCTGCCGGACGTCAGCCCGTTCTACTTCGTGCTCGACGGACTGGGGCTGCCGCAGCCGGACCTGCTGGACGGCGGTCCGCTCTACCTCGCCCTGTCGAACATCGCGGTGTGGGGCGGCACCGGCTTCAACATGATCGTCATCTACACCTCGCTGCGGTCGATCCCGGCCGAGGTGTACGAGGCGGCGAAGCTGGACGGCGCCGGCCCGCTCCAGATCGCGCTGCGCATCAAGATCCCGATGGTGGCCCCCTCCCTGGTGCTGACCTTCTTCTTCTCGATCATCGCCACGCTCCAGGTGTTCAACGAGCCCACCACCCTCAAACCCCTCACCAACTCCGTGTCCACCACCTGGAGTCCGCTGATGAAGGTGTACCAGGACGCCTTCGGCAAGGGCGACATCTACGCCGCCGCGGCCCAGGCCACCCTCATCGCGCTGGTCACGCTGCTGCTGTCCTTCGGCTTCCTGCGGGCCGCGAACCGTCGTCAGAAGCAGGAGGCGGCCCGATGAGTTCCCTCGCCCTGCGCGAGTCCGCGCCCGCCGCGGGCACCACCCCCGACGCCGCCCAGAAGCCCCCGCGGCGCCGGCGGATCGCCCTGCTCCCGACCGTGACGCTGCTGCTCGGCGCGGTCTACTGCCTGCTGCCCGTGGCCTGGGTGGTGATCGCCTCCACCAAGTCGGGCAGCGAACTGTTCTCCACCTTCACCTTCCTGCCGGGCAGCGGGTTCACCGAGAACCTGTCCGACCTCAGCGCCTACCGCGACGGCGTGTACTGGCAGTGGATGGGCAACTCCGCCCTGTACGCCGTGGCCGGCGCCCTGCTCTCCGCGGCCGTGTCGGCGTGTGCCGGGTACGCGCTGGCGGTCTACCGCTTCCGCGGCCGGGAGGCGATGTTCAACGTGCTGCTGGCCGGGGTGCTGATGCCGCCGGTGATCCTCGCCGTCCCGCAGTACCTGCTGCTGGCCCAGGCCGACCTGACGGACTCCTACCTGTCCGTGCTGCTGCCGCAGATCCTCTCCCCGTACGGCGTCTACCTGGCCCGGGTCTACGCCGCCGCGGCCGTCCCGGCGGACGTGGTCGAGGCCGGACGGATGGACGGCGCGAGCGAGTGGCGGATCTTCACCCGGATCGCGCTGCCGATGATGGTGCCGGGCCTGGTGACGGTCTTCCTGTTCCAGTTCGTGGCGATCTGGAACAACTTCCTGCTGCCGTACATCATGCTCAGCGACGACGAGAAGTTCCCGATCACGCTCGGCCTGTACACGCTGCTGGAGCAGGGGGCGAACACCCCCGCCCTGTACACGCTGGTGGTCACCGGCGCCTTCCTCGCGGTGTTCCCGCTGGTGGCGCTGTTCCTGGTGGTCCAGCGGTTCTGGAGTCTGGACCTGCTGTCCGGGGCCGTAAAGTCATGACCATGAGCAAGGCAGGGGGCCGGCCCAGACCACCGACCATCCACGACGTGGCGCGCGAGGCGGGTGTCTCGCGCGGCACCGTCTCGCGCGTCCTCAACGGCGGGCACTACGTGAGCCCGGCGGCACAGGAGGCGGTCAACGCCGCGATCCGCAGGACCGGGTACGTGGTGAACCGGCACGCGCGCTCGCTGATCACCGGCCGGTCGGACTCGGTGGGCTTCCTGCTGACGGAACCCCAGGAACGCTTCTTCGAGGACCCCAACTTCAACGTCCTGCTGCGCGGCTGCACCCAGGCGCTGGCCGCACACGACATCCCGCTGCTGCTGATGCTGGCGGGAACGGACGACGAACGGCGGCGCATCACGCGGTACATCACCGCGGGGCACGTCGACGGAGTGCTCCTGGTCTCCAGCCACTCCGGCGATCCGGTGGCGCAGGAACTGCTGGAGGCGGGGGTGCCGCTGGTCGCCTGCGGCAAGCCGATCGGGCTGGGGTCCAAGGTGAGTTACGTGGCCGCGGACGACCGCGACGGCGCCCGCGACATGGTCCGGCATCTGCTCTCGCTCGGCCGCCGCCGCATCGGCATGGTCACCGGTCCGCTGGACACACCCGGCGGTGTGGAACGGCTCGCCGGCTACCAGGAGGAGCTGACCGGGGCGGGTCTTCCGGTCGACGACCGGCTCATCGCCTCCGGTGACTACAGCCGGGCCAGCGGCGAGGCGGGCGCCGAACTGCTGCTCGCCCGGGCGCCCGACCTGGACGCCGTGTTCGTCGCCTCGGACCTCATGGCGCAGGGCGTGCTCGCGGCGCTGCGGCGGGCCGGGCGGCGGGTGCCGCAGGACGTGTCCGTCGGCGGCTTCGACGACTCCCCCGCCGCGCCCGCGGCGAGCCCGGCGCTGACGACCATCCGGCAGCCGTGGGACCGGATCAGCTCGGAGATGGTACGGGTGCTGCTCGCCCAGGTCGGCGGCGAGGACCCGGCGGCGGTGATCCTGCCGACGGAGCTGGTGGTGCGGGAGTCCGCCTGAGCCGCTGTCCGGCCGGCCGCGGGCCGCCGGCCGACCTGCCCGGGACACCGGCCGGCTCGCCCGCGGGAAGGGTCTGAGCGGCCTTCCGCGGTCCGTGGTGGTCAGGCCGGTACACCGGCGCGCGGCGCGGGGCCATCAGGCGTAGCGTCGGGTACGGACCTCCGGGGGAGGCCGCCCGCACGCACGCGGCCTGGTGTGTCTTCCACACGCGCCCCACGGCGTACCGATGACCGGGCTTCCGGACGACGTGACGCCCACCGCTGCGCCCCTCCCTGTGCGCACGCGCGACCCGCCGGCTCCGTCCGCCTCCGCGGCCCGGCAGCGTCCCTGGAAGACGGCAGAACGTCATGACCACGAAGAGCGCCGTCACCCACGTCCGGACCGCGTTCGGCTGGGTCGATCCGACCTTCGACCACCTGGAGGTCTTCGCCTGCGGAACCGACGGCACCCTCCAGCACACCTGGCAGACGGCCCCGGGCGATGCCATGAACTGGGACGGGCGGCTGGTCCTCATGGGCTCCGACGGCCGGCTCGAAGCGTGCTGCCGGGGCAACTACAGCCCGGCGGGCTCCACCTACGACATGCTGCACGCCTACCAGCGTCCCCACGTCAACGGCTGGGGCACGCTGGAGACGACCAGTGACCCGGCGGTCGCCACGGACGCCGAAGGCCGTCTCCAGGTCTTCGCTCTCTTCGGGGAACACACCCTGCGAACACCTTGCGGTACATCCGGCAGAACGTGCCCGACGACCACACCGACTGGTCCCCCTGGCAGTCGCTGGGCGTCCCCCAGAGCTGACGTCACGGCTGCGGGTGAGCCCCGTCCGCCTACTGGGGCTGGGTCGCGATCTGGATCAGGTTGCCGCAGGTGTCGTCGAAGACGGCGGTGGTGACGGGGCCCGCTTCCAGGGGCTCCTGGGTGAAGCGGACGCCGAGGCCGCGCAGGCGCTCGTACTCCGCCGTCACATCGTCGACGGCGAACTGGGCGAGCGGGATGCCGTCCTCGACGAGCGCGTCGCGGTAGGGCCTGACGGCCGGGTGGCCGGAGGGCTCCAGGAGGAGTTCGATGCCGTCGGGCGCGTCGGGCGAGACGACGGTCAGCCACCGGTCCTCGCCGCCCAGCGGGACGTCGTGCTTCTTCACGAAGCCGAGGACCCGGGTGTAGAAGTCCAGGGCCTTGGCCTGGTCGTCGACGAAGATGCTGGTCAGCTGGATCTTCATGGCGTGCTTTCCTTCGGTGCGGAGGTGTCGGGCGCGGGCCATCGCTCGGCTATCTGCCGCAGCGGGGCCGTGTTCAGGTCGTGGAACTTGTAGCGGCCCTCCCGCCTGGTCTCGACGAGCCCGGCCGCCTCCAGCACGGCGAGGTGCTGGGAGACCGCCTGGCGCGAGATGTCGAGCCGGTGCCGCATGCTCAGCCGCGAGCAGATCTCGAACAGCGTCTGCCCGGACCTCTCCGCGACGACGTCGAGGATGGTGCGGCGGGTGGGGTCGGCCAAGGCTTTGAAGATGTCGTCGGCCCCCTCGACTTGATAGGCAAGTGATGACTTGCCTATCAAGTCGAGGGGGCACCCCGCGGAGAACACCGGGCCACGTCCCCGCGCGCCGAAGAGGACCGCCCCCGTGGTCCCGGCGCCGGCCGGCACGGGCTACCTGGCGGTGGCCGAGCCGGAGGGGAACAGGCCCTGCCGGGACTCGGCGAGAGGGAACCGCACCCCGGTGAGGTCTTCGGACACGGCCCACAGCCGCTGCTGCACGGCCGCCTCGTAGGACTGCGGGCTGGAGGCGACCGGCCGGGGGTGGCCCTTGACCTCGAAGCGTCCGCCGGGGCCGTAGTACTGGCCGCCGAGCACGGCGGGGTCGGTGGCGGCGCGCAGCGTCGGCAGCGCGCCCATCGCCGGCGTCTGGGTGATCAGCGGCGCGAGCCAGGTGACGGGCAGGCGGAGCGCGGCGGGGGTGTTGCGGATCAGCTCGGTGTTGGACACGCCGGGATGGGCGGCGACCGCGACGGTGGTGCCGTGCGCGGCGAGCCGGCGCTGCAGCTCGTACGTGAACATCAGGTTGGCCAGCTTGGACTGGCCGTAGGCGCCGGTCCGGCTGTACGACCGCTCCCAGTGCGGGTCGTCGAAGTGGATCGCGGCCCGGATGCGGTGGCCGGTGCTGCTGACCGTCACCACGCGCGAGCCGGGCACCGGCAGCATCAGGTCCAGCAGCAGCCCGGTGAGCGCGAAGTGGCCGAGGTGGTTGGTGCCGAACTGCATCTCGAAGCCGTCGGCGGTGGTCTGCTTCGGGGTGTACATCACGCCGGCGTTGTTGATCAGCAGGTCGAGCCGGTCGAGCCGGGACCGCAGCGCCGCCGCCGCGGTCCGGACGGAGTCGAGCGAGGACAGGTCCAGCGCCTGCACGGTCACGTCGCCGGACATGCGGGCCGCGGCGCGCTCGCCCTTCTCCACGTCGCGCACGGCGAGCACCACGGAGGCACCGCGCCCGGCGAGCGCCTTGGCGGTCTCGTACCCCAGGCCGGTGTTGGCGCCGGTCACCACGGCCACCCGTCCACGCTGGTCCGGGATGTCCGCCGTCGTCCACTTGCCACTCATGCCGAGCTCCCCACTGCTTAAGTACCGGAGGTATCTTGCGCGTCGACACTAAAGTACCCCCGGTACGCTGTCAACGTACCGGGGGTACTTAAGTTAGGATGGTGATCGTGACTTTTCAGCGGGCGCGCACCGAGGAGCAGCGGGAGATCCGCCGGCGGGCGATCCTCGACACGGCGTCGGCGATGCTCGACGAGATGCCTGTGGCCGAGGTCACCCTGAACGAGCTGAGCCGCCGCGTGGGACTGGCGAAGCCGAACGTGCTGCGCTACTTCGAGTCGCGCGAGGCGGTGCTGCTGGAGTTGCTGGACCGCCTCCTGCGGGAGTGGCTGACGGACCTGGCGGACGAGTTGGCCGCGGGCGTCGACGAGGACCTGCCCATGGCGGAGCGGGCGGCGGCGGTGGCCGACGTCCTCAGTCGCTCCCTCTCCGGCCGGGTGGTGCTGTGCGACCTCTTCGGCGCGCAGAGCAGCGTCCTGGAACGCAACGTCTCCGTCGAGGTCGTCACACGCTACAAGCGCGCTTCCCTGGACCGCCTGGCCACCATGACCGCCCTGCTCCTGAAGTACCTGCCGGAGCTGGGCGAGAACGCGACGCTGTTCAGCCTGCAGACCATGCTCACGGCCGGTGCGCTGCCGGCGTACGCCACACCCCCGCCCAGCCTGGAGGCGGCCTACCAGGCCGAGCCCGACCTGGCCCGCTTCCACCTGGAGCTGGAGGACGCCTTGAAGCTGGGCCTGACCGCCACCCTGCTGGGCGTGCTCCCCCGCACCTGATCCACGGCGCGCTGGAACCGGCCGCCTCCAGCGGGGTGCGCGGCAGGGATGCGGGGTCAGGCGTTGTAGCCGCCGTGGGCGTCCAGCACCGCGCCCGTGACGTACGACGCGGCGGGGCCCGCCAGGAAGGCGATCGCCGCGGCGATTTCGTCGGGGTGCCCCATACGCTGGAGGGACAGCGAGCCGAGCAGGGCCTTGAGGGTCTCGGGGTCCGGCGGCTGCATGCCGCCCTCCATCAGTCCGGCTTCCACGACGTTGGCCGTGATGTTCCGGGGCCCGAGGTCGCGTGCGACGCCCATGGTGTACCTCTCGATCCCGGACTTGGTCGCCGCGTAGTCGGCGAGACCGGGGGCGCCGACCCGGGAGCCGAGTCCGGAACTCACCGTGATGACGCGGCCGCCCGTGCGCAGCACTCGGGAGGCGGCCCGGATGACGGCGATCACGCCGAGGTAGTTGGTGGCGTGCATCCGGTCCAGTGCGGCGGTGTCGGCGTCCGGGTCGTCCACCGTGCCGGCCACGGAGATCGCCGCGTTGTTGACGAGGATGTCCAGGCCGCCGAAGTACGCGATCACGTCGTCGATCAGCGCCGGCGCCCGGCCCGTGTCCGCCTGGTCGGACTGGAAGGCGACGGCCTTGGCTCCCTTGCCGTGCACCTCGTGGACGACGGCCTGCGCCTGCTCCTCGGAGCTGACGTAGGTGAAGGCGACATCGGCGCCCTGCTCGGCCAGCAGCCGTACGGTCGCGGCCCCCAGTCCGCGCGATCCCCCGGTCACCAGGGCGACCTTGCCCATGAGTGGCTTGTTCATTCTTCTCACCTCGTTGATTGGCCCTTTCGGCAGTCGAAACACTAATTGTTACGACAGAAGGATGCAACCTTTGTTGTTACGACTACGCTGCCGCTGTCGCGCTGTCGTAACATGAAGCGTTGCGGCCGACAGGAGGAGTCCATGAGCGCCAACAGCAGGCTCACGATCGCCGCCCACGCGCTGGCCTGGATCGGCCTCTACCAGCGCCAGGGCCATGAGGTCGCCACCTCCGAGCAGATCGCGACCAGCGCGAACACCAACCCGGTGGTGATCAGACGGCTGCTCGGCGAGCTGCGCAGGGCCGGGCTCGTGGAGTCCCGGCGGGGCGTGGGCGCGGGCTGGTCGCTGGCACGTGAGCTGGAGTCCATCACCCTGCTCGACGTGTACGAGGCGGTGGAACCCGGCCCGCTGTTCGCCATGCACCGCGCCGCCCCGGACCAGGAATGCGTCGTGGGTCACGGCATCCAGCCGGCCATGCGGAACATCTACGAGGGCATCGAGCAGACCCTGAGGCGCGAGCTGGCCCGCGTCACGCTCGAGGACGTCCTCCGGGACGTACTCGCGGCACCTCGCTAGTGCTCTGACCGCATGCCCCCGCCGGAGTGAGCGTGCGCGTGGCGCCGACGCGGAAGGCGCCTCAGCGCGCGTGCTGTTCAGGGACACCAGCAGCGTGTGGTCCCCAAAGGGTCCCCAGAAAAGACAGCTGCCCCCGGCGTTTGGTCCGGCCCGGTCCACGGTTCATCGGCACGTTCCCGATGGGCACCACCGAGTTCGTCATCGCCGGACTGCTGCCCGAGAAGCCGCAACGGCAGATGTTGCCGCTCATCCACTCGGCGCTCCTCTGGCCCATGCCCGTGCCCCCTGCGGTGCACGCCGAATTGTCCGGCAGACAGCCGGTCAGACGCACCGCCTGCCGGATCACCGGGCCGCCACCCGTCCCCCGTCGAACGGCGGCGGCCCACCTACCCCGCCCGATCACCGCGATTCACCCACTGGTGCTGCGAACACCGCCCCTTCGCCCCGGCCGCGATCGTCAGCGTCACCGGTAGCGCGCCTCTGCCGGTCGGTAGCTCGCTCGCGGTCGACGAAGACGGCACCGCCGTGGGCAGCGTGTCCGGCAGATCCGCAAAGCATCCGCTTCTGAAGACCCCCCCCTCACAGAGGCAGCGAACGGCCGGACCGCCGCTGTGGCGCAGGTCGTGGACGGACCAGCGCACCTCCTCGGCGGCCTCCTCACCTTGGACGAGGACGGCCGCCTGTGCGGCACTGACCTGAGCGCAGACACGAGCCGCGCCGTCACGGGGCACACTCGGGCGCTCCTCCGGGCCGGACGAACGGCACGCAGCGTCCTCGGCGGTGACACCGCCACCTGCCCCGAGCAGCTGACCCTCCTGGTGCACGTGACCGCCACGAACGGACCACCGTCGACGCCCGCACCGTCAGCTGCGTCCTCACCCACGACGCCGGATTCGACATCCCCCTCCTGCACCTGGCCCTCACCCTGCCCGTCGGCTGCGTCGGCGTCATGGGCTCACGCCGCATCCACGACGAGCGCATGCACTACCTGGACGAGGCCGGACTCACAGAGTCTCCGCCAACCTGAAGACGCAGGTCTGCGGAGTAGATCATCTGACGGAGTTGTGCCGCGGGATCAAACGGCAGGACAAGTGAATGGCAGTTCGAGGTAACGATCGGGCAGGGTGGACGGATGCCTGAGTCGTCCTTGCCCGGAGGTTTCGTCAATGCGGTCGTGCGTGTCGGGGACACGGTGCGCCGTCCTGCCTCGGCTCGCACGAGGTTCGTAGGTGATCTGCTGAGGTTGCTTGAAGCCCGTGGCTGGAGTGGTGCTCCGCAGTATCTCGGTGTGGACGACGAGGGCCGTGAAGTTCTCAGTTACCTCGAGGGGCATGTGGCGTGGGAGCCGCGTCAGCCTGCTGCTGTCTCATCCGACGAGAGTCTCGCGACGGTCGCCCGGCTCGTGCGTGAGTTCCACGACCTGACGGCCGGCACCCCGCTGGCCGGCGACCAAGAGGTCGTGTGCCACAACGACCTGTCGCCCAAGAACACGGTCTATCAGCTGTCCGGTGGGGAGCTTCGACCAGCGGCATTCATCGACTGGGACCTCGCGGCGCCGGGCGCGCGGATCCATGACATCGCTCATGTCTGCTGGCAGTACCTCGGTCTGGGTCCTTCGGTCACCGATGTCGAGGAGGCTGCCCGGCGGTTGAGGCTGATTGTTGACAGCTACGAGTTGGGGGACCGGCAACATCTCGTGTCTACGATCTTGTGGTGGCAGGACCGGTGCCGGCGGGGCATCGAGTCCCAGGCTGATGCCGGTGATGTCGCCATGGCCCGGCTCCGTGACGCAGGGGCGGTTCGGCACGTCCGGGCGGCCTACCAGTGGGTTTCCGATCATCGGGGTGCACTGGAACGCTCAGTGCGGTGAGCACATGAGTAACGTTCGCGGTGGGTTCGCTGGTTCCTTCCCGTGGCGGTCGGACGACCTTCCACGATCCGACGCATGCTGGATTCGCCGAACGTGTCCTTGACCGGGTGAGTGAGCAGCTCGCCGAGGAGCGCGCCTCGGCCGCCCCGGCGCCGGGGCAGGTGGGCGGTCAAGCGGTGATGCTGATCCCGTACCGCACGCCGGATGCGGAGGAGACCGTGCTCCCGCCGGACTGCCGGCGCATCCTCGCCGCCGTGCGCCAGGCCGCCGGACCGGTCATGGCGCGCCAGATCGGCGAGGTGGTGGGGATGGATGTCAGCGTGCGCTCCAAGCTGGAACCGCTCCGTAGCAAGCTGGTCACCGCCGGACCACTGGCCAGGACAAGGTGGCCCGACCTTCTGGCAACCGCTCCGCCACCCGCACCCACGTCACACCCCAGAGCACGCCACCACGGCGGCGCCCGTTCTCGACGCGGAGCGACAAGTGATGTCAGCTTCCAGACGCACCACTCGTTGACACGCTGTCATCCGCGGCCGGAGGCTCAGGAACCAGCCACGTTCGTGGGCGCGGTCCAGCCGGTAGCTCGGATCCACTCGACCAGGTCCAGGGTGGCCGGCTCGATCGAGCGCACCACCGCGAGGTCCGAAGGGGGTTCCGCCGCTTCCGCGAACTGGCGGAACATCGCCTTGTCGAGGTCATTGGGAAGCACGCTCAACGGGAGGGCCTCGTACCGTGCCGGGAGCCCGGCGCGCGCGCCGAACGCCGCGGCGATCTGGGGGCCCGTCAGCTCGTCGCCGACGAGTTCGACGGTTCCGCCGGGCGCCTCCGCGGCGTCGAGCAGGAGCGCGGCGGCGACCCGGCCGATGTCCCTGACCGAGATCATCTTCAGGGCGACGTCCTCCGGCAGCGGCAGCCTCAGCACGATCTCCCCGTGCTCCAGGCTCGGCGCCATCACGCTCGCGAAGTTCTCCATGAAGGCGGTCGCGCGAACCATCGTGGCCCTCAGGCCGGACTTCCTCAGGTGCTCCTCGATCCAGTGCTTCGAGTCATGGTGCGGCACACCCGACTCCCGGTCCGCTCCGAAGACCGAGTTGAACACGACGTGCGGTACGCCCGCCTCGGCCGCCGCGTCGACGAGCGCGGTACCGACGCGGATCTCCGCCTCGACCTCTTCGAGGCTGTTCGCCTCCGGGGTCATGAAGTAGAACCCCTGGACCGTCGCCAGCGCGGCGGCCAGCGACGCCGGGTCGTCGGCCCGGATGGCCGCCAGTTCGACGCCGCGGGCGGCCAGCGCCTGAGCCCGGTCGGACTGCGGGTTGCGGACCAAAGCCCGCACCCGCGCCTTGTGGTCCAGCAGCGCGTCGACCACCGCCCCGCCCTGTTGCCCCGTCGCACCGAAGACTGCGATCGTGCCGGTCGTCTGTGTATTCATCGCTGCCACCCTTCACTAGTTCATGGCGTGAACGAAACTAGTTCACGGCATGAACTACGTCAAGGCGCGGGTGCAGCGGGACCTCACGGTGTGATGGGTTGGTTCGAGGTGGGCGAAGAGAGGTCCGAGGTGTCCACGATGGCGGTGGCCACGCGCTCGAAGTCGCGCTGGTCGTCGGCGTCGAGGTTCCTCGCGATCTCGGGCAGGCGCCTGGCGACCTCGTCGTAAACGGCCTCGGCGAGCACCTTCCCTGTGGGCGTCACACTGAGCATGACGACCCGTCGGTCCTGCGCCGAGCTCGCCCGGCCGACCAACTCACGTCGCGCGGTGCGATCGACCAGCTGGCTCAATGCGTTCTTGGTCATACCCAACGACGCTGCGAGGTCAGCCATCTGCCGCGGCTCGTCCCTGACTGCACAGAGCAGCGTGGCTTGCGAGGGGGTCAGGTCGAACTCTGCGCAGATCTGCGCGTACTTGCGTTGAATCACAACCGAGAGCCAGAAGAGCTTGTCGCCATAGTCCACGTCGGCCTCCTCCGTCCGATGACGAACGATCAGCCTACTCGTCGCGGGCCGGCACACCCCGCCACTCACCAGGAGATACACACCCCTGCGAAACCGGCCCGACACTCCTGCCCCAACCACTTTGATCGACCCACCTACGGCAGAGGGCCCGCCGGATTGCTCCGGCGGGCCCTCTGACCTGCGACTGTCTCCAGTCGGGACGACAGGCTGTGAACCTGCGCCCCCTTGACCCCCAGGAGTGAGAGCCACGGGAAATATCTGCGCATATCGGCCAGACAGAGGATGCAGGAGGTGCCTCCGCGCGCGTGCTGTTCAGGGTCCCGAGCACCGTGTGGGCTCCGTCGCCTCTCATCGACGAGCTCGGTGCCCGTGGTGCGCAGAACTGGTAGCGCTGTGCAATCGACCTGGCGAGCATCTCGCCCGGCCAGACCGGCTGACGAACGACTCCTCGGAGCCCCATCTGCTGAAAGTACGGGGCCAAGTCCACGACCGGCGCCCCCTCGACCGCGTCGAAATCTGTCACCAGGAGGACGCGGCCTTCCACGCTGACCAACTTCGGGTAGCCGACAGCCAGTTGATTGGGGCGCCGGTGATTCCGGTGAACGAAGGTTCCGGTCGCCGGCCAGTGTCAGATGGGAGAACTCCTCGATGGAGCGGCTTTCGTGCCGAGGCTTGAGCAGGCGTCCCTCGGCTTCGGTAGCTGCCGAGCGTCCCCTCACAGCCGTTCCCAGCCGCTGCAGTGACCCAGAAACTATCCCCGGATCCCGGGGACCTACGGAGACCCACACGATGAAGCGCCTTCCGCGTATCGAGCAGTACGGCCTGATCGGCGACATGCAGACCAGCGCTCACGTCTGCGATGTCGGTTCGATCGACTGGCTGTGCCTGCCTCGCTTCGACTCCCCCGCCGTCCTGGCCGGCCTGCTAGGCACGCAACAGCACGGCACTTGGCAGGTAGAACTCCTCACGAAATGCGGTGCGCGACAGTCGGGTGTGTCAGCGGTGACCGGATTTCTTGCGTGCCCGGCGCGCACGTCACAGCACCACAGTCCCAGGTCCAGAGCGCATGCATACGAGCCCGATCGCATAGGCCACGCCGCATCCCCCGCTGCTCATCGACCGTCCTCGCGATCTCTTACGGTACGCGGCCTGGAACAGGGCCGTCCCGAGATCACGCTCCAGGCCACGCACCGCCTGGGACCACGACGGCTGCGACGCGTACAGCGCCGACGCCGCCCGGTCGAAGCCGCCACGGTCGACGACCGCCAGGAAGTACTCCAACTGCCGGACGTCCATACCGCTCCGCTCTCACCCGTCACGCGTTCCTTCCCGCATACAGCCAGCACCCTGGTGCGACGCGCACGGCCGACAGGGCGGCACCCCTGTCCGGGATGCCGCTTTCGCCCGGTAACGGAATACTTCTGCGCGGTAGCGCAGTATTCGTGATCCCCGCACAGATGTTGTTCCCACACAGGGGAAGAAGAGAGGCTGACATGGCGGAGCAGCGCAGTATCACCCTGGCCGTCACCGGCGCCGGCGGTACCCGCATGGCCCGCTATGTGCTGGCCGCGCTGGAGCGCGACGAGCGGGTCGCCCACGTGGACCTGCTCGTCTCACCCAACGGTCGCAAGCTCGTCGCGCACGAGTTCGGCAGTGCCGAGGACGGTGACATGGCCCAGGTGCTGCTGGGCCGGACCTCGCCCAAGGTGTCGGCGTGGGACGCGGGCGGCTGGGACGGTCCGCACACCTCGGGCAGCTACCCCAGCTGGGGCATGATCGTCGTGCCGTGCTCACTCGGCACCGTCAGCCGGGTCGCGCAGGGGCAGTCGTCCTCGCTGATCGAAAGGGCCGCCGATGTCTGCCTGAAGGAGCGCCGCCCGCTGGTGCTGTGCGTGCGCGAGACCCCGTTCAACCTGGTCCACCTGCGCAACATGACGCAGGCCACCGAGGCCGGTGCGGTCGTCTACCCGATGATCCCGACGTACTACAACCTGCCAGGCACGGTGGGGGAGATGTTCGAGGAGTTCACCGCCCGGCTGCTGGGCTTCGCCGGCCTGGACCAGACCGACTATTACGCGTGGCAGGAGGGCGGCAGCCCGGCCGCCAATGAGCGGGCCGCCGCCCGTACGGCGACGGGGGCGGGCGCGTGACCGGGCGGCTCGTCGTCGGCATGACCGGGGCCAGCGGCGCGCCGGTCGGGGTCCGGCTGCTGGAGGTGCTGCGCGGCATCGACGGTGTGGAGACTCACCTGGTGCTGTCCCGCTGGGCCCGCACCACCATCGAGCTGGAGACCCCCTACAGCGCCCGGGAGGTCGCCAAGCTCGCCGATGTCGTGTACGGACCCGGTGACCAGGCGGCCGCGATCTCCTCCGGCTCGTTCCCGACCGACGGCATGGTGATCGCGCCGTGCAGCATGAAGACCGTCGCGGGCATCCGTACCGGGTACGCCGACGGGCTGATCGGACGGGCCGCGGACGTGACACTGAAGGAGCGGCGCCGACTGGTCCTCGTACCGCGTGAGACCCCGCTGAGCGAGGTCCACCTGGAGAACCTGCTCGCCCTGTCCCGGATGGGCGCGGTGGTGGTGCCGCCGGTGCCCGCCTTCTACAACCGGCCGACCGGCCTCGACGACATCGTCGACCACCTGGTGGCGCGGGTTCTGGACCAGCTGGGCATCGTCACCGACCACCCGGGCCGCTGGACCGGCCTGGCCGCGGCCCGCGAGCAACCGGGTCTCTGATCCCCCTCTGCTCCCGTCCCCTCTGGAGATCCGCCATGTCCGACCAGCCCGCCTCCGTCAACGATCTGCGTTCCGCGCTGGCCCTGCTCAAGGATCACCCGGGGCAGCTGCACACCACCGACCACCCCGTCGATCCGTACGGCGAACTGGCCGGTGTCTACAAGCGCGTCGGGGCCGGCGGCACCGTCCAGCGGCCGACCAGGGTGGGCCCGGCGATGCTGTTCGAGAAGGTCAAGGGCTACGACGGCGCCCGCATCCTGGTCGGACTGCTGGCCAGCCGCGACCGGGTCGGGCTGCTCATGGGCTGCTCCCCGCGCGAGCTGACCGGGCGGATGACCGACGCGGTGCGCAACCCCGTCGAGCCGGTCTTCGTCGGCGCCGACCAGGCCCCCTGCCAGGAGGTCGTGCACCGCGCCGACCAGGACGGCTTCGACCTGCGCACCCTGCTGCCCGCCCCGACCAACACCGACCAGGACGCCGGGCCGTACTTCTGCGAGGCCCTGGTCCTCGGCTCGGACCCCGACACCGGGCACACCGACGTCACCATCCACCGGCTGTGCGTCCAGAGCGCGGACGAGATCTCCATCTTCTTCGCGCCCGGCCGGCACATCGACGCCTTCCGCAAGAAGGCCGAGGAACGCGGCGAGGCACTGCCGGTCTCCATCAACATCGGCCTCGACCCGGCGGTCTACCTCGGCACCTCCTTCGAGGCGCCCACCACCCCGCTCGGCTTCGACGAGCTGACCATCGGCGGCGCGCTGCGCGGCGAAGGCGTCCAGCTCGTCGACTGTCTCACCGTGGACCAGAAGGCCATCGCCCGCGCCGAGATCGTCATCGAGGGCGAGATCCTCCCGAAGGTCCGGATCGCCGAGGACAAGAACACGAACACCGGGCACGCGATGCCCGAGTTCCCCGGCTACGACGGGCCCGCCGCCCCCGCACTGCCGGTGATCAAGGTCAAGGCCGTCACCACCCGCGAGAACGCCATCGTGCAGACCCTGGTCGGCCCCGGCGAGGAACACGTCTCCCTGGCCGGCATCCCCACCGAGGCCGCCGTGATGCGGATGTGTGAGGACGAGTATCCCGGCTTCGTCCAGCAGACGTACGCGCACCCCTCCGGCGGCGGCAAGTTCCTCCAGATCATCCAGGTCAAGAAGACCGCCGCGTTCGACGACGGCCGGGCCCGGCAGGTCGGCGTCGTCGCCCTGGGCGTCTACACCGAGCTGAAGCACGTCGTGCTGGTCGACGAGGACGTCGACCCGTTCGACACCGAGGACGTGCTGTGGGCCATGACCACCCGCTTCCAGGCCGACCGGGACCTGATCGTGCTCCCCGGTGTCGCCGGGCACGTCCTGGACCCCTCCCAGACCCCCCAGTACAACCCGGACCTCGGCACCAAGGGCATCACCGCCAAGATGATCTACGACGCCACCCGGCCCTACGACCTGCGGGACATGTTCACCCGCGCGCAGTTCCGCGACGTCGACCCCAGGCCCTGGTACCCCGACTACCAGGAGTGACGCCCTGCCCGGTCACACACAGCCCTCTCGCCGACAGCTTCTTGTGACCCACGGGGTCATGAACCGACCTGCGGAGACACCGGCACCGGTACGACGGTGGGCGCCGCCAGCACATGTTCCCTGCCTACGTGGACGACACCCCTGAGTGTGGCGTCAGGACCGAGGACACCGGTGGAGACCGCGAACCCCACGTACTCGATGGCGGTGTTCCGGCCGGCGAGCCGGGTGTCGATGCCCGGCGTCAACCACGGAGCCCAGTCGGCGAGATGGCCGCCGAGGATGGCCTCTCCCGCGTCGGTGACGCTGGCGACGGCCAGCAGGGCGGCGCCCAGGGCGTGTCCGGCGGTGTCGAGTGCCGCGCGGGCCCGCTGTCACCGGCGCGCAGCCGGCGGTCCAGCTCGGCCCGCGCCGCGGCGGGTCCCGGCCCTCCCGTCCCTTCGGGGATACCGGCGGCCCGGGTCAGTGCCCGCAGGTGAAGGCAGGTGTTCAGGCAGCCGCGTGCCCCGCAGCGGCAGGGCGGGCCGTCCAGGGACACCGGCACGTGTCCGATCTCCCCTGCCATGCCGTGGCTGCCCAGGTGGACACGTCCGCCGATGAGCAGGCAGCCGCCCACTCCGGCGTGGGCGGGCGTGTAGACGACGGTGCCGGGGTGCTCGACGCCCTGCGCGGCGAGCGCGTGGTACTCCGCGAGTGCAGTCGTGTTGGCCTCGTTCACGACCTCGACCGGGCAGTCGATGTGCGGCAGGTGCGCGGCGACCAAGGCCGCCAGGTCGGTCGTACGCCATCCCAGGCCGATCGCGTGGCCGATCTTGCCGTCGATCACCGCTCCCGGCACGGCGATGACCACGATGCCGAGATGCGCGCCACCGGCTCGTTCCGCCGTCTTCGCGACCACCTGGGCGATTCCGCCTGCCACGGGCTCCGGATCTCCGAAGGCAGCCGCGTGCCGTATGTCGTCGCCGTCGTACGACGAACCGGCCGCGACGCTGGTCCCCGAACGGGTGCCGGCCTTCCTCGACCGCGTCGGCCGGCCCGGCGGCGGCGCCCACCGCTGACCCGTGCCGCCGTGTCAGCGCACGCCGCGCAGAGGGACGACGGCCAGCGCGCCGATGACGGCGGCCGCCGCTCCGGTGCCGAACAGGACGGTGAAGTTCTGCGGGACGGCGGCCGTGGCGCCGACGGCGAGCAGGGTGGGGGCGATCGCCGGTACCACCGAGGACGGCAGGGACATGGCCAGGTTCATGATGCCGAGGTCCTTCGCGGTGTCATCCGGGTCGGGCAGCACCTCGGTGATCAGGGCGAAGTCCACCGCGAAGTACACGCTCTGGCCCAGCCCGGTGACGGCGACGGCGAGCAGGAAGCCGGTGAAGTCGGTGGCGAGCGCGGTCAGCACCAGGCCGGCCGCGAACAGCACCGCCGAGGCGATCACGAACGGCTTGCGCCGGCCCACCTTGTCGGACAGCTTCCCGGCGAGCGGGGAGAAGACGAGGGCCGTGCCGGTGCCCACCAGGGACGCGGTGAGCACGCTGGTGCCGACCGTCGCCGGGTCCACGTGCTGCACCGCGATCAAGTAGAACGCCTGGTAGGAGTTGACGCAGGAGACGCCGAAGAAGATGCAGAACCGGCTGATCCAGGCGAACCCGAACGCGGGGTGCCGGAGCGGGTTGACCCAGAAGGTGGACACGAAGGTGGAGAGGAAGGCGCGCGGGGACAGCGGGGGGCGGTCGGAGAGGCCGGTCGGCCGGTCGGTCACGAACACCGCGAGGAACAGGGCGCAGGCGACGCCCAGCGCGGTCGGGTAGAGGACCATCAGCCCGAGGTCGGGCTGGCCCAGCTGGGCCAGGAAGATACCGACCACGGCACCGATCGGGGCGCCCAGGCCGATGGCCGCCGAGGCCGGGCCGCGCCGGTCGGCGGGCAGCTGGTCGGGGACGATCGCGTTGCACGCCACCAGGGCTGAGACCGCGCCCACGGACAGGGTGACGTAGGCCAGCGCCAGGACCGCGGTCGAAGCGGCGGCCACCTCCAGCGCGCCGCCGGCCGCCATCACCACGGCCCCCGCGATCAGGTACGGCCGGCGGCGGCCCAGGCGCCCGGTGGTGCGGTCGCTGAGCTTGCCGATCAGCGGGTAGCAGACCAGCTGGGCCGCGCCGCCCGCCGTGACCACCACCGAGAGCACGGTGGTGGCGCGGGCGCTGTCGATGGCGGTGGCCGCGAGCGACAGGGTGAGGACCGCCGCGGCCAGGAGGACGCCGTTGAGGGAACCGACGGTGACCGCGAGGACGGGGACGAAACCGCGGCGCGGCCGCGGGTGCGGGCCCGGGTCCGCGGCGGCCGGGGTGCGCAGGGGAAGAGCTTTTGCGGTCATCGGGAACTCCCTTGTTCGAGGTATGACCGTGAAAGGGCCTCAGTGGCGGCGGATCAGTGGCGGCGGTCGGTGCCCGCGGATCAGCGGCGAGGGCTGTCGGGTTCGCGGGCCGGGCGCGGGACGCGCAGGTCGTGGGTGCCGGGGGCGAGGGCGGTGGAGCGGCCGGCCGCGACCAGGACGGCGTCCACGCCGTGCGGCACGTCGACGTGGACCACCGCCGTGCCGTCGGCCACGCTCCAGTCGACGCGCAGCGGACCGTACGGCGTCCCCACCTCGGCCGCGCACCGGTCGAGCGGACCGGCCAGGTCGGGTTCGACGGTGACCGACCGGTAGCCCGGCGCGGTCGGCCGGATGCCCGCGATCCGCCGGTAGAGGAAGTCGTCGACGCAGCCGAAGGCGTAGTGGTTGAAGGAGACCGCGCGGACCGTGCCGTCCGGCGCGATCGCGTCCCAGGACTCCCAGACGGTGGTCGCGCCGCGGTCCACCTCGTACAGCCAGGACGGGCACCGGTCCTGCCACAGCAGCCGCCGCGCCAGATCGGCGTGCCCGGCCTCCCAGAGCACGTCGAGCAGGTACGGCACGGAGAGGAAGCCGGTGTCCAGGCGGTCACCGCGCTCGGTGATCAGGCGGACGAGGTGGCCGACGAGCGCCGGGCGCAGCGCCGCCGGGACCATGTCGAAGGCGAGGGCCAGCACGTAGGGGCCCTGAAGGTCGACCGGCAGGCGTCCGTCGGGGCCGACGTACTCGGCGGTGAACGCGGCGCGCACCTCGGCCGCCTCGGCGCGCAGCCGCCCGGCGAGGGCGCTGTGGCCGAGGACGGCGGCGGAGCGGGCGGTGATCGTGAGCGTGCGGGCCTGGAACATCGGCGCGACCAGCTCGGCGGTCAGCCGCGGTGCGATGCCGATGGCTTCGTGCAGCGGTCGTCCCTCCAGGGTGCTGGGGGTGAGCCAGTCGCCGAAGTGCTCGCCCGCGTTGTACAGCAGCGCCTGCCGGCGCCGGCGTTCCGGGTCGAGCGGGATGTCCCGCAGCCGGTCGGGCAGGTCGGCGGCGCGGGCCCGTTGGTGGCCGATCCACCGCAGGGCGGCGTCCAGGTTGTCGCGCAGCACGCGCCGGTCGCCGTACCGCTCGTAGAGCGTCCAGGGCACCAGGGCGATGGCGTCGCTCCACCCGGCGCACGCCTTGATCGACGCGAACCCTTCGGCGGCTTCGGCGAGTTGGTCGTCGTAGGCCGAGCGCGGCGAGACGATGGGGACGCGGCCCTCGGCGTCCTGGTCGGTGCGCAGGTTGTCCAGCCAGCGGGTCAGGAAGGGGGCGACGAGGGCGTTGTTGGTGGCGGCGGGGGCGAAGACCTGGATGTCGCCGGTCCAGCCGGCCCGCTCGCGCTGCGGGCAGTCGGTGGGAACGGAGAGGAAGTTGGCCCGCTGGCTCCACACGACGTTGCGGTGCAGGCGGTCCAGACGCGGGTCGGACAGCCGTAGCGTGCCGGTCTGCCGCAGGTCGCTGGAGAGCACGACCGCCCGCAGGTCGTCCGGGGCGGGCGGGGCGGACAGGCCGCGCAGCCGCACATAGCGGAAGCCGTGGTAGGTGAAGGACGGTTCCCACTCCTCGACGGGCCGGCCGGCCGCGATGTAGGTGTCGCACTGCTCCTTGTTGATGCCCTCGATGTTCTGGAACCAGCGGCCGTCCGCGTCCAGCGTCTCGGTGTGCTCCAGGGTGACGGACGTGCCCTCGCCCGGCGCGCGCAGCGTGAGCCTCACCCGGCCGGCCACGACCTGCCCGAAGTCGGCGATCCACCCGCCGCCGGGGTCGGCGACGACCGACACGGCCGGCAGTTCGCCGACGCGGCGCACCGGTTCCCCGGCGAACGGCACCAGGACGCCCGGGTCGGCCGGGGCGGTTTCCACCGGGGTCCAGGCGGTGTCGTCGTAGCCCGGTGTACTCCACGCCGGATCGTGCCGGCGGGCGTCGAAGCACTCGCCGATGAACAGGTCCGCGTACGGCCACGGGCCCTCGGCCGCGACCACGTCGGAGCCGGAGACCACCCGGTGCCGCCGCCCGTCGGCGGTCTCGACGTGCAGTTGCCACAGGGCGCCGGTGCGCTCCCCGAACTGGGCGCTCGACCCGGTCAGCCCGATCCGCCCGGCCCACCAGCCGTCCGCCAGCGCCACCCCCAGCGCGTTGGCGCCGCGGCCGACCAGCTCCGTCACGTCGTAGCACTGCACGGAGAGCCGGGAGGCGTAGCTGTCCGAGCCCGGGGCCAGCACCTCGTCGCCGACGGCGGTGCCGTTCAGCTCCGCGAGGTAGACGCCCCGGGCGGTCAGGAACAGGCGGGCGCGCACCACCGGGGCGTCCAGGGTGAACCGCTGCCGCAGCAGCCGCACCGGCACCAGCCGCTCGGTCACCTCCCGCTCGGGGCGGCGGCCCTCGATCCAGTCCCGCAGCGTCCACCGCTCGGTCTCGGTGGGGCGGGCCCTGGGCAGCGCCCACTCGGCCGTCCAGTCCGCCGCGGCCAGCAGCGCGGTGCCGAACCGGGCGGTGGCCCAGTCGCTCACGGTGCCCGTCTCGTCCCACACCCGCACCCGCCACGCGTAGTCGGTGTCGGAGCGCAGTCGCAGACCGGGCACCTCCACCAGATGGCACTCCCGGCCGGGCACCCGCCCGGTGCCCACGACCCGCGCAGCACCGGCGAAGACCTCGATCTCGTACGCCGCCTGCGGCCGCCCGGGCACCCAGGACAGCCGGGGCCGCGGCACCGCGACCGCGAGGGCGCGGGGCTGGTACTCGACGGTCAGATCGGTGACGGGCGTAGCGGACACCAGGCGCTCCTTCGCGGCACTGCCCCGTCGGGCGGGGAGAACGAAAACCGAAAGTACTCGGGTTTCGCTGAAAAGCCAATGGGTTCGTTTTTCGGCGGTAACCTGGCGTTCATGAGCGTGAGCGAGCCGAAACGTCGTGGCAGCTACGCCGTCGGGCGCAAGCGGCGCGACCGCATCGTGGCGGTGGCCAGCGAGCAGTTCGCGACGGCGGGGTACGCGCACACCTCCATGACGCGTGTCGCGAAGGAGGCCGGGATCACGGCGACCGGCCTGCTGCACCACTTCCCGTCCAAGCAGCACCTGCTGCTCGCCGTCGCCGAGCACCGCTTCGACGTGGCGGCGGCCGTGGTGGACGCCGCCGCCGACGCGGAGGACGACGGCGACGCGCTGATCGAGGCCCTGCTCGCGGTCACCCGCCGGTTCGTCGCCGAGCCGGGGCTCATCGAACTGTTCGTGACCCTGAGCGCCGAGGCCGCCGACCCCTCCAGCGCCGCCCACGAACTCTTCGCGGCCCGCTACGAACGCACCGTCAGCGAACTCGCCGCCCGCTTCCGCGCCTGCGCCCGCAGCGGCTCCTTCCGCGCCGACGCCGACTACGAGGCCGTCGCGCGCGAGTGCGTGGCCGTCTCCGACGGCCTCCAGCTCCAGTGGCTCCTCTCCGGCCGCCGCACCGACCTGCTGGCAGGCATCACCGGCCACCTGAGCCGGCTCCGCGAGACACTGCGCCCGGCGCGGGGCCGCTCCTGACGTCCGCCGCGGTGGCGGCACGCCCTCGGGTGCTGGTCGGCCACGGTCTCAGACGTTGCCGCCGAAGTCGGCGGCGATGCCGGCCGGGCCGGAGGCGTCACCCTGGCCGACCGAGTCCACCGTGGACGGGGTGTACCGAGATGCAGGGCCGCGTCGTGGACCGGTGCGTGCAACTGCACGGCGGATACGGATACCTCGCCGAGACCGGGATAGCACGGTCCTGGACCGACGCCCGGGTGAACCGGATCTTCGGCGGCTCCAGCGAGATCATGAAGGCGATCATCGCCGATTCGCTCGACCTCTGAACACCCGCTCCCGATCGGGGACCCGCGATGACCTCACATCAGTTCACGCTGCTCTTCGCCGGCCTGGCACTGATCGTGTTCCTCGCGGGTCTGCTGGGCCGGGTGTGCCGCAGGATCGGGCAGCCCCGGTCCTCGGGGAGATCCTGGCCGGCGTCCTGCTGGGCCCGACCCTGTTCGGTGACGGCGTGGCCGGCACGCTGTTCCCGCCCGACATCCGCCCGTCCCTGCATTCCCTGGGGCACAGGGCACACGGGGCTCGCCCTGCTCATGTTCGTGGTCGGCATGGAACTCGACGGCCGGCTGCTGCGGGCCCAGCGGCAGCGCGTCGGCGGGCTGGTCCTGGGATCGATCGCGGTGCCGTTCGCCCTCGGAGCAATAGTCGGAGCATTCCTGCTGCGCGGCCACGCGCCGCCCGAACGGACCGCGTTCGTGCTGTTCTTCGCGGTGGCCGTCTCGGTGACCGCCTTCCCCGTGCTGGCACGGATCCTGACCGACCTCGGTCTGCACCGGACCGAGCTGGGCGCCCTGGCCCTGACGGCCGCCGCGGTGGGCGACGTGGTGTGCTGGGCGATGCTCACCGTGCCCGTCGCCCTCACCGGCGGCGCGGCCGAGGACCGCCCTGGCGGCAGTTGCTGCTCCTGCCGTTCGGAGCGGTGATGTGCACCGTGGTCAGGCCCCTGCTGCGGCGGCTCGCCGCGGCCGGCGGACCGGCGGGCGGACCGGCCGGCGACGCTGGGCGCACGCACCGGACGGCGTCGCCGGGGGCCGTGGCCGTGGTCCTCGGCGGGCTGCTGGCCTCCTGCGCGCTGTCGGAGTGGACCGGATTCCACTGCATCTTCGGGGCGTTCCTCTTCGGGGCGGCCATGCGCCGCCAGGGCCGGCTGCGCGACCGGGCGCTCACGCTGACCTCGGGGGTCGGCTCGGCCGTGCTGCTGCCGGCGTACTTCGTGACGGCCGGGCTCCGCGTCGACCTGTGCTCCGTCGGCGGCGGCGATTTCCTGGTACTGCTGCTGGTCCTGCCGGCCGCGGTCGTGGGCAAGGTGTCGGGCGGCTTCCTGGGGGCCTGGTCGCAGGGGCTCGGCCGCCGCGAGGCGACCGCCCTCGGAGTGCTGATGAACACCCGGGGGCTGACCGGGATCGTCGTGCTCGGGGTGGGCCTGGAGATCGGCCTGCTGGACGCCGGACTCTTCTCCGTGATGGTGCTGATGGCCGTGGTGACCACCGCCATGACGGGGCCGCTGATGAAACGGCTGCTGTCGCGGCCGTCAGTCGGTGACGAGGTCGTCCGGAACCGAACGGGCCAGCTCGGCGAGGGTGGCCAGAGCCCGCGAGAGGACATCGAGCTGCGGTGACGCCAGGCCGATCCGGATCGCGTTCGGCGAGCGGGAGAGGCCCACGGAGAACGCCGCGGCGGGGGTCACCGCGATGCCCTGCCGCGCGGCGGCGGCGACGAACATGTCGGCGCGCCAGGCGGGCGGCAGCTGCCACCAGCAGAAGTACGACCGCGGATCGGTGCGCACCGTGAAATCGCCCAGGTGCCGCTCGGCGACCTCCTGCCGCGCCAGCGCGGCACGCTGCTTGGCCCGTACGACGGCGCTCACGGCCCCGTCCGCCTGCCACTGGGCCGCCGCTTCCAGCGCGAACCGCGAGGGCGTCCACCCCCGGGAGTGCAGGGCCGCCGTCATGCCGGTGACGATCGGGCCGGGCACCGCGGCGAACCCGGCGGTCAGACCCGGTGCGATCCGCTTGGAGAGGCTGTCGACGACCACCGTGTGCTCGGGCGCGAGAGCCGCGAGCGGTGGCAGATCGTCGTACAGGAAGGCCCAGATGATGTCCTCGACGGCGTAGATCCCCCACCGGGTGAGCACCTCGGCGAGTTCGGTCCGGCGTTCCCACGGCATGGTGAGGGAGAGCGGGTTGTGCAGGGTCGGCTGCACGTAGACGGCGTGCAGCGGAGCGCTGCGGTGGGCGGCCGCCACGGCTTCGGGGATCACCCCCGCTCCGTCCATCGCCAGCGGCACCACGGTGATGCCGAGGTGGCCGGCGATGGCGTTGAGCGCCGGGTAGGTGAGTTCCTCGGCGCCCAGCCGGGCGCCCGGGGGGACCAGCGCGGTGATGGCGGCGGAGATGGCCTGCCGGCCGTTCCCGGCGAACAGTACCCGGGCCGGGTCGGGACGCCAGCCGCCGCGCGCGAGCAGCTCAGCCGCGGCCCGGCGCAGGGCCGGGGTGCCGGCCGCGCCGACGGGCCGCAGGACGGAGTCCATGACGTCGGGGCGCAGCAGCTTGTCGAGCCCCGCCGCCAGCAGTCCGGCCTGCTCGGGCACGGTCGGGTAGTTGAGCGCCAGGTTGATCCCGTGGTCCGTCGGCTCGCCGGGGGCGGGTCCGGCCACTCGGCCGACGGCCCGCACGAAGGTGCCGCGGCCGACCTCGCCGACCGTCAGACCGCGATGGGAGAGTTCCTTGTAGACGCGGGCGGCCGTGGAGTTGGCGATGCCCTGCTGACGGGCGAAGTCCCGCTGCGGCGGGAGACGGTCGCCCGGTCTGAGGCGGCCCGTCGCGATGTCCGCGGCCACCGCGTCCGCGACTTGCTGGTAGTCCCTCACGACGCCTTCCTCTCCCGTGCCTGTCCGTAGGTCGAATCTAAGCGGAAGATTGCACCGAGTGCAATATTGGCGATTGCATCAATCTGATCGAATCAATACACTCCGGATTGCCCCGCTCATGGCACGGACATCGCTCCGAAGGGCGTGGCGGTCCACCGAGCGAGGAAGGGACATCCCATGGTGACGTCGCGCGGCATCCCGGTGGCGCCGCCCCGGTGCGGATTCGCGTTCCACCCGTTCGACCGGCACACGGCCCCCGCCGTGCTCCGCGCGTGGTCTCCCCTGGAGTACGGATGCCACACGCGTGACATGAGCGAACTCTTCCACGAACGGCTCGTGAAAATGCTGGGGGTCGGTCCGGCACGACCGCTCCGTATCGCCCCGGACCCCTGGAGCGGAGCGGAGTTCCTCCGGCCCTACCGCGAGGAGGACCCGCGGCGGGTGGCACCGGGGTTACGGCGCGCCGCCGAGGACCTGGCCCGCCGGTTCGAGGACCTGTCGCAGGCCGGCTGGGACCACCCGGACCCGGCGGCGGACCCCCGGCTCAGCGTCGAGTTCTTCACCAGCCACTTCCTTCATGACGTCGGCCACGACCTGCACGAGGTGTCGCGGCTGCGGGGTCCGGAGGCGGCGGGGTGACCGGGACGAGCGGTGCCACGGAGCGGCGACGACAGGTCAGGCAGCAGAGAAAGAGAGCACGTCGTGTTTGACATCAGCTCGATCCTGGGCGTCGTGGTGGTGGCGCTCGGCATGGTGCTCACCCCCGGACCCAACATGATCTACCTGGTCTCGCGCTCCATCACCCAGGGCCGCCGTGCCGGGATCATCTCCCTGGGCGGTGTCGCCCTCGGCTTCCTCGTCTACCTGGTCGCCACCAACCTGGGCCTGTCGGTCGTCTTCCTGGCCGCCCCCGAGTTGTACGTGGCCATCAAGCTGGCCGGCGCCGCCTACCTCGCCTGGCTCGCGTACAAGGCGCTCAAGCCCGGTGGCATCTCCGTCTTCACCCCGGAGGACGTCCCGCACGACTCCCCGCGCCGGCTGTTCACGATGGGCCTGATGACCAACCTGCTCAACCCGAAGATCGCCATCATGTACCTCTCGCTCATCCCTCAGTTCGTGGACGTCGACGCGGGACACGTCCTGTTCCAGGGGCTCGTGCTCGGCGCGATACAAATCGTCGTGAGTGTCGGGGTGAACCTGACCATCGTCCTCGCGGCCGGCGCGATCGCGGTCTTCCTCGCCCGCCGGCCCTCGTGGCTGCGCGCCCAGCGCTACCTGATGGGCGCCGTGCTGGCCACACTGGCCATCACCCTGGCCCTCGACACCTCGCTCCCGACGACGCCGGCCTGACCGGCCACCTCACCCGATCGCCCATACGTCGATGGACGCACGACGTATGGGCGATCTGTTCCCCCGTCGGGATCCCGCAATGCGTGATCACGACTGTTCGCATTGGTTCCGCCACCCCGCCGTCCGAGAAATGATTCAGGTGCGCACCGCGGCAGGGCCGGAACAAAAAACTCCCTTACCCAAGCGGCGTGGAATTCAGGCGATCCCGCATTCTTCGGCGCCTGTCCATCAGCATGTGCTGAATCAAGAAGGGGGGTGGTGTCCGGTGCCCGGCACGGCAGTGGTAACCGGTGCGAGCAGCGGAATCGGCGCGGCGGCCGTCCGCCGGCTGGCGGAAGACGGGTTCGACGTCGTGGCGGTGGCCCGGCGCCCGGACCGCCTGCGAGCGCTGGCACAGGAGACGGGCGCGCGGGTCCACCGTGTGGACATCACGGACGGCACGGCGGTCAGCCGGTTCGCCGGTGAAGTGGACTCCTGCGACGAACCGGATGCGGGGCGACGCCGAGCGGGCCGCCGCCGTGTACGAGGGCGTCGACCGGCCGCTGACCACGGACGACGTCGCGGAGTGCCTGGCCCTGGCCGTCGGCCTGCCGCAGCACGTCGACGTCGACCGGCTCGTCATACGCCCCCTGGCGCAGGCGGCCCAGCACAAGCTGCACCGCGGGCTGTTGTTCCACGGCTGACGCGCCTGCCCGACCATCCCTTCCGAGGAGCAAGCACTCGTGAGACTCCACCGCGACGAACTGACTCCGCAACACCAGGAATACGCGAGGTTCGACGACCGGGGCGAGGCACGCTGTCTGCCGTACCTCATGTACTTCCACCGGGCCGGCTACCGGTCACCCACGATCAACACGGACCGGTCCGGATTCCGGATCTCGCACGGCCCGGACGGCGCCACGGCGTCGGCCGCCGGCGTCGTGCCCGGGGGACCCGTACGCCTGATCGCCGGAAGCTTAGACATGCGGCAGAGGGCCCGCCGGATTGCTCCGGCGGACCCTCTGACCTGCGACTCTCTCAAGTCGGGACGACAGGATTTGAACCTGCGACCCCTTGACCCCCAGTCAAGTGCGCTACCAAGCTGCGCCACGTCCCGTGAACTCGCAGGTCAAGCCTACCGTATGCCCGGAGTGGGGGAAGTCGCCGGCCGTCCCCCCTTGAGTGCGGCCGGCGACGTACGGGGCCCCCGGGTCAGGTGGCGTCGGGGGGTGTGATGCCGAACTTCTCGGCGGTTCGGGTCAGTTCGCGCCACACCTTGGGGGCCACCGGTACGCCGTTCGCGCCGCGCTCGGCCGCCACGGCGGCGCTGCGCTCGCCGGGGTAGTACACGCCGGACGCGCCTTCCGCAGCCGGCAGGCCCTTGAGGGTGTCCAGCGTGGTGTCGACGGCGCCGGTGAACTCCTCCGCGCTGCCGCCGAAGGCCGCCGGGTCGACGGCGATGAGCAGGGCGTTCTGGCGGTGCCGGCGGCCGGCCGGGTCGGCCGAGTGGAAGGAGGAGAGGATCGGCGCGCCGACCAGGACGCCGGTGAGGAGTTCGAAGGCGAGGGACATGCCCGAGCCCTTGGCGCCGCCCAGCGGCAGCGGCATGACCGCCAGGGACGGGTCGGTGGTGGGGGTGCCGTCCTCGGTGGCGGCGGCGTTCTCGGGGAGCGGGGTGCCGTCGGCCCTGGCCTGGCGGATCCTGCCGAGCGCGATGGTGGCCGTCGCCATGTCGAGGAGGAACGGGGCGTGGCCGGCGGCCGGGACCGCGATCGCCAGGGGGCTGGTGGCGACGGCCGCGCCCTTGACGCCGGTGAAGCCCATGTTGGGCATGCCGGCGACGAAGCCGAGGCCGACCAGGCCCTGGTCGGCGATCCTGGAGACGTAGTAGCCGATGGCGCCGGTGTGCACGGTGCGGCGTACGCCGACGGAGGCGATGCCGAAGGCGCGGGCCCGTTCGACCGCCTCGTCGGCGGCGGCGGTCAGGGCGACCGGGCCGGGGGCGCGGTCGGCGTCGATGACGGCGGCGGCGGGGGTGGCCGACTCGACCTTGAGGTCGGGGGTCGCGTTGGCCACGCCCTCGGCGAGCAGGTCGAGATAGGCGGGGACGCGGGCCACGCCGTGCGACTCGACGCCGCGCCGGGCCGCCCAGACGAAGACGTCGGCGGTGGTGGCGGCGTGCTCGGGGCTCAGGCCCCCTTTCTCCAGGAGGGCGGCGGCGAAGGCGCGCAGGTCGTCGGCGGGGACGCGGACCTTGCCCGGCTTCGGGGCCGGGGTCGGGGTGTCGGTCATGGTGCGTAGGTCTCCTGGGTCGGTCAGCGGGTGACGAGGACGTCCACGACGGCGGTGGTGCCCTCCGCCACGGCCTTCAGGGCGCGCTCCAGGGCGGGCGCGAGGGCGTCGGTGGTGTCGACGGTCTCGGTGTGCATGCCGAAGGGTTCGGCGAAGGCCGCGAGGCGGGGCAGGCGGTGCAGGTCGGTGCCGAGCCACTCGCCGGTCCCGGCGGCGGCGCCCTCGGGGTAGAAACGGCGGTGGTTGAGGTTCATCGACTTGTAGACGCGGTTGTTGAAGACCACGATCAGCAGCGGCAGGCCGTAGCTCCTGGCCGCGTCGTACGACGGGATCACCGGGTTGTAGGCGAAGGCGCCGTCGCCGACGGTGAGGACCACGGGCCGCTGCCGCGCGGCGAGTCTGACGCCGAGGGCGACCGCGATGCCCTGGCCGAGGCCGCCCTGGACGTAGAAGTACGAGTCGGGGGCGTCCGTGCGCAGGTGGCGTCTGACGGTCCTGCTGTGGGTGATGGTCTCGTCGACGACGATGCCGTCCCGGCCGGACAGCAGCCGCCGTAGCGTGGCGGCGACCAGGACCGGGTCCACGCCCCGCGACCGCTCGGCGGCGGCCTCGGCGGCGGCGATCGCCTCGCGTTCGGCGGTGTGGCGTGTCTCCTGGGCCGCCCGGCGTGCGGTCACCGCGGTCTCGTCCAGGTCTTTCGCCCGCTTGGTGAGCTGGCGCAGGGTGTGCGTGACGTCGCCCTCCAGGTAGGCGTCCGCGAACAGCACCTGGTAGGCGATGTGCGGGCGCTGCGGCACCTGGTCGATGACGACGACCCTGGCCTTCGACGGCCGGCGGCTCGGCGGGTAGAACGGGGCCCGGCAGTTGACCAGGAGGATCAGGTCCGCCTCGGTCATCCACGGTCCGATGTCGCTGCCGGCGTGCAGGGGGTGGGTGCGGGGGAAGTTGGCGCACACCGCCGAGTCCGGTTCGACGACCGGGATGTCCCAGGCCTCGGCGAAGGCCACGAGGGCCTCGAAGCCGCCCGCCTCGCGGCCGGCCGTCTCGGTGACGACGACCGGGTTCTCCGCCTCGCGGATCAGCTGGGCCACCCGGTCGGCCTCTTCGGGCGAGGAGTGGGTGGAGCCGGGTGGCACGACGGGCTTGGCCTCGCGGCCGTCCCACTCCTCCAGCAGGGTCTCCAGCGGGATGTTGAGGTAGGCGGGGCCGGCCGGGGCCCGCCGGGCCAGTTCCGCCGCCCGGGTGATCATCGTGGGCAGGGTGGAGATGTGCGCGGCCTCGTTGGCCCACTTGGTGAACGGCTGGGCCACCTGGTGCGGGCCGCCCACGACGGACAGGTTGCGGTACCACTGGCCGCCCGGGTCCTGGCCGGGGCCGTCGCCGTACGTGGTGGACTCCGAGGAGGCCACCACCATGGGCACCCCCGCCAGCAGCGCCCCGTGCACGGCCATGGAGCCCTGGAGCAGACCGGGGGCGGCGTGCAGGAGCACGCCCTGGGGACGGCGCCGGAGCAGTCCGTAGCCGGTGGCCATGCCGACCGCCACCGTCTCGTGGGTCAGGTCCAGGTACCCGGGGGCCGGCTCGCCGTCGCGGTGGCGGCGGGCCAGGGACTCCCACACCGGGGCCCACTCGGAGCCCGAGGAGCAGAAGAGGTAGTCGGCGCCGGCGGCGGTGAAGGCGGATACGAAGGCGTCACCGCCGTCACCGCCGTCCCCGGCGGCGGCGCCCGGTTCGTTCTGGGGGGTGTCCGTCATCTCGTCCGGTCCCTCAACCCTCGTACGGCCAGTTCAGGACCTCGGAGATACCGCGGCCCATGATCCATTCGAGTTCCTCGGGGGTGAAGTCCCAGTGCTTGGTGAACTGCTCGATGGTGTCGGTGTAGGTGATGCCGTGGCCGAGCAGGCGGGTGATGTCGGTGCCGTAGAAGCAGCGCCGCGGGCCCATCCTGTCGACCATCTCGCGGACGTACTTCTGGATGTTGTTGTTCGGGAACGGCTGCGTGGAGTAGCCGGGCAGCGCCGAGACCTTGACGTAGATGTTGGGGTGCGGGGCGAGGTCGGCGGTCTCCTGGACCCAGTAGCCGATGGCGTCGTCGACGCAGCGGGCCATGATGCCCATGTGGTCGATGATGATCTTCAGCTCGGGGTGCTTGGCGGCGATCTCGCCCAGTTCACGCTTCCAGATGGGAGCGTGGACCATGGTCGGGACGCGGAGCTGCTCGGCGACCGGCCAGTACCAGTCGTTGGTGCCGTCGATCATCCAGTTGCGGTCCTGCGGGCGGTGGAAGGTGAGCCGGGTGCCCTTGATGTGCGGGTTCTGGGCGAAGTCCTTGAGCATCGCGGTGCCCTCGGCCTCGTTGTCCTGCGGGACGCGGGCCATGATGCCGAAGCGGTCGGGGTGGGCCTCGCACGCCTCCAGGGCGTAGTCGATGCGGTTGCCCTCCCAGGACGGCGGGAGGATGAGGGCCCGGTTGACGCCGGCCTCGTCCATCAGCTCCAGGGCCTCCTGGTAGGAGAAGGGTTCCTCGCGGTGGCCGTTGAGGCGGATGCGCTCGCGGGCGCCCGGGACCCAGGGGCGGTCCGGGGTCTCTTCCTTCCAGATGTGGATCTGGGTGTCGACGACGAACATGTCGTGACTCGCTTTCTCGTCGGGGACGCTGCGGTGGTGTGGAAGGAACGCTAGGTGGGTGCCGGGGCCTTGCCGAGAGCCCGGGACGCAAGCTGTTGTTGCGGGAAAACGCGCGGTACGCAGGGCGTTCGCGGATCGCGTCAGGCGTCGTCGAAGACGGCGCCGGCGATGTGTTCGGCGATCGCCATGGAGGCGGTGGCGGCCGGTGAGGGCGCGTTGCGCACGGCGGTGATCCGGCCGGCCCGGTGGATGCGGAAGTCGTCCACGAGGGTGCCGTCCCGGTCCAGGGCCTGGGCGCGGACGCCCGCTCCGCCGCGCACCACGTCCTCGGCGCCGACCCCGGGGACGTAGCGTCCCGCGTCGCGCATGTACGCCGCGGTGGACAGCGAGCCGCGGTACTCCTTGACGCCGGTACGCCAGTGCCGGGCCGCCATCCGCCAGGCGCCGGGGTAGGCGGCGAGGCCGAGCAGGTCGCGCGGGGAGACCGTGGTGAGCCGGTAGCCCTCCCTGGCGAGGGCGAGGACGGCGTTGGGGCCGACCTCCACCGTGCCGTCGACGCGCGGGGTGAAGTGCACGCCGAGGAAGGGGTAGCGGGGGTCGGGGACCGGGTAGAGCAGGCCGCGCACCAGGTGGGTGCGGTCGGGCTTGAGCAGCATGTACTCGCCGCGGAACGGGACGATCCTGGGTTCTGGCCGGTCCCGGGCGAGCCTGGCGACCGTGTCCGAGTGGAGGCCGGCACAGAGGATCAGCCGGTCCGTCCTCACGCGCCGCTCGCCGGAGGCCACCTCGATGCCGCCGGGGACCTCCGTGATGCCGGTGACGGGGAAGCCCAGCTTCACCTCGCCGCCGGAGGCGGTGATGTCCTCGGCGAACTCCCGGGCGATCGCCGGGTAGTCGGTGATCGCGGTGCGCGGGGAGTGCAGGGCGGCGATGCCGCCGGCGTGAGGTTCCAGCTCCTTGATCTCGTCCCGGGAGACCTTTCTGAGGTCGGGCACGTGGTTGTCCTTGGCCCGCCGGTAGAGGTTCTCCATGCGGCCCAGTTCGTCCTCGCGGACGGCCATGACCAGCTTGCCGGTCTCCCGGTAGGGCAGGCCGCGGTCCTGGCAGTACTCGCGCAGCAACGCCACGCCGCGGACGGTCAGGTCCGCTTTCAGACTGCCGGGCGGGTAGTAGATGCCGGCGTGTACGACGCCCGAGTTGTGGCCGGTCTGGTGCAGGGCGACCCGCGGTTCCTTCTCGAAGACCACGACCCGGGTGCCGGGCCGGCGGAGCGCGATCTCGCGGCCCAGGGCCAGGCCCACGATGCCGGCGCCGACGATGCCGATCGTCTCGTCAGCCATCGGCGTCCTCCTTCGTCGAAAGCTCGTTCACGCGCCGAAGTGGACGGCGACCGTCTTGACCCGCGTGGAGAAGCGCAGGACCTCGTCGCCCTGCTCCTTGTAGCCGGTACCGGAGTCGTGGAAGCCGCCGAAGGGCAGGTGCACGTCCCAGCCGGGGGTGGGGTGGTTGACGGCGATCTGGCCGCACTCGGCCTCGTCGGCGAAGCGGTACGCGGCGCCGATGTCGCGGGTGAAGACGGCGGCGGCCAGGCCGTACACGGAGTCGTTGACCGCCTCGACGGCCCGCGCGAAGTCGTCGACGGCGCGGACCGCGAGGACCGGCCCGAAGACCTCGTCCCGCCAGACGGCCATCTCGGGGGTGACGTCACCGAGCACGGTGGGCCGCACGTAGCAGCCGTGCGCGCGGTCGCCCTCGGTGTCGGCGCCGCCGCCGGTGAGGACCCGGGCCCCCTCCTCGACCGCCCTGGCCAGCGCGGCGAGGACGCTGTCGCGCTGCCGGGGACCGGACAGCGGGCACATCGTCGTCGCCGGGTCGCTGCCCGGACCGACCCTCAGCTTCTCCGCCTCCGCGACCAGCAGCCGGGTGAACTCCTCGTACACCGGACGTTCGACGACGACCCGGCTGGTGGCGGTGCAGCGCTGGCCGGCCTGGCCGAAAGCGGCGGCGACGACGGCCCGCGCGGCGGCCGGCAGGTCGGCGTCCCTCAGCACGACGGAGGCGTTCTTGCCGCCCAGTTCGCCCTGGAAGCGGACGTTGCGGCCGGCGAGGCGGCGGCGGATTGCGTTGCCGACCTCGTTCGAGCCGGTGAAGGTGACACCGGCGATCCGCGGGTCGTCCAGCAGCGCTCCCTCGATCTCCGGCGTCCGGCCGGTCACCACGTTCAGCACCCCGGCCGGCAGGCCCGCCTCGTGCAGGGCGCGGGCGAAGCGCAGGCCGGACAGCGGGGTGCCGGTGGCCGGCTTGAAGACAGCCGCGTTGCCGGTGGCGAGCAGCGGGGCGAGCTTGCGGGCCGGGGTGATCAGCGGGTCGTTCCAGGGGCTGATGACCAGGAGCACGCCGACGGGCTCGCGCTGGGTGTGCGTACGGGTGTCGGGGCGGGCGTCGTGCAGGAGGGTGCCGTAGCCCTGGCGGGCGAGGCCGGCGTAGTAGTCGAGGAAGTCGGCGGCCTTGCCGGCCTCGCCGCGGGCCTCGGCCAGGGTCTTGCCGTTCTCGGCGGTGACGTCGGCGGCGATCTCGTCGAGGCGTTCGCGGATCAGCCGGGCGGCGCCGGTGAGGACGCGGGCCCGCTCGAAGGGGCTGGTGCGCTTCCAGCCGGCGAAACCCCGCTCGGCGTGGTCGTAGGCGCGGGTGACGTCCTTGGCGGAGAGGGCCGGGACCCGGGCCACGGGGGTGCGGACGTCGGCCGGGTCGTGGACGTCGATCCACTCGCCGGTCGTCACCCACTCCCCGCCCAGGAGCGTTTCCAGGGTGCGCATCAGATCACTTCCTTCGTCGGCCGCGGCACAGGGGGCGCGGTCAGCGGGTCGGCCGTGCGGGGCCGGAAGCGACGACACACCATGCCGGGACCGGCCCACCAGCCCCGCGGCGGCAGGCATTGCTTGCGCCGCGCGCGGGCCGGGCGGGGGACGGTCCGCGCACGATCCGTGCTGGAATCTGCCGTCGGGACGGTGCGCCCGGACACCGTCCCGAGCCGAGGAGGGACCGCTCATGGCCTACGCAGTCGTCGCCCACTACCGCTGCGCGCCCGCCGACGCGGACGCGGTGCGCGCCGCGCTGCTGAGGGCGCGGGAGGCGACCCGCGCCGAGCCGGCGAACCTCGCCTACGACGTGCACGCGGTGGCGGACGAACCCGGCGGCTTCCTGCTGTACGAGCGGTACGAGGACGCCGCCGGGTTCGAGGCGCACAAGGCGGCCCCGCACTTCGAGGAGCAGATCGTCCGGGCCGTGTGGCCGCTGCTGACGGACCGGTCGGTGACCTTCTCCGAGGTGCTGTGACAGACGGAGATCTCAGGTAGGTACCAACTTCCCTGCCGCCCTGTGGTGTTGCAGGTGTCCGTGCTAAGTTCCCGGCCATCCCTGGCGACCGCACACCCACGGGGGCGTGGATGGCGAACGGTGAACTCCACGGGTACGGGCCGCTGCTGGACACCTTCGTGCCGCGGGCGGTCGGCCTGGACGCGCGGGGCAAGGGCACCCGGCCCGGCTGGCCCGGCGGCGCCCCGGTCATCAGGATCTACGGAGGGCGCGGGACGGGCCGGACGGCGGTGTGCCAGGCCCTGCACGACCGGTACGTCAACCGGCTGCACGTCGCCAAGTGGCCCGCGACCGACCGGGCCGTCCCGGCCGTGGCACCGCCGGCGGACGGCGCGGGCCTGCTCGCCTCCCGCCCGCTGGCGGCCCTCGCCTGGCTGGTCCACGAGCTGAACGCCGGCGTGCCGAGGTTCGGGCGCATCGCGTTCCCCCGGTTCACCTGTGCCGTACTGGCCGTCGTCACCCTGGAGGAGTCGGCGCCGCGGGCCGACCCGGACGGTCCGAGCCCGGCCGAGCTGGCGACGTTCCAGCGGCAGCGGCAGGACCTGGAGCAGGCGCTGGAGGACTCGGCCGGCGAGCCCGCCGTACGGGAGCGCTTCGGTGCCCTGGTCGACGCGACGGTCCCGCTGCTGCGGTGGATCCCGGTGCTGGCGCCGCTGGAGGACCTGGTGCGGGAGCTGCTGCGCCAGGCCCGTCGGGGCCGCGGCGGCCAGGGGCTGGACGCGGCGGCGCTGCGGTGGTGGGACGAGCGGCCGCTCGGCGTCCCGGGCACCGGGATCGAGAAGCTGCTGCGGTACGCGCAGCACCTGGGCTTCGAGCTTCCGGCCCCCGCCCGCGACGACCTGGAACGGCGGCTGGCCGCGGCGTTCTTCGCCGACATCGACGCCTACTACCGGGCCTGGCACTTCTTCACCCGCCCTCTGCCCCTGGTCGTGCTGGACGACACGCACACCCCCACCGGCGAGCGCCTGTTCGACCTGCTGCTGACCGCGTACGCCGAGGCTGCGGGGCCGGACCCCGGCCGGGGCGCGGACGTCAGCCGTCCCGTGCTCGTCAGCACCCGGCTCGGCGCGGGCCCCGGCGGGGTCCCGGGCCGGGACCGGCACCCGGTCGACGTGACGAGGATCGGCACGCTCGCCTGGGAGAGCCCGCGGGGGCGGTCACCCGACGCCTGGCAGCTGTGGCTCAGGGCGCCGGCGCTGCGGACCGCGGACATCGCGGCCGCCCTCGGCACGGGCTGCCCCCGGGGGCTGCCCGATGTGACCGGGCAGATCAGCGCCGGCCGCGCGGGCCTGGCCCGGCCGCTGATCGACGCCGCCCGGCAGGACCTGCGGCGCGGCCGGGACAGTGTGCTGCGCCGGTGCGCGACCGAGGGCCTGGGCCGGGCGCTGCTCGGCCTCCCACCGGCGGGCCCGGCCGAGGAGGCGAGCGTCGCGGACGTACTGCTGCACTACCTGGTGCCCGAGCGGTCGCTGATCGAGCCCCTGCTGCCCTGGGCCGTGGCACTGCGCCTCGACGACGTACGGCGGCTGCCGGGGCCCGGGGACGGCGAGGAGCCGGCCGGGGACCGGGTGCGGGCCTTCCTGCGGGCCGGGCACTGGGACCGGTCCCCCTGGGCGGGCGAGGCGGGCTTCGTGCCGCCGGTCGGCGACCGCACCCTGCGCGAACTGCTGCTGCACCGGCTGCGGGCCGAGTGCACCCCCGCCCGCCGGGGGCCCGACGGCTTCGCGTACTGGACGCGGCTGCACTCGGCCGCCGCCGCCCACTACGGCCGGGCCGCCGACGACGACCGGGACGCGCTGATCGCCCGGCTCCACCACACCCTGGCCCTGGGCCGCCGCGAGGAGGCCGTGGCCGGACTGCACCAGTTGTTCGGCACCGCCGACCGGCGCTCCTGGCTGGCCGCCGTGCAGTTCGTCTGCGCGGCCCCCCGGCCGCCGGACGGTTACGCGGAGCAGCACCCGGAGGGGCCCGGCTACTGCCCGGCCTGTCCCGGGCCGCGTCCCGACGGCCGGCACCGGGCCGTCGCGGCGCTGGTGACCCGCCTCCAGGACCTGTCCACGCTCTCCTCCCTCTACACGGACGACCCGGACAGCCCGGACAACCGGCTGCGCCAATTGCTCAGCGGCTTCGACATCGCCTACGACGACCAGGACATCGCCACCGTGGAGGCCGCCCGGCTCTGGCCGGCACTGCTCGCCCAGGGGCGGCGCGTTCCCGAACTGCCCGTTCCGGCCGAGCGAAGGGACCACTGACATGCCGGCACCCGAGTTCTGGCCCCGATGGCTGCTGTTCGGCGGGGCGAGCGCGCTCGTCGTCGCCACGGCACTGGTCCTGTGGTGGGTGTGGCACGCCGGTGTCGACCACCGCGTCCGCCACGCCGTCGCCGCCGTCTGCGCCGTCGTCGCGGGCGGCGCGGTGGCCGTCGTCTGCTGGACGGCCGCGCTGCCGGACTACTGCCAGAGCGGCAACGGACGGCTGGTCAGGGAGGACGGCCAGTGTGTGGGGATCAGCGACGGCGGCTATGTGTTCGACGACGCCCTCGCCGCCGTGTCCGCGCGGATCGAGGAACTCAACGACCGTGTCGAGCAGGGCGACACGCCGTACGCCACCATCGCCCTGATGATCCCCATGACGCCCGGCGAGGAGAGCGCGGCGGACCGCGCCCAGGTGCTGCGCGAGGTCCAGGGTGCCTATCTCGCGCAGTACCGGGCCGACGTGGTGGCCCCGGAGGACGTGCCCGTCCGGCTCGTCCTCGCCAACCCGGGCCGGGACCTGAAGCACGGCCGGCGGGTGGCCGACTGGCTCGCCGAGCTGGCCGCCTCCGACGAGGACCGGCTGCGGGCGGTGTTCGGGTTCAACCTCAGTGTCCAGGAGAACGCCGACACCATCGGCTACCTCACCCGGGAGAAGAAGATCCCGGTGGTGGGCGGTCCCCTCACCGCCACCGGTCTCGCCGACGGCGGGAAGACACCGTACCCCGGCCTGGTGAAGGTGGTGCCGTCCAACCACGACCAGGCGCGCGCACTGCGGCACTACCTGGACGAGGACGACACGAAGTCCTTCCTCATCGAGGACATCAGCGGCACCGACCTGTACGCGAAGTCCCTGCGGGAGGCGTTCCGCGAGGTCACCAGGAACGCGGCGAGCGGACCGGAGCAGTACGACGCCCAGCGGGTGACCAACAACGACTTCCAGCAGATGGTGAACAACATCTGCGACTCCCGGGCCACCACCCTGTACTTCGCCGGACGGCCGGCCGCCCTCGCCCAGCTGATCAACGCGCTGGGCCGGCGCGGCTGCACCGACCGGCATCTGACCCTCGTCACCGTCTCCGGGGCGTCGACCATCACCCTGGAGCCGAGCCTCGACTGGAGCGCGCTCACCCGGGGCGAGGGCCTGACCGTGGAGTACGCCACCATCACCCACCCGGACGTGTGGGCGGCGGGCGGCAGTCCGGCGCCGCCCTCGACCGGCGGCTCGCCCGCGGACCTCGCGAAACTGACCGGGCTGCTGGAGCCGGACGCCGCGCACGATCCGGGGGACATCGGCGCCACCGACCTCTCCGACGGGCGCACCATCACCATGTACGACGCGGCGCTGACCGCCATCACCGGCATCGAGAACCGGGTGACCGAGAAGGGCGAGGTGCCGGATCTCGCGGCCATCGGGGAGGCGTGGCGCCGGCTGCACGGCGTGCACAAGGTGCCCGGGGCGAGCGGGTGGATCTGCCTGCGCGGCGACGGCACCCCGTACGACAAGGCGGTGGCGATCGTCCGGCTGGTGGCCGAGGGCGGCGAGGGGCCCGGCGGGCACCTCGCCTACCAGGGTGTGGCATGGCCGACGGGCCGGCCGCTGACCGCCGAGCGGTGTCTGAACACCAAGGGCTGAGCCGGTCCCCTTCCCCCGCGCCGTCAGAACTCGTTGCCCCAGCAGTAGCGCGCGATCGTCTCCACGAGCACCAGTTTGCGGCGCTGGTCCTCGGCGGTCAGCAGCGGCCGGGCCGCGACGTCCGCGAAGCCCCGGGACGGGGACACGGCCGCGTCCTCCAGGTCGGCGAACGCCTCCAGGGGGTCGATGCGGGACATCACCGTGTCGATGTCCTCCAGTGCCGGAACGGTCGCGTCGACCACGCCCAGGCAGAAGTCCCGCCCCTCGGGCAGCGCCCGCACCAGGTCCGTCTCGGCCGCGGTGCCCTGGTCGAACGGGAGCACCCAGCGGTCGGCGGGTAGGCCGGCGTACATCCGCTCGGCGCGGGCGCGGTCCACGGCGGCCGGTGCCGCCCAGCCCGGGGCCACGGCGACGCGGACGCCCTCGGGCCGCTCGGCCGGCCGTACGGCCTGCGCGTCCACGGCGAGGGCGTCCTCGAAGGACAGGGCGCCGCCGGGGGCCGGCTCGGTGCCGACCTGGCCGAGCAGGAGCGGGTTGTTGAGCTGGATCAGACGGACACCGTTGGCGATCAGCAGGGCGATCTCCGCCCGCACGATCTCCGCGAGCGCCTCGCCGAGTTCGCGGGCCGAGGAGATGCCGAGGCCGGGCCGGTACGTGGTGGCCGCGAGGTACGCCGGGGAGGGCAGGGACACCTTCGGGGCGATCAGGGTCAGCTCGCTCAGCCGGGCGGCCCGGTCGGCGAGCAGCGGGCCGTCCGCCTTCGGCAGGGACTCGGCGACCCAGCGGACCAGGCCGTCGGGGCCCGTCTCGCCGGTGCGGCGGAAGCCGGTGACGCGGTCGAGGACGGCGCTGCGGAAGTCCTCGCGGGGGAAGTCGCCGTCGGTGACGACGGTGGAGCGCAGCTTGCGCTGGTCGACGACGGCCTCGGCGACGGCGTCCGCCACCGCGTCCGGGTCGTCGCGCACCAGGCCGGCCGGGCGGACCAGGCTGCCGTGGTGGTCGATGCGGTAGTTGTACGTGTCCGCCATGCCTCAGCTCTCCCTCGGGGAGCCGGCGACACCCCAGGCCGCGAACTCCAGCTCGTAGCCGAGGGATTCGAGCACCTCGTCGGCGATGGCCTGGTCCTCGTCGGCGGTGCCGCCGGCGACGCCGAGGCCGCCGATGACCTCGCCGTCCTTCTTGACGGTGACGCTGCCGTCGGTGGCCATGATGGGCTGGGCGGCCCCGGGCAGCTGGGAGAGCTGGGAGAAGAAGACGGGCTGGCTCTCCTGCCACTTCTTCAGCATCCTGCCGGGGCGCTGCATCACGGCGGCGGTGTACGCCTTGGCGCGGGCGATGTCGGGGGTGAGCGGGCGGGCGCCGTCGGAGCGGCGGACGGCGACGACGAAGCCGCCGGCGTCGACGACGGCGACGCTCACCGCCTTGCCGACGGCCTGCCCGCGCTCGAGCGCGGCGGCGATGATCTCCTCGGCGGCTGCGAGGCTGATGGTGCTCATACGGCGGCTTCCTCCGGGGCGGTGAGGGTGCGGCGCAGCCGGGCGACGGCGGCGTTGTAGGGCTCGGGCGTCTCCCAGTACATGGAGTGCGGGGCGCCGGGGACGATCTCCAGGTGGGAGCCGGGCAGCAGTTCGTGGGCGCGGGTGACGGTCTTGACGCCGAGCACCGCGTCCTTCTCGCCGGCCAGGAAGGCGACCTTGACGCCGGACCGCCGGATCTCGTCCAGGGTCGGGCCGTCGGTGTCGAGGTTGCGCAGGTCCTGCATCCTGGCCACGTTGAAGGTGCCCATCTGCTGGAACAGGAAGGTGAGGTCGGCGCGTTCGGTCTGGAACCGTTTGGTCAGCAGCCGGTCGACGACCGGCAGCCTGACGGCCTCGGCGCGGTCGGCGGCGGCCAGTTCCCGCAGCTCGGGGTGGCTGATGCCGCCGAGCGAGTGGCCGAGGACGACGGAGGAGACCCGGTCGGGGCGGAGCAGGCCGGCGCGGAGGGCGGCGACGGAGCCGATGGACTGGCCGACCAGCATGACGTCGGTCAGGTCCTCCTTGTCGAGGACCGCGAGCACGTCGCCGGGGAAGTCCTGGCCGTCGAACTCGGGCATCGAGCTGTCGGACTTGCCGAAGCCGCGCAGGTCGAGCGTGACGACCGTGAACCGTTCGCGCAGCGCCGCGACCTGCTGCCACCAGGCGGCGTGGTGGCCGCCGCTGCCGTGCACGAACAGGATGGCCGGGCCGCTGCCGTGGCGCTCGTAGTAGACGGCGGTGCCGTCGGAGTCGGCGAAGGGCATGAGTTGCAACTCCTCAGCGACAGCGATCAGTTGGGGCGCTTGGCGTGGTGGACCAGCTCGATCATGGTGTGGTCGGGGTCGTGGATGTAGCAGAACTTGGACTGGTTCTCGGGGCGCTGAATGGGCCGGGTGTGCCGGATGCCCAGCTCCTCGAGGTGGGCGAGGAACTCGTCCCAGTCGTCGACCTCGACGGCGAAGTGGTAGGGCGCCATGCGCTCCATCTCCTCGACCGGGGTGAAGTGCAGGTCGAAGGTGCCGCGGGTCATCAGCACCACACGGGTGTTGGACTTGGGCATGATCCGCTTCATGCCGAAGACCTTGGCGTACCACTCGGCGGTGCGGTCGGGGTCGGTGGTGGGGAAGTTGACGTGGTGGATGTAGCGGGGTGCTGCGCTCATGACGCGTTCCCTTCCAGGTGTACGGGGTTGGACAGGGTGCCGATGCCGCTGATCTCGACTTCGACGGTGTCGCCGGGTTCGAGCTGGCAGACGGACTCGGCACCCATCCAGAGCACGTCGCCGGGGTGCAGGGTGATGTGCCGGGTGATCTCGACGATGTGGTCGTACGGGTCGAAGACCATGTCGCCGGTGGCGAACTCGGCGCGGACCTCGCCGTTGAGGCGGAGGGTGGTGGTCTGCGCGAGGGCGTCGACCTCGGTCTCGATCCAGGGGCCCATCGGCTTGAAGGTGTCGCTGTTCTTGCCGCGCCAGAGGGTGCGGTCCTGGTGCTGCCAGGTGCGGGCGCTGACGTCGTTGCCGACGGTCCAGCCGAAGACCGCCGCGCGGGCCTGGTCGTGGGTGGCGTGGCGCAGGGTGCGGCCGATGACGGCGACGAGTTCGGGTTCGGCCTCGAAGCGTCCGGTGACCTCGGCCGGTTTCACGATCGGCGTGAGGTGGCCGGTCAGGGCGTTGTTGGCCCGGTAGCCGACTTCGGGGCGGTCGGGCATGGGCACCCCGGCGTGGGCGATGTGCCGGGGGTAGTTCAGTCCGACGGCGTAGAAGACGGGCGGGACGACGGGCGGCAGCCAGTGGGCGCCCTCGCGGGGCACGGTGCCGATGACGTCGGTGCCGGTCCCCTGGAGCGGGGAGCCGGACAGCAGCTCGATGTCCCGCTCCCCCACGCGGCCCCAGACCGGGCGTCCGCCGACCGCGACGCGCGCGTACCTCATGGCACCAGCAGGTGGGAGACGCGCTTGGTGATCAGGTAGGCGTCGAGTGCCTCGGGGCCGCCCTCACGGCCGTAGCCGCTGTCCTTGACGCCTCCGGAGGGGGCCTCGTGGACGGAACCGCCGCAGTGGTTGATGGACAGGATGCCGGCCTCCAGTTCGGCGGAGAGCCGCTCGGCGGTGGCGGCGGAGCCGGTGAAGCCGTAGGCGGCCAGCCCGTACGGCAGGCTGTTCGCGAGCGCGAGCGCCTCGTCGAGGTCGTGGAAGGCGACGATCGGCGCGAGCGGGCCGAACGGCTCCTCGCTCAGCAGCTCCGCGTCCTCGGGTACGCCGGTGAGGACGGTCGGCGCGAAGAACCAGCCGGGGCGGTCCAGGCGTTCGCCGCCGGTGCGGATCTCGGCGCCGTGGGCGACGGCGTCGGCGGTGAGGCGCTCCATGGCCGCCAGGCGGCGCTCGTTGGCGAGCGGGCCCATGGTGGTCGACTCGTCCAGGCCGTTTCCGACGACGACCGCCTCGGCGGCCTTGACGAACGCGGCGGTGAACTCCTCGGCGAGCGACGCGTGGACGAGGAAGCGGCTGGGCGAGGTGCAGACCTGGCCGGCGTTGGCCCACTTGGCCCGGGCGGCCGTGCGGGCGGCCGTCACGGGGTCGGCGTCGGCGCAGACGATCACCGGGGCGTGGCCGCCCAGTTCCATTAGGGAGGGCTTCATGACCTGGCCGGCCCTGGCGGCGAGGAGCTTGCCGACCGGGACGGAGCCGGTGAAGGCGACCAGGCGGGTCACCGGGGAGGCGATGAGGCGCTCGGAGACCTCGGCGGGTTCACCGAAGACGAGGTTGAGGACGCCGGGCGGCAGGCCCGCGTCGGCGTAGCAGCGCACCAGTTCCATGGCGGCGGCCGGGGTCTCCTCGGACGCCTTGATGACGAGGGAGCAGCCGGCCGCGAGGGCGGAGGAGATCTTGCGGTTGGGGCCACCGACGGGGAAGTTCCACGGGACGAACGCCGCGACGGGGCCGATGGGTTCGCGGCGCACGGTGAGGAGGGTGCCGGGGTCGGTGGGGATGATGCGGCCGTAGGCGCGGCGGGCGTCGTCGGCGTGCCAGCGCAGGGTGGCGGCGGTGCGGCGGGCCTCGCCGGTGGACTCCCTGAGCGGTTTGCCCTGCTCCCGGGTGGCGGTCCGGCCGATCGCGTCGGCGCGCTCGGCGATCAGGCCGGCGGCGGCGTGCAGGATGCGGGTGCGCTCGGTGACCGGGGTCGCGCGCCACACCTGGAAGCCCTGCGCCGCCGCGTCGAGCGCGCGGTCCAGGTCGGCCGTGGTGGCCAGCGGGACGTCGCCGATCACCTCCTCGGTGGCGGGGTCGGTGATCGGGGCGGTACGTCCGCTCTCGCCCTGGCACCACTCGCCCGCGATGTACATGCGGACGGCGGGGTGGCCGTGGTCGGTGGTCATGGGTGGGTGCCCTCTCGAAAGGGTTTCAGGACGCGGGAGCGTCCTGGTCTCGGTTGGTGCGCAGGGCCCAGATGTGGTGCGGCGGCGTGGTCTCGTGCACGCGGGTCTCGTACGTGTCGTCGACCCGGTCCATGTCGGCGGCGTACTCGACGCGTCCGCCGCAGGGGGCGTGCAGGAAGCGGAAGACGTTGGAGCCGACGGTGTGCCGGCCCAGCCTGCGGGCCTCGCGCCAGCCCCGTTCGATCATGTAGTTGCCGCCCTCGATCACGTCGTCGAAGCCGGGGACCTCGTAGGCGATGTGGTTGGCGGAGACGCGGTCGGGGCGGTGGCAGAGCAGCATGGTGTGCTGGTCGTCGTCGCCGGGGGCCCGCAGGAAGACGCCCATGGGTTCGACGACGTCGGTGGGGCGGAAGCCGAGGAGGCCGGTGTAGAAGGCGACGGCCTGGTCCTTGCCCTCCTTGGCGATGTTGAGGGCGACGTGGCACATGCGCAGCGGATGGGCGCGGGTGAGCGGCTCCAGCGGCTCGTTCCAGCGGTGGACGCTGCCGTAGGTGTTGGTGCGGCGCGGTGCGACGGTGGCCTTCCTGGGCCGGGCGAGGGTGAGGCCCACCCCGAAGCCGCTCCTGTCGACGGTGTGGTGGACGCCGTCGGCGGTGGTGCGGACCCGGTGGTCGCGGGCGACGGCGGTCACCAGCCGGTCCAGTTCCTCCTGGGTGTCGATGCCCCAGACGACCTCGCGCAGGGTGGGGCCGTCCTCCACCGGGGGCGGCAGCTGGGGGCCCGGGTCGGTGTCCAGGTGGAGGGTCTGTCCGGTGAGCGTCTCGAACACCGCGTGTTCGTCGGTGCGTTCCACCAGGAAGAGACCGAAGTCCTCGAAGAACCGGACGCATGCGCCGAGGTCGTCGACGCTGTGGGTGACCGACTCGATGCGCTGGATTCCCATGGCTTCCTCGTTTCCGTCTCGCCTGGTGAGCGTAGGTTTCGCGGGGGCGGGGCCTCAATGGCCCGGGGGCCGCCGGGTGCGCAACCCTTTCTTGCGCCGCCGGCACGGTCGAAGCCGCGGCGGGCGCGGCCCGGCGCTCAGGGCCGGGCGGCGGTGATCGGGTGCCGGGAGAACCAGTCGGCGAGGAAGTCCAGGAAGACACTCACCTTGCGCGGGGTGTCCCGGCCGGGGCCGTAGATCGCGTAGAGCGGGCGGTCGGGGACGGCCAGTTCCGGCAGCAGCACCTTCAGGGCGCCGGCGGCGATGTCGTCGTGGACCGGGCGCTGGGGCAGCAGGGCGAGGCCGCGGCCGTGCACGGCGGCCTTCTGCAGGGCGATGTAGGAGTTCGACGAGAAGACGATGTTGCGGATCTTGTGCAGGGTGCTGGCGTGGCCGTGGCCGATCCGCCAGACCGGGTCGTTGACGTGTACCAGGCAGTCGTGGTGGGCGATGTCGTTGGGGTGCGTCAGGTCCCCGTGCCGCTCGATGTACTCCTCGGACGCGCACAGCACGAAGGGCAGCGAGGAGATCTTCTTCAGGCGGACGCTGGAGTCCCGCAGGTCCCGGGTGTGGAAGGCGATGTCGAATCCGCTGTCCAGGAAGTCGTAGGTGCGGTCCGACATGCCGCCCAGTTCGAAGCGGATGTGGATCTTGGGATGGGCGGCGGAGAACGCGGCGATGGCGTCGCCGAGGTCGAGACTGCCGATCCACTTGGGGCAGATGACGCTGAGGGTGCCCTCGGCACGGTCGTGCAGCTGGGCGATGCCGGCGTCCTCGGCCTCGATCTCGTCCAGGATGCGGGCGGCGAACTCCGCGTAACGGCGGCCCGGTTCGGTCAGGCTCACCGAGCGGGCGGTGCGGTTGACCAGGCGGACCCCCACCTGGCGTTCCAGCTCCGCGACGTGCCGGGAGACCAGGGAGCCCGACGACCCGAGTTTCTTGGCGGCTCCGCTGAAACTGCCGACCTGGGCGACGGTGACGAGGCTGTGCATGAGGAGCAGACGGTCCATGTTTCCCTCCGGAGGCCGCTCCCCGCCCGACCGGCGGCGCGGGGCGGGGAGCAAGGGCCCGTCGCGCCGTCGGCCCGCCCCGGTGGCGGCTCCACGGGGCAGGCCGGACGTGCGGCGGGCGGGATGTGCGCGGCTCGTGCGGTGAGGCTTGTGCGGGTGCGGCTCGTGCGGGTGGCTCGTGCGGTGAGGGGGGCGCCGGTTCCCGGTGGGGGGCCTACTTCGGGCAGTACTGCGGAGCCTCGCTCAGGTTGTCCTTCGTGACCAAGACAAGAGGAATGTCAGCGATCTTGTCAACACCTTGTGCCTTGCCGAGCAGTCCGATCGTGCTCTTCACGGCGGTCTGCCCGATGGTCATCGCCGAGTTGGCCACGGTGGCGGCCAGGCGCCCGTCCTCGACCGCGGCGATGCCGTCCTCCGTGCCGTTCACCGAGACGATCTTCACGTCCTCGGCGCCGGCGGCGTCGAACGCCTTGCGCACCGCGAACGCCATCTCCTCGTTGGCGACGAAGGCGTAGTCCAGGTCGGGATGGGCCTGGATCATGTTCTCGGCGACGTCCTGCGCCTTGGCCGGGTTGAACATGCCGGGCTGGTTGGCGACCACCTTCGCGGTCTTCGGCAGGGCGTCCTGGAACCCGCCGACCAGCAGGTCGGACGCGGCGCCCGGGGCACCGGCGACGACACCGACGGTGACGTCCTGGCCGGCCGCGTCCTTCTCGATCCACCCGGCGTCCAGCGCGCCGACCTTCTTCAGGTCGACCACCGCTGCGCCGAGCACGTCGTCCATGTCGGAGGTGGCGACCGAGGTGAGGTAGATCGGGATGCCCGCGTTCTTGGCCTTGGCTATGTCGCCCTCCAGGGCGTCGACGTTGACCGTCTGCACGATCAGGGCGTCCACGTCGCGGGAGATCATGTCCTCGATGTTGGACAGCTCGGTCCCCGCGTCCTGCTTGGAGTTGGCCGAGTAGACCGTGGCGTCCTGCGCCTCGGCCTCCTGCTCGACCGCCTTGAGCAGACAGGAGTGGAAGTGGGTGTTGGAGCCGTTGACGAACCCGAGGGAGACGGAGCCTTCGGCGGCGCCCCCGCTGTCGTCGCCGGAACCGCATCCGGCGAGCACCAGGGCGGCGGCGCCGACGAGGGAGGCCGCGACGGTGCGGCGTGAGCGGACGGAGTTCATGGGTCGAACCTTTCCTGCGTCGTCGAAGAGAAGGTGCGTGCGTGAGGGGGGCCGCGCCGGGAGCGGGGGACGCGCGTAGGTGAGGGGGTGTGCGAAGGCGGGGGGTGTGCGAGGCGAGGGAGTGCGCGAAGCGAGGAAGTGCGCTGAGGCGAGGGGTGTGCGAAGGCGAGGGAGTGCGCGGAGGCGAGGGAGTGCGCGGAGGCCAGGGGGTGTGCGGAGGCCAGGGGGTGTGCGGCCGCGACGGGCCGCTAATGCCCTGGTGCGGACCTGCGCTGGAACTCGTTGACGACGGCCGCGACCAGCAGCACCCCGCCGGTGACGACGAGCTGGTAGTTGCTGTCGACCTGGAGCAGGTTCAGCGCGTTGCCGACGACACCCAGCAGGATCACGCCGAAGACGGTGCCGACGATCGTGCCGTGGCCGCCGGCCAGCGAGGTGCCGCCGATGACCACCGCGGCGACGGCGGTCAACTGGGTCTGGAGTCCTGCGGTGTTGGGCGCCGCGGCCCCCAGCCGGGAGAGCAGCATCAGGCCGGCCAGACCGGCGAGCACCCCGGCGAGCGCGTACAGGGCGAGTTTGCGCCAGTTGACGTCGATGCCGCTGAGCCGGGCGACGTGCTCGTTGCCGCCCATCGCGAACGCGTCCCGGCCGAAGGTGGTGAACCGCATGGTGACGCCGGTCAGCGCCAGCACCAGCACGGCCACGATGGTCAGGTACGGCACACCGGCTACCTCGTCGTTGCCGAGCGCGGACATCTTGTCGCCGGTGGTGACACTCATGCCGTCCAGGACCAGCAGGGCGACACCGTCCAGCAGCATCGCCGAGGCGAGCGTGGCGACGAACGGGGCGACCCGGGTGCAGGTCACCACGAGGCCGTTGACCAGGCCGACGAGTGTGGCCAGGGCGAGACAGACGACGACCACGGCAGGGGTGGACCAGCCGCCGTCCAGCAGCTGGGCGCCCACGCACAGGGTGACGGCCGCGTTGGACCCCATGGAGAAGTCCATGCCGCCGGCCGTCATCAGCAGGGTCAGCCCGGCCGCGATGACGGCGTTGACGCTGACCTGGCGCAGCACGTTGAGCAGGTTCTGCGAGGAGGTGAAGGCGTCCGCCTGCGCGGCGGTGAAGACGCAGACCAGGATCAGTACGAGGATCAGGCCGCCGTGCGGGACGCGCAGCAGGTTCCGGGCGCCGGGGCGGGAGTCCGCCCGGCCGGGCGGGTCGTCGGCCGGCGCGTCCGGGGCGGCGGAGGGGGTCTTGAGGCTCACTGCGGTTGACCTCCGAGTGCGGTCGCGACCAGTTCGTCGCGGGTGATGGCGTGGACGTCGTGCTCGGCGACGGTGCGGCCGGCGCTCACCACGACGACCCGGTCGGCCAGGCGCATGACCTCCTCGGCGGAGGACGAGGCGAGCAGGACGGCCACACCGCGGGCGGCGAGGCCGTCGACGAGGGCGTGGATGTCGGCCATGGCGGCGACGTCCACGCCGTTGGTGGGGTCCTCCAGGAAGCAGGCGACCGGCTCGGTCTCCAGCCACTTGCCGAGCAGCACCTTCTGCTGGTTGCCGCCGGAGAGCGCGCCGACCGGCGGGTTGCCGGAGAGGGCGACGACACCGTAGGCGGTGCGCACGGGCGCGGCCCGGCGGGCGAGGTGGGCGGCGCGGTGCAGCCGGCGGCGGGCGAAGCGGTCGCCGGCCAGCATCAGGTTCTCGTCCACGGTCATGCCCTGGACCAGGCCGAGGGAGCGGCGGTCCCCGGTGACGCACCGCAGGCCGCTGGCGAGGGACGCCTTGACCTTGCCGAAGGGCACGGGGCGGCCGTCGACGCGGACCTCTCCGGCATCGGGGCGGCGACGGCCCGACAGCAGGTCGAACAGGCGGGACTGGGCGTCGCCGGCCGGGCCGAGGACGGCGACGATCTCGCCCTTGCGGACCTCGACGGTGAAGTCGCGCACGGCGCGGCCGTCGGTCAGTCCGCGCACGACCAGCCCGAGGTCGTGCGCGGGCTCCGGGCGCTCGGGGCGGGTGGAGACCACGTCCCGGCCGGCCATGGCCCGCACCAGCGAGGCGGGGTCCAGCTCCGCCGCCGGGGCGCTGCGCACCAGGGCGCCGTCGCGCAGCACGGTGACCCGGTCCGCGATCGACATGACCTCGTCGATGTAGTGCGAGATGTAGACGACGGCGACGCCCTCGTCCCGCAGCCGGCGCACCAGGGCGCGGACCTGCCCGGCGTCCCGGGCGCTGAGGCAGGCGGTCGGCTCGTCCAGGATCAGCACCCTGCCGCCGCGCCGGACCTCGCGGGCGACCTCGACCATGGTCTGCTCGGCGACGGTGAGGGTGCCCGCGACCCGGTCGACGTCGATGTCGATGCCGAGGCCGGTGAGCGCGGCCCGCGCCTGGGCCCGGACCGCCTTCCAGCGCACGGCGCCGGCCCGGGTGGGCAGGTCGCCCAGCATCACGTTCTCGGCGACGGTGAGCCCCATCGCCAGTTCGCGGCGCTGGGGCACCGAGGAGACGCCGAGCCCGCGGGCCTTGCGCACGGTGAGTCCGGCGTGCCGCTCGCCGCCCACCTCGACGGTGCCGCCGTCGGGCCGGTGGACGCCGCTGAGGACCTGGACCAGGGTGGACTTGCCGGCGCCGTTCATGCCCATCAGGGCGTGGATCTCGCCGGCGTACAGGTCGAGGTCGACGCCCTTGAGGGCGGCGGCCCCGCCGAAGCTCTTGGTGACGCCCCGTACCCGCAGCACGGCCCGCACACCGGTGCCCGTCGGGTCCAGTACGGCACTCACGGCCGGGCCCCGTCGCCGTCGGGGGCGACCCGGCCGTAGCCGCGGACGTCGGGGAAGGGCGGCTCCTTGTCGGGCTGGAGGTCCACCTGGAAGGTGTTGAGGCACATGCCGAGCATGGTGAAGTTGCCGAGCGCGCCGATGGTGTCCACCAGGCCTTTGCTGCCGAAGTGTGCCTGGGCCGCGGCGAAGGTGGCGTCGGTGACGAAGTGGTCCTCCAGGACCTCCTTGCAGAACCGGTAGAACGCCTGGTCGGCGTCGTTGCCGAAGACCGCCTCGCGCTTCTCGGCGATGGCCTTGACGGCCGCCTCCGGGACACCGGCCTCGATCGCCTGGTGGACGTGCGCGTTCCAGGAGTACTGCGCGTCCCAGTTGCGGGCCGCCATCAGCAGCGCCAGCTCCCGCAGGTGTTTCGGCAGGCCGCAGTCGAACCGGGCGAACGCGCCGAGCGACTCGGCCCGTTCGCACATCTCCGGGCTGTGCAGCCAGACCCGGAAGGGGCCGCGGACCGCGCCGCGGCGTCCGGCGATCCGCGCGGCCAGCTCCCGCTGCCGCTGGTCCATTTCCTCTTCGGTGAGAACGGGGAGCCTCATCCGGCCGACACCTGCCTTTTCTTTCCGGCTTCTTTCCGGCTTCTTTCCGGCGCGTTTCCCGGGCGGGTCGAAAGGCCCGCGGTGACAGGTGACGGTACAGCCGGGCCGTTGCGGCACACCCCTTGCGGAACGCAACGTAAAACTGCGCGCCCGAGGGCACCGGCAGGCGCCGGCGCGACCTAACGTCGTGCGACGCGAGACACCGGACGGAAGGACATCCCCGCAATGACCACGATCATCAAGGCCGCCTCGGTGCCCCTGCTCGACCGGGGCGGCGCGGTGGTGACCACGCCCTTGATCACCACCTCGTCGGCCGGCGGGGAGAACCGCGTCACCAGTGGCATGAGCGTGTACCCGGTGGGTTCCGGGGCGCCGCTGCACTCGCACAACTGCGACGAGCACGTGACCGTTCTCGACGGGGAGGCGGAGGTGTGGGTCGACGGCGAGGTGACGAAGCTGGAGCGGTTCGACACCACCTACATCCCCTCCCCCGTCCCCCACCTGTTCCGCAACGTCGGCGACACCCCGCTGCGCATCCTGTGGGTGTACTCCTCGGGCCATGTGACCCGTACGTTCACGGAGACCGGCAAGACGGTGGAGCACCTGTCGGACGAGGACCAGATGGGCAAGGACTGACCCACGGGCCGATGCCACCGATGCGGCCGATGCGGCCGATGTGACGAACCACATCGCGAGACACGCTTGCATCATGCACCTGACCAGGCGTTGTCTCGCACGGTGAGTACCGAACGAACCGAACACCACGACACCGCGGCGACCGCGACCACCGCGGCCACCGGTGACCGCTCCGCACGGCGTGCCGTCACCGTCTTCCCCGTGCTGGTCCTCCTCGCCGGCGCCCTCGGGCTGCTGCTCCCGGGCAGCTTCTCCGGCTGGAGCGAGGGGGTGCCCTATCTGCTGGGCGTCGTGATGTTCTGCATGGGCGTCACCATGACCCCGGAGGACTTCCGCGGGGTCGCCAAGCGGCCCTGGGCGGTGGCGCTCGGACTGGTCGCGCACTACGTCATCATGCCGGGACTCGGCTGGGCCATCGCGCACCTGCTCCACCTCTCCCCGCAGCTCGCCGCCGGAGTGATCCTGGTCGGCTGCGCCCCCAGCGGCACGGCCTCCAACGTGGTCACCTACCTGGCGCGCGGCGACGTGGCGCTGTCCGTCTCCGTCGCCACCGTCTCCACGGTGCTGGCGCCGCTGATCACCCCGCCGCTGACACTGCTGCTGGCCGGCGAGTACCTGCCGGTCGACGCCGGTTCGATGGTCACCGACATCCTCAAGACGGTGCTGCTGCCGGTCCTGGCGGGCATCGTGGTCCGGCTGGTCGCGAGCCGGTGGGTGACCCGGGCGCTGCCGGTGCTGCCGTGGCTCTCCGCGCTGACCATCGCCGTGATCGTGGCCGTGGTGGTGGCGGGCAGCGCGGACGCCATCAAGTCGGCCGCCCTGCTGGTGTTCGTCGCCGTGGTGCTGCACAACGGCCTGGGCCTGGCGCTGGGGTACGGCGCGGGCCGGCTGGGCCGGCTCGGCGAAGGCGGCAGCCGCGCCATGGCCTTCGAGGTCGGCATGCAGAACTCCGGGCTCGCCGCCTCGCTGGCCACCGCCCACTTCAGCCCGCTGGCCGCGCTGCCGGCCGCGGTCTTCTCCGTCTGGCACAACATCTCCGGCGCGCTGGCCGCCGCCTGGTTGTCCCGCCGTCCCCGCTGAGGTCACCCCCCTGTACGTCACCGCCCCGGTTCACAGCATGATGTGGGCCGGGGCGGTGTCGTCGTTCCGGCGGCACCGGAAGCCTTGCGAAGGGGGAAGCGTTGACCGTGCCGAACGCCGGCCGGCGCGTCGTCGCCGTCTGGGCCGGGCTGTGTCTGGCCGGCCTCACGGCCACCTGCGTCCTCTCCTCGGACCCGTACGCGGACGGCCCGGAGTTCCCCGCGGAGGAGCCGACGCCGGCCCCCACGGGGAGTCATTCCTACGACTGCGAGGAGATCGCCGACGAGATCGCGCGGGAGCGTGCGGAGACGGCCCGGGAGCAGGCGCTGCCGCCCTCCCCCGGGGCCGTCCCCGTCCAGACGCTGAGGGCGTACGCGGTGCCCGAGGACTGCCGTGACGAGCTGGACGCCCCGCTGGGTGTCAACTCGCCGTGAGGAAACGCCGGCCCCCCGCGTCGTCGCGGGGGGCCGGCGTCGCGCAGCGGTGCCGCTCAGTGGGCCGCGCCCACGAGCTTCTGCCCGGCGCCGTCCCCGGCCGTGCGCTTGCCGGTACGGGCGGCGGCGATGCCGATGAAGACCATGGACGCCACACCGGCCAGCGCGAACGCGGTGAAGCCCCAGTCGCCCTTGTTCGCGGCGAGCAGCTGACCGCCCAGCCACGGGCCGAAGACCGCGCCGAAGCGGCCCATGCCCGAGGTCCAGCCGACGGCCGTGGCGCGGCTGTCGGGCGTGGAGCCGATGGACACCGTCGCGTAGATCATGACCTGGGCGCTGTTGAGGAAGACACCGGTGAGGAAGACGACCACGAAGGTCAGCGCCAGCGGCATGTGGACGCTGAGCAGGAAGACGCCGGCGGCGGTCAGCGCGAACCAGAGGGCGGAGATGCGCGGGGCGCCGAAGCGGTCGGAGGCGCGGCCGGCGATCAGCATGCCGACGATGCCGCCGAGGTTGAACAGGACCACGAAGGTCAGCGCGGAGCCCAGCTCGTAGCCCTCGCTGCGCATCAGGGTGGGCAGCCAGGTGGCGACGCCGTAGACGAGCAGCAGTCCGCCGAAGGAGGCCAGCCAGTACAGCAGCGTCTGGATCCACTCGCGGCCCTGGAAGAGGGCGGCGAGGTTGCCCCAGCGGGCGCCGGCGGCCGTGCCCGTCTTGGGGGCCGGGACGTCGACGTCGTAGCGGGCGGCCAGTTCGGCGGCCTCGTCGCGGCGGCCCTGGGCGACCAGGAAACTCAGCGACTCGGGCAGCCACTTGAGCAGCACCGGGACGAAGAGCAGCGGAACCACGCAGACCCAGAACGCGGCGCGCCAGCCGAGCGGCTCGACGATCCACAGGGCGACGTAGGCGGAGAGGATGCCGCCGGCGTGGTGGGCGGTCATCAGCAGGCCGATGGTGAGGGCCGCGCGGCCCTTGGGGGCGTAGTCGGACACCATGCTGATCGCGGTGGGCAGCAGACCGCCGAGGCCGACGCCGGCCAGGGTCCGGCCCAGGCCGAAGACGGCGACGCTGTCGGCGACGGCGCACAGGCCGGAGGCCAGCGAGAAGAGCGTGACGCAGGACAGCATCAGTTTCTTGCGGCCGATCCGGTCGGCGATCGTACCCGCGGTCAGTGCGCCGACCAGCATGCCGAAGGTGGCGTAGCTGCCCAGGTCTCCCGCCTGGCCGGAGGTGATCCCGAGGGCCTTCTCCTCCAGCATGTGGGGCAGCACCGAGCCGTAGATGAACATGTCCAGGCCGTCGAAGAGCACGGCGACCCAGCACAGGACGACGACCAGCAGGGCCAGTCTGCTGCCCCTTGAGGACAGGGCGGGGGAGGAGGACATCGTTGTTTTCCTCTCGACCAGGACGAGTTCCCTGGAGGGGATCGATGAAGCGGGTCCGCGCGGCTCGTGCGGCTCGACCCGTGGTGTGCGCTAGACGCTAAAGTTCCGGCCATTGAGTGTCAACGGTTTTGTTAACAATCTCAGCAACGATCTGATAGCGCCCGGCCCCTCCCCCTGCGCCACGGGGGTGGGGGGGGGGGCCCCCCGGGGGGGGCCCCCCCCCCCCCCCCCGCCCCCCCCGGGGGGGGGGCCCCCCCCCCCGGGGGGCCCCCCCCCCACCCCCGTGGCCCGTGGCACGGATCGTCAGGCGACCGGCGGGGTGCCGTGGGTGTGGAAGGACTCGATGGTCTTCAGCCCCCAGGCCTGCCCCTTCTTCCGCTCCTCCTCGGTCCAGGTGATCAGCGGCCAGTCCGGCGCCAGCACCAGGCGGGTGAGCGGGTTGCACAGCTCGATGCGGTTGCCGCCGGGCTCGTAGACGTACAGGAAGAACGTCTGCTGGATGGCGTGCTTGTGCGGGCCGGTCTCGATGAACACGCCGGTGTCGATGGCGAGGTCGGCGGCGCGCAGGATGTCCTCGCGGTTCTCGGTCGCAAAGGCGATGTGGTGCAGCCGCCCCTCGGAGCCGGTCCAGTCCTCGGTGTAGACGACGTCGTAGGACTTGTTGGTGAAGGTCAGCCAACGGGCCGCGATCCTGCCGGAGTCCAGCTGGATCTGCTCGGTGGGCCGGGCGCCCAGGAGGTGTTCCTGGAACTCGGCGTTGGCGAGCACGTCGGCGGCGAGGAAGTTGATGTGGTCGAGGCGGCGGACGCCGACTCCCCGGTTGGGCTTGGCCTGCGGCTGGTTCTTCAGCGCGGGCTTCAGCTCGTCGGGGGCCCGGTAGTGCTCGCTCTCCCAGTACAGGGCGTGCTCGTGGCCGTCGGGGTCGGTGGTGAGGTAGAGCCGGCCGATGCCGGGCTCGTCCTCGACCCACGTCCCGCCGCGGCCGGCCTCCTCCAGGGCCTTCACCCGGCGCCGGAGGGCGTCCTCGCTGGAGGTGCGCAGCGCGAGCCGGCCGAGGCCGGGGGTCTCGCGGGCGGTGAGGACCAGGCTGTGGTGCTCGTAGTCGTCGTAGGTGCGCAGGTAGACCGTGTCACCGTCCTGGCCGTTGACCGTCAGGCCCAGGAAGTCGGTGAAGAAGCCGACACTGGCGTCGAGGTCGGGCGTGAACAGCTGGGTGTGACCGATGTGGGCGATGTCACCGAGCGGCGGAGTCATCGTTGCCTCCAGAGGATGGTGCGGGGGTCGGGGCCGTCCCGGCCGACCGGGGGAACACGGTGCCGTCGAAGATCTTCCGTGCGGTGCGCACGACGGCGGTACGGCGGACCACCGGGGGTGTGCCGTCGGCCCCGGGGTCGACGGCGGTCTCGACGTCCAGGAAGCCGGTGGGGTGTTCGACGCGGGTGCGGTCGCCGTCGGACAGCTCGGCGATGCCCTCCCCCACCCCGCCGGGCAGGCGGAGTCCGGCGGCCACGCTCGCGGCGCCCAGGACGCCGATGGAGGTGTGGCAGCGCACGGGGATGAAGGTGCGGGTGGTGACCGCGCCCCCGTCCCGGGGCGGCGCGAGCAGGCTGAGCTTGGGCACGGTGGTGGACCCGACGTCCCCGAGCCCCATCAGCCGGCCCGCCGCCAGCCGGATCTCCCGCAGGCGGCCGGCCAGGGCCGTGTCCTCCTCCAGGTCCCGCGGCTCCTCGTAGCCGGTGACCTTCAGGGCGCCCGCCGGGATCAGCACGACCGGCATGCCGTTGTCGACGCAGGTCACCTCGGTCCCGGCGACGGTGTCGCGGACGTTGCCGGTGGGCAGCAGCGGGGAGCTGCCCTGCGGGAACTCGATGACGACCGCGGCGGCGGTGCCCGGTACGCCCGAGATCTCGGCGTCCCCGGTGTAGTCGACGCGCCCGCCGGGGGTGGGGAAGGTGGCGACCGCCAGTTCCCCGGTGTTGCGCATCCGGACGCGTACGGAGGTCTCGCCGTCCTGGGCAGGGACCAGTCCGCGCTCCACGGCGAACGGGCCCACCCCGGCGAGGATGTTGCCGCAGTTCTGCCGGTCGGTGACCTCGGGGGTGTCCACGTCGACCTGGAGGAACAGGTAGTCGACGTCGGCCTCGGGATCGTCCGACGCCGAGACGACGGCGACCTTGCTGGTCAGCGGGTGGGCGCCGCCCAGCCCGTCGATCTGGCGCGGGTCGGGGCTGCCCATGACCCGCAGCAGCAGGCCGTCGCGGGCGGCGGTGTCGGCGGGGAGGTCCTCGGCCAGGAAGTAGGCGCCCTTGGAGGTGCCGCCGCGCATCAGCATGCAGCGGACCTCGTCGGGTGCGCTCACGAGGCGTCCCCGCCGCGCGTGTACTCCTCGTAGGACTGGTAGGTCACGCCGAGCTGGACCAGTTTCTCGCGCAGCCCGTAGCGGTCCAGGCCCAGCTGGCCCTCCAGGAAGGCGGCGCGGGTCGCGGCCTCCTTCTCCTCGCGGGCCCGGGACGCCTCGGCGGTCTGCCGGGCCTTCTCGCGCGGGACGACGACCACGCCGTCGTCGTCGGCGACGATCACGTCACCGGGGTGGATCACCTGGCCGCCGATGACGACCGGCACGTTGACGCTGCCGCCGGTCGCCTTGACGGTGCCCTGCGCGGACACCGCGGCGGACCAGGCCGGGAAGCCCATCTCGCGCAGCTCGGAGGTGTCCCGGACACCCGTGTTGATGATCAGCCCGCGCACCCCGCGCTGCCGCAGCGCCGTCGCGAACAGCTCGCCGAACAGGCCGTCGGTGGAGGGCGAGGTGGTGGTGACGACCAGGATGTCGCCCTCGCCGCACTGCTCCACGGCGGCGTGGATCATGAGGTTGTCGCCGGGCCAGGACAGCACGGTCACCGCGGTGCCGGCGATCCGGGTGTCCTGCTGGATCGGGCGCAGGTGCGGGCCGAGGAGGCCGGTGCGGCCCATCGCCTCGGACACGGTGGCCACGCCGTACCCGGACAGGGCTTCGACGTCCTTGGCCTCCGCCTTCGGCGGGTCGGTGACGATGACGCCGCTCATGCCTGCTCCTTCGGGGTGTGCGGGTACGCGTACACGGGTTCTCTTCCTCTTCGGGCCGGGGCGCCGGCACGCCCTCGCTCCTCGCTCACCGGGGTGAGCGGATGCGCGTCCGCCCGGTGCGGGTCAGTCGCGCAACGCCTCGATCACGCTGGTGAGGTGGGCGCGGACGGCCGCCTCGGCCGCCTGTGGGTCTCTGGCCTCGATCGCCTCGATCATGGCCAGGTGCTCGTTCAGGGATTGCTGGGGCCGTCCCGGGCGCAGCGCCAACTGGAAGCGATGGCGCACCAGTTGGGCGTTGAGCCGCTCCAGCAGCTCCAGCGCCGTCAACTGCCCGGAGAACTCCCGGATCCTGGTGTGCAGTCGGTGGTTGAGTTCCGAGTAGGTCAGCGGTTCGCCGTCGGCCACGGCCTTGCGCATCGCCGTACCGAGGTCGGTCAGCTCGACGACCTGTTCGTCGGTGACGGCTGCCGCCGCCTTCGCCGCGCAGAGCCCTTCGAGCACCAGCCGGCACTCGGTGATGGCGACCGCTTCCTCCACGGTCACCACCCGCACCCGCGACCCCCGGTTGCGGATGCGCTCAACCAGTCCCTGCGACTCCAGGTCGATCAGTGCGGCCCGGATGCTGGCCCGTGTCACACCGAACTGTTCGGCGAGTTCGTTCTCCACCAGCCGCTGGGCCGGTGCCATGTCGCCGCGCAGAATCGCCTCCCGCAGCTGTCCGAGCGCAAGCTGTTTCGCCTGCTCCCCGGTGCTCGGACCGGCTTGTTTCGGCATGTGCCCTCCCTGAGTGAGTGCTCGTCGAACGTAAATCTATCCAAACAAGATTGTCAACAATTTTGTTCGCCGAATTACGGGGTGTTGTGCGGCGTCTTCGCGGTGCTCATCGGCGGGGCGCGACCGTCGTCATCCCTGGGGCGCGGCCGTGGTCCCCCGGATCTCCAGCGAGGGAGCCGCGAGGTGCAGGCCGCCCGGTCCGCCGGGGGCGCGCAGCCGGTCGAGCAGCAGGCGGGCGGCGCGGCGGCCGACCTCGTGGCCGGCGTTGTCGACCGTGGTGAGCCAGAGGTGGCGCAGCCGGGAGATGCTCGTGTTGTCGTATCCGGCCACGGACAGGTCGTGCGGCACCCGCAGTCCCAGTTCCTCCGCCGCCGACAGGGCGCCGACGCAGGCGACGTCGTTCACGGCGAAGACGGCGGTGGGCCGGTCGGGTCCGCGTCCGCCGAGCAGCCGGACGGTGGCGCGGTAGCCGCCCTCCTCGGTCATGTCGCAGGGCTCGACGGTGGCCCGGCCGGCGAGGCCGTGGTCCCGCATCGCCGACGCGAAGCTGCGCCGCCGCAGCTCGCCGACGGCCCCGTAGCCCGCCAGGTGCGCCACCGCGCGGTGGCCGAGGCCGATGAGGTGCTCGGTGACCAGCCGCGCCCCGCGCTCGTCGTCGCCGGCCACCACGTCCACGCCGGGCGGCACCGGCTCCCGGGCGCCCGCGACCACCACGGGGACGCGCGCGGCGACGTCCTCCAGGGCGGCCGGGCCGGGCAGGGTGCCGACCACGACCAGGCCGTCGACACCGAGGTCGCGCAGGGGGCCCGCGGCGTCGCCGGGTCCCCAGCGGCGGTTGAGGCGGGCGTCGGAGAGCAGCACGTGCAGGTCGTTGTCGCGCAGCACGGCGTTCAGCCCGTCGAGCAGGTCCACGAACCAGGGGTTGCGCAGGTCGTCGAGGAGGACGCCCACGGTGCGGGTGCGCCGCTCGCTCAGGCTGCGGGCCGCCGCGTTGGGCCGGTAGCCGAGTTCCCGCGCGGCCCGCAGCACGGCTTCCCGCCGCTCGGGCCGCACCCCGTCGGCGCCGCGCAGCACCAGGGAGACCAGCGACTTGGAGACCCCGGCCCGCTCGGCCACGTCACGGATGGTCGGCTGCTTCATGGCTGGACCGTTCCACGGGGTGCATCACCTGTCAAAGCCTTGACACCACGGGCCAGGAGTCCTCAGGGTGACAGGGACAGGTGCTGGACCGGTCCAAAGAGGGGCTCGCATGGTTCACCCGGTGGTTCGCCCGACGGTTCGCCCGGAGGGGACGCTCGGCGTCGCCGTCGTCGGTTTCGGCTGGATGGGCCGGGTGCACACCCAGGCCTACGCCCGCGTCCGCCACCACTATCCGCGGCTCGCCGTCCGTCCGGAGCTGGTCGTGGTCGCCGAGGAGGTGCCGGGCCGGGGCGAGGAGGCCGCCGACCGGTTCGGGTTCGCCTCGGCCGTCCGCGACTGGCGCGAGGTGGCCGCCGACCCCCGGGTCCGGGCGGTCAGCGTCACCGCCCCCAACTTCCTGCACCGCGAGATCGGCGTCGCGATGGCCGAGGCGGGCAAGCACCTGTGGATCGAGAAGCCGGTCGGGCTGAACGCCGGGGACGCCCGCGCGGTGGCCGCCGCCGTCGCGAAGGCCGGGGTGCAGGGCGCGGTCGGCTTCAACTACCGCGGCGCGCCCGCCGTCGAGGCGGCCCGCGACCTGATCGCCGCCGGGGACATCGGCGCCGTCACCCATGTCCGCGTCCGGCTGTTCAGCGACTACGCCGCCCATCCCGAGTCGGCCCTGACCTGGCGCTACGAGCGGGAGCGCGGCGGCAGCGGGGTGCTGGGCGACCTGGCCTCGCACGGCGCGGACCTGGCCCGGTTCCTGTGCGGCGACATCGCCTCCGTGACCGCCGACACCGCCGTCTTCGTCCCCGAGCGGGCCCGCCCGGCCGCCGCCACCGCCGGTCACACCCGGGCGACGGGCGGGGAGCCGGGCCCGGTGGAGAACGAGGACTACGTCGGCTGCCTGCTGCGCTTCGCCTCGGGCGCCCGCGGCGTGCTGGAGGCGTGCCGGGTCTCGGTCGGTGAGCAGAACGCCTACGGCTTCGAGGTGCACGGCACGAGGGGCGCGGTGTTCTGGGACTTCCGGCGGATGAACGAGCTGGGCGTCAGCCGCGGCACCGCGTACCAGGACCAGCCGGTCAGCACGGTGTACGTCGGTCCGGGCGACGGCGAGTTCGCCGCGTTCCAGCCGGGCGCGGCCAACGCCATGGGCTATGACGACCTGAAGGTGATCGAGGCGTACCGCTTCCTGCGCTCGGTCGCGGAGGGCACCCCGTACGGCGCCACGCTGACGGACGCGGTGCGCGGCGCGGCCGTGCTGGAGGCGATGGAGCGTTCGGCCGCGAGCGGCGCCTGGGTCACCGTGGACCCGTCGGTGTGACCCCCGCCCCTTCCCTCTCTCAGGATCTCCCAGGAGCACCCCCATGCGTATCGGCATCCTCGGTCTCGGCCGCATCGGCGCCTTCCACGCCGCGACCCTCGCCGGGCTCGGCGCCGTGGAGTCCCTGGTCGTGTGCGATCCGGCGGCCGGCGCCGCGCGGGCCGCCGCCGAGCGGTTCGGCGCGCTGGTCGCGGACTCCCCCGCCGAGCTGCTGGCCGGCGGGGTGGACGGGCTCGTCGTCGCGGCGGCGACCGACGCCCATCCGGCGCTGATCCGGGCCGGGGTGGACGCCGGGGTGCCGGTCTTCTGCGAGAAGCCGGTGGCCCGCACCATGGCCGAGGGCACGGAGGTGCTGAAGGCCGTCGCGGGGCGTGAGGTGCCGGTGCAGATCGGTTTCAACCGGCGGTTCGACGCCGGGTTCGCCGCGGCGCGGGCGGCGGTGCGCTCCGGCGAGCTGGGCCCCCTGCACACCGTACGGTCGACGACGCTGGACCCGGCGCCGCCGCCGGCCGCGTACGTCGCCGCCTCCGGGGGCATCTTCCGGGACTGCGCGGTGCACGACTTCGACATGATCCGCTGGGTGACGGGCCGCGAGGTGACCGAGGTGTACGCGGTCGGCGGCAACCGGGGTGCCGCGTACATCCGGGAGGCGGGCGACGCCGACACCACCGGGGCGGTGCTCACCCTGGACGACGGCACGGTCGCGGTGGTGTCCAACAGCCGGCACAACGGACGCGGTCACGACGTCCGCATGGAGCTGCACGGGTTCGCCGACTCCCTCGCGGTCGGCCTGGAGGACCGGCTGCCGCTGCGCTCGGCGGAGCCGGGCGTGACCTTCCCCTCCGGGACCCCGCACGACTTCTTCATGGACCGGTTCGCCGCCGCCTACCGCGCCGAGCTGACCGCCTTCACGGAGGTGGTCGCCGGGGCGCGGCCGTCGCCGTGCGGGATCGAGGACGCGCTGGAGGCGGGCTGGATCGCAGAGGCGTGCACGCTGTCGCTGCGCGAGCACCGTCCGGTGACGGTGGAGGAGGTACGGCGGGCGTGAGCGGTCCGATCAGGCGGCCGGCTCGCTGATGTTCACCATCCAGGAGACGCCGAACCGGTCCCGGCACATGCCGAAGACGTCGCCCCACATCTGCTTCTCCAGCGCCACGTCGACGGTGCCGCCCGCGGACAGCTTGGTCCAGTAGCCGCGCAGCTCGGTGTCGTCGTCGCCGCTGAGGCTGATCGAGAAGGCGTTGCCGGGGGTGTGCTCGGTGCCGGGCGGGGCGTCGGCGCCCATCAGGGTGAGGCCGCTCGGTGTCTCCAGCATGCCGTGCATGATCTTGTCGGCGTCCGGGCCGGGCGACCCGCCGAAGGACGCGTAGGTGTTCAGCGTCAGCGTGCCGCCGAACACCTCCTCGTAGAACTCCATCGCCTGGCGGGCGTCGCCGTCGAAGCTGAGGTACGGATTGAGCCGCGTGGTCATGACTGCCTCCCGGAACGGGACGAAGGGCCATCGTCATCGACGCTAGCGCGCACCACTGACGACGGCTCCCCGAGCCGGTCCGGGAAGCCCTCTGGAGGCCCTCCTCAGGCCCCGCAGGAGCGCAGGAAGCGGCGGGTGCGGACGGCGATGGGCAGCGGCCGGTCCGGCTCGCAGGGGTACATGTCCTGCTCGACGATGGCGAAGAGGTCCACGCCGAGCCGCTGGGCCGCCGCCAGCACCGGCTCCAGCTCGGGCACACCGCCGGGCGGCTCGCACATCACCCCGCGCCGCACGGCCGGCCCGAACGGCAGCCCGTCCGCCCGCACCCCGGCGAGGATCTCCGGGTCGACCTGCTTGAGGTGCAGGTAGCCGACGCGCTCGCCGTAGGTCTCGATGAGCTTGACGCTGTCGCCGCCGCAGTAGGCGTAGTGGCCGGTGTCCAGGCAGAGGCTGACCAGGCCGGGGTCGGTGGCGTCGAGGAAGCGTTCGACGTGCTCCTCGGTGTCGAGGTGGGTGTCGGCGTGCGGGTGGACGACGATGTCCAGGCCGTAGCTGTCCCGCACCTCGCGGCCGAGGCGTTCCATGCCCCGGGTCAGGTGGGACCACTGCTCGCGGGTCAGCTCCGGGGGTTCCAGGATCTCGGCGGTCTTGTCGTCGCGCCAGAAGGACGGGATGACGACGAGGTGCCCGGCGCCCATCGCCCGGGTGAGGGCGGCGACGCGGCGCACCTGCTCCCAGGTCGCGTCCCACTCGGAGGGGCCGCGGTGCAGGCCGCAGAAGACGGTGCCGGCGGAGACCTTCAGGCCGCGCCGGTCCACCTCGTCGGTGAGGCGGGCCGGGTCGGTGGGGAGGTAGCCGTAGGGGCCCAGTTCGATCCAGGAGTAGCCGGCCTCGGCGACCTCGTCCAGGAAGCGCCGCCAGGGCACCTGGTGGGGGTCGTCGGGGAACCAGACGCCCCAGGAGTCGGGGGCGGAGCCGACCCGGATGCGGTCGAGGACGGGAGCCATGTCAGGTGTTTCCTTCCCTCGGGGCCGCGTCGGGCGGCGCGGCCGTGCCGGCCCCGCCGACCTGCGCCAACTCATGTCTGAGTGCGGCGAGTTCGGCGCCCCCGGCCATGTGGTCGGTCAGCTTCTCCAGGGTGATCTCGTCCCGGGCGGCGGACAGTTCCACGGTGCCCAGGCGCAGCACGGTGAAGTGGTCGCCGACCAGGTAGGCGTGGTGGGGGTTGTGGGTGATGAGGATGACGCCGAGGCCGCGGTCGCGGGCGGCGGCGACGTACTTCAGCACCACGCCGGACTGCTTCACGCCGAGCGCGGCGGTGGGCTCGTCCAGGATGAGGACGCGGGCGCCGAAGTGGACGGCGCGGGCGATGGCGACGCACTGGCGCTGCCCGCCGGAGAGGGTGCCGACGGGCTGCTCCAGGTCGTCCAGGGCGATGCCCATGGCGCGCAGCTCCTCGTCGGCGGTCCGCTTCATGCGGGCGATGTCGAGGCGGCGGACGGGCCAGGGGCCCTTGGTGAGTTCGGAGCCGAGGAAGAAGTTGCGCCACACCGGCATCAGCGGGACGGTGGCCAGGTCCTGGTAGACGGCGGCGATGCCCCGGTCCAGGGCCTCGCGCGGGGTGGTGAAGCGGACGGGTGCGCCGTCGACGAGGAACCGGCCCTCGGTGTGCTGGTGCAGCCCGGAGACGATCTTGATGAGGGTGGACTTGCCGGCGCCGTTGTCGCCGAGCACACAGGTCACCCGGCCGGGGTGGACGGCGAGGTCGACGCCGTGCAGGGCGCGGACGGTGCCGTAGGACTTGCCGGCGCCGCGCAGTTCGACGAGGGGGGTGTCGGTCATGTGCTCACCTCCGGGTCGCCGTGCGGCGGACCCACAGATTGACGAGGACGGCGCCGAGCAGCATCACACCGAGGAACGCCTTGAACCAGTCGGGGTTCCATCCGGCGTACACGATGCCCTGGTTCACCATGCCGAACATGAAGGCGCCGAAGACCGGGCCGATCGCGGAGCCGTGGCCGCCGGTCAGCAGGCAGCCGCCGATGACGGCGGCGGCGATGTAGATCAGCTCCTGGCCGACGCCCTCCCCGGACTGCACGGTGTTGAAGGAGAACAGCTGGTGCATGCCGGTGAACCAGGCGCCGAAGCCGACCAGCATGAACAGGGAGACCTTGGTGAAGGTCACGGGCACGCCGACCGCGCGGGCGCTGTCCTGGTCGCCGCCGACGGCGAAGACCCAGTTGCCGTACTTGGTGCGCAGCAGCACCCAGGTGGCCAGGGCGGCGAAGACCAGCCACCACACCACCGTGATCTTCACCTGGACGCCGCCGATGCCGAAGGAGGAGGCGAAGAGTGCCTCGGCCTGGCCGAAGCCGTCCATGTCGCTGATGTCGTCGGTGGCGACGTTGCCGGTGACGAGTTTGGTGACGGCGAGGTTGACGCCCTGGAGGATCAGGAAGGTGCCGAGGGTGACGAGGAAGCTGGGCAGCCGGGTCCTCACCAGCATCCAGCCGTTGAACGCGCCGACGGCGAGGGAGACCACCAGGGCGACGAGCACGCCGGTCCAGACGTTGACGGTCAGCTGGTAACTGAGCATGCTCGCGGTCAGCGCCGAGGTGACCACGGCGACCCCGGCCGACAGGTCGAACTCGCCGCCGATCATCAGCAGGGCGACCGGCAGCGCCATGATGCCGATGGTGGAGGACTGGTAGAGGACGGTCGCCAGCGAGCCGCCCTGCCGGACCGAGGGCGCCGCGATCAGGAAGAAGACGAGGACGGCGACGGCCCCGAGGAACACCCCGACCTCGGGCCGGGCCAGCAGCCGCAGCACCAGGGGGCGTCCGGTCCGCCGCGTCCCGGCGGCCGGCCGCCCGGTCACCGCCTGTGGGGCGCCGCTCATCACCGGGTGCCCTTCGCGGCGTACTCGGCGACCTGGTCGACGTTGGACTCGTCGACGAAGGCCGGCCCGGTCAGCACCGGCTGCTCACCGCCACCGCTGTAGTTGCCGTTGTTCTCGTAGAGCCACAGTCCGTCGACCGCCAAGTACCCCTGGAGGTAGGGCTGCTGGTCCACGGCGAACTCGATGTCGCCGTTCTGGATCGCGCCGGTCAGCTCCTTGTCGAGGTCGAAGGTGGCCACCTTCGCCCCGCCCCCGCTCTCCGCCGCCGACCGCACCGCGGTCATGGCGAAGGGCGCGCCGAGGGTGACGACGTGGTCGATGGAGCTGTCCTGCTTGAGCTTGGCGGTGATCGTCGACTGCACGGACGGCATGTCGGTGCCGTTGACGTACAGGTTCTCCACCGAGCCCTCGAAGGTCTTCTCGACTCCGTCGCAGCGCTGGGTGAGGCCGACGTTGCCCTGTTCGTGCAGGACGCAGACGGCCTTCTCGGCCCCCACCTCGTTGAGCTTCCTGCCGAACGCCTCGCCGGCCACGCTCTCGTCCTGCCCGAAGAACTCGGTCAGCCCCATCTGCTTCCAGTCGCTCAGCCCGGAGTTGAGTCCGACGACGGGGATGCCGGCCTGCCGGGCCTTGCTCACCACGCTCTTGAGGGCGTCCGGCTTGGCGAGGGTGACCGCGATGCCGTCGACCTTCTGGTCGATGGCGTTCTGCACCAGGTTGGCCTGGTTGCCGGCGTTGGGGTCGTGGGAGTAGACGAGCTTGATGTTGTCCTTGGCGGCGGCGGCCTCGGCGCCCTTGCGGACGATGTCCCAGAAGGTGTCGCCGGCCGCCTGGTGGGTGACCAGGGCGACCGTCATCCGGGGAGTGCCGGCCTTGCCCGCCAAGGCTCCGGACGTCCCTTCCTCGTCGGCCTCCTTGCCCCCGGAGCCGCTGGAGCAGCCGGCGAGGGTCAGGGCCGCCGCCGCGGCGAGCGCCAGGGCGGGGGCGAACCGCCGGGGGCGGTGGCGGGTGGGGCGGGCTGGAGCGGAGCGGTCCATCTTTCCTGCACCTCACTGTAGCGACGGGAGCCGAGAGCCGTAGTGCCGTAGTGCTTGAGTGCCGTAGGGAGAAGGCTTGCGCTGGGACCGGATACAAGACCGGATACAAGTGCGTCGCGCCGCCGATGTCAATGCTTTGTCAAGACATCGCTTCAGCAAGAAGTCCGAATGTCCGTACAAAGTATTGACAGGACGGTATCCGGCGCCCTACACCGGAAAGGGCGTCCCGCATCGGAAAGGGCGACCGATCTCTACCCCCGGCGGCCGGACCTACCCCTGACCCCCCGAACGGAGTCCCGTCGTGCCCCTCACCCTCGCCGACCTCACCACGGTCAGAGCACGGCGCCCCGAGGCGATCGCCGAGGCGGCGGCCCGCCGGGTGCGCCGCCCGCTGATCGGGGAGAGCGGGCGGCTGATGATCGTGGCCGCCGACCATCCGGCGCGCGGCGCCCTCGCCGTCGGGGACCGCCCGCTCGCCATGGCCAACCGGGCGGACCTGCTGGGACGGCTGTGCGCCGCGCTGTCCCGGCCGGGCGTCGACGGCGTGCTGGCCACCGCCGACATCCTGGAGGACCTGCTGCTGCTCGGCGCGCTGGACGGCAAGATAGCGGTGGGCTCGATGAACCGCGGGGGCCTGGCGGGCGCCGCCTTCGAGCTGGACGACCGGTTCACCGGGCACCGCGCCGACGACCTCGCCCGGCTCCGGTTCGACGCGGGCAAGCTGCTGCTGCGCATCGACCTCGACGACCCGGGGTCGCTGGCCACCCTGGAGTCCGCCGCCCGTGCCGTGGACGCGATGGCCGGGCACCGGCTGCCGCTGTTCGTCGAGCCGTTCCTGTGCCGCCGGACCGGGGGGCGGGTCCGTACCGACCTGTCCGCCGGGGCCGTCGTCCGGTCCATCGCCATCGCCTCGGGGCTGGGCGGCACCTCCGCCTACACCTGGCTGAAACTGCCCGTCACCCACGACCCGGACGACATGGCCGAGGTCCTGGCGACCTCCACCCTGCCGGTGGTGCTGCTCGGCGGCGACGCGGGGAACGATCAGGAGGCGGCGTACGCGCGCTGGCGCAAGGCGCTGCGGCTGCCCACCGTCCAGGGCCTGGTGGCGGGCCGCTCGCTGCTCTACCCCGCCGAGGGCAGTGTGGAGCGGGCGGTGGACACGGCGGTCGGGCTGTTGGGAGAGGGAGGCATGCGATGACGTACCACCTGCCCGCGGGCAAGGCCGGCAGCGGCCCCTACGCGGTCGACGTGACCCCGGAGACGGCCGGATGGGGGTACAGCGGCCTGCGGGTCCTCACCCTCCCGCCGGGCGGCTCGCACACCTTCGACGCCGGGGACAGCGAGTGGATCGTGCTGCCGCTGGCCGGCGGCTGCACGGTCACCGCCGACGACACCGCCTTCGCACTGCACGGCCGCCCCGACGTGTTCAGCGCCGTCAGCGACTTCGCCTACGTCCCGCGCGACGCCCGCGCCACCGTCTCGTCCGCCGCCGGCGGCCGGTTCGCACTCGCCGGCGCCCGCTGCGCCCGCCGCCTGCCCGCCCGCTACGGACCGGCCTCCGCCGTCCCGGTGGAACTGCGCGGCACGGGCACCTGCTCGCGCCAGGTCAACAACTTCGGCGCGGCGGCCCGCGCCGGAGGCGCTGATGAACAGGGTTTCGCGTGCGACAAGCTGATCGCCGTCGAGGTGCTCACCCCCGGCGGCAACTGGTCCTCCTTCCCGCCCCACAAGCACGACGAACACCGCCCCGGCCAGGAAGCCGAACTGGAGGAGATCTACTACTTCGAGTTCGCCGCCCACGACGGCGTCCCCGGCCTCGGCTACCACCGGGTCTCGCCCTCCGGCCGGGGCCGCGGCACGGACGTGCTGGCCGAGGTGCGCGACGGCGACGTCGTCCTCGTCCCCGACGGCTGGCACGGACCGTCGATGGCCGTGCCGGGCCACCACATGTACTACCTCAACGTCATGGCGGGCCCCGCCGACGAACGCGCCTGGCTGATCAGCGACCATCCCGGCCACGCCTGGGTCCGCGACACCTGGCCCGAGCAGCCGGCCGACCCCCGGCTCCCCCTGTACACCGCCCCGGAGGGGACCACATGAGCGCGCTCCGGCTGACCACCGCCCAGGCCCTGGTGCGGTTCCTGGCCGCCCAGTACACCGAACGGGACGGCGTACGGCACCGGCTGATCGCCGGGATGTGGGGGATCTTCGGCCACGGCAACGTCGCCGGGATCGGCCAGGCCCTCGTCGAGTACGCCGGCGTGTCCCGTGGGGGGACACCCCCCGCGCGCCCCGTGATGCCGTACCACCAGGGCCGCAACGAACAGGCCATGGTGCACGCGGCGGTGGGCCACGCCCGGCAGCTCAACCGCCTCTCCGCGCAAGCCGTGACGACGTCGATCGGCCCCGGCGCCACCAACCTGGTCACCGGCGCCGCCCTGGCCACCGTCAACCGCCTGCCGGTGCTGCTGCTCCCCGGCGACTACTTCGCCGCCCACCCCGCCGACCCGCTGCTCCAGCAGCTCGAACACCCGTCGGCGGCCGACGTGTCGGTCAACGACACCCTGCGCCCCGTCTCCCGCTTCTTCGACCGGATCACCCGCCCCGAGGCGCTGATCCCCTCCGCGCTGAACGCGATGCGGGTCCTCGCGGACCCCGCCGAGACCGGTGCCGTGACCCTGGCGCTGCCGCAGGACGTGCAGGCGGAGGCGGCCGACTGGCCCGAGGAGTTCTTCGCCGACCGCGTCTGGCGGGTACGGCGCCCCGCGCCCGACCCGGCGGAACTGGCCGACGCCGCGGCGGCGATCCGCTCCGCCGCCCGTCCGCTGATCGTCGCGGGCGGCGGCGTCCACCACAGCGAGGCGGAGGAGGCGTTGCGCGAACTGGCCGACGCCACCGGCATCCCCGTCGCCTCCACCCAGGCCGGCAAGGGTTCACTGCGCCACGACCACCCGGCCGACGTCGGCGGCATCGGACACACCGGCACCGCGGTCGCCGACGCCCTGGCCCGCACCGCCGACCTGGTGATCGGCGTCGGCACCCGCCACAGCGACTTCACCACCGCCTCCGGCACCCTCTTTCAGCACCCGGACGTCCGCTTCGTCAACCTCAACATCACCGCCTTCGACGCCCACAAGCTGGCCGCCCGCACCCTGGTCTGCGACGCGCGCGCCGGCCTGCGGGCGCTCACCGCGGCCCTCGCCGGCCACCGCGTGGACGACGCCTACGCGGCGGAGTACCGCGCCGGCAAGGAACGCTGGGAGCGGGTCGTCGAGGGCGCGCTGCGCGCCGGGGACGACAGCGCGGTGCCGACCCAGACGCAGGTCGTCGGCGCGCTCGACGAGGTCGTCGGCGACACGGACGTGGTGATCAACGCGGCCGGCTCGCTCCCCGGCGACCTGCACAGGCTGTGGCGGGCCCGGTCCCCGCGCCAGTACCACCTGGAGTACGGCTACTCCTGCATGGGCTACGAGATCCCGGCCGCCCTCGGCGTCCAGCAGGCCGCGCCGGGCACCCCGGTGTGGGCGCTGGTCGGCGACGGCACGTACCTGATGAACCCGACGGAGATCGTCACGGCCGTGCAGGAGGACCTGCCCGTCAAGCTGGTGCTGCTGCAGAACCACGGCTACGCCTCCATCGGCGGCCTCTCCGAGTCGGTGGGGGCGGAGCGGTTCGGCACGGCGTACCGCCACCGGGCCGCCGACGGTTCGTTCACCGGCGATCCGCTGCCCGTGGACCTCGCCGCCAACGCGGCCAGCCTCGGGATGGACGTCCTGCGCCCCAAGACCGTGGGCGAGCTGCGCGCGGCCCTGGCCACGGCCCGCGCCGCGTCCCGGCCGACCTGCGTGTACGTCGAGACCGACCCGGCGCCGACCGCTCCCGGGGCGGAGGCGTGGTGGGACGTGCCGGTGGCCGAGGTGTCCGCGCGCCCGGCCGCGGTGGCCGCCCGGGCGGCCTACGACCGGGCGCGCGCGGACCGCCGCCACCACCTGTGACCGCCGTGGCCCGCACCGCGGCGGCAGCAGCGGATCAGCCCCCGTCGGCCAGCTGCTGCTCGATGGCGTCGGCGGTGTCGAGCAGGGTGCGCGCGACGCTGCGCAGGTCCCTGGTGTTCACCGTGTCGCCCAGCACCACCGCGGCGACCGGTCCGGCCTTGCCGAGCCGGACCGGGGCGGCCAGTTCGACCAGGTCGGGGATGGTCTCGCTGCGGGCGTAGGACAGCCCGGTGCGCCGGATGCGCTCGAACTCGCGGCGCATCGCCTCCGTCCGGGCCCGGGTCGTGCCGGTGCCGGCCGTCGCCGTGCCGAAGAGGTCGGCCGGGTTCCGCCGCTCCATCGCGAGCAGGAGCTTGCCCGCCGCCGAGCCGTACGCCGGGACCGGCTGGCGCAGCGCCATCGCGAGCCGGACGTGTTCCTGCCCGTAGAGGGTCCCGACGTGCTGGACCTTCGTCCCCGACAGGGTGCCGAGGCTGACGATCCGGTTGGTGAGCTGGAACAGTTCGAGCAGGAAGGGGGTGACCGGGTAACTGAGGCGTTGCACCCCGGCGGGGCCGCCCGTCGCCGCCAGCCGGGACAGGTAGGTGCCGATCTCGTAGGACTTGGACTCCCGGCGGACGGCGAGACCGATGTCGGTGAGCGCCTGCATCATGCGGTGCAGCGTCGACTTCGGCAGGTTCACCAGCCGGGACAGTTCCGACAGGGTCAGCGGCCGGGACGCCTCGGCCAGTGCCTCCAGTACGGTGAGCGCCTTGCGCAGCGGGCCTCCCACGGAGGCGGGCGCGGCCGTCCGCAGCTCCGTGCCGACGGCCGCCGCCGGGCACGACGCCTGATACGGATGCCGTTCACCGTCCACCCGGATGCTCCCCTCGCCGAGGCACGCACGAACCGGTGTCCATGCCTACCCGCGCGCCGAGGGCGGGCTCAAGGCCGGCCGGGGTTGCTGTCCCCAGGGTGCTCGGGATCGGGCCCTTTTGTCGGCCGGTGGCCCGGCGCGGGAGCAACCACCGTTCCGGAAACTGGAAACGGCCGTAGAACCGCTGCCGTGCCGTCCTTACTGTCCCGATCATGGCTGATGTGAGCTCGTACGAGTACGCGGGGGACGGCGTCGCCCGCCGAGTCCTGCTGGCCGGCCCCCGTTCCTTCTGCGCGGGTGTCGAGAGGGCCATCGAGATCGTGGAGCGGGCTCTGGAGCAGCGGGGCGCCCCGGTCTACGTCCGCAAACAGATCGTGCACAACGTCACCGTCGTCGACGACCTCGCGCGGCGCGGCGCGGTCTTCGTCGAGGAGCTGGACGAGGTGCCCGACGAGGCGACGGTGGTGTTCTCCGCGCACGGGGTCTCCCCCGCCGTGCGCCGGGAGGCGGACCGGCGCGGCCTCGACGTCATCGACGGAACCTGCCCCCTGGTCGCCAAGGTGCACGCCGAGGCGCGCCGGTTCGCGGCCCGCGGCGACACGGTCGTGCTGGTCGGCCATGCCGGGCACGAGGAGGTCGAGGGCACGCTCGGTGAGGCACCGGAGTCGATGGTGCTGGTCTCGACGCCCGACGAGGTCCAGGACCTGCCGCCCGACGTCGGGCAGCTCTCCTACCTGACCCAGACCACGCTCGCGGTCGACGAGACCGCCGAGGTGGTCGGCGCGCTGAAGGACAGGTTCCCGCAGTTGCAGGAACCTCCCACGGACGACATCTGTTACGCCACCACCAACCGGCAGGCCGCGCTCAAGGCGATCGTCGCGGAGTCCGACCTCGTCCTGGTCGTCGGTTCGGAGAACTCCTCCAACTCGGTGCGGCTGGTGGAACTCGCGCGCCGCGAGGGCACCCGCGCCGAGCTGATCGACCGGGCCGACGACATCCGGCCGCAGTGGCTGACGGACGTGCGCACCGTCGGGCTCACGGCCGGCGCCTCGGCGCCGCCCGCCCTGGTCACCGAGGTCGTGGACCGGCTGGGCACCTTCGGTCCGGTCCAGGTCGAGGAGCGCGAGATCGCCCGCGAGACGGTGAGTTTCGACCTGCCCTCGCCGGTCCGCCGCACCACGCGGCGGACGGCGGACGGGCGTTCCAGCTGAGCGAGGAGAGACGTGTCATCGAGTGTGCTCGGCCGGATCACCGGTCCGCGGGAACTGAAGGAACTGCCTCCCGAGCAGTTGCCCGAACTGGCGCGTGAGATCAGGGAGTTCCTGGTCGACAAGGTCTGCGCCACCGGAGGACACCTCGGTCCCAACCTCGGCGTGGTGGAGCTGACCATCGCGCTGCACCGGGTCTTCGACTCGCCGGCGGACCGCATCGTCTTCGACACCGGCCACCAGTCCTACGTCCACAAGATCCTGACCGGCCGGCAGGCCGCCTTCGACACGCTCCGCGCGACGGGCGGACTGTCCGGCTATCCGCTGCGCGCGGAGTCCCCGCACGACCTGGTGGAGAACTCGCACGCCTCCACGGCCCTGTCCTACGCCGACGGCCTGGCCAAGGCGCAGCGGCTGCGCGGCGAGGAGCACCGCCGGGTGGTCGCGGTCATCGGGGACGGCGCGCTGACCGGCGGCATGGCCTGGGAGGCCATGAACAACCTCGGCAGCGGCAAGCGGCCGGTGGTGGTGGTCCTCAACGACAACGGCCGCTCCTACGACCCCACGGTCGGCGGACTGGCCGAGCACCTGGCGGAGCTGCGCGGCGGCAGGCCCCCGAGCCCGACCCTGTTCGAGACGCTCGGCTTCGCCTATCTCGGCCCGGTGGACGGGCACGACATCGGCGCCCTCGAACTGGCCTGCCGGCTGGCCAAGAACCTGGACCAGCCCGTCGTCGTGCACTGCGTCACCGACAAGGGCCGCGGTTACGCCCCGGCCGAGAACGACGAGGCCGACCGCATGCACGGCATCGGTGTCCTCGACCCGGCCACGGGCCGGCCGCGGGGCGGTTCGTCGCCCAGCTGGACCGGCGCGTTCGGCGCGGAGCTGGAGCGGATCGCCGCCGAGCGGCCCGACGTCGTCGCGCTGACGGCCGCGATGCTGCGCCCGGTCGGTCTGCACGGGTTCGCCCGGCGGTTCCCGGACCGGGTGTTCGACGTGGGCATCGCCGAGCAGCACGCGGTCACCAGCGCCGCGGGGCTGGCGATGGGCGGCCTGCACCCGGTGGTCTGCCTCTACGCCACCTTCCTCAACCGCGCCCTCGACCAGATCATGATGGACGTGGCCCTGCACCGCCTGCCGGTGACGTTCGTGCTGGACCGGGCGGGGGTCACCGGCCCCGACGGGCCGAGCCACCACGGCATGTGGGACCTCGCCCTGCTGGGCGCGGTGCCGGGGATGCGGGTGGCGGCGCCGCGGGACACCGTCCGGCTCGCCGAACTGCTGGGCGAGGCGCTGGCCGTCGACGACGGCCCCACCGCGCTGCGGTTCCCCAAGGGCGGTGCCGGTCCGGAGATCCCCGCGCTGACCCGGATGGAGGGCGTGGACATCCTGCACCGCACCCGGTCCCGGCCGCTCGACGTCCTGCTGGTCTCCACCGGCGTCCTCGCCGCCCCCGCGCTGGAGGCGGCGGAGCTGCTGGCCGAGGAGGGCGTCGGGGTGACCGTCGTCGACCCGCGCTGGGTGCTGCCGGCCAATCCCGCCCTGACCCATCTGGTGTCCCGGCACCGGATCGCGCTCTGTGTCGAGGACGGGGTGCGCGCCGGCGGCGTGGGCGCCGCGCTGGCCCAGGCCTGCGCCGACGCCCGGGTCGGCACCCCGGTGCACGCCCTGGGACTGCCCCGGGAGTTCCTCGACCACGGTGAACGGCCGGCCGTCCTCGCCGCACACGGCCTCACCGCGCGCTCCGTCGCCGAGACGGCGCTCGCCCTGCACGGCGCCGTCGCGGCGACGCACCCCTCAGCACCCCTTTCGGAAAGGACACCGCGGTGACCCAGGTCGCGCTCGGTATGCCCGCTCTGCCGCCTGCCACCCTCGCCGACCGCAGGCCCACCCGTCAGCTGCGGGTGGGCTCGGTCGGGGTGGGCAGTGACCACCCCATCTCCGTGCAGTCGATGACCACGACCGTGACGGCCGACGTCAACGCCACCCTCCAGCAGATCGCCGAACTCACCGCCGCCGGCTGCGACATCGTCCGCGTCGCCTGCCCGAGCGCCGACGACGCCGAGGCGCTGCCCGCGATCGCCGCCAAGTCCAAGATCCCGGTCATCGCCGACATCCACTTCCAGCCGAAGTACGTCTTCGCGGCCATCGAGGCCGGGTGCGCCGCGGTGCGGGTGAACCCGGGCAACATCAAGAAGTTCGACGACAAGGTGGGCGAGATCGCCCGCGCGGCCCGGGACCACGGCACCCCGATCCGGATCGGGGTGAACGCGGGGTCGCTGGACGCGCGCCTGATGCGCAAGTACGGCAAGGCCACGCCGGAGGCGCTGGCCGAGTCGGCGCTGTGGGAGGCCTCGCTCTTCGCCGAGCACGGCTTCCACGACCTGAAGATCTCGGTCAAGCACAACGACCCCGTGATCATGATCCGCGCCTACGAGATCCTCGCCGAGAGCTGCGACTACCCGCTGCACCTGGGGGTCACCGAGGCGGGACCGGCGTTCCAGGGCACCATCAAGTCCGCCGTGGCGTTCGGCGCGCTGCTGCGCCAGGGCATCGGCGACACCATCCGGGTGTCCCTGTCCGCCCCGCCGGTGGAGGAGGCGAAGGTCGGCGGGCAGATCCTGCAGTCGCTGAACCTGCGGCCCCGCAAACTGGAGATCGTCTCCTGCCCGTCCTGCGGCCGGGCCCAGGTGGACGTCTACAAGCTGGCCGAGGAGGTCACCGCGGGGCTGGAGGGCATGGAGGTGCCGTTGCGGGTCGCCGTGATGGGGTGCGTGGTCAACGGCCCCGGGGAGGCGCGCGAGGCCGACCTCGGTGTGGCGTCCGGCAACGGCAAGGGGCAGATCTTCGTCAAGGGGAAGGTCATCAAGACCGTGCCCGAGCACCGGATCGTGGAGACCCTCATCGAGGAGGCCCTGGTCCTCGCCGAGACGATGGAACCGGTCGACGGGGGCTCGGTCTCGGTCGTCGCCGGCTGAATGAGGGATTCCCCCTGAAGGAACAGGAACACCGCGCCCCACCGGCTCCCCGAGGTCGGCCTCAGTATCGTTCTTGACATCGTTTTCCGACTGTCTCGGACCACATCAGGCCACTCTCGGGGAGCTTTGACGTGTTGGCACAGTACGGCCCCAAGCCGGACACGCACGAAACACCGGCTGTGCGGCGAATACCGGCGATTCAGCGCCAGGACCTCGTCCACGACCCAGGGATGCGCAGCAGGACCACCTGCCCGGACCCGTCCCGCGGCCGGCTCACCCGGTCGCGTCGGCCTTTCCGGACGTGTTGAGCGGACGACACCGCGAACAACGCGAAACGGCTCAGGAAGTACCACTTCGACGCCTGGCATTCCGACCGGATGTCCCGGCGAACACGCTGCCTTTCCTGGAGGATCCACCATGACCGCCAACACCACGGTACGTTCGATAAAAGCCCTGGTGCGTGCTCCGGACCCGCTCACGCAATCGGCGGTGAGCGGTCATCTCGATTCCGCGCCGAACATCGAGGTGGTGTCGCCGGAACGCCCCGATCCGGTGGATGTCGCCGTGATCGTCGCCGAGCGGATGACCGTGGAGGTGACGTCGCTGCTGCGCAAGATCAAGGACACCCTCCGCGTGCCGGTGGTGCTGATCCCGTCCGAGATCGACCGGACCGACCTGTTCACCGCGGTGGAGTGCAACGTGGTGGCGGTACTGCCGCGGGTCGCCGCCACCAGCAACCGCATCCAGGAGACGGTGCTGACCGCGGCGGCCGGCGGCGGCGTCTACCCCACCCAGTTGCTCGGGGAACTGCTGCGGCAGATCGAGCGGATGCAGCGCGAGGTGCTGTCACCGCACGGCCTGCACACCTCCGGACTGACCCCCCGGGAGATCGATGTGCTGCGGCTGATGTCGGAGGGCCTGGACACCGCCGAGATCGCCGACCGGATGTGTCTGTCGGAACGGGCTGTCAAACGCGTCGTCTTCGGGGTCACCCGGCGCCTGAACCTGCGCAACCGGCCGCACGCGGTGGCCTACGCGCTGCGCAGCGGCGTCATCTGACCGGGCTGCGGTGCTCCTGGGCGCGCCCGGCACCGGCTTCCGCCGCGTCGGCACCGGCTTCGGCCGGGCCGGCGCCGGCGGAGGCGCCGGGGACGGCCGCGGGCGCGCGCCACGCCCACAGCGGCCGTCCCTCCCTGCGCATCGTCCGGCGCAGCAGCACCACGTAGGCGATGTCGAGGGCGACGTAGGTGGGCACCAGCACCTGGAGCAGGTGGTGGGACGGGTAGACGACGAAGGCGGTCAGGCCGGCGAAGAGGGAGCCCACGAGTTTGGCGACGGCGAGCTGCATGGACTGCCCCGTGCTGGACCCGCGCCGCTTGAGCAGCAGCAGGAACGAGGCGCTCAGCGGCACCTGGATGATCATCCCGGTGTACATGCCGTCCCGGTCGTGGAACTCGTTGGCCCCCACGACGACCATCACCGCCGCCCACAGCAGCACCCCGGCGAAGCTCCACCGGAAAAGCCGCGGGGTGAGCCCGGGGTAGTCGCGCGGTCCGTACCGCAGCGCCTGGTAGAGCAGGACGGCGTTGAACATCACCCACAGGACGTTGATCTGGCGCTGGGTGGGGGTCTGTTCCAGCACGAAGGTCAGGCTGAACTCCCAGGCGAAGTTCACCGCCACCAGGTAGGCGGGGATGCCCACCCGCCGGTCCGTGAACGCCTGCCGGATGGCCAGGACGTAGGTCAGCAGCCAGCCGGCCGCGGTCGGCCCGGCGAGGGCCCAGAAGAGCGCGTCCGGTACGTCGGCCGGCCCCTGGGTGACCGGTGCGACCTGCGACATCGGGATGAGGACGGGAGGCAACCAGACCATGGTGATCCTTGGGTCGATGGGTGAGTCAGAGACTGGGCACGACGAGGTCCAGGCCGAAGAACGAACCGCCGTACAGTTCCCGCCCGATGCGGGGGTTGAGCAGGGCGTGGCGGGCCGCGGTGTTGGCGTCGCGCCAGTACTGCTGCAGCGGGTTGGACTCGGCGAAGGCGGCGGCGCCGTGGGCCCACATCAGCTCGTCGAGGGCGAGGGTGACGAGGTTGACCGCCTGGCCGACGTCCCCGCGGATGCGCCGCAGTTCGCTCTCCGGGAGGTCCACGGCCGCGCGGGCGGCGTCGTCGATGACGTCGGCGGCCCGGTTGACGTGCAGTTCGGCGGCGTCGATCGTCAGGGCGGTCTGGCCGAGCGCGGAGACGAAGGTCTGGGAACCGGGCTGGCTGGTGTACGTGCTGGGCGCGATGGACCGGCCGGGCGCCCGGTCGACGACGAGGGCGAGCGCGGCCTGGCCGACGCCGACCACCACGGAGGCGCAGACGACGCCCATGGCCGCGATCGCGGCCGTCCGGAACAGCGGGGGCAGGGTGGTGTCGGTGGCGTTCTCCCGTCCCCGCTGCCGCTCGGCCGGGATCACCCGGTGCTCGGGCACGAACGCGTCCCGGAGCACGACGGTGTGGCTGCCGGTGCCGCGCATGCCGACGGTGTGCCAGGTGTCCTCGATCGTCAGGTCGGCGGCGGGCACCAGCAGGGAGAGCCCGCCCACCGGCCGGCCGTCCCCGTCGACCTCCTTGGCGACCAGGATCGCCCAGTCGTCGTGCAGGATGCCGGTGGCGTACGGCCAGTTCCCGGTGAGCAGGAAGCCCCCGTCGGTGCGGACCGCGGTGCCCGTGGCCGCGAAGACCGAGGCCAGCTTGGCGCCGGGGTCGCTCCCGAACACCTCGTCGCGGGCGGCCCGCGGGAACTTCGCGGCGAGCAGGTTCGACCCGTTGATGTTGTTGACCACCCACGAGGTGGACGGGCAGTGGTGGGAGAGGGCCTTGGCGACCTCGCTCATGGTGCGGACGTCGGTCTCCAGGCCGCCGTAGGCGCGCGCGGTCCACAGCCGGCTCACCTGTGACTCGTCGATCGCGCGCACCGTGGCCTCGGGCAGCCGCCGCTCCCGCTCCCCCTCGGCGACGCCCTCCGCGAAGACCGGGCCGAACTTGTGGACCCGGCTCACCAGGTCGGCCCGGAGGTTCAGCAGTTCCGTTCGGTCGTTCGTCATGGTCACCAGTCCGGGCGCTCGGAGATGAGGTGGGTGTGGTCGTAGTAGTCCCGCCAGGCGCTGATCCGGCCGTCGCGCAGCTCGAACGCGGCCATCACCCTCAGGTTCAGCGCGATCGGGGTGCCGTCGGTGCGGAGCATGTTCTCGATCCGCTCGGCCAGGACGGTGTGCCCGGTGGTGGCCAGGTGCCGGAACCGGACCTCCAGCCGGGCGAAGTCGGCCGGCAGCAGTGCGAGGATCTCCGCCTTGCCCCGGCACACCGGGGCCCCCGGGTTCTCCCACACGCAGTCGTCGGTCAGGAAACCGTCCATGGTCTTCCTGACGTCGTCCGGGGTCGGCCCCATCCGGGTCAGGAAGTCCTGGACGACGCGTTCGGCGTCGGTGACGGGCATGGTCAGCTCCCGGTGCCGGTCGCGTCGGCACGCCCGAGGATCCGGCGGAGCGCGGCGCCGAGTTCCTGGTCGACGCGCGGGCCCGCCTGCGCGCTGCGCCAGGCTATGTGCTGGTCCGGCCGGACCAGGACGGCGCCGTCGTCGCCGGTCCCGCGCACCGCGGTCCAGGTGCCGTCGGCGTCCCAGTAGTCGGCCGCGCCGGCCCGGCCCCCGACGGAGACCACGGTGAGCGGCACCCCGAGGGTGTCCTCGGCCTTCTTCGCCGCGACCGCCCAGCACTCGCTCAGCGGTCCGGTGATCAGTACGAAGCCGGCCCGGCCGTCGACCAGGTCGTGGGTCGACACCCGGGTGTCGCCGTGCCGCAGCCACGCGTGCGGCAGCCGGTGCCCCGGCCGGGTCACCGGGTGGTACGTCGCGCCCGTGGGGTCCCGGGGCGGCGGCGGGGTGCCGTCGGGGACGACCGCGCCGGCCGGGTAGGAGTGGCCGAGTTCGATGTCGTGCGCCTGGTACTCGATGCGCTGCGTGCCGAACACCTCGCGCACCACGGTCCGCCGGGTCTGCCCCAGGGGGGTGTCGGCGAGGAGTTCGGCGAAGTTGGCCCGGGTGGCCTCGGGCCGGCCGTGGACCACGCCGAGGCTCGCGAAGAGCACACCGTAGTTGAGCAGGCAGTTCATCGCCCAGCCCACGTTGCGCCGGGCGACGGGCAGCCGTTCCGCCTCGTAGGAGTCGAGGAGCGCCTCGCCGGCGCGGCCGTCGAGCACGGCCCCGAGCTTCCAGGCGAGGTTGTGCGCGTCCTGGACGGCGGTGTTCAGGCCGCCCCCGGCGGCGGGCGGCTGCCGGTGCGCGGCGTCCCCGGCGAGGAAGACCCGGCCGGCCCGGAAGGAGCGGGCCACCACGGCCTCCGGCCGGTACTCGCTGACGTGGTGGACCCGTACGTCCAAGTCGCCCGGCAGCTTGAGCAGTTCACGCACCCGTACGGCGATCGCCGCCGTGCCGAGGTCCGCCTCGGCGCCCGGCGGCACCCGGAAGTGCAGCGCCCACTCGTCGGAGGCCAGGCCCCAGCGGGGCCCGGTCGCCACCACCACGGAGACCTCGCCCTCGGGGCTGATGATGTGGGTCATCAGCACCTTGTCGCCGGGCCACCAGCGCGACAGGTCGGCGCTGAAGTGGACGGAGATGATGGTGAAGCCGCCTCCGGCGCCGTCCATGGCCACGTCGAGCGCCTTGCCGACGCTCCGGCCGCCGTCGGCGCCCAGCAGGTAGCGGGCGCGTACGGTGCTCACCTCGCCGGTGGTCCGGTCGGTCACCCGCGCCGTGACGCCGTGCTCGTCCTGGGTGAAGCCGGTCATCTCGTGGTGGAAGAGCAGGCTGTCCGGGGCCCGTCGTTCCGCGTGCCGGCGCAGCAGCGGTTCGAGCCGGTGCTGCGGCAGGTTGGTCGACGGGCCCGTGCTGTCGACCGCGTACGCTCCGGTCGGGCTGCCGCCGCCGAAGGACTCCATCCGGTGCAGCTCCCGGGCGTCCACCGGGCCGTCGCCGGCCAGCGAGGTGCTCCAGACGACCTCGCTCATGTTCTCCGGCGGGCAGCTGATCCCGTAGACGTCGTCGGCGATGCCGTACTGCCGGAAGATCTCCATGGTGCGCTGGTTCAGGTAGTGCGCCCGGGGCAGTACGGATGTCGACTCGCGCCGCTCCACCAGCAGGTGGCGCACGCCCGCTTCGGACAGGAAGACCGACGCGGCGAGTCCGCAGCCGCCGCCACCGACGACGAGAACGGGCACCTCTGTGTCACGCATTGCTTTCCCCTGGTCTCTTTCCCCTGGGTCGTGGGTCGTTCATGGCCGGCCGGTGGGTGTGCGCAGGGTGATGACGGCGGCCGGGCACCGCTCGGCCGCCTCCCGCACCGAGGCGTGCGCGTGCTCGGGCGGGGCCGCGTCCAGCAGAACGACCGTGCCGTCCTCGTCGCTCTGGTCGAAGACCTCCGGTGCGAGCAGGGCGCAGTTGCCGACCGCGAAGCACCGGCTCTCGTCGGTCTCGACGCGCAGGCCGCTCACCAGGCGACCGGCAGGCTGTTCACCCCGAAGACCAGGGCGTTGGTGCGGTAGTCCAGCTCCTCCTGCGGGACCGCCAGCCGCAGGGTGGGGAACCGGGTGAGCAGCGCCGGCAGGGCGACCCGCAGCTCCATGCGCGCCAGTTGCTGGCCCAGGCACTGGTGCGGGCCGAAGCCGAAGGTGAGGTGGCGCTGCACGGGACGGCGTACGTCCAGCCGGTCCAGGTCCTGGTCGGCCGTGCCGAGGTCCCGGTTGGCGGCCAGGACGGACGCCACGACCCGCTCGCCCTCCTCGATCCGCTGGTCGCGCACGCAGATGGGGCCGGCCGCCTGGCGCGGCAGGATCGTGGCCGGGGCGCAGTACCGCAGCAGTTCCTCGACCGCCCCGTCGACCGCCTCGGGGTCGTCGCGGACCACCGCGAGCTGGTCGGGGTGCTGGAGCAGCAGGGCGACGGACGCCGACAGGGTGTTGGCGATCGTCTCGTGCCCGGCGATGAGCAGCATGTTGCCGATGCCGGCCAGTTCGCTGTCGGTGAGCTGGTCGCCGTACTCGCGCACCACCCGGCCCAGGACGTTGTCCCCGGGCTCCTCGCGGTGGCGGGCCACCAGCCCGGCCATGTAGGCCTCCATCTCGGCGGCCTTCTGCATCTGTGTCTCACGGCTGGAGTTGAAGTCCAGCGCGACCACGGTGCGCTGCTGGAACTCCTCGCGGTCGGCGTAGGGCACGCCCAGCAGTTCGCAGATGACGAGCGTCGGGATGGGGGTGCAGAAGAGCTGCACCAGGTCCGCGCCGTGGCCGGCCTCCTCCACCGCGTCCAGCGCGGAGTCGACGACCCCCTGGATCTGCGGCCGCAGCTCCCGGGCCCGCTTGGTGGTGAAGGAGCCGGTGAGCATGCGGCGCAGCCGGGTGTGCTCGGGTCCGTCGTAGCTCAGCAGGTTGCCCGCCTGGTACGGCATGGACCCGCCCATGCGCAGCTGGTCGTCGGCGAGCACGGCCTTGACGTCCTCGTACCGGGTGACGACGACCGCGTCGAAGGAGCCCAGCATCGGGCTGGGCACCTGGACCCGGCGCAGTTCCTCGTCCTTCTGCGCGTCGTACAGCTCCTGGACGGGAGCGAACGGGCAGCCGTCGGCCCGGCCTCCGATGGGGATCGCCGTGGACTCGGTCATGGGTCGGCCTTTCTGTTCAACGGAAAACGGAAGGAAGACATCAAGAGGAAGTCAGCAAGAGGGGGACAGCGGGAGGGGACAGCGGGAGGGGGACATCGAGAGGGGTGTCAGAGCTGGCGGCCGAGGATGAACCCGGCGACCTCCAGGAACTCGTCGCGCACGTCGTCGGGGATCCCGGCGGTGGCCAGGCACGTCTCCGCCGCGGCGACCTGCCGGGCCGCCTCGTCCTGCGCCCAGTCCCGTCCCCCGGCCCGCTCCACGAGGTCGGCGACGCGCTCGACGGCGCGCTCGGTCAGCGGCTCGGGGCTCAGATAGAGGGCGCGCAGCTCCTCCGTACCGGGCGCGTTGAGGGCCGCGACCACGGGCAGGGACTTCTTGCGGACCCGCAGGTCGGCCCCGATCTGTTTGCCGGCCCGGTCCGCATCGCCCCAGATGCCCAGCAGGTCGTCGACGAGCTGGAAGGCGAGGCCGATGTGTTCGCCGAAGGCGGCGAGCCGTTCGACCAGGGCCGGTTCGCCGCCCACCAGGTCGGCGCCGAGCGCGCAGGCGCAGCCGAGCAGCGCGCCCGTCTTGTCGCCGGCCATGCGCAGGCACTCGGCCAGGGTCACGTCGTCGCGCCGTTCGAACGCGACGTCGGAGGCCTGGCCGTCGATCATCCGCTGGGTGGCGGCCATCAGGGACACGGTGGCGGAGCGGGCCCCCGCGCCCGGCGCGGTCAGCAGCACGGAGGTGGCCGCGGTGGCCAGCGCGTCACCGGCCAGGATGGCGTCGGGCGCCCCGAAGACCGTCCAGGCGGTGGCCCGGCCCCGGCGGGTGCGGTCGCCGTCCATGATGTCGTCGTGCAGCAGGGAGAAGTTGTGCACCAGCTCCACGGCGAGCGCGGCGGGCAGCCCGTCCGCGGCGGACGCGCCCGCCGCCCGCGCCGACAGCAGGGCCAGGGTGGGCCGGACCATCTTCCCGCCCCAGCTGCCGGTGGGCCGGCCCTCGGCGTCGGTCCAGCCGAAGTGGTACTGGGCGATCCGGCTCATCTCCGGCCCCAGGTGGGCGCGGACGGCGTCGCGCAGGGCGGGGCCGAGCATCGTACGGCCGGTGTCGAGCACCGGGGACTCGCTGCGGACCGGGGTCGTCGTCATGAGCCCCACCGGCCACCCGCGAGGCGGACCGGGAGCCGGGCCGGGAGCTGGACCGGGAGGTGGGGAACCGTCCGGGACCGGTCCGCGCGGGGACGGTCCGGGGGTGTACTGGTCTGTCGCATGCTGCACCTTCGTCGGCTGGAGGTGGTCACGGCGTGGGCAGGTCACGGGAGGTGGGCCGGGCGGTGCCCAGCAGGGCCCGCCGCAGCACCCGCGGGTCGGTGAGCAGGGTGTGGGGCGGGGTCAGCAGGAAGAGGACGTCGCGGTTGGCGGCGCACACCACCGGGTCGCTCGGCACGTGGTCGCGCACCCGGCGGAGGTAGCGGTCGAGCAGCCGGGCGAGCGGGCCGGTGCGCACCGCGTTGCCGGTGGCGCCCGGCATGGGGCTGTCCGCGCCCGTCGCCACCTCCCAGGCGGAGCGGGAGGAGCGCAGCACCGCCCGTTGCAGGGCGTGCGCCGAGGGGGCGAGCGGGCCGGCCAGTTCGTTCCTGAGGGCGACCGCGTTCAGGGCCGCCGCGGACAGTCCCTGTCCGTAGACGGGGTTGAGCGCGCACGCCGCGTCCCCGACGACGAGCAGTCCGGTGCTCTCCCGGCCCAGCCGGTCGTAGCGGCGGCGCCGGTTGGCGGTGTGCCGGTAGCCCACGGGCCGGGCGAGCGGGCGTGCGGTGCTCAGCCACTTGTGGACGGCGGGGTGCGGCAGCAGGCCGGCGTAGTCGACGAAGCCCTCGGGGTCGGTGGGCGGCGTCCGGTCGCGCGGTCCGGAGAGGGTGACCATCCAGCGGTCGTCCTCGGCGGGCAGGACGATCGCGCCGAACGGCTGTCCGGCGTCGGGCACGATGTAGAAGCCCTTGAGGTCCGCGTCCGGGTCGTCGGCGTGGAAGACGCAGGTGGCGTACGCCCGTCCGGTCTCCACCACCTCTTCGGCGGGGGCCCGGCCGCCCAGGCCGGTCAGCCACTGGGGGGTGCGGCTGGCCCGTCCGGTGGCGTCCACCACGAGGTCGGCCGCCAGCTCCCGCCGGGAGTGGTGGTCGCCGCCGCGGTCCCGGACGGTGACGCCGGTGATGTGTCCCGGGCGGCCGAGCAGGCCCGTCGCCTCCACTCCCGTCCGCACCTCGATGCGGGGGTCGGACACGATCCGGTCGCGGACGCGGTGTTCCAGGAGGGGGCGGGACGGGGTCATGATCGGCTGCGACGGGTTGCGGCGGGATATCCACTGCTCCGCCTGCCACACCCCGAGGTCCCCCGGCACCGCGAGCCGTGGCGCGCCCGCCTCGGTCAGCTCGGGCAGCAGCCCGGGCAGCAGTTCGTCCAGGGCGCGCATGCCGCTGGTGAGCAGGACATGGGTGTGACGAGACTGGGGCACCCCCGCGCGGGGTGCGGGGCCGGCCTCGTAGTGGTCGCGTTCGAGCACGGTCACCCGTTCCGCGTGGTCCGCGAGGACGTGCGCGGTGAGCAGCCCCGCCACACTGCCGCCCATGACGACCACGTGCCCCAGCGAGGGACGGGCGGACGAGGCGGACGGCGTGGGCAGCGGCCGGGGGTGGGGGGTGTCCTCGGAGGCCGGGCGGGTCTGCGGTGCGGCGGGCCGCTCGGGCTGCGGTGCGCCGTCCAGCCGGGCGGCCAGGAAGCCGGCGCCGGAGGTCTGGCCCGTGCCGGGCAGTTCGCCGAGCATGTGGCTGACCATCTCCAGGTGGGTGGTCCGCCACCGCCGTACGGCGTCGTCCAGTTCGCCGAGCAGCCGGGCCTCCTGGGGCGTACGGTCCTCACCGCCGTTCTTCGTCAGCCGCCTGACCCGGGTGAACAGCTCCCTGAACTGCTCCGAGTCCAGCCCGCTCGCCGTGCCGAACCGGTCCCGGAACCGCAGGAAGTCCTCCCGGCGCAGCGCGTGGCGCAGCAGCGTCAACTGCCCCGTCAGGGCGTCCATCAGCCGGATCACGCGCTCCAGCCGGTCGGCGAGGCACTGCGGTCCGCACGGGGCGGGCTCGATGTGTCTGAGGTCGACGAGTGCCTGGCTGAGCAGGGTCTCGGACGCCTGGTGGACGACGATGAAGAGCCGTTCGCTGTCGCTCAGGTCCCGCTGTTCCGCCGGGGTGAGCGGCTGCTGGAGCGAGAGCAGTTCGTCGAGACGCAGGTACGACGCGTAGGTCGGGGAGGACATCGGGCCAACTCCTCGGGGTGATTCCGCGTTACACCAGACGGCCGGGCACGGTGAGGTCCATCAGCGCGTCCCGGTGCACGCCGGGCGGCAGGGCCTGGAGCGCCGCCGCGGCCACCCGCACATGACGGTGCGACACCTCGCGGGCCGCCGCCGTGCCGTCGTAGGCGTGGACCAGTTCCGCCATGGCCTCGTAGCGCTCGTCGACGGGTACGGAGACATCGGCGAGCAGCCGCTCGATCCGCCGCTGCTGTTCGGCGGTGGCCCGTTCGTGGGCGAGCAGCACCGGCAGGGTGGGCCTGCCGTTGCGGACGTCGGAGATGTTCGGCTTGCCCGCGCGCGTCCCGTCGTAGGCCATCAGGTCGTCGCGTATCTGGTACGCGATGCCCAGCTGGTCGCTGTACTCGCTGAACGCCTTCAGGGCCGTGTCGTCGGCTCCGCCGAGGGTGGCGCCGACGCCGCAGGCCATCCACAGCAGGGCGCCGCTCTTGTCCGCGATCATGTCGAGGTAGGTGTCGACGGAGCAGATGCCCCGGCTCATCCGGATCTCCCGCAGGGCCGCGTCCCCGATCCGCAGTCCGGCCCTGGCCAGCACGGTCAGCGCCCGGGCGACCCGTGCCGGGGAGGCGCCGGCCTCCTGGCAGTCGGCGAGGGCGGCGAAGCCGTGGAAGAACAGTCCGTCCCCGCCGACGATCGCCGCCGACGGCCCGAACACCGTGTGCGCGGCCGGCTTGCTGCGCCGTTCCCCGTCGCTGTCGATGATGTCGTCGTGCATCATCGCGCCGACCTGCACGCACTCCACGCCCACCGCCGCGGGGAGGACGGTGGCGATGTCACCTCCCACCGCGAGACTGGACCGGATGGCCAGCCAGGGGCCCATCATCTTGCCGAAGGGCATCAGCCCGTACCGCACCAGTTCGTCGAGTCCCGAAACGTCGTGCGGCCACCGGTTCTCGACCTCGGCCCGCACGATGTGCGCCACCTCGGGATCAGCGACCTGAGGCACATCGATGTCGGTCATGAACACGACGTTAGGCAGGCCGTACCAGGGCTGTCGTCACCGGCGGCCGGCCTCGGCCCGAGTGGTCCCCGGGGATGGCATCTTTGACCCGGACCCCGGTCCGGACCTGACCTGACCGGGGCCGGAGGGGCCGGAAGCAGGGGCCGGAGGGGGCCGGAACCGAGGCCAGAAGGAGACCGGGGCCGGAACCGAGGCCAGAAGGAGACCGGGACCGGAACCCGGCCCCGGCACCCGGCCCCCGCGCTCAGGGCGCCGTCTGCGTCAGCCTCCCCGCCAGGCTGGCCGCGGCCAGTTCGACACGGGACCGGCAGCCGGTGCGGGCGAACAGACGGGTCAGATGGTTCTCCACGGTCTTCTCGCTGACCTCCAGGCGCAGCGCGATCTGACGGTTGGTCAGGCCCTCGCCGATCAGCTCGATGACGCGCCGTTCGGTGACCGCCAGCGCCTCCCGCCGGCCGGGGGCGCGCGGTGCGGGAACCCCTCGTTCGCGGGTCACCGCGCGGACGCGTTCCAGCACCGTGGACGCGCCGCACCGGGTGGCCAGCGTGTGGGCCTCGCGCAGCCAGGGCCGCGGATCCTCGGCGAACCGCGCGACGACCACGCACGACGCCAGCAGCGACGGCAGGTCGCCCCGCTCCCGGGTCAGGTCGGTGGCCGGCCGGACCCGGCGCTCGTCGCGGTGCACCAGGCCGCGCGCCAGCAGGAGGGCCTCCCGCGCCACCGTGTCGGCCTCGCCGGGCAGCAGCTCCATCTCCTGGAGCAGGTCCGCCGCGCCGTCCCGGTCGTCGGCGAACACGGCGATCCGGACCGCCCGGGTCAGCAGGAGGTGCAGGCCCTCGGGCAGTCCGGCCAGGCGCAGCCGCCGGCTCACCCGCAGGGCGAGCCGGACCGCCCGCCGGTCGTCACCGGCGCGGCTGAGCACACCGAGCCGCACCCAGGCACGCAGTACGGCGATGCCCGGGACCGGCGCCACGTCGGCCAGCCACTGGGCCGCCTGCCGCGACTCGCCGCGGGCGCCGTACATCTCGGCGGCCAGCAGCCGGGCCGCGTGGTGCACCAACGTGTCCTCCGTGTCCGACAGTTCGAGTTCCCGGACGGCGGACATGGCCCGTGTCCAGTCGGCACCCGCGTAGCCGTGCACCACCCGCTGGTACACGGCGAGCACACCGGTCAGGGGGGCGCGGTGGTGGGCGCTGAGGACCAGATGCGTCACCGTGCCGACATCGATCGTCGGCCCCGTGCGGTCCGGGCGGCCCGGCCCCGGGGCTGACCCCGCCCGGCCGGAGCGGCGCCAGGTCCGCTCGTAGGCGCCGGGATCACCGCTCATCGCGGTGCTCAGCAGGGCCATGCGTTCGGCCGGGTCGTACGGGTCCGCCGCCGTTTCGGCCGTTCCGCACGGCACGGGCTCCCGGCCGGGCGCCGTCGGACGGCCGAACCACCACAGCCCGAATCCGGCCCGCTCCCGGCCGGTGGCCCCGGAGTCCAGCAGCGACCGCACCGCGCCCTCGGCGGGCGGGCGGCCGGAGTGCAGGGAGACCAGGACCGCGGCGAGGTGGATCCGGGCCAGGGTGCCCGGGGCACAGCCCTGTTCCGCGTACTGGGTGAGCACGTCGCCCAGCAGCTCGTACCGGCCCGTCCGGGCGACCAGTCGCATCAGCCTGTTCAGCGTACGGGAGTGCTCCGGTTCGTCCGGGGCCATGCGGCGCAGCGCGGCCACGCACCACCGGGCGGCGTGCTCCGGCTGTTCCTGCTCGGCGTCGGCGGCCCGGTCCAGCAGCCAGCCGACCATCCGCGGTTCGAGCACGACGGCCGCTCCGCCGCGGGCGATGTGGTCGGCGAGCACCGCGGGGTCGACCTTGTCGCCCCGCCGGTGCCGGGACAGCAGCCGCTCGGCGACCGCCGCGTGCAGGGCGGCGCCGCCGTCACCGCCCGCGGGGCCGACGGCCCAGGCCGCCAGGGCGGGACACCGGCAGCTCAGCCGGCCCGCCGGGTCGGCGACCAGCACCTGCGCGTCGATGAGCCGGTCGAGCAGGCGACCGCAGTCGTCGAGCCGGGCGCCGGTCACTTCGGCGAGCAGCGGCAGATCGTCGACGCGCATGCCGTCCCACACGGCGACCGCGTACAGCAGCCGCGCCGCCGGGTCGCCCAGGGCAGTGACCCGGCGCACCAGGTGGTGGCCGGCGGGCAGTTGGACCGGTTCGGCCGGCCTGCTAAGGCAGAGCCGGCCGCGGAAGAGGGTCAGGCGGCCGCGCCGGCGCAGATCGGCGAGGGTGCCCAGCAGGGTGCCGGGGTTGCCGAACAGCGGTCCCAGTGCCGTGCGCAGGAGGTCCGGCACGGACTCGTCGAGGCGTGCCCCGTGGGCGCGGCGCGCCAGGGACTCCGCGACGTCGTCGGCCAGCGGTCCGAGCGTCACCACCTGGTCGGCGGCGGCCAGCAGTTCGGCGGTCCCCGGGGCGTGCTCGGCGCTCTCGTCACAGGTGGCCAGCACCAGGCAGCCGGCCCGGCGGGCCGCGGTGAGCACGGGAGCGGGTTCGGCGAACGCGTGCGCGTCGTCGACGAGCAGCGCGGTACGGCCCCGGCCGCCGATCCGGTCGAAGAGGTTGCCCAGCGCGGTGACGACGGCCGGGGTCCATCCGCCGGTGCCCTGTTTCGCCGCGTCGCTCAGCCGGGCCACCGTGCCGAGCGCGTCGCCGTGCCCGGCCTCCGGGAACCGCTCGAACCGGTCGCGCAGGGCGCGCACCAGCGGCGCGAGGGCGAACGCGTCGTCGCCGCGGCCGTCCGGGCCGGCGCCCGGGCGCACCGGCAGGACGCGCACCCCGGCCGCGCGCAGTAACCGCTCCGCCTCGTCCAGCAGCGCGGTCCTGCCGATGCCGGCCGGTCCCCCGATGACGACCAGGCCGCCGCCGTCGGCCGCCGACGCCGCGCGCAACACCGCCAGTTCCTGGTCCCTGCCCCGGATCACGGCACGTGCTCGGGCCACCGCGGGCCTCCTCTCGTGACACCTGTGACGCCGTGTGCCGCCATGTGCGGCGCGGGCTCCCCGGGCCACCGCCCTTCGGAGGTCAGGTGTCCGGGAGGCGTCCGAGACGGCTCGTCCCGCAGTCAACTGCCCGTCGAGGACGCGATTGTAACGTTCGGAAGTGCTACCGGTCCGGCGCGCTGGGCATACTGTTTCGGTGATCAACTACTGGCGCGGCGCGGCCTGTTCGGACCGGTCGGCGCAGCCGCTGTTCGGCCGTGGCACCTCCATCGCGCGCATCGTCTCCCTCGCGACCTCACCCGACGCCGCCTCACTGGTTCTGGTCACGGGCCCGACCGGGATCGGGCGCGGCGCGGTGCTGACCGCCGTCCGGGACGAGCTGACCGCCCGGGACGTCACCACCCTGACCCTGCGGGTGGCGCGCGCCGAGCGCGACCGCCCGTTCTCCCTGGCGTCCCGGCTGGCCGCCGAACTCGCCGCGGCGCACCCGGGCGGCGACGTCAGACGTCCGGCGAAGGGCGCCGCCCCGGGGCCGGGCCGGGACGCCGGGCGCAGGCTGGCCGCCGAGCTGCGGGCGGCCGTCACCGCCTGCGACAAGCTCACCGTCCTCGTCGACGACGCCCAGTGGACCGACCCCGACTCCCGTGCCGTGCTGCTGCCGCTGGTCCGCGCGCTGGCGGGGGGACCGGTCACGTTCGTCTGCGCGCTCCGCCCCTCACCGGCCGACCCGGCGGGCGAGCGGGCCGCGCTGGACCAGCTGTGCGCCGCCGGTCTGGCCGAGGTGGTGCCGCTGCGTCCGCTGCGCGAGTCCGAGGTCCGCGCCCTGGTCACCCAGCACCTGCAGGCCAAGCCGTCGGCGTCGTTGCTCGGGTACCTGGGCCGGGAGTGCCGCGGCAGGCCCGCCGCCGTACTCACCGCCCTGGCGGGGCACCGCAGGAGCGGCTCGCTGCGCGTCTTCGACCGGCACGCCTACCTCACGGCGTCGGACCAGCCGCCCTCGCTGCCGTCCGACCTGCCCCCGGTGGAGTACCTGAAGCAACTGGGCGGGCAGGTCTGGCCGGTGGCCAAGGCGATGGCCGTACTGCATCCGCTGGGCTCCGCCGCGATCGGGCTGGCCGGCGAGGCCGTGGGCGTGACGGAGGACGAGGTCCGCGCGGCCCTGGCCGAGCTGTACGCCGAGGGTGCGCTGCGGCACGGGCCCGGGCCGGACCACTGGAGGTTCCGGGTGCCGCTGCTCGCGTCCGCGCTGATCACCTGTCTGGGGCCGTACGAGCGGCGCAGGCTCGCCCAGCTGGCGGTCACCGCGGTCTGGGCGGGCGCCGCCGTCGCGGACGACCGGTACCTCGCGGAGCAACTGGTCGCCGCCGGCCGGTTCGTGGACTCCGGGCGGGCCTCCGTCGAACTGCTCGCCAAGGGCACCGCCGCCATGCTGGACGACGGATACCACGCGGAGCGCTGGCTGCGCACCGCCCTCGACCTGATCACCGAGCCGGAGCGGCGCGCCCAGGCACTGGTCATGCACGCCTCGACCTGTCTGATCCATCTGCGGTACGGCGAGGCGCTGGGGAGCGCGTCGACGGTCATGTCCGAGTACGCCGACCTGGTCTCCCCCGAGACCCTGCTCGAGATGGAGCTGGTCTACGTGGCCTCGCTCGGCGGGACCTCGGACATGGCGGCACTCGCCGAGATCTGTGACGGCGGCTGGCGCTCGCTGCCGGGCAGAGAGGGGCACCGGGTCCTCACCCGCTGCATCGCGCTGTGCCATCTCGACCGCTGGCGGGAGGCGGACGAGCATCTGGAGGCCCAGCGGCACACCTGGAGCCGTGACAACGATGTCTTAACCGCATTGGGGCTGCTGTTCAGCGAGTGCGTCCAGGCGATCCTCGGTCGGACCGAGCTGTTCGAGCGGGCCGTCGCCGCGCCGACCCGGTGGCCCTTGTGGACGCAAGGGGTGCGGCACCGCTTCGAGCGGCTGTCGCAACTGGCCCGGGTACTGATGCTGCTCGGTGATCCGGACCGGGCGGAGGAGGTGCTGGCGGTGCACGAACTGCCGTCCGCCTACCGGCCCGTTCCCGACCGGGTGGTCGCGGACAGCCAGAGCGGGCACTGGGACCGGGCGCTCGGTCTGGCCCGGGAGAGTCTGGCCGTCGGGCTGTCGATCGGCGACCTGCCCACCCACACCCTGATGTGCCGGGAGACGAGCGTCATCCTCGGTGCGCGCGGCCGGCTGGCCGGGGCGCGCGAGGTGATCGAGCGGGCGCGGACCGTGCAGCCCGTGATGCTCCATCTGCTGGCCGTGCCGGAGTCGTACCTGGAACGCGCCCTGGGCGCCACCGACCGGGCCGATCAGGTCGTCGGCGACGCGCTCGCCGTGGCCGTCGAACGCGGTCTGGTGGCCGGCACGGACGACCTGTGGCTGCTGAAGGCCGAGTCGGACATGGCGACGGGCGACCTGGCGGCGGCGGGGCGGTGCGCGGACGAGGCGCACAAGGTCGCCGAACTGCTCGGCACCGGCCGGTCCCGGCTGTCCCACCTGCTCACCGCCGCCGTGGTGCACCACGACCGTGAGTCCGCGACCGCCGCGGTACGGCTCGCGCGGAGACGCGCACAGCCGCTGGAGCAGGCCGACACGCTCGCCGCGGTGGTCCGGTACGGGCTGGCCGACCCGTCGCTGCTGCACGAGGCGTACGCCCTGTACGGCGACCTGGACGCGCTGCTGCGCCGGGCACAGCTGCGGAATCTGATGCGCGCCCACAAGGTCGCCGTGCCGGGCCGGAGCCTCACCATCGCGGAGAACGAGCGGCTGCTGGCCACCCTGGTCACCGAGGGGCTGACCAACCGCGAACTGGCGGTCGCGCTCGGGTGCAGTGAGAAGAGCGTGGAGAGCCGGCTAGGCAGGCTCTTCAAACGCACCGGATTCCGTTCGCGGGTCGAACTCGCCTCCGCGATGCTGACCGGTGAGTACGCCGCCTGACACGGTTTCCCGGGGCCCCTGTCCTCCCGTCCGGCCGTCTCGTCACACCTGGCCGCCGACGTCCGGGGCCGTCCCGTACAGCCGCTCCGCCCTCAGCCGGACGACGACCCCGCGCTCGGCGACCAGCCGTTCGGGGAACGCGTCCTCGTCCTGTGGCCGCGCGGCCGTCGAGACCATCGCGAGCACACGCAGCGCCGCGCTGGTCGCGCCGCAGGTGCTTGACCTCGGCGCACCCTCCGGGCGGGGTCCCCGGTGACCGGGCCGGCCGTGCTCACCGCGCCTCCGCCGCCGGCGACGCAGGCCGTCAGCCGCGCGAGTTCGCCCGGGGAGACACGCACGTGGTTCACCACGGCCCGGAACGGACCGCCCACCGCCGCCGGACCCGCGGCCAGGTCAAGCGGACCGACGTCCCGGTGCGCGCCGTGCCCCCGCAGGCGGCCGGCATGGCGGGGCGCGGCCACCGCGGGCACCCGCGCCCCACGCCGCCCCGGCCCCGTCGACCGGAACGGGCCGGCCGGACCGCACCTCGCCGAGCTGGAGGACCGTCTGCCGGGCCGCCAGGCCGGTACCCCCCGGTCGTCCGCCCGGAAGCGCCCCCAGGGCCACGGGCCCCCGGCCGCCGGGCACGGTGATCGTCGGGCCGGCGCGGGGACCGCCGGGGGTCCGTCCGGGCCGCCGGTCAGGAAGACGGAGCGGCGGGGTCGTGATTCCCTTCGGTCAGCCCCCGGTCGACCGTGCCGGGCGGAGGTTTCGGGGCCCCCATTCGAGGAGGGCGAGTCCGGCGGCCATGCCCCCGCCGAACCCGGCCAGCAGAACGAGATCGCCCGGTGCCAGACGGCTCGCCGCATGATCGAGGGTCACGGGCACGGACGCCGCACCGGTGTTGCCGTACTTCCGGACGGTCGCATGGGCGCGCTCCGGCGGGAAGCCGAGATCGGCCGCCAGCTTCTCGATCATGCGGCCGTTCGCCTGGTGGGGCACAAAGTGGACACGGGGTGCCCCCGCGCCGGACGCCGGAGCACCGTGCTCCTGGAGGAAGCCGTCGATCATCGGTGCGACGTGGTCCTCGACGAAGGCGCGCACGGCCCGGCCGTCCATCGTGAAGTAGTGCAGGCCCTCCGCGAGGGATTCGGGCGAGGCGGGGATGTGGCTGCCGCCGGCCGGGACGCGGATCAGGTCACGGTGGTCGGGGAACGACGCCAGGTGGGTGGCGATGACGCCCCTGCCGCGGGTGGGGCCGAGGACGACGGCCCCCGCGCCGTCACCGAACAGGACCGCGGTGCGGCGGTCGGCCGGGTCGAGGATGCGGGAGTAGATGTCGGCACCGATGACCAGGGCGTGCCCCGCGGTGCCGTGCAGCATCCGTTCGACCGTGGCCAGGGCGAAGACGAAGCCGCTGCACACGGCGTTCATGTCGTAGGCGGGTGTGCCGGGTGGGGCACCGAGCCGGGCGGCGACCGCGGTGGCGGTCGGGGGTTGCGGGGAGTCCGGAGTGGAGGTCGCGACCACGATCAGGGAGAGGTCCCCGACCCGGACGCCGGCCGAGGCCAGCGCGGTGCGGGCGGCGGTCGCCGCGAGGTCGGAGGTGACGTCGTCGGGCTTGGCCCGGCGGCGCTCCCGGATGCCCGTGCGCTGCTCGATCCACTCCGGTGTCACCCCGGCCGGCGTACCCACCTCCTCGTTGGTGACGATGTCTCCGGGCAGGCAGGAACCGGTGCCGAGCACACCGACGGCTCCCGCGGCGGGGACAGCGGCTGAAGGACTGCTCATGTCGACTCGTCTCCGATAAGTCCGGGTGAGGGGTTGGGGGGCGGGCCGCTCCGCCGCGCGTCGAGCGCCCGGTGCCGTTCCCGGAGCCGCGCCGCCGTGCCGGCAACCGCTGCCGGTCGGGCGGCCGTGCGGATGCCGCCGGTCAGGCCGCCTCGTAGATGCGCTGGTGGTCGCGGAGGGCCGCCAGCCGGAACGGGCCACGGGTCTGGTGGGGCAACTCGTACCAGCTGCCGTCGGTGGGCAGGTTCTGCAGGCGCAGCCCGCGGTACGTCTCGTAGTCGATGGCCTGCCGGGCGCTGACGGCCTCCCTGTGCGCGTCACCACGCAGGTGCGACCGGTAGCCGGGGCGCACCCGGGTGGCGAAGAACTCGGCGACGCTGCCTGAGCCGTAGCTGAACAGGCCCAGCGTCCGGCCGTCCAGATCGGGGCAGTTCTCCAGGGCCGCGGTGAGGGCCAGGTACACGGAGGCCGTGTAGCTGTTGCCCACGGTCTCGTTGTAGCCGGTGGTGGGTGCCACGGCGTGCCGCAGTGCTTCCTCGTCCGGGTCGGCCCCGCACGTTTCCAGGAGCGCCCGATGGGCTTTGAAGGCCAGCCGGGTGTAGGGCTGGTGGTAGCAGAAGGCACGGAAGTCCTCCAGCGGCAGGCCGCCGCGGTCCTGGTAGTCACGCCAGGCGCCCTCGACCGCGTCGAGGTAGGCCGTGACCGACTCCTTGCCGTTGACCAGGGCCGTGGCGCGGTAGTTGGGGCGCCAGAAATCCATCACGTCGGCGGTGAACAGGCCGGAGGGGCCGGTCAGTTCGAGCAGGGCGGGGTCGGCCGAGACGAGCATGGCCGCGGCCGCCGCGCCCTGAGTGGCCTCGCCGGGGCTGTCGAGGTCGTAGCGGGAGATGTCGCTGGCGATGACGAGTACCTGCTGATCGGGGTCGCGGTGGACCAGCCCTGCCGCGAACTGCAGTGCGGCGGTGGCTCCGTAGCAGGCCTGCTTGACCTCGACGACGCGGGCGTGCGGCGGCAGTCCCAGCAGCGAGTGGACGTACACGCCGGCGGCCTTCGACTGGTCGATGGAGCTCTCGGTGGCGAAGACGACGGTGCGTACGCGGTCGGGGCCGTGCCGCTGCACCAGGGGCAGCGCGGCGGCGGCCGCCATGGTGACGATGTCCTCGTCCGTGGTGGGGATGCTCATCGCCCGCTGCCCCAGGCCCTTGTGGTACTTGGCGATGTCGGTGCCGTTGGAGCGGGCCAGTTCGGTGTGGGGCAGGACGAGGCTGGTGGTGCGGAAGGACAGGTCGTGGATGCCGATGGCGGTCTCAGCGGACATGTGCGTCTCCCGTGGCGCGTTCGAATCGGTTGTGGGCCTTCATCAGTTCGCCGGGGTTGGTCTGCGCGGCGAGCAGGGACAGTTCGCCGCACAGGACGGTGGCGGCGGCGAGGACGGCGAGCCGTCGGGCGTTCTCGCCGGCGGGCCGGTCCTCGCGGCAGCCGAGCCGGGTGAGGTGGGCGTCGACGAAGCCGAGGCCCTTGCCGTTGCCGACCGTGCCGAGGATCAGGTTGGGCAGGGTGCAGGAGAAGTAGAGGTCTCCGTCCCGGTCCTGGGTGTAGGTCACGCCCTGGGAGCCCTCCACGATGTTCGCCGCGTCCTGGCCGGTGGCCAGGTAGAAGGCGAGGAGCATGTTGGCGTAGTGGGCGTTGGCGGAACGGATGCCGCCGGCCAGCAGGGTGCCCACGAGGTTTTTGTTGATGTTGAGGGCGGTGATCCGGTCGGCGGTCGTGCGCAGGTGCGACTCCACGACGTGCCGGGGCACCAGGACTTCGGCGACGACGTTCTTCCCGCGGCCGAGGATGCCGTTGACGGCGGTGGCCTTCTTGTCGGTGCAGTAGTTCGCGGAGATGGAGCCGTACCGGACGCCGGGCACGGTGGCGAGGAGGTGGGCGAGCAGGGCGTCGGAGGCGAGGGTGGCCATGTTGTGGCCGGAGGCGTCGCCGGTGGCGAACTCGAAGCGGATGAAGAGCAGCGGCCCGGTGATCTCGTGGCGGACCTCGAGGAGCCGGGCGTAGCGGCTGCTCGCCCGGGTGATCTCCCGCAGCCGCGGGAGGTCGTCCTGGACCGCGCGGGCCGCGGCGTGGGCGGTGGCCGCGTCGTCGGCCTCCACCAGGACCGACCGTGTCATCCGCTCGTCGACGAGGGTGGCGCGGATGCCGCCCTCGACCAGCCGGGAGATCTTGGCGCCGCGGCCGACGGAGGGCCACAGCGGGGATTCGTAGGTGGCCAGGGGCACCTCGGTCTCGGTGGTGGCGACGTTGCCGCTGAGGCGTACGGGGCCCACCCAGCGCAGCGGGACGCCCGCCGCCGTGAGGCTCGCCGACGGTTCTGCCGTGAGGGTCATGCGGTGACTCCTTTCCGCGCGGCCGTCGTCAGGCCGCGGTCGATGACGAAGGCGCGCAGCGATCCGGTGAGCAGGACGTCGCAGTCGGCGAGAGCGTCCGGGGTATGCGCGCCGAGCAGGGTCATGAGGGCGGTGAGATGGTCCAGCCAGGTGGTGATGTGCCGTACGAGGGCGTCGACACCGCCGTCCAGGAGCGTGGTGAGGAAGGGGCCCGAGGCGCCGACGGCGCGGGCTCCGAGAGCCAGCGCGCGGGCGACGTCCAGGGGGGTGCGGACGCCGCCGGAGGCAAGGAGCGGCAGCCCGCAGTCACGGGCGTCGAGGAGCGCGGCCGGGGTGCTCAGGCCCCAGCCCTCCAGGTAGGCGTAGTCGGGCCGCTTCCGGCGGCCGTTCTCGATGCGGGCGAAGTCGGTTCCGCCACTGCCGGCCACGTCGGCGGCGCGCACCCCCAGCGAAGCCAGCTCGCGCACGGTCCGTCCGCTCAGTCCGAAGCCGACCTCCTTGACGACGACGGGTACATCGACGGCGGCGGCTATGCGTTCGATGCCGGTGGCCCAGTGCGCGAAGGACCGGTCGCCCTCGGGCATGACGGTCTCCTGCACGGTGTTGAGGTGGATCTGCAGGGCGTCGGCCTCCAGCAGGCCCACGGCCCGGCGAGCCTGTTCGGGGGTGGCGTCGGCGTTGAGGTTGGCCAGGACGAAGCCGTCCGGGTGCCGGCGGCGCACGACGGTGAAGGTGGACGCCGTGTCGGGGTCCTTGAGGTAAGGGCTCATGGAGCCGGTGGCGATGGGCAGTCCGGTCTCACGGGCGGCGACGGCCAGGTCCCGGTTGATCTCGCCGGTGCGCGCACTGCCGCCGGTCATGGCGTTGATGTACAGCGGGACCGGCCACTCGATCCCGGCGAAGCGGGTCGTCAGCGAGACCTTCTCGCGGTCGGTGCCGGCCAGGGCGTGGTGCACGAAGCGCACCTCGTCGAACTGGCTCGGCCGCGCAGGCCCCGCGGGCAGTGGCGGCTCGTTTCCGGCGGTGTGCTGGGCGTGGGCGAGCCGGACGTGGTCGTCCTTGCGGTGTGCGGTCATCGGATGTGTCCTCGCGGGTATGGGGCGGCGTCGGGGGCGGTCCGGTCCTCGGGACCGGGGTCCGCGCCGGCGCCGGCGGTCACGCCGAGCGGCAGGGGGGTGATGCCGGCCGCCGTCCAGCGCAGGCGCAGCAGCGTCGCGGAGCGGTGGGCCGGGAGCAGGGCGATGCCGCAGTCGCCGCCGCCCGCGCCGGAGGGTTTGGCGCCGGCGCCGCAGGACTCGGCCACCTCGCAGAGGCGCTGCAGGTCAGCGGTGACGATGCCGAGGGAGGTCTCGGCATCGAGCCGGTGCAGCAGACCGCGGGCGGTGCGCACGGCGTCCAGGAGGGCGGCCGGCTCGTCCCGCAGCAGGGCCCGTTCGGCGGCTGACACGCACTGTTCGCTGTCGTCGAGAAAGCGGGACCGTACCGCCCTCTGCCACTCCCGCCGGGTGGCGAGGTCGGCGACGAGGGCGGTGGTGGAGGCCGGGCGGCCGCTCCAGCCCACGTGCAGGGCGAGACGGGTGGGGGGCGGCAGCTGCCGGACGGTGAAACCGCTCCAGGGCCGCCCCAGGGTGTGCGCGACGCCGTGCCGCCGCAGGCCGGCCAGCAGGGCCTGCCGGTCGGGCGACCGGTAGAACACCCACCCCCGCCACGTCGCGGCCGCGAGGTCGGCCCCCGAAGGACCCGCGTCGATCCGGACGCCGGCCAGCAGGGCGAGCCGGAAGACGTCTTCACGGGACAGCCGCATGCCGTAGTGGTCCGCCAGCGCCCGGACCGCCGCGACGGTGACCGCCGCGCTGGATCCCAGCCCGGTCTTGACGCCCCCGCGGTGCAGGTCGCTGCGGACCGAGAGCCGGACCGGCGTCAGGCCGAGCCGCCGCTCCGTCCGCAGCTGCTCGACCGTCTCCACGACCGACACGATGTGCGCCGGCGCACCGCGCGCCGACGCCGGATCCCGTCCCGGCAGCACCTGGAGACCCTCTCGGCCGCGACGCAGCCGCACCTCGTGGGCCAGCAGATCGGAGTCGATGACGACGTCGGCGCCCTCGGCGTCCTCGGCGGCCGTGACCGTGACGGTGACGTACCGGTCGACCGCCACGACGACGGCGGGCCGTCCCGGTTCGAGGACGGCGTACTCGCCTGTCACCATGAGTTTTCCGGGTGCGCGGCGGGTGGTCCGGGCCGCCATCAGGTGGTCACCTGCCGGAGCCTGGCACCAGGGCCGCCGCGTGCCACCACCACCCGGGCGTCGGTGACCTCGCGCATCCGGGCGGCGACCCGTTCCGCGTCCGCGGACGCGCACAGCACCTTGACGTTGGGGCCGGCGTCCATCGTCGCCCAGGCACCCAGGCCTTCCGCGCGCAGCCGGCGGACGTGGCCGAGTACCGCGTCCGTGGCGGCGGTGCGGTAGCGGACGGCGGGCCGCGCGGCCTCCATGGTGGCGTGCATGCCCAGGGCGTTGCGCTCGCTGATCGCGCCGACCGTCGCCATGTCGCCGGCGCGCAGCGCAGCGCGCATGCGGGCCAGGTCGGTGCGGCTGTCCGCCACCCAGTCCCGGTAGAGCGGGGAGGTGGCGACCGTACGCCGCATGGCCTCCCTGCTCGAAACGGGTTTGGGCCCCTCGTCCAGGACGACGGCGACCAGCGCGGCGTCCAGACGGGCGTCGGTGACCGGCTGGGCGTAGGAGGCACGGTCGGGGTCGGGGGCGCCGGGATCGCCGGCGTGCCAGACGACGAAGCCGCCGAAGACGGACCGGGCGGCCGAGCCGGATCCGCGGCGGGCCAGCCGGGACAGCTCCTCGGCGTTGCCGGGCAGACCGTAGGCGTGAGCGGCTGCCAGGGCCAGGGCGGCGAACCCACTGGCCGAGGAGGCGAGGCCGGCTCCCACGGGCACGCTGTTGCGGGTGTCGACCACGGCCCGTTCCCGGCGCCCGGCGCGCTCGCGCACCAGGTGCAGGAAGGCGGTGACGCGGCGCAGTGCCTCGCCCTGTGCGAGGACGCCGTCCATGACGACGTGGTCCGCCGCGGCACCCGGGTCGAGCCGGACCGTGGTCGTCGTGGGGAACACGTCGAGCGTCATCGACAGGCTGTCGGTGACGGGCAGGACCAACCGCTCGTCGCGTTTGCCCCAGTACTTGATCAGGGCGATGTTGGGATGGGCGACGGCCACCGCCGTCTCACCGGCCGTCATGTCCGGCCCCCTCCGGGACGGCGGCCGTCCACGTGCGGGCGCCCGTTCGCCCGGCGAGTGCCGTGGACACCGACTCGGCGTGGGCCGCACTCGTGGCCAGGGCCACGACGCAGCCGCCGAGTCCGCCGCCGCTCATCTTGGCTCCGAGCGCCCCCGCGTCCAGGGCGGTGCGGGCCAGCGCGTCGGTACCGTCGGTGGTCAGGCCGAGGCCGGCCAGCATCCGGTGGCAGTCGGTGAGGCGCCGGCCCAGGGAGGGGAGGCGGCCGGCCGCGAGGTCGTCGAGCGCGGCCCGGGCGAACCCGGTCGAGCGGTGGATGAACCGCGTGCGGAGGTCGGGGTCTCGCGCGAAGGCGTCCCGCAGCATCCCGACGGCTTCCCTGGTGCTGCCGCCGCTGCCGCTGTCGGCCACGACGACGTGGAATCCGGCGCCCACCGACGGGGTACGGGCCCGGCCGTCCGCGAGGAGCACCGGCCGCTCGCTCCCTGTGGCCAGTGCGTCGATGCCGCTGGCTCTGCTGTGCGCGGACCGCTCGGCCACCTGGACCAGGTCGAAGGCCTCCTGTTCGGCCAGGCCGGTCCCGCAGAGCGCGTCGAGCGCCCGGACCAGCGCGCGGGCGTTCGCCGCGCTGGATCCCAGCCCGCGGGACGGCGGGATGCGGCTGTCGAGGTGTATCTCCAGGGCGGGGGGCGTCTTGAGGCCCGCTCGTTCGGCGAAGGCCAGCAGGAGGAGAGCGAGTTCCTCGGGTACGTCTCCCGCCGTCTCCCTCGGGGTGCCGTGCGCTCCCGGGGCGACCATGCGCAGGCGGGAGCCACCGGAGCCGGGCCCCGTCACGGGGCGCACGGTGGCCCGGCAGGTCAGCTCCGGCAGCGGGAGCGCGAGTGCCGGGGCGCCGTAGACCACCGCGTGTTCACCGAACAGGATGGCCTTGCCGTGCGCCTCGCCCGTCGCGATCCGCTGCTCCTCGGTGGTGGACGTGCAGTGCGTGGACATGATCTGCGTTCCTCTCTTGCGGCGGACGGCCGGGGAGGCGGCCCGGCCTCTCGCACGGGGCGGTCGGCCGGGTACAGCCGAGACGTTCGTTCCGCTCGCCCCGGGGGCGCCAGGGCGTCGTCTAACGGCGGCCGGCGGCGACCGCGCCGGTGGTGACGACCTCGTGCACCCGCTCGGCGGCCCGCTCCCCCGTGACGAGGCTGGAGTTGGTCGCGCTGAAGGCGAGGTAGTCCCCGGCGAGCTGGATGCGCGAGCGGGGGTCGAGTCCGCGGTTGAAGTCGCGCAGGCGCGCGTAGTCGCCGGGCTTGCGCAGGATGACCGCGTTCTTCCAGCGCTGCACGTAGGCCATGTCCTGGTGGGCCTCGATGTGCCGGGCCATCTCCGGCCAGGCCTGCCGGTGCACCTCGTGGGTCAGCGCCTCGATCTTCTGGTCGTCGGCGTCCCAGTGCCGCATCGCCCACGGATAGCGGTAGTAGCTGGTCAGCAGGGCGTGGCCCTGCGGGGCCCGGCCGGGTGCGAAGTTGTGGTTGAAGGTGATGACGCCCAGGTCGGGGTGCTCGCGCTGCGGGAAGAGCACACAGGTGGCCGTCTCGTCCGGAACACGGTCGACGCCGAAGTAGACGTGGATGTCGGGCACGTAGGGCACGTTCGCCAGGTAATCCCGGGACGGCGGGGCCAGGCCCGGGCAGAGCCGGGCGGCCACCGGGCCCGGCAGGGCGACCACCGCGGCGGCGGCCTCCTCGGTGTGCTCGGGCTCGCCCTCCCGCCGCCAGTGCACCCGGACGCCGTCCGAGGTCTCCTCGACCTGGGTGACCTCGGCGCGGGTCTCCACGTCGAGCCGGGAGGCGAGTGTCGTGGTGAGGGTGTCCACCCGGTCGTGGAAGTTGAACCAGGTGGAGTTCACGGCCGGCATGGAGAACAGGAAGTTGACCACCGACAGGTCGGGGGGCGAGTTGAAGAACATGGCGCTCATCGGGTCCACGACCCAGTCGCGGAACTGCGTGTCGAGCCGGCGCTCCGCGTAGGCGGCGGCGGTCTCGGTGTCGAGGGCGGCGGCCTCGCCCAGGTCGCTGTCCCAGCGCAGCCGGTTCGCGTACTTCTTGAGGTCCGACTGCAGCCGCGCCATGGCGGGCAGCGAGGTCCAGGGAAGCAGACCCGAGCGCTTGAGGTCGGTGGGCCGGTTCGCCCGCAGCCGGTGGACGCGGCCCTCGCGGCGGATCCCGACCTGGTTGTTGGTACGCAGGGTGGTGTCCTCGATGCCGAGGTCGCGGACGAGGTCGCGCATCTGCGTGTAGTTCTCGATCAGCAGGATCGCGGCCAGGTCCATGTGGTAGCCGCGGCGCTCCACTGTGCGCATCCGGCCGCCGGCGCGGTCCTCGGCCTCCAGGACGCGGACCGGGTGCCCGGCCTGCTGGAGGCGGAAGGCCGCGGTCATGCCGGCGATGCCGGCCCCCACGACGATGATCGGTTCCTTGGTGCCCGTGGTGTTCACTGTGTTCCTTTCGTCCGAGCGGAGACGGCCGGGAGCGGGTACGGCCGGGCCGGTGGGGGTGACGCCTCCAGCCGCTCCCAGAGCCGGTGGGCCACCCGCACCGCCGAACAGATGCTGTGGTGCGTGCTGGACTGGGTGAAGAAGTCACCGCCGGCGAGCCGGACCCGCGAGGCGGCGGGCCAGGCCGGGGCGAGCCTGGCGATCTCGCGGTAGTCGCCGGGCCGGCGGAAGACCACGCAGCGCCCGGGACGCATCACGTGGGTCATGACGGTGTGGTCGTCGGTCTCCGGCGTCAGTCCCACGGTCCGCAGAGCGGACCGTGCGTGGTCGACGAGCTGTTCCTCGGGCAGGTCGCGGTGGCGGTCCGACCAGGAGCCCCGGAAGTGTGCCATGACCAGCCCCCGCCCCTGCGGCACCCGGCCGGGAGCGGTGTTGTGCGGCAGGATCACCCCCACGAGTGCGGGGTGTTCGGAACGCGGGACGTTGACCATCACGGCCTTCTCGGCGGTGGGCCGGTCCAGACCGAAGGCCACGTGGACGCTGCCGGTGTACTCGACGTGCCGGAAGAAATCGCTGAACCGCCGCGGCATCTGGCCGTACAGGTCCGGGGCCAGGGAGGCGGGCACGGCCAGCACACAGGCGTCGGCCCGCTCCGTGCGTTCTCCCGTCCCGTCCTGCGCCTGCCAGGTGACCGCGACCCCGGTGGCGCTCTCCTCGACCTGACGCACCGTGGCGTGGTAGGTGACGGGCAGTTGGGCGGCGAGGAGCCGCGGCAGCAGACCGACCCCGTCCCGGAAGGTGAACAGGCCGCCGCCCCCCAGCAGGGAGTTGAGCAGCATGAACGGCGCGACGGACGAGGTGCGTTCGACGTCCTGGAGCGAGGCGAGCATGCACAGGGGGTCCAGCAGGTGGTCGACGGTGCCCGGCCGCAGGCCGCGGCGGACCGCGTATCCGGCGACGGACTCGCCGTCGTGCCGGGCCGCCGCGGACATGTCGTACCAGTCCAGCGAGCGCCGGACCCGCAGGTGGTCCAGCATCAGCTTGGGCAGGTCGGACGGGAACGGCGCGAACCGCAGCAACCCGGTGGCCATGCGTGGCAGGGAACCGACCCGTACGTGGTGCACCCGCCGGTCGCGCATCAGCCCGACGACGTCGGAGGAGGGCAGCAGCCGGTCGCCGACCCCGGCCAGCTCGGCGAGCCGCAGCATCGCGTGGTAGCGCCGCGACAGCAGGGAGGCGCCGGTGTCGATGAAGAACCCGCCGCGCTGCACGGAGCTCATCCGGCCGCCGACGTACTCCGGCCCGGAGCTTTCCAGGACGGTGACCCGGCAGCCGCGGCGCTGGAGAAGGAAGGCGCTGGTGAGGCCGGCGATGCCCGCGCCGACCACGACGACGTGCGGCCGTCCGTGCGGTGGTGGACCGGCTTCGCGCGACGCCGCGGGGGCCGCGTTCCCCGGGACGGTTCGGCCGCCGTTCACGCGGGGACCTCCGAGCGGGGCTCGTCCCGGTCGTAGCGCCCGTGCCGCAGGTACCACTCGACGTGGCTCTGGAAGCTGAGCAGTCCGTCGGCCCAGGTCCTCAGGGCTGCCTTCTCACCGACGGTGTAGGGACCGCCCGTGCCGGTGGGGCCCGCGGCCTGCCGCAACGCCTGTTTCAGCACCGTCACCCGCTGCTCGATGCGGTTCAGGGTCTCGCCGGCGGCGTCCTGGAGCGACATGCCCTCCAGGCGGTGCAGCAGGACCACGAGGTTGTAGGCGTCCGGGCGGTCCAGTTCCTTCGACACCGAGCACAGGTCGTTGATCCAGGAGGCGATGTCGGCCGCGCAGCCGATCATCTCGGTGTACTCGGGGGTGCCGTAGAAGCGCGCCGGCAGCCGCACCGACTCGGCCTGCTCCACGAAGTCCAGCAGCGGCAGCACCGGCCCGGTGTCACGGCGCAGCGCGATGTAGGAGTCGACGCCGGGCAGGACCCCGCGCGCCCGGTAGTCGGACTCCACGACCAGGGAGGTGAAGTAGTCGTCCAGGTGCGCGAGGAGTTCGCCGAACTGCACCGGCGCCATGTGCTGCGCGGTCCGCTCCAGCAGGTCTGCCAGCGCGCGCTGGAGGGGGTCCTCGGGGGCGGGCAGCGGCTCGCGGTGCCTGGCGGCGTCCACCAGCCGCCTGAGCGGGGCCGCCGCCCGGTCGGCGGCGACGGCGCTGGCGCCCGCGGCTCCGTCCTCGAAGTGGTCGTCGAGGTTGAAGTACCACATCGTCCACTGAGTGATCAGTACGCGGATCCCGGTGTCCGCGCGCGGATAGCCGTGGCTGACCAGCTCACCCGCGCACAGGCGGCGCAGCGGGTGCCGGGGGTCGCCGGAGTCGATCAGGCCCAGGCGCCTCGCCCACTCCGCCCCGCCGGTTTCGACGGTGGCGATGTCGCCGGGGTCGCGTACGGGTGCGGCGGGGAAGGGCCATCGGGGCAGGACGGAGTCGAGGACCGGATCGGAGACCGGGCTGTGCACGATGTCTCTCCTTTCCCGGCCGTGGGCCGGGTGGACGCCGGCCCACGGCCGGGCGCGGCAGGGACGGAAGGAGCGGCCTGGACGTCCACCGGCCGGGGTGGAGGGCGGAACCGGATCGGCCGGGCGGGTCGGCGGGCCGCTCGCAGGCGGAGGGGCGCACTGGGGCGCGGTGGTGTGACGGTCCGCGGGTGCGGCGTGCCGGCGGTGCGTCGGCGGGTGTTCCGCCGCGGCGCCGCTGTCAGTGGTCACGGAGGGCCAGCCACGCGGCGAGCGCGCGCAGCGGACGGGTGTCGGAGGCGGGCAGACCGGTGGCGTCGAGGTGGTCCAGCGCTTCGGCCAGGTACCGGCGTGCCAGGCCGTCGGCCCGCTGCCGGCCTCCGGCACGCTCGACGAGGGAGGCGGCCCGCCGGAGCATGCCGGCGTCGTCCGCGGCGGGGTCCCGGGCGTAGAGTCCGGCCAGCTCGGCGGCTTCCGGCGTGTCCGATTCCAGGGCGGCCACCACCGGCAGGCTCTTCTTGCGGGCGTGGAGGTCGGCGCCGGCCGGTTTTCCCGTCGCCCGGGGGTCGCCCCAGATGCCGAGCAGGTCGTCCACGTGCTGGAAGGCCAGGCCGAGGGACCGGCCGAAGGCGTCCAGTTCCACCGCCGGCCCCTCGTCCGCCCCGCCCGCCAGAGCCCCCATACGGCATGCGGCGCCCATGAGCGCGCCGGTCTTCCGTGCCGCCATGGTGGTGCACTCGGTGAGGGACACCTCGGTCCGTTCCTCGAAACCCATGTCCTCGAACTGTCCCCCGATGAACTGCTGCACGGCTTCGTTCAGCACCGAGGCGGCCGGGGCGCCCGGTGCGTCGCGGTGGACCAGGGAGACCGCCAGGGCGAGCATGGCGTCCCCGGCCAGCAGCGCGTCGGCGACGCCGAAAGCGCGCCACGCGGTGGGCCGGTGCCGGCGCGTGTCGTCGCGGTCGATGATGTCGTCGTGCAACAACGATGAGTCGTGGGCGAGTTGGACGGCCGCGGCACAGTGTGCGGCGGTTCTGCAGGGGGCACCGAGGGCCCGCGCGGAGAGCAGTGCGAGGGCGGGGCGTACGGCCTTGCCCCAGCCGCCGGTGACGGGCCGGCCGTGCTCGTCCCACCATCCCAGGTGGTAGCCGGCGACGACACGTGCCTGCGGGTGCAGGGAGTCCACCGCTTCCCGCAGCACCGGGTCGGTCACCTCCCTGGCGTAGTGGAGCCACACCTGCGGGGCGGCGTCGGCGGCGGGTTCCGCGCGGGCGCCCGTTGCCGTCGCCGTGCCGGTGGCCTCGGCCGCGTTCACAGGGCCGCTCCCTTCGTGGCGGAGACGGTCGGGAGCGGGGTCGTCCAGTGCTCGTGGCGGGCCAGCACATGGCGGAACAGGGCGGTCAGGGTCTTGACGGTGCCGGGTTCTCCCCCCGCCCGGCTCAGCGTGTGCAGGGCCTGGTCGAGGTGGCGGCGGGCGGCCCGCTCGGCTGCCTCGCGTCCGCCCGCCTCCTCCACCAGGCGTGCCAGCGAGACCAGTTCGGCCTCGGCCGGGGTCTCGGTGGCGCTCAGCCGGGTTGCCAGCCGGGCCCCGGCCTCGGTCCCGGAGCGCAGTGCGGCGATGACGGGATAGGTCCTCTTGCCGCGGCGCAGGTCGCCGTGGGCGGCCTTGCCGCTGACGGCGGGATCACCCCACAGACTCTCGACGTCGTCGGCGATCTGCCACGCCACTCCCAGGTCCCGGGCGGCGGAGCGGAGCATGCGCGCCACCGGCGCGGGGGCGTGAGCGAGAAGCGCGCCGACTTCGAGGCAGCCGCCGAGGAGGCCACTGGTCTTGGCGCACGCGGCCAGGTAGTCACCGGTGTCCACCCCGTCCGCCGGGCAGCCGTCCAGCTCCAGGTCGGCGGCCTGCCCCTGGATGATGTCGTCCACCGCCGCCACCAGCACCGCGGTCGCCGGCTGCCTGGGGGCCCCACGGACCTCGGTGATGACCTGGAGCGCTCGGCCCAGCAGCGCGTCGCCCGCCAGTACGGCGGGTCCTCGTCCGAAGACCGCCCAGGCGCTGGGACGGCCGCGCCGCAGTTCGTCGGAGTCCATCAGATCGTCGTGCAGGAGAGAGAAGTTGTGCACCAGTTCGACGGCGACCGCACCGGGCACCGCGGACGCCGTGCTCGCGCCGAACGCCCGCGCGGCGAGCATGGCCAGCGTGCCGCGCAGCATCTTTCCGGCGTGGCCGTCGGTGGGTGTGCCGTCGCGGTGGCACCAGCCCAGGTGGTAGGCGCTGATGCGGGCCAGCCGGGGGTGCAGGCTCTCGACCGCGGTGCGCAGGGCGGGAAGAGTGGCCGCTCTGCACTCCGCCAGGGCCTCCCTGACGGTGTCCGCGACCGGGGTGCCGAGGACCTGTGCCTGGTTCATGGACGTCGTCTCCACTCCCACTGGTCGGGTCATGACGGGTGCGGCGGGCCGGCCGCGGCCGCCCGGGGCCGTTGTGCGGTGAGCCTCCTTGCGGCGGCCACTGGCACCGGGGCGCTCGCGCCCGGCTCGCGCGGTCGTACGGGCAAGCCCGGCCCGGTTCCGATGCCGGCGGCGCAGGCGGTTCCCGCGGGCGCCGCGTCGGTCTCCGTGCCGGCCCGTGCGGGCCGGTTCCGTGCCGGGGGCCCGGAAGGGCGCCGTGCGGTCCCGGGAGAACGCGTTTCGCTATTCGAGAGGACGCATTTCCCGATCCGCCGACACCTGAAGTCAAGCAGCGGCCGCTTCGCGATGCCAAGGGCTTTCCCCGGCCCCGGTGTCCCACGGGTCGTTTATTTGTGAGGTTGTGAATGCACGGCCCGGCCGCACGGTCCGCCATCGCATGGCGGCCACAATCCGTCGATTCGAGCAGAGTGGCCGAAAATAAACGGTTACCTGTTTAGCGGGCGGGGTTACATGACCAGCGGTCCCCCGCCCCGGAACGGGGTTCGACGGACGGTCGCAGCATTACGGCACCCCTGGTCACCGAGTCGTTACCGCAGGATTCCACTTTTGTTACCGAAATGCGTCCGAAGGGTCGTCATGTCACGCAGTCATCCGAATCAGCAGCTGAGAAGGCTCATGAGGGAAGCGGATATGTCGGGCGAGGCGCTGGCCCGGTCCGTCAACCGCGCCGCGGCGGAGAACAAGCGGGTGCTCCGGTACAACCGCAAGTCGGTCGCCGGGTGGCTGGCCGGCTCCCGGCCTCCGGCCCCGGTGCCCGCGCTGGTGGCGGAGATCCTGAGCCGGCGGCTCGGCCGGCGGGTCAGCGTCCAGGAGACCGGACTGGCCCGGGTTCCCGACGAGCCGGCGGACGCGTTGCGCGCGGCCGGCGGCAGCGGCCGGGACGCGCTGGCGACGCTGACCGCGGCGGACACCGGTCCGGAGACCAGGGCGGCGTTCCGCGCGCTTCCCTTCCGCCCGAACAGCGCCCCTCCGGTCTGGACCGAGGCCGAGCCGAGGCCCACCGGGGGCGACTGGCGGCTCGGGCCGGGCGATCTGGCGGCGTTGACGCACACCACCACGTACTACGCGGAGACCATGGACACCTACGGCGGGGCACACGGACGCACCGCCCTGGCCACCTATCTGGCCACGGACGGGGCCGCGTTCCTCGCCGCCCGGACGGACCGGAGGACCCACGCGCTGCTGCTCGGGAAACTGTCCCGGCTGACCCATCTGCTGGCCCGTATGTCCGCGGACTGCCGGCACGACGGGGCGGCCCAGCAGTACTTCCACGTGGCCGCGCAGCTGGCCGTCGAGGCAGGCGACCGCACCCAGTACGCCATCGCCCTGCGAGCGCTGAGCGCACAGTCCGGCCAGCTCGGGCACCGGAACACGGCGATCGCCCGCGCGGCGTGGTCGGCCGCGCCACAGGACGCTCCGCCGCCCATCCGGGCGTACCTGATGAGTCACCTGGCCGTGGTGCACGCGATGGCCGGAGACGAACGCCGGTCGCTCGCGGCGCTCTCCGACGCGATGGCGCTGCACGACGGAGAGAACGGCCCCTCCGCACCGTTCAGCGGCTACCCCATGGCCGCGTTGCACTACCAGCGCGGCCATGTGCACCAGAGCCTCGGCGACTTCGCCGCGGCCGGCCAGGCCCTCGCCGCGTCCCTGCGCCACCGGCCGCCGAGCGCGCACCGCGCCCGCGCGCTGACACTCGCCAGACTCGGCGAGGTCCATCTGCGGGAAGGACGGCTGGACCGCGCCTGCGCCTCCGTCCACCAGTTGCTCGACCACTACGGCCGAATCCGCTGCCCGCGCACCGCCGACCGGCTCGACGACCTGCGCATCAGGCTGCTGCCCTACGCGCGACGGCCCGCCGCGCGGTCGGCTCTCGGCCGCCTGGACGGCTACACCAGGTACCAGAACCCCCCGGAGCGCCTCGCGGTGTGAACGGCGCCACGCCTCCCCGGTGACGGACGGCCGCCCCGGCACCGTCACCGGCCGCGTCCGCCCGCGGCACGGCGCACAAGCGCACAAGCGCGGGCCGCGCAGGACGGATGCGAGCCGGGCGCCCCTGTCGGACGGCGAGCGGCCCGGCGTGCAATGGACGCAGAGGCGGCGGTCCGGCGCCCCGGCGGGGGCCGGTCCGGTCACCGTCTCGCACGCCGAGTTACGGAAAGGGATGCCAGGAATGGAGACGAACGCGGCCGAGGTGCCCACTGTCGACGGCCCGCCGCTGCTGGGCTCACTGCTGGACCTGCGGCGAGACCCTCTGGGCGTGTACGAGCGCGCCCGGAGCGAGCACGGTGACGTGGTGCGGATCGTGTCCGGGCCGCCCGGACTGCGTACGACGATCCACTTCGTCTTCTCCGCCGCGGGCGTCCAGCAGGTGCTGGCCGGCCAGTCGGCCAACTTCCGCAAGGACGACCGCTTCTCGCTGGAAATGCGGCAGACCTTCGGCAACGGCCTGCTCAGCAGCCTCGACGACGACCACCTCAGGCAGCGCCGCCTGCTGTCACCGCTGTTCACCAAGAAGCGGGTGGCGGAGTACGCCGCGGCCGTGTGCGACGAGGTCGACGCCCTGTGCGCCGCCTGGGAGGCCGACCCCGACCGGCGGCCCGACCTCAACGAGGACATGAGCCGGCTCACCGTGCGGATGATCACCCGCATCCTCTTCGGCTCGGACGCGGAACAGGCGGCGGACGTGGTGCGCCGCTGCATGCCCGTGCTCAGCACGTACACCCTCCGGCGCGGCCTCATGCCGCTGAACCTGCCCCGTTCCTTCCCCGCACCCGCCAACCGCCGGGCGCGCGCGGCCCAACGGGAGCTGCACGCGCTGTGCGACCGGCTGATCGAGCAGCGCCGGCGCGGCGGCGCCTCGGGCCACGAGGCGGGGACCGACCTGCTGACCCTGCTCATCAACGCGCGCAGCGACGAGGACACTCCGCTCACCGACGAGGAGCTGCGCGACCAGGTGCTGGTCTTCCTGCTGGCCGGCTCGGACACCACGGCGACGTCCCTCACGTTCACCCTGTACCTGCTGGCGCGGCACCAGGACGTCCAGAACTCCGTGCGCGACGAGGTGCGCTCCGCCCTCGGCGGACGCCGCCCCACCCCGGCGGACCTGGAGGAGGTGCCGGCGGTCGAGCGGGTGCTCAAGGAGGCCATGCGCCTGTATCCCGCGGCACCGGTCCTCATTCGCCGGGCGGTGCGGTCGACGGTCGTCGACGGACACGCGATACCGGCTGGTGCGTACGTGTACGTGTCGCCCTGGGTGACACACCGCCACCCCTCCTACTGGCCGGACCCGCAGCGGTTCCTCCCCGACCGCTTCCGTCCCGAGGAGGAGAGCCACCGGCCGCGTTACGCCTGGTTCCCGCTGGGCGGCGGCCCGCGCTCCTGCATCGGCAACCACTTCGCCATGCTGCAGATGAAGCTCGCGACGGCGACGCTGCTCCAGCGGTACCGCTTCACCGGGGCGCCGCCGCAGGTTCCCCTGGAGGTGGGCGTCACCATCCGGGCGGCGCGGGCCGTGGAATGCAGCCTGTCACCGGCCGGCCACGTTCCCGCGGACACCCTTCCCCGGTCCCGCTAGGTGTATTGACCCGCAGCGTTGTTGACGCGGCTGATGGGCGGGTGTCCGTCCAGTGCGGTGTGGCAGCGGTGGTGGTTGTAGGTGTGGAG
>NZ_JBIVWS010000024.1:0-102649 GCF_044768905.1 Streptomyces sp. NPDC090994
ACGGACGCTTCCTTTGTACTCACCCGAGAGACTCTCTCAGGCTTTCCTCCGGGCGCTTCCCTTCGGTCTTGCGTTTCCGACTCTATCAGATCCTTCTCCGATCCGATTTCCTCGGTGCTTTCCAGGTTCCCGCTTCCGCGTTTCCCTTTCCGGCGGTTCCGACTTTATCAGAAGTTCTGAGTCGGAATTCCCGCTCCCGGGGCTCCGGACCGTGAGTTGGTCGGGTGCCCGCCTGAGCGGAGTTGTAAACGTACTGGAGCGGGGCGCCTCGATGCAAATCGAGGCGCCCCGCTCCGGGTTGGCGCGGACGGACGTCCGACGGTCCGTCAGACCTCCACCACCACGGGGAGGATCATCGGGCGGCGCCGGTAGGTGTCCGAGACCCACTTGCCCAGGGTGCGGCGGATCAGCTGCTGGAGCTGGTGCGGTTCGACGACACCGTCCTGGGCCGAGCGCTCCAGCGCCTCGACGACCTTGGGCAGGACCGCGGCGAAGGCCGAGTCCTCGATGCCCGAACCGCGGGCCTGGACGTGCGGGCCGCCGGTGATCTTTCCGGTGGACGAGTCCATCACCACGAAGACCGAGATGATGCCCTCGTCGCCGAGGATCTTGCGGTCCTTCAGGGCCGGCTCGCCCACGTCACCGACGGAGAGTCCGTCGACGTAGACGTATCCGGCCTGGACCTTGCCCGAGATCTTCGCCTTGCCCTCGACCAGGTCGACGGCGACGCCGTCCTCGGCGATGACGATGCGGTCGTGCGGGACGCCGGTCAGGGCGCCGAGTTCGGCGTTGGCGCGCAGGTGGCGCCATTCGCCGTGGACCGGCATCAGGTTCTTCGGGCGGCAGATGTTGTAGAAGTACAGCAGCTCGCCGGCCGAGGCGTGGCCCGAGACGTGGACCTTGGCGTTGCCCTTGTGGACGACGTTGGCGCCCCAGCGGGTCAGGCCGTTGATCACGCGGTAGACCGCGTTCTCGTTGCCGGGGATGAGGGACGAGGCCAGGATGACCGTGTCGCCCTGGACGATGCGGATCTGGTGGTCGCGGTTGGCCATGCGGGAGAGGGCGGCCATCGGTTCGCCCTGCGAGCCCGTGCAGACCAGGACCACCTCGTGGTCGGGAAGGTCGTCGAGGGTCTTGACGTCCACCACCAGGCCCGGGGGGACCTTCAGGTAGCCGAGGTCTCTCGCGATGCCCATGTTGCGGACCATCGAGCGGCCGACGAAGGCGACCCGGCGGCCGTACTCGTAGGCGGCGTCCAGGATCTGCTGGATGCGGTGGACGTGGCTGGCGAAGCTGGCCACGATGATCCGCTTGCGGGCGTTGGCGAAGACCGTGCGCAGGACGTTGGAGATGTCCCGCTCGGGCGGGACGAAGCCCGGGACCTCGGCGTTCGTGGAGTCGGAGAGGAGGAGGTCGATGCCCTCCTCGCTGAGGCGCGCGAACGCGTGCAGGTCGGTGAGGCGGCCGTCCAGCGGGAGCTGGTCCATCTTGAAGTCGCCGGTGTGCACCGCCATGCCCGCGGGGGTGCGGATGGCGACGGCCAGGGCGTCGGGGATGGAGTGGTTGACCGCGACGAACTCGCAGTCGAAGGGGCCGATGCGCTCCCGGTGCCCCTCCGCCACCTGCAGGGTGTAGGGGCGGATGCGGTGCTCCTGGAGCTTGGCCTCGATGAGGGCCAGGGTCAGCTTGGAGCCGATGAGGGGGATGTCCGGCTTCTCGCGGAGGAGGTAGGGGACGCCGCCGATGTGGTCCTCGTGGCCGTGGGTGAGGACGATGCCCTCGATGTCGTCGAGGCGGTCCCGGATCGACGAGAAGTCCGGCAGGATCAGGTCGATTCCGGGCTGCTCCTCCTCGGGGAAGAGCACTCCGCAGTCGACGATCAGCAGACGGCCGCCGTACTCGAAGACCGTCATGTTGCGGCCGATCTCGCCGAGGCCGCCGAGCGGGGTGACCCGCAGGCCGCCTTCGGGGAGCGGCGGGGGCGAGCCCAGTTCAGGATGCGGATGACTCAAAAGACTCTCCTCACCACGCACGCCACGTACCGGTGGGGCACGTGGCGCGCGTGACGTTCGTGCAGATGCGATGGATGGTGTGGGACGCGGGCACCGGCGGCCCGCTTGTTCAGTTGTGGGGTCTTGCGAAGTCTGTTGTCAGAGCTGTACCCCGCCGGCGGCAAGATCGATCTTGAGCTGTTCGGTCTCCTCGGGCGTCAGCTCGACCATCGGCGCGCGCAGCGGTCCGGCGGGCAGGCCCTGGAGGGCGAGCGCGGCCTTGGAGGTCATGACGCCCTGGGTGCGGAACATGCCGGTGAAGACCGGGAGCAGCTTCTGGTGGATCTCCAGTGCCTTCTGCACGTCGCCCGCGACGTACGCGTCGACCAGGGAGCGCAGCTCGGGGGTGACGACGTGGCCGACGACCGAGACGAAGCCGACCGCGCCGACCGAGAGCAGGGGCAGGTTCAGCATGTCGTCGCCGGAGTACCAGGCGAGACCGGAGTGCGCGATGGTCCAGCTCGCGCGGCCGAGGTCGCCCTTGGCGTCCTTGTTGGCGACGATCCTCGGGTGCTCGGCGAGCCGGACGATGGTCTCCGTGTTGATCGGGACGCCGCTGCGGCCGGGGATGTCGTAGAGCATGACCGGCAGCTCGGCGGCGTCGGCGACGGCCTTGAAGTGCCGGTAGAGCCCTTCCTGCGGGGGCTTGTTGTAGTACGGGGTGACGACGAGCAGGCCCGTGGCGCCGGCCTTCTCGGCGGCGTGGGTCAGCTCGACGCTGTGGTGGGTGTCGTTGGTGCCGACTCCGGCGACGACGTGGGCGCGGTCGCCGACCGCCTCCACGACGGCCCGTACGAGGTCCGCCTTCTCCGCATCGCTGGTGGTGGGGGACTCGCCCGTGGTGCCGTTGACGACCAGGCCGTCGTTGCCTGCGTCCACCAGGTGGGCGGCGAGCCGCTGCGCGCCGTCGAGGTCGAGTGCGCCGTCCGCCGTGAAGGGCGTGACCATGGCGGTGAGGACCCGCCCGAAGGGGGTCTGCGGAGTGGAGGTCGGAGCCATGGGTTACACGCTACTCGTTGCTCGGGGCGGGGTCTGCCCTCGGGGGACGCGGCACCGGGGCGGAGGCGGAGCCCGGCACTGCCTGCTCGGGGGTTCAAGCAGTGCCGGGTCCGTTCGATCAGGCTAGATGAACTTCATGAAATGCCGCAATACGGACACTTCGCGCGGCTGATCGCACATGTGTGCCCTGATGCGCGGGGTTACGGGGCCACGCGGCCGTTGGCGTTGAAGGCCGCGTGGGTCAGGGGCATCAGGCGCTGCCACTCCGCCTCCATCTTCTCGCCGACCATCTCGATCTCCCGCTGCGGGAAGGACGGGACCTTGGCCAGCTCGTGCTGGGTGCGCAGGCCGAGGAAGTGCATCAGCGAGCGGGCGTTGCAGGTGGCGTACATCGAGGAGTACAGGCCGACGGGGAGCACGGCGCGGGCGACCTCGCGGGCGACGCCGGCGGCGAGCATCTCGCGGTAGGTCTCGTACGCCTGGCGGTAGGAGTCCGCCATCGCGCGGCCGACCAGCTCCTGCTGGGCCTCGGTGCCCTCGACGAAGCGGTACTTGCCCGGGCGGCCCTCCTGGACCAGCTTGCGGGAGGCGTCGGGGACGTAGAAGACCGGCTGGAGCTCGCGGTAGCGGCCGGACTCCTCGTTGTAGGACCAGCCGACGCGGTGGCGCATGAACTCGCGGAAGACGAAGATCGGGGCGCTGATGAGGAAGGTCATCGAGTTGTGCTCGAACGGGCTGCCGTGCCGGTCCCGCATGAGGTAGTTGATCAGGCCCTTGGAGCGCTCCGGGTCCTTGTCCAGCTCGGCCAGGGACTGCTCGCCGACCGTCGAGACCCGGGCGGCGAAGAGCACGTCCGCGTCGGAGGCGGTGTGCTTCACCAGCTCGACGGTGACGTCGCTGCGCAGGTCGATCTTGAAGTCGTCTTCGGGCGTGTCGGGGGTCACGGTGGGGAGGGCCTTCCGGTCTCGGCAGCTTGCGGACGCCACTCTACGGCGGACACCAAACGGGGCGTTCACGGCCGTGCCGCGATGAAGTCGGTGAAACAGGGCACCTTCGGTGGTGTCCGTTCGTCTGTACAGACAGATGTTCTTCGAGTTCCGGAAGGAGACGTCCTCATGATGCGCCGGCGTGAACCCGTCCCGTTCGCCTTCGTCGCCGAGGCCGACAGGTTCCGCAGCAATGTCACTCCCCCGCCCCCTGAGCGCATGTCGTTCGGCCAGCTGGCCGGGCGCTGGCTGCTCGGGTTGACCATAGTGGCGGGGCTCGTGGGTTCCCTGGTGATCGGGATGCCCGCGCTGTCCCTCGACCACTCCTCGCAGCAGACCCAGCAGTCACAGGCGTCGTCCGGCAAGCGCTGAGCCGCCACCGGGCCGCCGGGGCGCGGCCGGGGGCCGACACTCCATCCGGGCCCCCGAGGGTGGTGACCGGGGACACAGGTCGATAACCTCACCGGGCACAGCCCACGCATGGAGCGAGTGAGGACCAGCCGTGCCCCTGACCTTCCTGACGGCCGACCGTGCCTTCGACACGGCCGACGACGTCGCGTTGCCGTACGACGACCGGGACCGGTGGCGGCGGCCCTACCGCCCCGGTCCCTGGCGCGTCGGGGCGTCCGCGCTGATGCTGCTGCTGGCGTCGTTCGTGCTGTTCTCGACGGTGGCCATCGCCGCGACGGGGACCGTGGCCTCGGCCGGCGCGGTCTTCGGCGTCGCCCTGGCCGTCATCGTCTGCGCGCTGCGGCTGCTGCGGATGGGTACGTGGGTGAGCGCGCGGGGCGTGCGCCGGGTGGGCTTCCTGGTCAGCCGTACGGTGCCGTGGGAGCGGGTCGTCGAGCTGCGGACGGTGCAGCAGCCGGTGCGCTGGCTCGGGCTGCCCCGGACGGTGCAGGGGCAGGCGCTGGTCATCTCCTGCCGGGGCCGGGACACCGGCGCCCTGCCGCCGCTGCTGACCACGCACAACGCCGACTTCCTCGCCCGGCCGGAGGGGTTCGACCGGGCCGCCGACGCGGTGGAGGCGTGGGGCGCGGAGTACCGGATCGGCTGAACGGCGTACGACGACATGCCGGTGGCCCGGCCCCGTGCAGGCGGGGGCCGGGCCACCGGCATGTCGTGGGCCTGGTCAGGCCGTCTCGGTGTGCGGCTCGGCCGTGCCGTCGTGCAGTCTGATCGCGCGCTGCATCGCCTTGCGGGCGCGCGGGGTGTCCCGGGCGTCCTGGTAGGCGACGGCCAGGCGGAACCAGCTGCGCCAGTCGTCGGGGGCCGCCTCGGTCTCGGCCTTGCGGCGGGCGAAGACCTCGTCGGCCGAGTCGCGGTCGATCCGGCCGCTCGGGGTGCGCTTCAGCTCGTCGACGGGCAGGGCGCCCTCGGCGTCCAGTTCGGCAGCGAGCCGGTTGGCCTTGCGGACGAACTGGGTGTTCTTCCACAGGAACCACACCCCGATCACCGGCAGCACCAGCACCGAGACGCCGAGGACCACGGTGACCGGGGTGCCGGCCTCGATGAGCAGCACGCCGCGGCTGCCGACCAGGACGAAGTAGAAGACCAGGACGGCGGCGGTGACGGCGTAGGTGATCTTGGCGCGCATGGGAATCAGGGGCTCAGTTCAGGTCCAGGAAGTGTTCCAGGCCGAAGGTGAGGCCGGGAGTGGTCACCACGCGGCGGGCGCCGAGCAGGATGCCGGGCATGAAGCTGCTGTGGTGCAGGGAGTCGTGCCGGACGGTGAGGGTCTCGCCCTCGGCGCCCAGCAGGACCTCCTGGTGCGCGAGGAGCCCGCGCAGCCGGACCGCGTGCACCGGGACGCCGTCGACGTCCGCGCCGCGGGCGCCGTCCAGGGCGGTGGCAGTGGCGTCGGGCGCCGGAGCGGTGCCTGCCTTCTGCCGCGCCTCGGCGATGAGCTGGGCGGTGCGGGTGGCCGTGCCGCTGGGGGCGTCGACCTTGTTGGGGTGGTGCAGCTCCACGACCTCGACGGACTCGAAGTAGGGGGCGGCGATCTGCGCGAACTTCATGGTGAGGACGGCGCCGATGGAGAAGTTGGGCGCGATGAGCACGCCCGTCCCCGGTGACGCGTCGAGCCAGGCCCTGAGCTGCGCGAGGCGGTCGTCGGTCCAGCCCGTGGTGCCGACGACGGCGTGGATGCCGTGGCGCAGGCAGTGGTCGAGGTTGTCCATGACCGAGGCGGGGGTGGTCAGCTCGACGGCGACCTGGGCGCCGCTCTCGGTCAGCGTCTCCAGGGAGTCGCCGCGGCCGAGGGCGGCCACCAGCTCCATGTCCTCGGCGGCCTCGACCGCCCGTACCGCCTCGGAGCCGATCCGGCCCTTGGCGCCGAGGACGGCCACGCGCAGCTTGCTCATGTCTGTTGCTTCCTTACCGACGGGTGGGTCAGGCGACGGCGTCGTGCAGCCGGGCGGCCTGCTTGTCCTTCAGCGGGCCGATGACCGACAGCGAGGGCCGCCGTCCCAGGATGTCGCGGGCGACCTCGCGGACGTCGTCCGGGGTGACCGAGGCTATCCGGCCCAGCATGTCGTCGACCGACAACTGCTCGCCCCAGCACAGTTCGCTCTTGCCGATACGGTTCATCAGCGCGCCGGTGTCCTCCAGGCCGAGGACCGTGGAGCCGCGGAGCTGGCCGATGGCGCGGTCGATCTCCTCGTCGGGCAGGCCGTGCTCGGCGACCTGGTCGAGTTCGTCCCGGCAGATCTTCAGCACGTCGTGCACCTGGGAGGGCCGGCAGCCCGCGTAGACGCCGAAGAGACCGCAGTCGGCGAAGCCCGAGGTGTACGAGTACACGCTGTAGGCCAGGCCGCGCTTCTCGCGGACCTCCTGGAAGAGGCGGGAGGACATGCCGCCGCCGAGGGCGGTGTTCAGCACGCCCAGCGCCCAGCGGCGCTCGTCGGTGCGGGCCAGGCCCGGCATGCCGAGGACGACGTGGGCCTGCTCGGTCTTGCGGCCGAGCAGTTCGACGCGGCCCGCGGTGCGGATGGCGCGGCGGCCGTCGCGCGGGGCGATCGGCCGGGCGGCCGGGTCCTTGAGGGCGCCGGCCTTCTCGAAGGCGGCGCGGACCTGACGTACGACCTTGTTGTGGTCGACGTTGCCGGCGCAGGCGACCACCAGGTGGGTGGGGTCGTAGTGCCGCTTGTAGAAGCGGCGGATGCGGTCGGCGGTGAGGGCGTTGACCGTGTCGACGGTGCCGAGCACCGGGCGGCCCAGGGCGGTGTCGCCGAACATGGTGTGCGCGAACAGGTCGTGCACGCAGTCGCCCGGGTCGTCCTCGGTCATCGCGATCTCTTCGAGGATGGCGCCGCGCTCGACGTCCACGTCCTCTTCGAGGATGAGCGAGCCGGTCAGCATGTCGCAGACGACGTCGATGGCGAGCGGCAGGTCGGCGTCGAGCACGCGCGCGTAGTAGCACGTGTACTCCTTCGCCGTGAACGCGTTCATCTCGCCGCCGACCGCGTCGAGCGCGGCGGAGATGTCCAGGGCGCTGCGCCGGGCGGTGCCCTTGAAGAGCAGGTGCTCCAGGTAGTGCGTGGCGCCGTTCAGGGACGGGGTCTCGTCGCGCGAGCCGACGTGCGCCCAGATGCCGAAGGTCGCGGAGCGGACCGAGGGCAGGGTCTCGGTGACGATGCGCAGGCCGCCGGGGAGGGTGGTGCGGCGGACGGTGCCGATGCCGTTCTCGCCCTTGATCAGGGTTTGGGTACGGGCGACGGCCCGCGCCTCCGGGGAGGTGCGGGCCGTCGCCTTGGAGCCACGGGACGTCACTGGTCGGCGTCGTCCTTCTTCGTCTCGTCGGCGGACTCTTCGCCCTCGATCACGGGGATCAGGGAGAGCTTGCCGCGGGAGTCGATCTCGGCGATCTCGACCTGGACCTTCTGGCCCACGCCGAGCACGTCCTCGACGTTCTCCACGCGCTTGCCGCCGGCGAGCTTGCGGATCTGCGAGATGTGCAGCAGGCCGTCCTTGCCGGGGAGGAGGGAGACGAAGGCGCCGAACGTCGTCGTCTTCACGACCGTACCCAGGTAGCGCTCGCCGACCTCGGGCATCGTCGGGTTGGCGATGCCGTTGATCGTCGTACGGGCGGCCTCGGCGGAGGGGCCGTCGGCGGCACCGATGTAGATGGTGCCGTCGTCCTCGATGGTGATCTCGGCGCCGGTGTCCTCCTGGATCTGGTTGATCATCTTGCCCTTGGGGCCGATGACCTCACCGATCTTGTCCACCGGGATCTTGACGGTGATGATCCGCGGGGCGTTCGGGGACATCTCGTCCGGCGTGTCGATCGCTTCCATCATCACGTCGAGGATGTGGAGGCGGGCGTCGCGGGCCTGCTTGAGGGCGGCGGCCAGGACGGAGGCGGGGATGCCGTCCAGCTTGGTGTCGAGCTGGAGGGCGGTCACGAACTCCTTGGTGCCGGCGACCTTGAAGTCCATGTCGCCGAAGGCGTCCTCCGCACCGAGGATGTCGGTGAGGGTGACGTAGTGCGTCTCGCCCTCGATCTCCTGGGAGATCAGGCCCATCGCGATACCGGCGACGGGGGCCTTCAGCGGCACACCGGCGTTCAGCAGCGACATGGTGGAGGCGCAGACCGAGCCCATGGACGTCGAGCCGTTGGAGCTCAGCGCCTCGGAGACCTGGCGGATCGCGTAGGGGAACTCCTCGCGCGTCGGCAGCACCGGCACGAGGGCGCGCTCGGCGAGGGCACCGTGGCCGATCTCGCGGCGCTTCGGGGAGCCGACGCGGCCGGTCTCGCCGGTGGAGTACGGCGGGAAGTTGTAGTTGTGCATGTAGCGCTTGCGGGTCACCGGGGAGAGGGTGTCCAGCTGCTGCTCCATGCGGAGCATGTTGAGGGTGGTGACGCCCAGGATCTGGGTCTCGCCACGCTCGAACACCGCGGAGCCGTGCACGCGCGGGATGGCCTCGACCTCGGCGGCGAGCGTACGGATGTCCGTGACGCCGCGGCCGTCGATGCGCTTCTTCTCCTTGATGACGCGCTCACGGACCAGGGTCTTGGTCAGCGAGCGGTACGCGGCGGAGATCTCCTTCTCGCGGCCCTCGAACTCCGGCAGGAGCTTCTCGGCGGCGAGCGCCTTGACGCGGTCCAGCTCGGCCTCGCGCTCCTGCTTGCCGGCGATGGTGAGCGCCTGGGCCAGCTCGGGCCGGACGGCGGCGGTGAGCGCCTCCAGGACGTCGTCCTGGTAGTCGAGGAAGACCGGGAACTCGCCGGTGGGCTTGGCGGCCTTGGCGGCGAGGTCGGCCTGGGCGCGGCAGAGCACCTTGATGAAGGGCTTCGCGGCCTCGAGACCGGCGGCGACGACCTCCTCGGTGGGGGCCTCGGCGCCGCCCTCGACCAGCTTGATGGTCTTCTCGGTGGCCTCGGCCTCGACCATCATGATCGCGACGTCGCCGTCCTCCAGGGTGCGGCCCGCGACGACCATGTCGAAGACGGCGTCCTCGAGCTCGGTGTGGGTCGGGAACGCCACCCACTGGCCGCGGATCAGCGCGACGCGGACGCCGCCGATCGGGCCGGAGAAGGGCAGGCCGGCCAGCTGGGTGGACGCGGACGCGGCGTTGATCGCGACGACGTCGTACAGGTGGTCGGGGTTGAGCGCCATGACCGTGCAGACGACCTGGATCTCGTTGCGCAGGCCCTTCTTGAAGGACGGGCGCAGCGGGCGGTCGATCAGACGGCAGGTGAGGATGGCGTCCTCGGAGGGACGGCCCTCGCGCCGGAAGAAGCTGCCGGGGATCTTGCCGGCGGCGTACATCCGCTCCTCGACGTCCACCGTGAGGGGGAAGAAGTCGAGCTGGTCCTTGGGGTTCTTCGAGGCGCTGGTGGCCGACAGCACCATGGTGTCGTCGTCCAGGTAGGCCACGGCGGAACCGGCGGCCTGCTTGGCGAGGCGGCCGGTCTCGAAGCGGATGGTGCGGGTGCCGAAGGGGCCGTTGTCGATGACGGCCTCGGCGTAGTGGGTCTCGTTCTCCACTATGGTCTTCTCCATTACGTTCAGTTACATGTCGTCTTCCGTCCCGCCTCGCCCGTGTGGCGGGGGGACGGTGATGGAGAAGCGTCCGGTGCGGGCCGGTCTTCGATCGAAGCCCCCGGCGTTCTTTTCCCCGAGGGCCACTACCGAGGACCGGCGGCGGCGCGGTGACGCTTCTCCTCGTCTCTTCGTCTCGTCGGTGTGGTGCGGTCGCGTTCTCTACCACACTACAAAGTGGCGGTGACACCGCGCACGTACAGCAAAGGGAGCGGCTCCCGATCGTGGGGAACCGCTCCCTTCACGGCGTCTTACTTGGCGCCCGCCGCACCGCGGCGGATGCCGAGGCGGTCGACCAGGGCGCGGAAGCGCTGGATGTCCTTCTTGGCCAGGTACTGCAGCAGCCGGCGGCGCTGACCGACCAGGATCAGCAGACCACGACGGGAGTGGTGGTCGTGCTTGTGGGTCTTGAGGTGCTCGGTCAGGTCGGAGATCCGACGGGACAGCAGGGCGACCTGGACCTCGGGGGAGCCGGTGTCGCCCTCCTTGGTACCGAACTCGGAGATGATCTGCTTCTTCACTGCGGCGTCGAGAGACACGCGTGCTCCTTCAAGGTCTTCATGAGCCTTCGAGCGCCCCCGGTCTGCTTCTCGGGGGAACTTCCGTGAACTCGGAAGGCGGGGTCCGCTGGGCGCGGCCTCCAGGCACCTCAGGTGATGTGGGGGCGCGTACACAGACGTCCAGGGGTCAGCCTACCAGGGTGGCTGCGGGGCCCCGTCCGGGGGCTGGGGCCGTACGTCCGGGCTCAGCGATAGCATGCGCGACCGTGACGGAGAACGCGGAAACGGCGGTGCACCACCCGGGGACGGCTGCGGCGTGGCGGCGCATGGTACGGGTGCGGTGGGCGTGGCTGGCCGGTGAGCTGCTCGTGTGGGCCGGGACCGTGGGGTTCGGGGCGGTGACCGGTCGCCGGTCGGTCATCCCGTTCGCCGTCATGTTCACGGTCGCCGCACTGATCGTGGTCCCGGTCACCGTGACGCTCATCGTCTCGGCCCGTCGTGCGGGCCGCGTCCTGCGGGCCTATCCGTGGCAGGAGCAGCCGTGCGTGTTCCGGCGCCAGGGGCGCGATGTCCTCGTGGTGCTCATGCCGGAGCGGGGGTACGAGGTGCCGCTGCGGCCCAGCCCGCTGCGCGTCGATCCGAGCGGAGGGCATGGGGATGCCCTGGAGAGCATGTGGTTCGCGGGTGACCTGCGCTTCGGCGGTGTGGTGTCGCCGCCCGGCGGGCACCGGGTGGTACGGGTGACGCGACCCAACGCGGCCAAGGCCGCCCGCGCCCGCAGGGGCGCCTCGCCCACCGCCGACGCGTTGGCCGAGCGGGTGGGGCTGATCAGTGGCGGGAAGCCCCGGAGTCTCTGAAAAAAGGACACAAGACGCGTCGTGCGCGTACGACGCGAGACAGCGGGTACGGACGAGAGACAAGCGTGCGCCTACGACGACGGTGGCCGTCCCCCTCACGGGTGGCGGCCACCGTTCGCTGCCCGGGCCCCGCCAGCTCAGCTGGTCATGCCCCGGGCCGCCGCGTACAGGTCGAGGACCGCCAGGCAGAGCGGGACGAGGGAGAGCAGCACCGCGCCCTCGCTGAGGTCGAGCATGCGTCCCCAGAACGGGGTCACACCCTTGCGCGGCACGATCAGGCCGATGGCCACCAGCAGCACGGCGCCCAGGGCGACAGCCGCGGAGAGCCAGATGGTGCGGATGTCGAGCGGGGCGCTGTTCTGGTTGTAGAGCAGTTCCTTGATGATGTCGGCCGGCGGGTTCAGGGCCAGGCCGAGCGCCAGCAGGCAGACCGTGACGATGCCCGACATCATCAGGGTCACGACGTGAGACGTGTACAGAAAGAGCCGGGCCCGCATCAGCATGGCGAGGCCGACGGCCAGGGAGAGCAGCTGGGCCCAGCCGTTGGAGGAGAAGCCGAGCACCACACCGGCGGAGGCGACGCCGGCCACCGCACAGCCGCCGACCAGGCCGAGCAGCAGTTCGTGGCCGCGGCGTGCCTGGTCGAGGATGACCTGGTAGTCGACCGGTTCCTGCTCATGCTGGTCCTCGGCGCGCCCGCGCTTGGCGATCTGGTCGGGCGAGCGGAAGCCGATGGGGAGCTTGGCGAAGCGGGCGGACCAGCCGGGCAGGAAGCCGATGGCGGCGGCCATGACCACGGCGGTGACGGCCGCGGCCTCCCGGGGCTCGGACTCGCTGACGATCGTGGCGAACGTGGCGAGGACGCCGACGCCCGCGCCGAACGCGGCGGCGACGAAGGGCGCGTCGTTCTGCGGCAGCATCAGGACGAGCAGCACCCCGGCGACGAGGACGACGGAGAAGCCGATGAGGAGCTGGAGCCGTCCGGGACCCTCGCCCGCGGGGACGCCCAGGATGCCGGAGCCGCCCACCATCAGGTGGGGCAGCGAGGCCAGGCCGAGGGCGGCGGCCGCGTGGTGGTCGTCGTAGACCCGGGCCCGTACGGCCGCCAGGGCGACCAGGACGACGCCGGTGACGCCGGCGATGACGCCGGGCAGGCCGTGCATGTCGTGGGCGAGCGGCTCGGAGAACCACAGGACCAGCGCCATCATGGTCAGCAGCAGCGCGCCGGCGGCGAGGCCGACGGTACGCATCATGCCGTCGTTCCAGCTGCGGCGGTCGGTCTCGACGGCGGCGGCCACGGCGTCCACGACGTCGTCGTAGACGGCGGGCGGCAGCGAGTCCGCGAACGGCCGCAGGAGCAGCAGCTCACCGTCCCTTATCTGCTGTTCGGCGAGCGAACGGCCGTCGTCGAGGACGGAACCGTCCCTGCGTACCAGGTTGTACCCGGTGGGCGCGGCCTCCTCGGGTGTCTGGCCCGACAGCCGCAGCACCTCCGGGTACACGTCCGACAGTGGCACGTCCTCCGGGAGTGCCACGTCGATCCGGCTGTTCGGCGCCGCCACCGTGACTCTGCAGAATCCGGTTGCTGAAACCGTGCTCACCTGACGGTTCCCCCTCGTCCAGTGTTCGGTGATCCGGCGCGGTTTGCCCGGGTGATTCCCTGGCCGCGCCTCATTCGGTGCGTCACCCTACCGTCCCCACCCGCTCTCTCCTCATCCCCTACCGGCCCAGGAGCCCCGCAGAACAGTAGGATCAACGCCCGACTCATGGGCCCGGCGGAGACGGGCGAGTTGACGTACATACGGGGGCCGTCACAACGGGGGCGGTTCAAGATTGCGATTGCGTGAAGGACTGGTGCATCGGTGAGCGTCGTCATCGTCAAGCGCCCGCCGCGGGTGTTCCCGCCGGAGGTGCCGAGTGAGGAGGTCAAGCTCGAATCTCCACCGGAACTCCCCAGGACCGAGGACGACAGCCTCCTCATGAACCTGCTGCCCATGCTGGGCATGGGCTCGTCGGCGGCGTTCTTCTTCATGCCGGGCGCCCAGGGCTTCATGAAGATCATGGGCATGCTGATGCTGGCGTCCACGGTCGCCATGGTCATCGCCCAGATCGTGCGGGCCCGCAAGGGGTCGTCCGGTCAGATGGCGGAGACCCGGCGGGACTACCTCAAGTACCTGGCGCAGAAGCGGCGGGAGGTGCGGCGTACCGCGCTCAAGCAGCGCGACGCGCAGCACTATCTGCACCCGGCGCCGGAGCAGTTGTGGGCGCTGGTCGCCGAGGGGTCGCGGCTGTGGGAGCGGCGGTCCACGGACCCGGACTTCGCGCAGGTGCGGATCGGTCTGGGGCCGCAGCAGCTGGCGACACCGCTGGTGGCGCCGGAGACCGCGCCGGTGGACGAGCTGGAGCCGCTGACCGCGCACGCGATGCAGCAGTTCATCGCCGGGCACGGCACCCTCAACGAGCTGCCGCTGGCAGTCGGGCTGCGGTCCTTCTACCACGTGACGGTCTCGGGTGACACGGAGACGGTCTACGGCCAGACCCGGGCGGTCCTCGGTCAACTGGCGTCGCTGCAGTCGCCCGAGGACGTGGTGATCGCCGTCGTGGCGGCGCCGGGTGCGGCGGTGGAGTGGGAGTGGACCAAGTGGCTGCCGCACATGCAGCACAAGGAGTCCGACGGCGCGGGTACGCGGCGGCTGCTCTGCTCCGACCTCGGCGAGCTGGAGGAGATGCTCGCTCCGCAGCTGGAGGGCCGGCCGCGGTGGAGCCGGGAGGGCCAGCCGGTCCTCGACCAGCCGCACCTGATCGTCGTGCTGGACGGCGGCGGGGTGCCGGCGGACTCGGTGCTCGCCTCGGCGGAGGGCCTCCAGGGCGTCACCATCCTCGAAGTCGTCCCCGGTGAGCTGGACGAGCCGCGCGGCTCGCTGTCGATCCGGGTGGTGCCCGACGCCCTCGAACTGGAGGCGGGAACGGGTGTGTTCACCGGCACGCCCGACGTGCTGTCGCAGGCCCAGGCGGAGTCGCTGGCCCGCCAGCTGGCGCCGCTGCGGCTGGGTGCGGCGGACGCGGACGAACCACTGCTGGCGAACCTGGACTTCACCGACCTGATGCAGATCGGCGACGCGGCGAGCGTGGACGTCTCGCGCACCTGGCGACCGCGCACGCTGCACGAGCGACTGCGCGTGCCGATCGGTCTCGGCGAGAGCGGCGAGCCGGTCATGCTGGACATCAAGGAGGCCTCGCAGGAGGGCATGGGCCCGCACGGCCTGTGTGTCGGCGCCACCGGTTCCGGCAAATCGGAGCTGCTGCGCACCCTGGTGCTGGGTCTGGCGGTGACGCACTCCTCGGAGACGCTCAACTTCGTCCTCGCGGACTTCAAGGGCGGTGCGACCTTCACCGGCATGAGCAACATGCCCCACGTCTCCGCGGTGATCACCAACCTGGCCGACGAGCTGACGCTGGTGGACCGCATGCGCGACTCCATCACCGGCGAACTGACCCGCCGTCAGGAACTGCTGCGGCAGTCCGGCAACTACGCCAACATCACCGATTACGAGAAGGCCCGCGCGGCCGGCGCCGCGCTCGACCCGCTGCCGTCGCTGGTCCTGATCATCGACGAGTTCAGCGAACTGCTGGCCGCAAAGCCGGACTTCATCGAGATGTTCATCCAGATCGGCCGCATCGGCCGTTCCCTGGGCGTGCACATGCTGCTGGCCTCGCAGCGCCTGGAAGAGGGCAAACTGCGCGGTCTCGACACCTTCCTCTCCTACCGCATCGGTCTGCGGACCTTCTCCGCGGCGGAGTCCCGTACCGCGATCGGTGTGCCGGACGCCTACCACCTGCCGAACGTTCCCGGCGCGGGCATCCTGAAGTACGGCACGGACACGATGGTGCAGTTCAAGGCCGCGTACGTGTCGGGCACCTACCGGCCGAACGGGCCGGTGGCCGAGGGCGGCGGCCGGATCGACCGCTCGCCGGTGCTGTTCACCGCCGCGCCGGTACCGGTGCGCATCCTCACCGATCCGGAGCCGGAGGTCCGCCCGGACCGGGTCGACGACGCGCTCGCCGACACCGTGCTGGACGTCATCGTCGGCCGCCTGGACGGTCAGGGTCCGCCGGCCCACCAGGTGTGGCTGCCACCGCTGGACGAGCCGTTCAGCCTCGACCAGGTGCTGCCGGTCCTGAACATCAGCGCGGAGCGCGGTCTGCATGCCGAGGGCTACCACGCGCAGAGCAAGCTCACCATCCCGGTCGGCCTGGTCGACAAGCCCTTCGAGCAGCGGCGTGACGTGATGTACGCGGACCTGTCCGGCTCCGCCGGTCACGCGCTGATCGTGGGCGGTCCGCAGTCCGGCAAGTCGACGCTCGTACGCACCATGATCGCGGCGTTCGCGCTCACCCACACGCCCGCCGAGGTGCAGTTCTACGCCCTCGACTTCGGCGGTGGCGGCATGCTCGCGCTGGACGGCCTGGCGCACGTCGGCGGGGCGGCCTCCCGCCTCGACCAGGAGAAGATCCGCCGTACGGTGGCCGAGGTGCACGGCATTCTCAACGCCCGTGAGGAGTTCTTCCGCTCCAAGGGCATCGACTCCATGGGGACGTTCCGCAACCGCCGGGCGCAGGGTCACTACCCCGACCAGCAGTGGGGCGACGTCTTCCTGATCATCGACGGCTGGGGGACCTTCAAGACCGACTACGAGATGCTCGACCCGGTCATCGCGGACATCGCGACCCGGGGTCTCGGTTTCGGCATCCACCTGATCATCACGGCGACCCGGTACACCGAGATGCGGCCGGCGCTGCGCGACCAGATCCTCAGCCGGCTCGAACTGCGGCTCGGTGACGCGATGGAGTCGGAGTTCGACCGCAAGCGGGCCGAGAACGTGCCGATGGGCAAGCCCGGCCGCGGCCTCTCCCCCGACAAGCTGGACTTCCTCGCCGCCACGCCCCGCATCGACGGGTCGACGGCGGTGGAGGACCTGGCCGACGGCATGGCGAACCTGGTCAGCGGCGTGAACAACGCCTGGCAGGGCCCGCCGGCCCCCAGGGTCCGGATGCTGCCGACCATGCTTCCCGCCTCCGAACTCCCCTCGGGCGGCGACTTCGCCGGCCGCGGCATCGCCATCGGCGTTGACGAACTCACCCTCTCCCCGGTCTTCGTCGACTTCGAGACCGACCCGCTGTTCGTCATCTACGGCGAGAGCGAGTCCGGCAAGTCCTCGCTGCTGCGGTTCATGGCCAAGCAGGTCGCGGAGCGGTACGCGCCCGACAAGGCGCTGTTCGTGGTGTCGGACTTCCGGCGTGCGCTGCTCGGTCAGGTGCCCGAGAGCCACATGTACAAGTACTGCGCCTCGGGTCCGCAGCTCCAGGAGGTCATGGAGTCGCTGGCCGGCTCGATGAGCCGCCGCATGCCAGGCCCGGACGTCACCCCGGACCAATTGCGCAACCGCAGCTGGTACAGCGAGCCGGACGCGTTCATCTTCATCGACGACTACGACCTGGTCGCCACGTCGATGGGCAACCCGATGTCGGTGCTCATGGAGTACCTGCCGTTCGCCCGCGACCTGGGCCTGCGCATCGTCCTGGCCCGCACCACCTCGGGCGCCTCCCGGTCGTCCTTCGAACCGGTCCTCACCCGGATCAAGGAACTGGGCGCCCAGGGCATCGTGCTGTCCGGTGACCCGTCCGAGGGCCCGGTCTTCAACAACGTCAAGGCGGCACCGATGCCGCAGGGCCGCGGGCAGTTCATCTCGCGGCGGTCCAGCGGGACGCTCGTCCAGACCGGCTACCTGCCGGAGAGCTGACGCAAGGGGGAGCAGGCATGACCGACTACTTCAAGACCGACACCGCCGAGCTGGGCCGCTTCAGGAAGACCCTGGAGGACGCCAAGGCCGAGCTGGACAACGTACGCAAGTGGATGCAGGACGTGTCCGCGGAGGGCATCGGCACCAAGGAACTGGACGCCGCCTGTGCGGAGTTCCACGAGCACTGGAAGTACGGCTCCGAGCAGATCGCGGAGCTGACGGGGAAGTTCGCGGAGAGTGTGAACCAGAGCAAGGCCAACTACGAAGAGGTCGACCGGGCGCTGGAAGAAGGCTTCCGCAAGGCCGCGGCGCAGGGAGGCGGCAAGTGAGCGCCAATCCGTACCCGAACCTGGGCTTCGACCCGGCACCGGGCCAGATCTCGGTCGTCTCGGGCCTGACGGAGAAGCTCAAGAAGTCGGCGCAGACCATCGCCGACGCGCATCAGATGATCGAGAACCTGCGGTCGGGCAGCTCCTGGGAGGGCGACGCCGCGGTCGCCTTCCGTGAGCAGCTCGACGGAGCCCTGCCGACGAACCTGAAGAACGCGCACACCTCCATCACCCGGGCCGCCACCGCGCTGGCCGACTGGCAGCGGGCGCTCGACGGCTACCAGGACCGGGCGCGCACGCTGAACGGCCAGGCCAAGGAGGCGCAGGGGAAGGTCGACACGGCCGAGGGCCGCGAGAAGTCGGCCTCCGCCAACCCCGACCTGAAGCTGGCGGGCCAGTCCTTCACCGACGACGCGGAGCTGAAGAGCGCGCAGGCGCGGCTGGACAAGGCGACCGAGGAACTGACCAAGGCACGCCAGGCGGTGACCGACGCGAGGACCGAGTACGACGACGTCATCAGGCGGGCGAGGGAACTGGAGGAAGAGCACGCCACGGATGCCCGGGGCAAGGCCCGGGTACTGCGGGACTCCACGGACAAGCTGGCACCGGAGGAGCCGAACTGGTTCGAGTCGTCCATGGAGTGGGTGGGGGACAACCTCACCGACATCCTGGGCGCGGTGGCGGCCATCGCGGGTCTCGCGGCCTTGTTCTTCGCCGTGCCGGTCGGTCCGATCCTGTTGCTGGTGGCGGCGGCGGCCAGTGCGGCGACGCTGATCAGCCGGTTGTCGGATCCAGTGGTGCGGGCTTCGCTCAAGGACGGTTTCACCAAGGGCGAGTTCGACGCGGACTTCTGGAGCAACGCGGTCGGAGTGGTCGGTGACTCCCTCGGCGTGGTCCCGGGCGTCGGTGCCGTGGCGCGGGGCGTCAACGGCGCCGTGCGGTCGGCGAGCGCCGGCGCGGAGGCCCTCACCCTCGGACAGCGGCTCAGCAGCGCGGGCGGCAAGACCTGGCTGGCCGCCCAGCGGATCCACGCCGCCGACAATCCGCTGACCACCTGGCTGGTGAAGGGCGCCGCCGACCCGTCCGCCATGGCGAAGGCCATCGACGTGTCGGTCTCCGGTGCCGGTGCGCTCACCGGCACGTACGGCGTCGCCAAGAACGTCTGGGAGGACATCAAGAACCCCGCCGCGGAGAGCGCCTCGACCGGCGCGGACGGTGTCCGGGCCGGCACGTTCGACGGAGCCGGCCATGGGGCCACCGCTCTGAAGACCATGAAGATCCTGTTCGGCACGGCGCACTGAAGGAGACGGACACATGACCGACGATGCGGACGACTACGAGTACGCCATCGACGGGTCGGCTCTGGAACGTGGTTGCGATCTGTGGTTCGCGCTCCCTCCCGGCTACGTGGAGCTGCCCTTCCACGATCTGTTCGCCGAACCGGAGTCCCCCGAGGGCGTACGGCTGGCCGAGGCGATCGGATCGCTCCTAGAACTGGTGCCGGAGGAACAGCGGACGGGCTTTCTGGCCCAGCTTGCCCAGGCCAGAGGGCTGACCGCGGAGATGCGGCGGGAAGGCATCGTGCACGTCTCCATCGGCGCGCACGCAGCGGACGACGGCGCCATGCTGGAGTCGGTCGTCACCCTCGCCCGCCGCGAGATCCCCTGGACCCCGCCGAAGCTGGCGGCCGTCCAGGCCGCGACGGCACGCAAGCGCGCGCTGCCCGTCGCCGTGGTGGAACTGCCCTGCGGGCCCGGCGCCTTCACCGAGGCGCTGGTGGAACTGCCGGCGGAGGCCGACGCCCAGCGGCGTGCCCTCTACGAGGCAACCGCATACCTCCCCTTTCCGGACGGGCGGAACCTCGCGGTCCTCTCCCTGACGACCACGGCCGTGGCGGCCCGCGAGTACTACCGCGACATCCACCGCGGTATGGCGAAGATGGTGAGCTTCGACAACCCGCTCCCCGGGGAGTTCAAGGACCAGATTCCCGAGTCCGAGGTCGAGGCGTCCGTACGCGCGGTCTTCGGCTGACAACCTTGGAGTGAAACCAGTGGACGTTCCTTTGACGAAGACCGCTTACGAGGACGTCGCCACCCGCAGGGCGTGGCGCCGCACGGCCGTGTTCCGGCTGTCCGCCTTCCTGCTCTCCCTCGGGTCCTTCGTGGCCTGGCTGTACGCGGTGGTCATGACACCGGTATGGACTCTCTGGGTTCTGTTCCCCGCCCTGTTCGTACTGATCTACCTCGTCATGCTGAACACCGCCAGGGTCCTGGGCATCCTGTCCCTGCGCCGGATTCTGCGGGTCTATCCGTGGCAGTCGGTCCCCGGAGCCGCCTCGATCGCGAAGAACGGCACCACCCGGTTCGCCTTCGCCGACCCCGAGCGCCCGGACAAGACCGTGTCGCTCGGCTACGGCGGCTTCCTGGGCAGCGGTTACACCTTCTGGGTCAGGAAGGTCAGGTCCGGCGCCCTCGACGAGGTGTGGTTCGCGGGTGATCCGCGCTTCCTGGGCGTCGTGGCCGTACCCGGGCCGCGGCGACTGTACGGAGTGGCCCAGCGCGAGGCGACGGACGACCGGATGGCGGCGCGCAAGCGCGGTGTGAGCGCGGAGGCGCGGGAGCGGGCCAGGGCGGCGGGGGCTCGGGTCGGGTGACGGACTGAGCCGCGCCGGGAGCGGGTGGCGGGGCCCGGTCCCGGCGGCGCCAGGGGGTACGCGGCGTGGGGGACCGCTCAGCTGGTCCAGAAGTGCAGTACCGCCTGCGCGTAGGCCACCCGGGCGTCCAGGCGGGGTGAGCGGATCCTGTAGGTGTCGGTGATGCCGTAGAACTTCAGGGGCACCCTCCCCAGTCCGGGTCCGCCGCTCGCCCGCCAGGCGGTGCGCGAGGGCAGATGCCAGTCGATGCCGTACCCGCCGACGAGGCTCACCACGCTGTACACGAGTACCAGCGGGGAGAGCACGACGTACAAGGCCCACGCGCCGGTGGTGCCGCGCCGGCCGACCAGTCGGGTGCCGTCCGGCAGTTCCGTCTCGTACCGGGACCGTCCGCCGCCCCGGGCGGGCGGGCGGAGCACGGCGAGCAGGGCTCCGTCCGGTGCCGTCACGGCCAGGTCGCCGTCGCGGCCCGCGCCCGCCGCCCGGGGGGCCACGGTGCACAGGGGCTTGTGGCCGTTCGGGTCCTCGTACAGGGTGAAGTGGCGGGCTAGGTCTTCCGGTGTTCCGCCGTCCGACGACCCTCGCGCGACGTAGAGGGGGTTTCCGCCTCTCACCTTGATGACACTCTGGATGTTGAGAGCGGCGTCCTCTCGGGGAGCCTGCGGGTGCACGCCGAATGCAGTCGTCATCGCCATCTCTTTCCGGTGACCGGCTTCAGCCACGCGGGCAGTCCGTGGTGGGCAAGCCCCGCAGCCGACAAGACCTGAAGGTACCCGTTGACCTGGTCGCGGGTCCCGTCCCGCCGCCAGACGCGGCGGTACCGGAGCGACCGGGCCAGCAGGTACACGCTGAGCGAGAGCAGGAGCACCACCGGGGTGAACAGGATCAGATCGACCGTGGTGTCGGACGTCTCCCAGTCGGTGGTGCCGATCAGGAACCAGGCCGCGGCCGCCGCGGGTCCCAGCAGCAGACCGCCCCAGATGCCGCGCGAGGTCATCCTGCTCAGCGACTGCCGGTGGCGGTGGAGCATCGCCGCGACCTCAGCGTCGGCCAGGTAGTCGACGCCACGGCCGGCGCCGATCGTCCGCGCCGCCTCGGCCGCGCCCGGCACCGCCGACAACCGCGCGGCGCGCACCGGCAACAGGCTTAGTGCCTCCGCGGGGACGGTGCCGTCGTCGCCGCTCATCCGAACACGTCTCGCACGGACTTCGTCTGCAGCGGAGCCTCGGCCCCGCCCGCCGGGTCCGCCGGGGCCGTCGGCCCGGTCTGCGGCAGGTGCTCCGGCTGTTGCGGGAGCGGCACCTGGGCCTGGTCCTCGCCCTCGTTCAGTTCGACGGTGTTCACGAGGTTGAAGAAGAGATCGGAGTACAGGTCCCAGTCCTGCATGCACGGCGTGCTCAGTTCGAACAGGGCCAGCTCCGCCTCCCTGCGCAGCGGCAGGAAGACGGCGATCTTTCCGACCTCCACCTCCTCCGGACGGCCTGAGTCGGTGAGTTCCGCCGGCAGCGTGGTGATGTCCGCGGTGAACCGGACCGCCGCCTCACCCGCCGTGAGCCAGACCGTCTCGACCTGACTCCGCTCCCCGAGACCCGCGAGTTCCGCGGCGACGCTGGAGGCGGTCATCTTCTGGCCGTCCGGCACGGACTCCAGCAGAGTCGCCGTCACCGTCGCCGTGCTGCGCCGCCCGTCGAGGTCGAGCAGACAGAAGCCGGCGTAACTGACTCCGGCCTCCATCATCTGGGCGACCACGGGCAGTTGGGTCGCCGCGTACTGGAACCAGAGCTCGGGGGTACCCTGCGGGTAGACGTCCTGGGCCAGCTCGATCAGCGCCTGGCCGACCTGCTCCTCGGTCTCGTAGACGGGGAGTTCGAAGAAGGCGGGCGGCACACGGAACGTCAGGCGCGGAGCGGTCGCGGCCGAGGGACCGACGGACGCGTCGCCGGGAATCATCGTGTCCATCGGTCTACGCCGCTCCCGCCGCCGACATGAACGCGTTGCTGGACGGTGCGGGGGCCGGCTTGGTGCTCACCGCGTCCGACACCAGGCCGTACCCCAGGGCCGCGCCCTTGACGCCCATCATCGTGCCGCGCATGGTCCAGCTGCCGACGTCCAGCGCCTCGTCGCTGAGTTTCAGTCCTTTGCCGGCCAGCACCAGGCCCTTGTACATGACACCGTCGCCCATGCCCCTGGCGATGTTGAGCGACGTCGGCAACTGGTCGGCATTGGCGAAGACGCCCTTGAGCCGGTTGCCGGTCGCCGCCGCCTTGGCCGCCTTTCCGGCCGCCGTCATGCCCTTGACCGCTCCGATGCCCGGCAGCACGCCGAGGCCGGCACCGACCCAGTCCATCACACCGACCTTTTCGCCACGGGCCGTCTTCACTCCGTAACCGGCCAGGGCGAGGGCGCTGGCGCCGATCGCCAGGCCGCCGAGGATCGCTCCCACCGGCGGGATGGCCATGGTCGCCAGGGACAGGATGGACAGGACCGAGCCGATCTTGGAGAAGAGGTCCGCGTTGTCGGCCAGGAAATCCGTGAAGCCGTCCCAGGCGCCCTTCAGACCGTCCGTGACCTTGTCCCAGATGCTGATGTCCGGCGGACGGTTGTCCGCGGCCTCCCGGATGGCCTGCTCCGCCTTCCCGGCCTGCTCCTCCCAGTACCTGCGCAGCGCCTCGCCGTTCTCGATGACCCGTTCCAGATGCGAGGCGGCGTCCTGGGCGGCCTTCGACGCGGAGTCGGCCTCCTCCGTGAGCGCGTCCGCCTCCTGCTGGGTGAGCTGGCGGAACCTCGACTGCGCGATCTTGGTGTTGACCTGGTCGACCGCGTTGTTCTTCTGCTCCAGCTGCTTGCGGACCTCGACCGCCTCGGCCTCCAGCGACTTGGCCTGCCGCTGCATGGTCTGCAGCTCACTGTGCCAGCTCTTGAGCGCCTGGGAGCAGGCGTTCATCGACTCGTGGCCCTGCTGCAGATACTTGGGCAGCTCGCCGACCTTGTCCTGGAACTTCTGCGCGGCCTCGCCCTCCCACGCGCCGTCGGTCTTGCCGATGGTCACCAGCATCTCGCGCAGCTCGTCGAGCTCGTCGCCGACCGTCTTGACGTCGTACGCCAGTGACTCGATCGTGTGCAGGTCGCCCTTGGCCGGGTTGAACGTCAGTCCGGGCCAGTCGGGATCGTCGAACATCCCCATCGTCTTCTCCCCGTTGGTGTGTGAGTGGTGTCTGATGCCGGTGGTGCCTGGAGCCGTCGGTGTGCGGCGTAGCGCGGTGCGGCGTGGGGCGGTGCGGAGCGGGCTCGGCGGCAGAGCTACTTCTGACTGAAGCCCTTCTGCAGCTCCTCATCGGTCGTCCGGTACGACTCGACCGTCTTCTGCAGGCCCTCGTGCAGTTGCTTGGCGCCGTCGGCGATGCGCTTGATGCCGTCGCCCCAGGCGTCCTGGAACCCGTCGCAGGCGTTGTCCAGACCGTCCGTGCCCAGACCCTTCGGACCCACCTTGTTCAACCTCTGCTGCGCCCCGCGCATGCGGTCGTCGACCTGGTCCAGCCTGTTGATCAGGCTCTGCATGCGATCGACGTCGATCCTGAAGTCCGACATCTCGTGTGCCTCCCCGTGAGAGTGATCGAGTCACCGCCGTTCAGGCTATAGGAGCGACCACTTCCGACTCACGCGGGAGAACAATCCATCACCAAGTCATCGCATGCGCTCCCGGACGTGCAGCACGGGGGGAGGTCCTCCGGTGACCGGACGCCCGGCCCTCAGCTCCGTACCGTCACCTCGAAGGTGTAATACCGCGCCTTGTCCGCCTGGTCGGAGTTGGTGGAGTCCGCATCCGGCTTGGGTGACGCCGTCGCGCCCTTGCCCACGCAGGTGCCGACCGGGCAGTGCAGGATGCGGATCTCGGTGGTGCCCGCGCCGATCGCCTCGAAGTCGAAGAACTGGGTGCCGTCACCGCCGCCCGCCCCGCCCGAGCCCTCATAGTCCTCGCGGTCGCCCTCGCTGCGGACGATCTTCTCGTCGGGTTCCGGGTCGACGCGGTACCACCACTCCCCCTGGGTCGGCTGCATGGGGAAGGAGAGGGTGAACTTGTCGCCGACCTCGGCCTTGATGGACCGCTGGCCGGTTCCGTACTCCTGCGGGCCGGCGGACGAGCCGCAGGCGGTCAGGGCGCACACCGCCCCGAGCAGGAACGCGGTCGGGGCGAGACGCGTGCGGCGGGGCGTGGTCGTCGTGCCGGTCATCCGGTTCACTCCTTCGGTCACTGCGGTACGTGGACGGCGAATGCGTCGGGCATGCGCTCGTCGGACGCCTTGTCCATGTGGCCGTTCACGAAGTCGTCCTCGCTGACCCAGGTGGTGTGGCCCCAGGGATTGTAGATCTGGAGCATGTCGCCTTCCTGGCCGATGATCATCATCTGGTGGCCGACGCGGTTGCCGTCGGCGTCCTTGCCCTCGACCTCCACGGGTACGGGCTTGCCGTCCGCGACGGCACGCTCGATGTCCGGCAGCACCTCGCGCCGGGCGTCCGCGCCGTCCCGCAGTTCCCGGTACTCATACTCCGCGCCGGTGTGGGGGCTGATCTCGGCGTTGGCGACCTCGTTCTGTCCGTCGGCGTCCATGCCGTTCGGGGCGCCGCCCCAGATGTGCTCGTAGTCGCCGTCGCCCTCCTCGTGCACCCGGGTCAGCTCGTCGTCGAGCCGCTCACGGAAGGCCGCGCCGTCGTCCTCCTGGCCGGAGGGGCCGCCGGTGAGCTCCAGAGCGTAGACGGGGTCGACCATGGCCCGCGCGCCGATGGTGGAGCCCGGTACGCAGGTGCTGCCCTTCTGGGACCAGTTCTCACCGTTGAAGGTGAGCGAGTCGCTGACGCCGGGCTGGTCCACGCTGCCGGCCTCGGTGACCGCGGGCGACAGGTGCCGCTGGAGCCATGCCTCGTCGTCGCCGTGCGCGTGGATCTTCCCGCGGAACTCCCGTACGGCGTCGATGTCGTAGCCCGCCGCGACGGCCTTCATCAGGTAGGCCCGCTCCTCCGGTGACTTGGCGTCCTTGAGCATCCGCTCCAGCTCCGCGCGGTCTCCGGGGCTCATCTCGTTCATGAACCGCGCGGAGCGCTCGAGGTCGCCCGCGCTGAGGATCTCGTTGTACTCGCGGTCCGCGCTGTTCTCGTCCACGCTGCTGGTGTCGGCCAGCATCAGCTTGTCCGCGGCCGTCAGGCCCTGGGCGTCCAGCTTGCCCGAACGGGCCTCCGACGCCCAGCGGTTGAGTTCTCCGGCCGCCGTGCGCGCCGCGTCGTCGGCCACGACCGCGGCCTGGTGGCGCCGCTCGACGCCGTCGAGCGCCTTCGCCTTCGCCTGCTGTACGGCGGCGTCCTCCTCGTCACTGTCCCACATGCCGTCGAAGAAGCCGTCCTCGCCGCCCAGGGAGGCGCGCGCCTCGGCGAGGATCTCCCGGCCCGTGCGGTCCTGGCGCTGCGCTTCCTCCACACCGTCCGCGAGCGCGACGAGCGCCTTGGCACTGCCCTCGAACGCCTCCCGCATCTGGTCCGCGGCACGCTGCGCGGCGGCCACCACGTCCGTGGCGGCCACCTGCGTCGTACCGGTCCACACCTCGGGCAGCCCGGAGGCCGCCTTGCCGATCCGCCCCGAGGCCTGGTCGACCGTACTGATGGCCTGTTTGAATTGCTTGGAAGCCGTCTCGATCGCGCCGGGGTCGCCCACCGGCGCCTCGACCGCGAGCGCCTTGTCGATGGCCTCGATGAGGTCGTTCTTGTCACCGGCTCCCTCGACGCTGCCCTTCAGACCGGCCAGCTCGGAACGCCGTGACGTCGTGGACTCCCCCGCCATGCCCCGGTTCTCTTTCCTGCTCGTGTGCGTATACGTACGACAGTGCCGGTACCGCCGGCGGTACCGGTGCGGCCCGGCGGACGCCTACCGTCCCGCGCCGGCCGTGCGGTGCCGCAGCGCGAGGATCTCGGCGACGGCCTCGAACCAGCGCGCCACGGTCTCGTCGTCGTCCGTGCCTCGGGCCACGACGGCGGCGCTCGTCAGCCAGCCGACGGCGGCCCGTGAGGCGTCGGCGCCGGGGAAGGGTTCCGCCAGACCGGCCGCGTACCGCGTACCGCCGCTGCGCACGATCTTGGCCAGGAACGCCACGGCGCGCGGCTGGACGCCCAGCCGGTCCAGCGTGACGGCCGCGGCGACGGCGCCCTCGCCGAACAGGACGCGGCGCTGGGCGGCGCCCTGGCCGATGCCGTACCGCAGGAGGGCGGGCAGGTCGAGCTGGAGGATCTGTTCTTCGGTGCTCATGCGACAAGGACCTCGTGTGTCAGCCGAACGGAGAGGGCTCGGACGGCGCCGGGGCCGGGGCCTGCCCGCCGGTGTGCGCGGCGCCGTGCACGCGCTGGAGCGCGGAGTCCTCCGCCGCGCCGTAGTTGTTGCCGGTGATCCGGAGCTTGCCGGCGATCTCCTCCAGGGCGGAACGCAGAACGTCGGCCTCGTCGTGCCACGCGGTGACGCACCGTTCGAAGGCGGGACCGGAGTCCGTACCCCCGTAGACGTCGTAGAGCGAGCACTGCTCGCCTGGCATCTGCGACCCGGCCGTGCCGATGTCCTCGGCGGCGGCGTCGAGATGCCGGACGTTCTCCTGATATCCGCTGGAGTCAACCGAATAGGTCGACACATGGCCCCCGTAAGTCATGTGCTGCTGGAGTGCTTGCCCACTCGCCGATTGGCGTGACCTTATCAAGTCGCGCGTCGGTGGGCGATCTTGTTCACGATCCCTTCGCGGCGGCGCCGGGGCGGACCGCTCAAGTTGTCGCCGGCCGGCCGAACGCGACCTGCACCGAGAGGGACGTCCTGGTACCGGTGTGTGACCGGTGGGCTTGTAAGGTGTCATGAGTATTCACGGGGAGGCAGGGGCGGCGGCGCAGTGCCGTCCGCGCGAACACGCCACGGGGGGACGTCAGTTCACCGGGGCTGCCGCAGTCGAGGCCGACCGCGGCAGCGGCATACGACCGGTCCCAGCCGAAGGGACCCGGCGTTCGCGGAGCAGCGCGCCATGTCTGCTGGTGTGCCTCGCGACCACCGCCCTCTCCGACGCCCGCACGGGGGCCACCCGGTTCCGCGCACCAGCGACACCCAGGGAGAGGGAGTCCATGTCGTACCCCCCGCCGCCCGCAGAGCCGGGCAGCGCACACCCGCAGGGGCCGTATCCCCAGCACGGCGGGGCAACCTGCCCGCCACCCCACCCGCACCGGGCCCCACCGCGCATGTACCCGGCCCCCTACCCCCTGCACCGGCCGCCCCAGCCCGCACCTGGCGGCAACGGCCTGCGCAAGATCCCCTTCGCGCTGGCCGAGTGCTCCGTCCTCGACCAGAACGGCTCGGGTGAGAACGACTACGGCGACGGGGCGACAGTCGCCGTCGACGTCGCTTTCGTCCACAAGATCGAGGACGTGGACGTCCGCCCGGTGTCCGAGTGGTACCGGTGGGTCGTCCAGCGGGACTCGCCCGGCACCGAGCCCACCGTCACCAAGGTCGGCCCCTCGCCCGGCGCGTACGACTTCGAGACCTACGTGTACTGCCCGGCCCCCTGGGACCTCTACGACCACATGCACGTCGTACGTCAGGCCCACTCGCTGACGATCTCCGACAGGAAGTACGCGGCCGACACCGACCGCTTCGCGCCGTACGTCGAGGAGGCGGCGGTGGACGACATCGAACTGTGGAGGTCGAGCGGCCCGGAGGCGACCGAGACACCTACGGGGTTCCTGACCGTCCTCGAACCCGACCTCGAGTTGTACGGCAAGCTGTACGGCTCCCCCTCCGTGGAGTGGGAGGCGGGCCAGAGCGTGCCGATGCCGGCCTTCGACGCCGGCTTCGGCAGCGACGAGAAGGACCTGGAGTACGGCGGCGCCCGGATCAAGATGGACAGCTCGCAGTCCCGCTTCACGGCGGCGACGCGGTGGCAGCAGGACGTGGAGGACATCTCCCACCACGAGTTCGCGCACGCCCTCGTGCAACCGTTGGAGGCCGAGTTCAGCACGGGCACCGAGAGCGTGCGCCAGTGGGTCGTGGAGGGCTTCGCCGAGTGGGTGGCGCTGCGCTTCGACACCGAGCTGGCGTCGTGGCGGATCGAGAACAACGTCTCCGGCCAGGGGTTCGACGGGAAGCTTCCCGACTGGGACTCGGACGCCACCAGCGCGTCCATGGGCTGCACGACCAGCTATCTGGCCTTCCGTTTCATCGCGGAGAAGAGCGGTGACGCCGCCGCGCTGCGCTTCGTCACCGACCACTACCGCCACCCCGACCAGCTCGACGGGCAGTTGCGGGAGGCCGTGGGCATGGGGGCGAGCGAGTTCGAGGCCGCCTGGGCCACGTACCCGAGGAGTCACCGCTGATGTCGATGAACGGTGCGCAGGGAGCGGGCGGAACGCCCGGCCCACAGAGCCCGCAGAGCCCGCAGAGCCCGCCGGGACCGGGAGACGGTCACCCGGAGCGGCAGCCGGTGCCGGGTTACGGAGTCCCCCAGCAGCCACCGGCACCCCCGGCGCCACCCCAGCCGTACGGGTACGGCGTGCCGCAGCAGACCCCGCAGCACATGCCACATATGCCACCGCAAGGGCACGGGCAGCCACACGGATACGGCCGGCCACCGGCGTACGGCCCTCCGCAACAGCCCCCGCATCCCGGCCACGGCTACCCCCAGCAGCAGTATGCCTACCCCCAGTACCCCACCCAGCAGTACGCGCACGGCGGTTCCGGTGGCCCGGGCGGTCCCATCGGCGCTTTCCCTCAGGGGCCGCCGCGCAAGAAGCGCACGGGACTGATCGTGCTGCTGGTCCTGGCCGTGCTCGTGCTGGGCGGTACCGGATTCGGGGCCTGGTACATGTTCCTGGGCTCGGCGAGCAACAACGTGCTGTGGAGCGTGCCGATCCCCCAGTCCGAGCTGGGGCAGACCGCCGCCACCCAGGACAAGGCGGAGACGCGCGGCACCTGGTTCACCGGCGAGGCGGTCGTCCACGCGGTACGGGACGGCATCAAGGCCTACGACCCCGACACCGGGCAGCAGTTGTGGGCCACAGCCCTCCCCGGCGACGTCACCCAGGCGTGCGTCGCCCCGGAGGACTCCACCCGCGACATCGGCATCGTCGCGTACGGCGAGGGCACGCTGTGCGACCACGTGGCGGCGTACGACCTCACCAGCGGCAAGGAACTGTGGCACAAGGATCTCAAGCCGGGTGACAGCAGCTCGGCGAGTGACGTGTCGGTCGCCCGTGTCGGGGATGTGGTCGTCATCACCGCGGGGAACAGGACCCGGGCGTTCGACGCAGCGGACGGCACGTCGGCCTGGGACCCCGGGGAGTACGCGACGGAGGACTGCGGCAGCGGCACGTTCGTCGGCGGCGAGGCCCTCATCAGGGTCCGCGGCTGCATGATCATGGACTTCGACGACCCGGACTACGGCAAGGAGTGGGACGAGGTCGCGTCGATCGACCCAGCCACCGGCAAGGCCCGCTGGACGTACCACCACGCGCTGCCCGAGGACAGCGTCGGCGGCGAACTCGACGCCCGCAACGTCATCTCCACCTCTCCCCTGGTCCTCCTCAAGAACGGCGCCGACGGCGAGGCCCTCTTCTCCCTCGACGACGAGACCGGAAAGGTGCGCAGCGAGTTCTCGCCCCGCACACCGGCCGAGTACGTCATGACCGACGACTCGGCGGGCGCCCCTTGGTCGGAGGCTGCTGTCGTCGGTGACACCTTCGTCATCGGCGCGAGCGAGCGCACGGAGAAGCGCCTCATGGCCGCGTACGACCTCGACAGCGGCAAGCAGCTGTGGAAGACCGAGGCTGTCGAGTACCGGGAGCTCTACCCGCTGCCGGCAGCCGGCGACGGCCGCATCCTCGCCTACATGACCAACAACGACTCCGACAAGGGGCCCGCGTTGGTGGAACTGGACGCCGAGGACGGAGCGATCACGACCGTCGTCGAGTACCCGACGGACGTCGACAAGGGCATGTCCATCTGGGCCAGGCCCTACTGGCACGAGGACCGGCTCTACGTGTCCGCAGTGGACGCGCCCATCACGTTCGGGGACGAGAAGGCGTACTCCCTGGTCGCCCTCCCCACCACCGACTAGCACCGCCGATGACCCCCGAACAAGCCCTGGCCATCGTCCGCGAGCACCATGCGCAACCGCGACTGCCGGACGGCACACCAGTGCCCCTGGCTGTCTACGAGTTCGATACCGGCTACGTGGTGTACGCGGACTTCCCCGCCGGTACGGAGGACGGGCGCCCGCCCCGGCCCGCGCCGCCGGGCGGCAGCAAGATCGTCGTCGCCAAGGACACCGGCGCATGCGTCGTCCTTCCCGCCTACCCGAACGAGACGGCCGTCGAGCTGTACCGGCGCCGGCACCGTCGTGCTCGCCCGCAGGATGATCAGTAAGGGAGCCCGCCCATGACGTACCCCCCGCCGCCGGGAGGCGGCAATCCGTACCTGCAGCCACCGCCTCAGGGAGGCTGGCCACAGCAAGGCCAGAGCCCGGGCCCGGGCCCGCTGCCGCCGATGCCACCGCAGTACGGAGCACCTCAGCAAGCCCCGTACCCCCAGGCCGGCCCGTACTCCACTCCCCTCGGAGCCCCGCCCACCGTTCCCGCCCCCGGAGCACCCCTGCCGCCCAGCGGCGGAAGCCGCACCGGCCGGAAGGTCGCCGGGACCCTGCTCGGCATCGTCGGCGCGCTCGGCCTGCTGGGGGGCGGCATGCTGGCGACGCACGCGTACAACAACAGCCGGCAGAACGTGCCCAACGCGGAGGCCTACGGCCCGGTGCTGTGGCGCAACGAGACCGCCGAGACCCTCTTCCCCGCGACCGTCGGCGATCCGCCCAACCACCGCTACGAGGTGTCCGACGAAGAGCTGGCGCACTGGCGCCGCATGGGTATCTCCGAGGACACGTCGTGCTCCGCGGGCCTCAGCGGGGAGACCAGGGAGACGGCGGAGCGCCTCGGTTGCGAGGCCGTGCTGCGCGCCACCTACGTCGATCTCACCGGCGAGATGGTCGCCACGGTCGCCGTCATCGTGATGCCCGCGGGCAGGGACGCGGCGGAGGAACTGGGCCAGTACGTCTACGACCAGTCGAACGAGGACCTCCCCGACGCCGCAGTCATCCCGTACAAGGTTCCGGGCACCCTCGCGGCCAAGTGGGACGCGGACGGGCGCAACGGCATGGGCGGCTCCGGAATCGGCGGCAACCTCCCCTATGTCGTCGCCGTCACCACCGGCGCGGTCGACGGCCGTCTCGCGTCCCATCTCCCCGACGAATTCAACGGATACGGCATCGACACCGAGGACCGGAAGCCGTGGATGGACGAGGCCGAGTCACTGAGCGGCATGTTCCGCACCAACATCATGAACCTGGAGAGGTGAGACGGGCATGACGTTCCAGACCGTGCGTGCGACCTGCACCGCCCTCGCGCTCGCCGGGCTCTACTGCGCCCTGGCCGCCGTTCCGGCACACGCGGACACCCCGGTCGGCTGGGAGGGACAGGCGCTCGGCCTGTCCGCCGCGCAACAGCAGAGCCAGGGCGAGGGGGTGACGGTCGCCGTGCTCGACTCCGGTGCGGAGGCCGGCCATCCGGCGCTCGAGGGCCGGGTGACCACCGGTCCCGACTTCCTCAAGGACGGCTTGCAGTCAGGTGACCCCGAGTGGGGAGGCCACGGCACCGCCATGGCCTCCGACGTCCTCAAGGTGGCACCGAAGGCGAAAGTCCTCTCCGTACGCGTGATCAACGACGAGGAGGATGACGAGACGACCTACCAGGAGCTGCAGGAACTGCGCAAGCTGGGCAAAAGCCCGATCGCCGAGGGCATTCGCTACGCCGTGGACCACGGGGCCGACGTCATCTCCATGTCGCTCGGCACAGCCGACTCATGGGGCGCCGACTACTCCGGCGAGGAAACTTCCGCCGTGGCGTATGCCCTGAACAAGGGTGTGCCGGTGCTCGCCTCGGCGGGCAACGCGGGAGACGAGTTCAACGGCACCTCGTACCCAGCCGGCTACGCGGGCGTGATCGCCGTGGCCGCCACGCAGCAGAACGGCGAGCGTGCCGACTTCTCCACCGTGCACACCTACAACGACGTGGCCGCGCCCGGCGTCGCCATCATGAGTGCCAAGAACACCGGTGGCTACGAGGCGGTGAACGGCACCTCCCCGGCCTGCGCGCTGGCGGCCGGCGTCGTGGCGCTGATGTACGCGAAGAACCCCGACCTCACCCCGGCCCAGGTCAACGACATACTGATCGCCACCACCAACCGTCCCCCCGAGGGCGGCGGCCCCCTGCTCGGCTACGGCGCGATCGACGCTGCGGCCGCGGTGGCAGCCGCAGCCTCACCCCCAAAGGACGAGACGGCCCCGATCGCCCACAAGGGCAAGCAGCACCTGGCGACTCCGGACGGCACCCCGAAGACCACGCACCCCGACCTGGAACAGGGCCTGTGGACAACAGGCCTGGCGGCGGCCGGCACAGGCCTGGCCCTCCTGACCGGCGGTGCCCTCCTCATCCGCTCGGCCCGCCGCGAACCACCGACGGGGACGGCCAGCATCCCCCCACCACCCGGCCCCTCGACCGGCTGACCCCCGGACCGGCCCCGATACGCACTCCTGTCACCCGACAGCCCGCCCAGCCGACCGGGGCCGGTCCGCGCCCACCCGGCCGACCAGAACCGAGCACCGACCGGTGCATCGCATCAGCGACACCCCGGCGGGAACCCGCACGGGCAATAAGGAGACCGGCTCGTCCCGTGCCGTCATGCCGTGCCCGTCCGCGCGACCGCTGGCTCTGCCCGAGGGCAAGCCACCCGGTTCCTATCCTCCCGTGGACGGGGCGGCCCGCCGGCATCGACGAAGGACAACTACGAACAGACCGAGCAGGCGATCCGCAAGGCCTTCACTCAGGCGCAAAGCGCCGCACAGCCCTCTCCCTCACCGAGGACATCGGCGACTCCGTCGGCTCCCGCTTCTCCCACCACGGCAGGTCCCCGATGAGCGGCACACCGAATTCCCCCGCCTTCGGCTTCGACCCGGCGCCCGGCAAGGTCAAGAGTGTCAGCCATCTGGTCACGAGGCTCGACACCACCCTGAGCAGACTGGACAGTGCACACCAGATTCGGCGTTCCCTCCGCGGTGAGGATGGCGGCCGAGCCCGGAAGGGAAAAGCCGCGCAAGCTGCCGCCGACAGGGTCGGTGCCCTGCCCACCTACGTGGGCAACTACCGAGACGCCATACGCGGCCTCGGCACAGCTCACCTCTGGCACCGCATGCTCACCGCTACCAGCCCAAGGCGAGCCAGTACGAGCCCGAGGCGGCCACCGCCAAGCAGCGTGTGCAGACGTTCGGCGGTCAGTACGACAGCGTGGTCAGCGCCTACAACCAGGCGGCAGCGGGCCTGGCGTTCGCGCTTTTCCGGTACCTACTACACCGACCAGGCCGCGCTCTGGGACGCGCAGGCGATGAAAGTGACTTAAAGTGGGCACTTTCAGCGGTGCCGCTTTAAGTTGAGGACGGCTGCGGTTCACGTCATTCGATCCGGGCTACACCTGGATATGAGAAAAATCCGTCAGGACTCCAGTCATGCGACGCCGCGTTCGACCGGTGCCCGGGCTGCGGGCATTGCACAGTTGACGGACTGCCGGGTTGGTGTGAGGTCGCACCCCCGTAGGGCGCACCTGCAACTCGTCCACGCGTCAAGCGCAGGCTCCTCACTGGAAGGAACGGCACAGCCGAGAGCGCGAGTCACGGACCTTCCAACGTCACTTGGACCCCCGATCGGAGTGATGTGATCAGTGGTAACCACGAGACCGGCTTCGTCGACGGTTCCTGGTGTTCGGTCGAGTTCATCGGTCAGGGCTGGCGCCGCATGTCACAATTCTTCCCGGTCCGGCTGAGCCACCGTGACGAATTACCCGCTTCTAAAAGCCCCACCGTCTCTCCGATGGCTCAGTACGTTCCGGAGCCGGAAGCGCTTGAGGCCGTGGTCAGTTGCAATGCTAGCCATCCCACCTGGTTGCGTGCGCCGCCCGCGATGCGCACCAAGGCCAACCACCACACTCAACCACAACGCTTTGCTACCCAAAACTCGGCGGACGTGACGCTGTCCGCGCCACCGCCGCTACTCGTTTGAACCGCCCAACGGCTACTGCTGAGGCGGCCACTGTCCTTGCGTTGGGGCTGAACGCTGCTGGTAAGGATTATGTTGCGGCTGCACCGACTGCTGATAGGGGTTCTGCGGCGGAGTCATATGCTGCCCGTACTGGTGGCCCCCGCCTGTCGCATCGAGGCCACCGGGGCCACCAGCGCCGTTCTTATTACGCCGTGACATCTTCATACTCAGCAGTACAATAAGGGTGACGGCAACCAAGGCGATGACGCCAAGAATAACGAAGAAGAGCATCTGTTTCTGGTCCGCCTTTTTATTCTCAGCCGCGTAATCCGTATCTGACTTACCAGCGCTCGCAGGATTCAACAAGTCCGGCACCTTTAGCGGACCGTACTTTGGGCCCACCGGGATATCTTCAGTCAGCGCAGCCAAGGGCTGGATAGAGCCATAACCATATCTCTCGTCAGGGACAGACACTTCCTTGACCGCATCAGGAAGTGAGGCCGTTTTGACGAGACGGTTCACGAGTTGCCCGGCAGTAAGATCCGGAAACTTCGATCGCAGCAAAGCCACAGCTGCCGAAGCGTACGCAGCCGCATCTGACGTTCCTGAAGCCATGCGGGCTGCGTCACTTCCTGGCCATCCTGCACTGACGATCCGGTCTGCCGGCGCCAGCAGGAGAACTTCTGGACCGTAATTCGACCCCTCCCAGAGGTTGCCATCGCTGCTTGCGCCGCCAACCGTCAGAACACCCGGGTACTTCGCCGGGTACTGGATACCGTCATTCCCACCATTACCAGAGCCGGACACGACCAACACATCATGTTTCAGAGCGTAGACCACCGCCTCGCGATCCTCAGCGAGATCTGCACTTTGCGTTTCGGAGATATTAATGACGGACGCTCCCTGGTCTACGGCATAGCGGATCTCTTCCGCGTAACCCATACCAGTCGAACGAATAGGGAGAATTTTAGCATCCGGCGCGAGCCCCTTGATGCCGTCTTCTCCCTGAGAACCGTGCCCATGGCCAGCAATAATGGAAGCCATGCCCGTACCGTGGGCCGGATTGTCATCAGATTCCTCTGGAGACTGAGCAGCACCACCGTGCTCAAAATCATGACCTTTGAGCAAGTTTCCTTTCAGGTCTACATGATCGAAGTTCATACCACTGCTCTCGATCACGGCAACCGTCACGCCCGCGCCCGTTGAAATCTTCCACACGGCTTCGGTTTGTAGCGCCTTAAGAGCCCACTGATCACGCCTGATCTGGTCTGCAGAAGCGCTGGGAGCCGCCGTCAGAATCAGTAGGCCGGTCAATGCCGTGACACTCAACGCACACATCGTTCGCCTGAAGGCCATACCCATTACACCTCTCCCGTTCACCGACCGTGGGCGCGGCTTGAAGCCACGCCCACGCATCCTGTCACGTGCCGGTGAGCACAGTTCGCTGACGGCTACTCGATGACCCTAGGAGCCGCGTTCGTCTGCGGCGTCCAGGTTTCCTCGTCCTCAACGAGGTAATCCGGCCGCTCACTCTCACGGCGTTCTTCGTCTTTCGGGCGTCCAGCTCGCCCACTGGGCACACCCGCCACGCCACCCTTTCGGACAGCACCCGCGCCACTTGCAGCTCCACGGCTCCGATGCAAACCAGAACCACCAGCCGTACCCCTGCCTCCGGCTCCGGGGCCAGCCTTCGGCGTTCCCCCGACAACACCACCTGCCTGACGAGCCAAGCCGCCGGCACGCCCTGTGCCTCCCCTGACCGCACCGGCACCAGCACCAGCTCCTGCGCCTCCGCGGCCAGCCGCACCACCTGGCGTAGCACGCCCGGCCACGCCGCTCGCCCCAGCACGGCCCACGCCGCCCCCACGACTTGCCCCGGCACCGGACGCGAAGCCCGGACTTCCGGCAGCAGGGCTGGCGCTGCTCGGAAGGTTCCCGCCAGTCGCTCCGCTATTGACCGTAGCGGACCTGCCCACCGATGGCGTGTCAGTGCGCCCACCGGAGATACCGTCAATTGCAGTGCTCACCTGAGGTTGGGACACGTTCGGCTTGTGCGCTCCGCCTGTCACCCCGCTGGGCGGAGTGACAGACTTCGACGGGGTGATCGCACTGACCTGCCCGCCACGGCCACTACCCGCTGCCGTGCCTTTCTCCGGGCTCCGCGGCGTAATACCCGTAGGCATGACGACAGGAGCTGGGGCTACACCACCGGGGTCGCCGGGATAATCGTCCCCAGGGGACTCATCGACCTTCCGCCTCCATGACCCCAACTCCGCAGCACGGCTGTTATAGGCCGCACCAAGGATCTCCATCTTTGCAGCCATCTTCAGCTGCGCCTCACGGCCGGCTGACAAGCTCCCCTCATTGCTGTTGAGGGCATCCTCCGAACCCGCTCCATTCTTCAGGTCATTATCCGCACCTGAAGCATCTCTATCACCAAGGTCGCCGACCCAGTCGAGTTTACTGGAAAGGCCACTTGGCTTCTCCATCGCCATTACCTCGCCTTTGATCGTATCGAGGACTACAGCCGCGCCCTTAAGAGACTGCGAGGTGTTATCCGCGTACTTGGCGCTGTCGGTGATTTTCTGACTGACGACTTGCGCACGCTCCCGGAACAGATCGGCGCTGGCGCCTTCCCAGTGCGCGAGAACGTGCTGGACAGCGGTATCCAGAGCCTCCTTGATACCTCCGCTTCCCACCAGATCTTGACTGAGGTCCAACCAGCCCTGCGCCACTGTGTTCACAGTAGTCGGGTCGGCGTCTCGGACCATGTTTTTCATCTGGTCCATGTCGTAATCGAGCCCGAACTGCGTGGTGTGCTTCACAGCGAAGCACTGATTCGCTTCTTCGTACTCGAAGTTATCGATGCTTTTGTCGCTCACGGCTACCGCTGCCCCCTAACTTCCATGTAACAAAACACCTGTCACTTCCGATTGAAAGCGGCGTAGTTCTGCGCCTCAGCGTCGGCGAATGCGTCGTGCGTCTTTTTCGTCTTCTGCCCGAAGTCGTCCAGCACCTGCTCAAGGTGCGCCACGATCTCGTAGAGGCGTTCCTTCATCACTTCGTGGGCGCTATACAGCGTCTCTGCCTCTTTGAAGCCCGTTCCGAGCGCGCTCTGCGGCAAATACGTCTTGTTCTTGCAGTTGGACGAAGACGTCCCCATGTCCGCCAGGACACGATTCAGCTTGCTGATCGTGCCCTCGATCTCACTCAGATCGACCTTGTACTGCTCAGCCATGCTCAGCTCCCCGTTGACTCCACGTTCTTGCCTACACCCTGCTTCCGCCGCCAGTCACTAAGTACCCGACCACCCCCGAACAGCAGAAGCACCGCCGCGAGACCGGACGCCAGTACGTACAGCGCGTACCGTTCCGTCCGCTCCTGTTCCGACTCGCCCAGGACCAGGGTCGCGGCCTGGACGTCGGCGGCGTCGCCGGCTGGGCCTATCGGGTCGGGGGTCGGGCCGTCCTCGGAGGGTTCCGTCGTGTCCTCGTTGAGGGCCGCGGCCGGGTCCACGACGCCCCAGCCGACGAAGTCGTCCCGCTCCGCCTTGGTGCGGTCGGCCGTCTGCTCGATCTGGGTGATGACCTGCTGGTAAGACCAGTCGGGATGCTTGGCGCGGATCAGGGCCGCGACGCCCGAGACGTACGGGGCCGCGAAACTGGTGCCCTGGTCGACGCAGTGGCCGCCCGCCGGAACCGTCGAGACCATGTCGATGCCCGGTGCCGCGACGCCCACGAAGTCTCCCGACTGGGAGAAGGGGGCGCGGGCGTTGTTGCGGTCGGAGGCGGCGACCGCGAGAACGCCCGGGTAGGCCGCCGGGTACGTCTCCTTGGTCTTGCCGTCCGCGCCGTCGTTGCCGGCCGCGGCGACGATCAGCGCGTCCTTCTCCTGGGCGTACTCGACGGCTGCCTGGAAGGCCGCGTGGACCGACGCGTTCATGGTGGACGCGGTGTCCTGCGAGATGTTGATGACCTCGGCGCCGGCGTCGGCCGCGTACTTGATGGCCTGGATCATCGTGCCGACGTTGCCGCTGCCCTGGTCGTCGTTCTGCCGGATCGGGATGATCGTGGCTTCCGGCGCTATGCCGATGAAGCCGCTCTCGGCGGATTTGCGGGCGGCGATGATGCCCGCGACCTTGGTGCCGTGACCGACGTCGTCGGTCTTGCCGTTGCCGCCCTTGGACAGGAAGTCCTTGCCGGACACGACCGCGGACTTGAGCTGGCTGTTGACGGCGTCGACACCGGTGTCGATGACGGCGACCTTCACGCCCTCGCCCTTGGTGTCCTGCCACAGCTGGTCGAGAACGACGCGCTGCAGGGACCAAGGGGTTCCCTTGATCGGGTCGGAGGGAAAGGAGCAACTGGTGTCGTCGATCTGGAACCGCACGTCATCGTCGGCCAAGGTGGTCCGCACTCCATCGGCGGCGGATGCCGGTACGGTGCCCGCGAGGGGCAGCGCGCAGACGAGGACCGCCAGGGCGGCGGTGCCTGCGGCCGTCCGACGCGCGGCGTGCGATGCCCCGGTACCCACTGTCTTACGTCCTCCCGTTAGTTTTGCTCAGGACGTACGGGCCGACCCCCGGCCGGAAGATCCTTACGCCCCGTCAACCGCCGATGGGGGCGAGCACGCCGTCGCGCACCCGCCCCCATCGAGCGATCACGTCAGCCGCCCCAGATGGCAGTGTTCTTCTGCTCGGTGGCCTGGTAGTTCTGCGCGGCACCGTCGAGGGCCTTGGCGATGGCTTCCAGCGTCTGCTGCATGGAGTTGGCTCGCTGGTCCCACTCGGTCTGCTTGGCCTGGTAGGCCTCCTGCGCCGCGCCTTCCCAGCTGGCGGCGATCTTCTTCACACCGGCCTCCAGTTCGTCCAGCTGACGGCGGATGTTGTTCGCCGTCGAGCGGACGTCCTGGGAAGCCTGGGAGATCGTCTGGAAATTGACGAGGATCTGCCCGGACATGTCTTGTGTCTCCTCAGTGATGTCGATGGTCGGTCACGGCCGTGCGCCGCGGCGCACGGGGCCGATCATCCGAACGGGGACTGGGCAGCGATGCTCTGGATGGACGAGCGCTGCTCCTCTTCCGAAGCCGCGTAAGCCTTGGTGCTCTGGTCGACGGCTTCCTTGATGTCGTTCAAGATCTGGTTGATCTTGTTCGCATCCTGGTTCACCTGAGACTGCAGGTTGTTGTAGGCCGTGGCCGCCGAGCCCTTCCAGCCGCCCGTGATGGTGTCGATCACGGTCTGCAGCCGACGGATCTCGGACTGAATCGAGGAGTTGACCGAGGAGATGCGACCGCTGAACGCGACCATCTCCTCCTCGGTCATGGTGAACTGCTGTCCAGCCATGCTGTGTCCCCCATGAGACGTAGAAGTACTGGTTAGATCCGCAAACACGGCACGTCCGCCACCTCGCGGCGACAGTCGTATCCAGTCTGATCTGGGTCCACTCTAATCGCTTCCACTGACAGAGCGAACAGGAGATAGGACATGTAGTGAGATCGCGATGTGCCCAACGCAACTTGTTCACAAGTCAGTTCGCGCCGTCCGCACCGCCTGCGCGGTACACCGCCCCGAGGGCCACGGGGCAGCGGTCCCTTGAGTGGAAATACTCCTGGGCGTGGGCAACTCGGACGTCCAAGCGCTGAAGTCGAGGCCGTAGACCTTGTCCGAGCGCGGTGGTCCATGGCCGTACCCGTACCGCGCCGACGGGTGCGGCTCGGGCACGTGACAGTCGTCCCGTGGACGGCGGACGCGTCGCCGACTCTTCGCCTGAGCCGTCCCAGTGGGCCGGTCCCCGGTTACGACCCCTGCGCCTGCTGCGCGTTACCACTGCTCAGTTCCGGGCCCGCGGCCAGCAGGTCCGCCCAGGCCGCCGGGACCGACACCGGAGTGATCTTGTCGTAGCCGAGCCTGACCTGCGCAGTGTTGGTCTTCTCGCCCTCGGCCTTCTCACCGCCGGTGACCTGGCTGTCGTTGGTCGCCGGGACCGAGTACCGCAGGCCGGTGTCGGTGACCAGGTAGACGTTGCCGCCGCCGGCGTCGGTGCCGGTCAGCCGCTTGAACAGCAGGCCGCTGCCGGGCGAGACGTAGGTGCTGGAACCGCTCTGGGAAACGTCCTTCGGGTACTCCCGGCCGGTCCAGACGGTCATCTTGGGCAGGCCGGTGTACTGGTCGTCCTTGCCGTGCCAGATGCTGCACGAGACCTTGTTGCCGCCCTCCTCCCAGTGCGTGTTGACCTGGGCGACCGGCTCCTTGGGGAAGTTGGCCTCGGACATCCACTCGCCGTCGGCCGGCTGGATGTCGTTGAAGGTGACCTCCACCGGCTCCGGGTTCTCGGCGCCGTAGACGCCCTCCACCCAGGGGCTGCGCAGCCACAGCTGGGCCGTGAAGTCGGAGACGGGCTGTACCCGGTCCTTGAGCACGATGTACTTCTGCTTGCCCAGGCCCGACGGCGCCTCGACGATCAGGCCCACCTTGGACAGGCTGGGATCGAGGCCCTCGACCTCCGCCTGCGTGCCCACGCCGTCCAGGTTCGGGAAGTCGAGGGCACCCACCACGTTCAGCGTGCTGATGAACTCGGCGCTGACCTTCTGCGGCGAGACGCCGTCGCCGAAGACGGCGCGCTCCAGCGTCTTGATGCCCGACTCCGTCCGGAGCTTCCAGTCCTTGCCGCCCATCAGGTAGGCCCGGCCGTCGGAGGTCACCATGTACCGCGGGGCGGACCCCCCGGCGTCGGCCGGTCCCTCCACGTACAGGGCCTCGTCCTGCTTCAGCTCGTTGCCGCCCTTGTGCAGGAGGGCGGTGTAGTCGGACTGGTCCAGTACGTACGAGGCCTTGACCGGCTGGTTCTCCTCGCCCTTGCCCGGCGCCTCGCACAGCGCCCAGACCTTGACCGTCTCGGCGTCCTTGGAGGAGGGGAGGCGGTCCGGTGCGAAGGGGATGCCGACGGTGGCGCCCATGGAGTACTTGCTCTCGTCGAGCACCGACTCCTTGATCTTGATGACCTGCGGGTTGTCGCCCTTGAGGAGCAGCTTGGCGGAGGCCAGGTTGAGCACCGGGTGCAGGCTGGGCTTGTCCTCTCCCTTGGTACGTACGAGGACGTAGCGCGTCGTCGACTCGCTGCCGACGAGGATGTTCTTGCCCTCCTCGTCCCAGCCCTTCGGCGCCGTCGGACTCAGCATCCCCCACGCGCCGAAACCGATGACGATGAGCGTCGCCACACCGAGACTCGGCAGGACGGTCTTGAAGGGGCGCGGCGCGCCCTCCTCCGAACCGTGCGGGGACGGCTGGAGAAACGCCGCCACCGTGCGCTTGCGCGCGAAGGAATAGGCGTTCAGCTCATCCCTACGTGTCGCCATCGATCGGTCAACTCCCCGTTTTTCACTTTGTTGCCGTTTACGGAATCCCCCCGGAGCCGCCCACCGATCTGTGGCGTTTGCTCCTGCAGGGGCCCCTACTATGCCGTGTGACGATCGCACCGTACGGTACGGGGTACCGTGGTGCGCCGCCAGCTCAAGTCGCGGCCAGACAATGCAAAGGGGTTGTTCCGGGGGATGAGCACTGCGACCAGGTCTCGGCGCCGAAACGGCGGCCATCGCACACCGGAGAGCCAGGGATCGGAAGGGCCGCCGGAGCCGGCACAGACCCCGTCCGCCCGCGCCGGCCGCACCGCCCCGGCCACGCCGTCGCTCGCCCGGCGCCCCGGCAGCATCGGGCCCATCCGGGTCCAGCAGCTGGTCGGCTTCGAACTGGCCGCCGCGGTGCTCCTGATCGGCTGGCTGCTGCGCCCCATCGGCCTCACCGTCGGAATCGTACTGGCCGTGCCGCTGGTCCTCGCCGGGCTGCTGCGCCGGCGTGGCCGCCCGCTGCCCGAGTGGTTCGTCACCGCCCGGGCTCTCAGGGACCGGCGCAAGCGCAACGCCGAGCCCGTGCCGCCCGGTACGGACCCCGGCTTCGCCCCGGCCGTCGAGTGCGACCCGGCGCTGCGCACCTATGCGTTCCACGACCGTGAGCAGCGTGAGATCGGCATGGTCGGCGACGGCACCTTCCTCAGCGCCCTGGTGCAGGTGGAAGCCGCCGACGTTCCGCTGCGTCCCGCAGCCGGCACGCGGGACATCCCCCTCGATCTGCTGCAGGGCCTGCTGGAGGTGGACGACATCCGGCTCGCCTCCGTGCAGGTCGTCCAGCACACCCAGCCCGCCCCGGCCCCGCACCTGCCGCCGCAGGCCATGGCCGTCCGCTCCTACGGGCCGTTGCAGGCGCAGAGCATGACGCCGGGCCTGCGCCTGACCTGGGTCGCGCTCAAGCTCGACCCCGAGCTGTGCCCGGAGGCCGTGGCAGCCCGCGGCGGGGGTATGCAGGGAGCCCGGCGGGCACTGCAGCGAGTCGCCGATCAGTTGGCCAGCCGGCTGATGGGCGCCGGGCTGAAGGCCAAGGTGCTGAGCGAGTCGGAGATCGTCGCGGCCGTCGCCACCTCCAGCTGCGTCAACCCGCTGGCCACCACCGGCGGTGCCGCGCTGGACGGCAGCCGCTCCAACCGCCGTACCGCCGAGACCTCTCGCGCCTGGCGCTGTGACGACCGCTGGCACACCACGTACTGGATCTCCCGGTGGCCGCAGATCGGCGGCGGGGCGTCACCGCTGCCGCAGTTGGTCGGCGCGCTGACCTCCTCCCCGGCGCTCGCCAGCACCTTCTCGCTGACCATCAGCAAGCGCCGGGGCTCGCTCGTGGCCCTGTCCGGGCACGTGCGCCTGACCGGCCGCGGCGAGAACGAACTGGGAGAGGCCGCACAGCACTTGGAGCGCTCCGCGGCCGCGTTCCGGATCGGCCTGGTCCGGCTCGACCGTGAGCAACTGCCCGGAGTTCTGGCCACCCTGCCGCTGGGAGGTACCCGCTGATGTCCGCTCCCACCGCTCCGGCCACCGGCCGTTCCGGCTTCGGCTCGGCGACGCCAGGCTTCCCCGGGCAGCGCGCGGGCCATCTGCCCCGCAATCCCGACCCCGCCCGGCACGGACCACAACGGCGACTGCGGGCCGCATTCGGCCTGCTCGGCCCTCGGCGCGAGCGCCACCTCGTGGACGCCGGCACCCTGTCGCAGCTGAGCCTCCCCGTCGGGGACGACGGCATGGTCCTCGGCATAGACCCCGACAACCAGCCCGCGGTGCTGGGGCTGTGCAGGCCCACCCGGCTGGACATCGTGCTGGTGGGCGGCACCTGGATGGCCCAGGTCATCGCCCTGCGCGCGGCGGCGATCGGCGCGCGGGTGGCCGTGGAGACGGCGCGTCCCCAGCTGTGGTCGCCGATGGCGCAGGCGGCCGGTGGCGGCCAGCAGTGCGTGACGGTGCATCCCGTGGGGCGGATCGCCCCGCAGGGTCCGTCTCCGGCCAGCCCGGTCCTGATCATCCGCGACCTGGGCATCCGTCCGCCGCGCAGCCGTCTGACCACGGCGCCCTGGCAGTCGGTGCTGACGCTGCTCCCCTATCTCGGTCCCACCGCGCCCCGACTGCTGTCCACCGCCGACGTCGTCGGCGTGCAGCGGATCTCCCCGCAGGAGTCCGACATCGTCGGCAAGGTGATGCGGCTGGGCCGCGAGGACATCACGTCCCTGCCGTCCCTGTCCGACAGCGTGGCCCTGTGGTGCACGCAGAAGCACCGGCAGTACGTCATGACCCAGCCGACCGACGCGGAGACCGGGCTCCTCGGGGCTCCGCGCCGGATGGACTGAGCGGGCTCCCCGCCGCATACCGGGGTGCCGCTCGGCCCCCCCAGGGATGAACGGCCGCGGCAGCGGGTGGACGGCAGCGCCCCACGGTGCGTACCGGACGCCCCTGTCACCGCGGTGGTACGGCGAACGAGGCTGTTTCCCGGGAGGGTTGGGACCCTGTTGTTCGTCCGTGCGGGCCGGCAGGGGACAAGTAAGGTGACCGTGCACGTCGCCCGATCACCGAAAGGGGCCCTTTGACCATGGCCGACGCACAGGACAGCACCGCGGGAACGCCGGACGAGGACGTCAGGGCCCGCAAGGAGAGGGAACGGGACGAGCTGTACGCCCTGGACATCTCGGGTGTCGAGTGGCACAGCGCGCCCGGTACCGAGGAGCACGAGGAGCGCGTCGAGATCGCCTACCTCCCGGAGGGCGCGGTGGCCATGCGGTCCTCGCTCGACCCGGACACCGTGCTGCGGTACACGGAGGCGGAGTGGCGGGCGTTCGTCCTCGGGGCCCGGGACGGCGAGTTCGACCTGGAGCCCGCTCCGCACAACGGCGGCACCACGACGGAATGAGATGAACTGTCCGGTTACGACCGTGACATGACGCGGCATACCGAGCCCGGGAAAACGACACCGGCCCGGAGGACGGCTCCTGAGGCAGGCGGCGGTCCGCGGACGCGGACGCACGGCGGACGGGCCTGCCCCGCCGGACGTCATGGCGTTTACGCTTGATGCGGGTGCGGCGTCAGAACCCACGGGTGGGTTGTTCGCGTCCGGGGGAAGCCAGACGGATCGGACGACAGGAACGGTCGCCCCCAGCCCGGCACGTGAGTGCCTTAACGGCACGAGGGTGCTCGACCACACCAGGAGGAATTGTGCACAGCGATCGGGACGGGATGCGCGTGGGCTGGACCACGCCCAGCGATGACCAGTCCGACGCGGAATCGGCCGTCGAGGTGACGGGCGAGTTCACCATCGACTACGCCGCGCCTGCCTGGTACACGCAGAGCTCGTCCACGGGCGGCGGGCAGCCACCCGCTCCTGCCCCCGCGCACAATCCTCCCGCCGATACGTCCGGTTCCGCGCCCGCGTCCACAGCGGCACCGGGCGGCACGCCGTCGACGGCTCCCGGACCGGGAACGGTTCCCGGTGAGGGCACCATCCCTGGGTACGGAGCCCACCCCGGACAGGCGCCCGCGCCCGGCCAGGGGCCGTTTCCCGGCTCCCCGGCGGGCCCCGGGGCGGGAGCCGTGCCGACTCAAGGCCCCTTCCCCGGCCCAGGCGGTCCTGGTCCCCTTCCGGGTCAACCCCCGACTCCTGACGGAGGCTTCGGCCCCGCGCCGGTGACACCTGCGGGACCGACGGGTGCGACTCCCGTGACATCCCCGCCGTCCGCCGCCGCGGCTCCCGTGCCGCCTCCGCCGCCGGCGGGCGCGGCTCCCGTCACGCCTCCCCCGCCGGTCGGCAACCCCTACCCGGCCGTCACCCCGCCCGCACCGAGCGCCCCTTCGCCTGAGTCCGCGGCTCCGGCAGCCCCTACCGCCCCCGGGCCGTACGGTGCCCAGGCGCCCGGCGCTCCCCAGGGCGCTGCGGCGCCGGCGTCCGGTGAGAACGCGGACAGCCTGTCTGCCTCCGCCGACACCCCGTCCGCCCCCGGCCCCGCCGACGGGGCCACGTCCCCCGGTACCCCGCAGGCCTCGACGGACACCGGAACGACGGCCGTCCCCGGTACGCCGGACACTGCGTCCGGGACCGATGGGGACGGCACGCCGGACCGGGACACCGGGACCGAGGACGACGGGGCGGAGGACAGCACCGAGGCCACCGGGGCGGCGGACGCCCACGAGGAGCCGCGTACCGCCGAGGGCATAACCGCGGAGGACGCGGCGGACGGCGGCGCCGAAGCCGACGGTGCCGAGCCGTCCGGTGACGACCCGGCCGCCCAGCGCACCGCGCCGGAGCCGGAGCAGGGCCCGCAGCAGGACGCGGCGTCCGGCTGGCGTCCCCCGCCGGCGCCGGAAGGTGCCGTTCCGCCCCTGCCTCCGCAGTTCCCGTCGGCCGCCACCGGTGGTGCGCCCATGCCGCCGGCCGCCCCGGCGCCGTCCGCCGCCCAGCCGTGGCCGACGGCGGACGGACAGCCGTCGCAGCCGCAGCCGCACCCCGCGCCGCCCGCCGACCCGTCGGCGCCCGCCCAGCAGGCCGCCGCCGCTCAGCCGGGTGCTCCGCAAGCCGCGCCGCCCGGCTGGCCGGCCGCCTCCCAGCCGCCGGGACCGCCCCCGCAGGCGACCCCTCAAGGCACCTTCGGCGCGCCCCAGCCGCCGCAGGGCGGTTACGGCTTCCCCCAGCAGCCCGCACCCCAGCCGCCGCAGGGCGGCTACGGCTTCCCTCCACAGCAAGCGCCCACGCCGCCGGCGGGTTACGGCTACCCGCAACAGCCCCCGGCCCAGGCGCCGCAGGGCGGTTACGGCTTCCCGCCGCAGCCGACTCCGCAGGGTTACGGCTATCCGCAGCAGCCGCCCGCCCAGCCGGGGCCACCCGGTCGGCCGGTGCCGCCGCAGCAGGAGCACTCCCAGGCATCAGGTGCGCCCGGTGCGCCGGGGCAGCCGCCGCAGCCCCAGTACCCCTACGGCCAGCCGGCCGGCCAGCCCGGCGTGGACCCCCGTACCGGTGCCCCCTATCCGCAGGCCATTCAGCACGACCAGCGGGAGCAGGTCAGCCCAGGAGCGCCGCTCGGCTACAACGCGGCCGTCGAGCTGACCTCGGACCGGCTGGTCAACAGCAGGAAGCAGAAGGCCAAGAGCAGCCGTCCCACGCCCGGCGGGTCGCGGTTCAAGCTCGGTGGCCGCAAGGAGGAGCTGGAGCGGCAGCGCAAGCTCGACCTCATCCGCACCCCGGTGCTGTCCTGCTACCGGATCGCGGTGATCAGCCTGAAGGGCGGCGTGGGCAAGACGACCACGACCACCGCACTCGGCTCCACCCTCGCCAGCGAGCGGCAGGACAAGATCCTGGCCATCGACGCCAACCCGGACGCCGGAACACTCGGCCGTCGGGTCCGCCGCGAGACCGGCGCCACCATCCGCGACCTGGTCCAGGCGATCCCGTACCTCAACTCGTACATGGACATCCGCCGCTTCACCTCGCAGGCGCCCTCGGGCCTGGAGATCATCGCCAACGACGTGGACCCGGCCGTCTCCACGACCTTCAACGACGAGGACTACCGGCGCGCGATCGACGTGCTGGGCAAGCAGTACCCGATCATTCTCACCGACTCCGGCACCGGACTCCTCTACAGCGCCATGCGCGGCGTCCTCGACCTCGCCGACCAGCTGATCATCATCTCGACACCGTCGGTGGACGGGGCGAGCAGCGCCAGTACGACGCTGGACTGGCTGTCCGCGCACGGGTACGCGTCGCTGGTCTCGCGGTCCCTCACGGTGATCTCCGGGGTGCGCGAGACCGGCAAGATGATCAAGGTGGAGGACATCGTCACCCACTTCGAGCAGCGCTGCCGGGGTGTGGTCGTCGTCCCGTTCGACGAGCATCTCGCGGCGGGCGCCGAGGTCGACCTCGACATGATGCGGCCGAAGGTCCGGGAGGCCTACTTCGACCTGGCCACGAAGGTGGCCGAGGACTTCGTGCGGGCCCAGCAGGAGCAGGGGCTGTGGACGTCGGACGGCAACCCGCCACCGACCATGGCTCCCCCGATGCCGGGATACCCGACGCAGGGCGGACAGCCGTATCAGGCGCCTCCCGGTACCCAGCCCGGCCAGCCCTGGCAGACCGGCCCGCAGCCCGGGTACGCCCCGCAGCCGTATCAGCAGCCGGGGCAGATGCCGCCGCAGCAGTAGCACACAGGCCAGGGCCCGTACCGACGTGAAGTCGGTACGGGCCCTGGCCTGTGCTCCGCGGTGGACGTCTGCCGCGTCCCTAGTCCCGCTTCTCCGCCTCCGCCTCCGCCACCAGTTCCCGGCACGCCTTGACGTCCTCGCCCATCTGCGCCAGCAGCGCGTCCAGCGTGTCGAACTTCTCCTGCCCCCGTACGAAGGCCAGGAAGTCGACGGCGACGTGCAGGCCGTACAGGTCGAGGCCGACGCGGTCGATGGCGTACGCCTCCACCGTGCGCTCGGTGCCCTCGAACTGGGGGTTGGTGCCGACCGAGATCGCGGCCGGCATCGCCTCGCCGGCCGCGTGCAGCCAGCCGGCGTAGACGCCGTCGGCCGGGACGGCGGTGTGCGGGAGGGGCTCGACGTTGGCCGTGGGGAAGCCGAGTTCGCGGCCGCGCTGGGCGCCGTGGACGACGACGCCCTCGACGCGGTGCGGGCGGCCGAGGATCTCGGCGGCGCCGCGCACGTCGCCCTCGGCGACCAGGCGCCGGGTCAGGGTCGAGGAGAAGGGCTGCCCGTCGCCCGCGTCGCCGGTCACGTACAGGTCGACGACCTCGACCTCGAAGTCGTAGACGCGGCCCTGTTCGGCGAGGAAGCCGACGTTTCCGGCGGCCTTGTGGCCGAAGCGGAAGTTGGGGCCCTCGACGACCGCCTTGGCGTGCAGTTTGTCGACCAGGACCTTGACCACGAAGTCGGCCGGGGAGAGGTTCGAGAACTCCTTGGTGAAGGGCAGGACGAGGACCGCGTCCACGCCCAGTTCGGCGCAGAGTTCGGCGCGGCGGTGGTGCGGGGCCAGCAGGGGCGGGTGGCTGCCGGGGCGGACGACCTCGCTGGGGTGCGGGTCGAAGGTGACGACGACGGCCGGGACGCCGAGCGCGCGGGCCCGGTCCACGGCATGCCGGATGATCAGCTGGTGCCCGCGGTGGACGCCGTCGTAGGAGCCGATGGTGACGACGCTGCGTCCCCAGTCCTCGGGGATGTCCTCCAAGCCACGCCAGCGCTGCACTGTGTCTGCTCCTTGTCGCAAACTCGTCGAGAACCTTGCCGCTTCCGCAGGTCTAAGGGTGCCATGCCGCCCGGCCACGGCCCGCATCGGCATGGAATGTGACCGGACGCACGCGGCCGGTCCACCCCTCACGCGGAGATGCCCAGGCCGGCCAGGCTCTCGACGGTCCTGCGGGTACCGGGGCCGACCAGCCCCGCCCACTCCTCGGGCGCGCCGGACAGCCAGCCGGCCAGGCGGGCGGCGAAGCCGGGGACCTGCCGGGCGAAGGTGACCAGGGCGGTGTCGAAGCGGGCGGCTCCCTCGGGAGTGCGGACCAGCCGGAGGCCGGTGCGCCGGACCAGGGTGCGCAGTGCGTCGGACGGTTCGCGATCCGGTCCGTCGGGCCTTTCGTGGTCCGATCCGTCGGGCCTTTCGTGGTCCGGTCCGGCAGTCGGTTCATGGTCCAGTCCGGCAGTCGGTTCGTGGTCCGGGCCGGCAGTCGGTTCGTGGTTCGGGCCGTGGCCCGGGAGGACGGCTGCGCGCAGGAGCGCGTCCAGCACGGCGGGGTCGTGTTCGTGGTCCAGGAGGAGTTCCCGCAGCTCCGCGCGGAGGGGGGCGCAGGCGGTGGTGCCGGGGGCGCCGAGCACGGTGGCGAGTGCGGTGCGTACCGGCTCGGGTCCGCCGGTCAGCAGCCCGCCGACCAGCGGCAGGAGTGCCTCGCGGGCGGCGTGCGGGTCCTGTCTGAGGCGCCGGTCCACGTACGCGGCGACGTGCGCGGCGTGCTCGGGGCGCCGCGCGACGGCTTCCGCCACCACCTCCGCGATCCGGCCGGCCAGCCCGGGGGTGGCCGCGTCGACGAGCCGGCGCAGCGCCTCCCCGGCGTCCGGGCCGCGCAGCCGGGCCCGGAAGGCGTCCAGGACCGCCTCCGGACGGGTGGACAGGGCGACGGCCATCGCGCTCGGCGGGAGGTACGGGTCGCCCGCTGCGAAGTGGCGCACCGCCCGTTCCAGGTGGCGGTCGCGGCTGTCGGGGTCGTGCACGAGCAGCGCGAGGGCGGCGCCGTGCAGCGGACTGTCGGCGGAGCGGACCAGCAGGGCGAGGGCGGCGTAGCGCAGCAGCTGGCAGTCGGTCTCGTCGCGCGCGTGCGGGGCGGCGCGCAGTCCGTACGTCATGGCCGCCGCACGCCGGGCGTGGCGCTCGTCGCGCGCCCACCGGTCGGCGGCGCGGCACAGGGCGGAGGGTTCCTCCTCGGCGAGGACGGCGAGCAGTTCACCGGCCCGGGGGTGCGCGCTGTCCACGAGCACCTCGACGAGGTCGTCGGGGGCACGGTGCCGGTGGGTGTGCAGCAGCGCCTGCGCGGCCGTGGCCACGGTGGCGTGCGGCGCGGCGGGCAGCGGCCGTTCGTCGTCGAACCAGCGGATCAGCAGCGGTTGTACGGCCCCGGGGGCGGCGGTGAGCAGAGCGGCGACCGCGTCGAGGTGCCGGGGGCCCGGTTCGTGCGGGGGCCCGTCGGCGCGGACCAGCCGGCGGAGCAGGTCGAGGCGGAGGTCGTCCGACAGCGGCAGCGCCGTCCAGAAGGCCGGCCCGAACTCGCCCGGTACCGGCCGTCCTTCCTCCCGTCGCGCCACGACCGCGTCGGCGAGCTGTCGCAGCACCTCCGTGTACGGCACCGCGTCCGGCACACGGGCCAGCACCCCGGCGAGCAGCCGGGCGGCCCACCAGGAGTACGGGCCGGTGTCCAGAGTGTGGGCCAACTCCTGGAGGCGGGCGGCGAGTCGGGGGGTTCCGTGCTGGCGGGCGAGGTGGAGCAGGGCCTCCACGACGGGGCCGATGCGGTGGTGGGGCACGGACGGGGACGGGGACTCGGCGTCGAGGGGACGGTGCTGGTGGACCAGGGCGCGCAGGGCCCCGTCCAGGTCGAGGTGGAGGCCCTGGAGCCAGTCGGCTAGTTCCTCGTGCGCGAAGCGGTAGCCGTGGCCGGCGGGCACCAGGACGCCCTCGGCGAGGACGGCGGACGCCCAGCCGGTGACGCCGCCGAGATGGGCCGGGCCGGTCCCCCAGGGGAACACCGCCTCGAAGGACTCCCGGTCCAGCGCCCCCTCCCCCGGGGCGAGGCTGCGCCGGGCGGCCTCGTGGACCTGCCCGGACACCTTCGCCGCGAGGCGCCGCACGGCCCGGCCGTGCAGGCCGTTCTCCGTGGCCAGCCGGGCCGCGACGCGCAGGCAGACCAGGTCGAGGTGGGCCGCGAACACGTCGTCCCGGCGCAGGGGGACGGGTGGTGCGGCGCCGGTGGTGGGCGGTGGATCGCCCAGGGCCGTCCTGACCTCGGAGTACAGGCGGAGGGTCAGGGGGTGGCGGGCGTCGGCGTCCGCGAGCGCGCCGTCCGGCACGCCGAGCCGTGCCCGTACTCGCCGCGCCTCGTCGTCGGTCAGGTCGCCCAGGAGGACGCGGGGCGGGGCCGGAGAAGGGGCGGTGGCGGGCTCGTACAGCAGGTCGCGGGGGAACTCCGTCCCCGCCCGCTCCCAGTACTCGGCGCGGCACGCCACGATCAGTCGGGCACCCGTGCGCCGCAGCCAGGCCGCCGTGCCCTCGCTCCACTCGGCCAGCCGCCGGTGCAGTCCCCGCGGCATCTCCTCGGGCCCGTCCAGGACGAGGAGCAGGGGGCGGCCCGCCGCCCGGGCCAGCTGGGCCACCCGCGCCGGGGTGACATCCCCGAGCCCCGCATCGCCGGAAGGGCCGGAGCCGTTGCAGCCGTTGCAGCCGCTACAGCCGCCGAGGGCTTCCGGATCTGCCGGTCCAGCCAGTCCAGCCGGTCGTGCCGGTCCAGTCGGCCCGACCGGTCCAGCCTGGTCTCCGGGGCCTCTCTGCTTTTCGGCACCTTCCTGACTTCCGGGACCTCCACCTACAGGTCCTCCTGAGCCAAGCCCCTCCAGCCGGCCTTCCGCCACCGGAGAGCCGACCCGCACCCCACCGAACCCGTTCAACCCGCCCGGCCCCCCGGCAGCGGCCACAACCCGTGCCGCCCGTCCCAGGGCCCGCCCCGCCGCGTCCGCCACGGAGGCGTCGTCGTCCCGGAGGTCAGCTCCCCGCAGCCACAGGGTCGGGGCGGGCCGCGGGCCCCGGCCGCGGCGGTCGGCGAGGGCCGCCAGCTCCGTCGTACGGCCGCTGCCGGGGGCGCCGACGAGGCCGAGGACGTACGCCGGGCTGTCGATGAAGGCGGCGAACTCCCGTACGGGAACGGCCCGTTCCACCGGCGGCGGCGCGAGGACGGTGCCGGTCCGGCCCACCGGGACGCCCGCCGGACGGTCCTGGCCGACCGAGGTCGCCGTCAGCTCCAGTACGCCGGCCAGATTGAGGTCGGTGCCGTACGCCGGGACCGTCGCCGCGTTCTCGGTGAGCAACTCGGCGAGCGGACCGGGGACATGCCCGGGACGCAGCGGCACGGCGAAGCCCAGGTCACTGTGGCCGGACCGCAGCGCGGTACCGAGGACACCGACCACCGCCCCGGTCGTGGCGTCGAGCACCGGCCCGCCGGCCGCCCCGCCGCCCAGCCGCAGCGCGTCCCGGCCCAGGGTGCCGACGGCCAGTTCCAGCGCGTCGCCGATGAAGTGGAAGCCCTCGGTGGACGTGTACGTCACGTCGGCGGTGCCGAGCACGCGTGCCTCGCGCCAGCCGTCGGCGGCGATCCGCACATAGCTCCCGGCGCTGGGGCCGTCCCCCGCGGTGAGGGGCAGCGGCGCGAGACCGAGGCCCTCGGTGCGGACGAGGGCGAGGTCCAGGCCGGGGAGCGGGATGACCGCGTCGGCGGGCACGGTGCAGCGCCGGTCCCGGGCGCCGTGGAGGACCAGCCGGGGCAGGCCGTCGACGGCCTCGTGGCTGGTGACGACCGTGCCGTGGTGGTCGGCGACGAATCCCGTGCCGCGGGGGCGGCCGGCCAGGTCGTGGATCCGGACCAGGCCGGGTCCGGTCGGGGCCGGGGGCGGACCGCCGGCGCCCGGCGGTGTCTGCCGCACCGCGCCCTCGCCCGCCGACGCCGCGCCACCCTCGTCCCGGTCCCTGTCTCGGTCCCTGCCTAGATCCCCGCCCCTGCGCCGGTCCCCGTCCCTGCCCCGGTCCCCGTCCCTGCCCCGGTCCTCGTCCCGGTCCCTGTCCCGGTCCTCGTCCCCGTCCCACGACATCACCGTCGTCAGGTCCCGCGCCGCCCTCGTCTTCCGGTGCCGCGACGTCATCGTCGAACCTCCCCCGCCCCCGCCGTACGCCGTGCTCTGCGTCCGACGGTAGGCGGGTGATGATCAGCGGGACAGATCGTGCGGGGAACGCGCCCCCTTGTGCTCCCCCGGTTCACTCCGAGCGCCTGCCCGGACGGGTGAACAGAGGGGTTCCCTTGGATACACCCTAGGGGGTGGGGGAACCGAGGGGGGACCGTGGAGCGGCGGCAAGGACGACCCCGTGTCCGCCGCTCCACGGGCAGCCTCCCTCAGCCCCCTCCTCAGCCGAAGACGGCCAGGCTCTTCGCCTTGCCCCGCTGCTCCTCGACCAGCGCGAGCAGCCCGCCGCCGGGGCCGAAGACGGCCACCGCGCCGGCGCCGGCGTAGACCTCGGGCATCTCCAGCCGCACCCCGTTGGCGAGCAGGCGGGCCCGCCGCTCGTCGACGTCCCAGCGCGGGAACGCGGCCCCGGCCGCCTCGGCGACCGGCATGACCTCCAGCTCCTGCTGGAGCTGGTCCAGCGTCCACGCCGCGTCCAGCTTGTACGGCCCGACCCGGGTGCGGCGCAGCGCGGTGAGGTGGCCGCCCACGCCGAGACCGGCGCCGAGGTCGCGGGCGAGCGCGCGGATGTACGTACCGGAGGAGCAGACCACCGACACCACCAGGTCCAGGACCGGGGTGCCGTCCTCGGCGACCGCGTCCCGGACGTCGTACACCTGGAAGGAGGAGACGGTGACCGGACGGGCCGGGATGTCGAACTCCTCGCCCTCGCGCGCCCGCTTGTAGGAGCGCACGCCGTTGATCTTGATGGCGCTGACCTTGGACGGCACCTGCATGATGGCGCCGGTCAGCTCGGCGATCCCCGCGTCGATGGCGTCGCGGGTGACCTTCGAGGCGTCGGCGCACCCCGTGATCTCGCCCTCGGCGTCGTCGGTCAGGGTGGTCTGGCCGAGCCTGATGGTCCCCACGTACTCCTTCTCGGTGAGGGCGAGGTGCCCGAGGAGCTTGGTGGCCCGCTCCACGCCGAGGACCAGGACGCCCGTCGCCATCGGGTCGAGCGTGCCGGCGTGCCCGACGCGCCGCGTGCGGGCGATGCCGCGCATCTTGGCGACGACGTCGTGCGAAGTGAAGCCCGACGGCTTGTCGACGATGACAAGGCCGTCGGGCGTGGTGTGCTTCTCGGTCATTTAGCGGTGTCGTCCGTCCCGTCGGCCTCGTCGGCCGCGTCGTCGTCCTCGCCCGGCTTGCGGTACGGGTCCGCGTCGCCGGCGTAGCGGGCGCCCGCGGACGCCTCGCGCACCTTGGCGTCGGACTGCCGCGCCTTGTCGAGGAGGTCCTCGATGTTCTTGGCGGTGTCCGGGAGGGCGTCCATGACGAAGGCGAGGGTCGGGGTGAACTTCACCCCGGCCGCCTTGCCGACCTCGGAGCGCAGGATGCCCTTGGCGCTCTCCAGGCCTGCCGCGGCGGCCTGCCGCTCCTCGTCGTCGCCGTAGACCGTGTAGAAGACGGTCGCCTCCCGGAGGTCACCCGTGACCCGGGTGTCCGTGATGGTGACGTGGGTGCCGAGCCGCGGGTCCTTGATCCCGCGCTGCAGCTTCTGGGCCACCACTTCCCGGATGAGGTCCGCCAGCCTCTTGGCCCGCGCGTTGTCGGCCACTGGTCCGTCTCCCGTTCTTTCCTGATCAATCTCGTTCTTGGGGTCAGTCGTCGTCGCCGTGGAAGCGCCGTCGGACGGACAGCAGCTCCACCTCGGGGCGGCCGGCGACCAGCCGTTCGCACCGGTCGAGCACGTCACTGAGGTGCCCCGCGTCGCCGGACACCATGGCCAGGCCGACGACCGCCCGCCGGTGCAGGTCCATGTGGTCCACCTCGGCCGCGCTCACCGCGTACTTCCGCTGGAGTTCGGCGACGATCGGGCGGACGACGGACCGCTTCTCCTTCAGCGAATGTACGTCGCCGAGGAGGAGGTCGAAGGACAGCGTCCCCACATACATGTGCAACCGGTTCACCCGCCGGTCCGGGATCGATGGCCCCGCCATCCGTGTGGCGGGGACATCAGAACCGTACAACGAACGGCCGGGGCCGATCGACGGATATTGCTTCCGCCGACCGGCCCCGGACCGCGCCGTCTGGAGAAGACGGGGTGGTTACACCCGCGGCTTCTCGCGCATCTCGTACGTCGCGATGACGTCGTCGACCTTGATGTCGTTGAAGTTTCCGAGGTTGATACCGCCCTCGAAGCCTTCGCGGATCTCGGTGACGTCGTCCTTGAAGCGACGCAGACCCTCGATGTTGAGGTTCTCCGCGATGACCTTGCCGTCGCGGATGAGGCGCGCCTTGGTGTTGCGCTTGACCTCGCCGGAGCGGATGAGGACACCCGCGATGTTGCCCAGCTTGGACGAGCGGAAGACCTCGCGGATCTCCGCCGTGCCCAGCTCGACCTCTTCGTACTCCGGCTTGAGCATGCCCTTGAGGGCCGCCTCGATCTCCTCGATCGCCTGGTAGATGACCGAGTAGTACCGGACGTCCACACCTTCGCGCTCGGCCATCTGCGCGGCACGCCCGGCGGCGCGCACGTTGAAGCCGATCACGATGGCGTCGGAGCCCATCGCCAGGTCGATGTCGGACTCCGTGACCGCACCGACGCCGCGGTGCAGGACGCGGATGTCGACCTCTTCGCCGACGTCCAGCTGGAGCAGGGAGGACTCCAGGGCCTCGACGGAACCAGAAGCGTCACCCTTGATGATCAGGTTGAGCTGCTGGACCTCGCCGGCCTTGAGCACCTTGTCCAGGTCCTCCAGGGAGACGCGGCGCGTGCGCTTGGCGAACGCGGCGTTGCGCTCGCGTGCGGCGCGCTTCTCCGCGATCTGGCGGGCCGTACGGTCCTCCTCGACCACGATGAAGTTGTCGCCGGCGCCCGGGACGTTGGTCAGGCCGAGGACCTGGACCGGCGTCGACGGGCCCGCCTCGGGCACGTTGTTGCCGTTGTCGTCGAGCATGGCGCGGACGCGGCCGTAGGCGTCGCCCACCACCATCGTGTCGCCGACCCGCAGCGTGCCTCGCTGCACGAGGACCGTCGCCACGGCACCGCGGCCGCGGTCGAGCCGGGACTCGATCGAGATGCCCTGCGCGTCCTGGTTCGGGTTGGCCCGCAGGTCGAGCGAGGCGTCGGCCGTGAGGATCACGGCCTCGAGCAGCGAGTCGATGTGCAGACCCTGCTTGGCGGAGATGTCGACGAACATGGTGTCGCCGCCGTACTCCTCGGCCACCAGGCCGTACTCGGTCAGCTGACCGCGCACCTTGGTCGGGTCGGCACCCTCGACGTCGATCTTGTTGACCGCGACGACGATCGGGACGTCGGCCGCCTTGGCGTGGTTGAGCGCCTCGACCGTCTGCGGCATGACGCCGTCGTTGGCCGCGACGACCAGGATCGCGATGTCCGTCGACCGGGCACCACGGGCACGCATGGCGGTGAACGCCTCGTGACCCGGGGTGTCGATGAAGGTGATCTTGCGCTCTTCGTCGTTGACCTCGGTCGCGACCTGGTAGGCACCGATGTGCTGGGTGATGCCGCCGGCCTCGCCCGCGATGACGTTCGTCTTGCGGATGGCGTCGAGCAGTCGGGTCTTGCCGTGGTCGACGTGACCCATGACGGTGACGACCGGCGGACGGACGACCAGGTCCTCCTCGGAGCCCTCGTCCTCGCCGAACTCCAGGTCGAAGGACTCGAGCAGCTCGCGGTCCTCCTCCTCCGGGCTGACGATCTGAACCGTGTAGTTCATCTCGTCGGCGAGGAGCTGGAGCGTCTCGTCGGAGACGGACTGCGTGGCCGTGACCATCTCGCCGAGGTTCATCATGACCGCGACGAGCGACGCCGGGTTGGCGTTGATCTTCTCCGCGAAGTCGGTGAGCGAGGCACCGCGCGACAGGCGAATGGTCTCGCCGTTGCCGCGAGGCAGCATCACGCCGCCGACCGACGGGGCCTGCATGGCCTCGTACTCCTGGCGCCTCTGCCGCTTCGACTTGCGACCGCGACGCGCGGGACCGCCGGGACGGCCGAAGGCGCCCTGCGTGCCACCACGGCCACCGGGACCGCCGGGACGGCCGCCGAAGCCGGGACGGCCACCGCCGCCGCCGAAGCCGCCGCCACCGCCGGGACGGCCGGCGAAGCCGCCGCCGCCACCACCGGGACGACCGGCACCGCCGCCGCCACCGGGACGGCCGGCGAAGCCGCCGCCGCCCGGACGACCGCCGCCGCCGGGACGACCGGCACCGCCGGGACCGCGACCGCCGCCGCCGGGGCCCGGACGCGGGCCGGCAGCGGGACGCTGCGGCATCATGCCGGGGTTCGGACGCGGGCCGCCGCCGGGACGCGGACCCGCGGCGCCGCCCTGCGGACGGGGCATCGAGCCCGGGGTCGGACGGTTGCCGCCCGGAGCCTGGGGACGCGGACCGCCGCCCTGGCCGCCGGGGGCCTGCGGACGCGGACCGCCGCCGGCGGGACCGCCGGGGCCGGGACGCGGGCCGCCGCCCTGCGGGCGCGGGGACTGCGGACGGGCCATACCGGCGTTGCCGCCGGAGGTGAAGGGGTTGTTGCCCGGACGCGGGCCGGACGGACGGGCGCCGGGGCGCGCCGCCGGGGCACCGGGACGCGGACCGCCGGAACGGCCCTGCCCGCCACCCTGCTGGCCCTGGCCCTGGCCCTGACCGGGACCGGAGGGCCGGCCGCCGGGACGGGGAGCGCCGGGACGCGCGCCGCCGGGCCTGGGCCCGGACGGGGCGGGTGCGGAGGGAGCCGCCGCCGCGGGCGGCGCGGTGAACTCGGGCGCGGCCGGAGCCGGACGCGGCGCGGGCTTGGGACCCGGCGTCGGACGCGGGCCCGGGGCCGACGGCGCGGGGGCCGAGGGCGCCGAGGAGGCCGCGGGGGCCTGCGGCTGCTGGGCGGCCGCGGGCTTGGGCGCGGCCGGCCGCGGGGCGGCCGGACGGTCTCCGGCCGGCTTGGCGGCGCGGGGGGTGCCACCCGGGGCAGCCTGCGCCGGCGAGGGCGCGGCGGGCCTGGGGGCGGCCTTGCGGGGCGCACCGGGCTTGCCGGCGGACCGGCCGTTCCCGCTGCCCTGCTGGAAGGCGTCTGTCAGTTTGCGTACGACGGGCGCTTCGATCGTCGAAGACGCCGAACGGACGAATTCACCGAGTTCCTGGAGCTTGGCCATGACGACCTTGCTCTCGACACCGAACTCCTTGGCGAGTTCGTAGACCCGGACCTTAGCCACTTCGCTCCTTTGAGGTCCGGGTTGCGTCCGGACCGTCGCTAGTTCATGGGCGTACTCATCGCGTACTCATCGAGTGCTCATCGCAATCTCGACCTGCTTTCGACTCGCGAGGTACCAAGCCGTACGGGGTTCCGTACGGCACGTCTTACTTGCCGTGGTTGCCCGACCAGCAATCCTGGTCAGCAACCCTCCGTCTGCTCGACGTACTGGCGCAACGCCTTTACGTCGAGCGGTCCCGGGACGCGCAGTGCCCTCGGGAACGCCCGGCGGCGTACCGCCTGGTCGAGACAGACCTGGGCGGGGTGAACGTACGCACCCCGGCCGGGCAGCGTACCGCGAGGATCGGGGGCGCATTCACCCTCGACCGCCACGATGCGCAGCAGTCCGGTCTTGGCCGCTCGCTCCCGGCACCCCACACAGGTGCGTTCAGGGCATGCACGAGCACGCGTCCGGCCAGACACTCCTAAGTCTACCTCCCCGCGGCGACCTCACCCCTTCGGGGCAAGAATCGAACGCCACGCCGTCTCGGAAGCTGTCGATGATCTCAGCGCTCCGGCGGCTTCGGTCTATTCCCTCACTCGGACGGCTGCTGCTCGGTGTCCGGGCGGATGTCGATGCGCCAGCCGGTGAGCCGGGCCGCGAGGCGGGCGTTCTGGCCCTCCTTGCCGATGGCCAGCGACAGCTGGTAGTCGGGCACGGTCACCCGGGCGGAGCGGGCCGCCAGGTCGACGACCTCCACCTTGGTGACACGGGCCGGCGAGAGCGCGTTGGCCACCATGTCGGCCGGGTCGTCCGACCAGTCGACGATGTCGATCTTCTCACCGTTCAGCTCGCCCATCACGTTGCGGACCCGGCCGCCCATGGGGCCGATGCAGGCGCCCTTGGCGTTGAGTCCGGAGCGGGTGGAGCGGACGGCGATCTTGGTGCGGTGGCCGGCCTCGCGGGCGATCGCGGCGATCTCGACGCTGCCGTCGGCGATCTCCGGGACCTCCAGGGCGAACAGCTTCTTCACCAGGTTCGGGTGGGTGCGGGAGAGGGTCACGGACGGGCCGCGGACGCCCTTGGCGACCCGGACGACGTACGACCGCAGGCGGGTGCCGTGCGGGTAGGTCTCGCCGGGCACCTGTTCCTGCACCGGCAGGATGGCCTCCAGCTTGCCGATGTCGACCAGCACGTTCTTCGGGTCGCGGCCCTGCTGGACCACTCCGGTGACGATGTCGCCCTCGCGGCCGGCGTACTCGCCGAGCGTGGCGTCGTCCTCGGCGTCCCGCAGCCGCTGCAGGATGACCTGCTTGGCGGTGGTGGCGGCGATCCGGCCGAAGTCCGACGGAGTGTCGTCGAACTCGCGTGCCTCCTGCCCCTCTTCCAGGTCGTCCGGGTCCTCCTTCGCCCACACGGTCACATGGCCGGTCTCCCGGTCGAGCTTGACGCGCGCGTGGCGGCGGCTTCCCTCGGTGCGGTGGTAGGCGATGAGGAGGGCCGACTCGATCGCCTCGACCAGCAGGTCGAAGGAGATCTCCTTCTCCCGCACCAAGCCCCGCAGGGCACTCATGTCGATGTCCACGGCTACGCCTCCTCCTCTTCTTCCTTCATGTCGTTCTCGTCATGCTGGTGTTGCTTGTCCTTGCGGTTGAACTCGACCTGGACCCGGGCCTTGGCGATCTCGTCGAAAGCGAGGCTGCGGGCGGTGGCCTTGCGGCCCTTCACGCCGGGTACTTCGAGGTCGAGCCCTTCGTCGTCCACGCCGAGGATCCGGGCGACCAGTTCGCCGCCCTCGGTGAGCTGGAACCTCACCAGGCGGTCGACGGCCCGTACGTAGTGCCGGTGTTCCGTCAGCTCGCGCTCCGCGCCCGGGGTGCCGACCTCCAGGGTGTACTCCCCCGCGCCCATCGCGTCCGTCTCGTCGAGCTTCGCCGAGAGCGCGCGGCTCACATCGGCGATCGCGTCCAGGTCCGCACCGGTGTCGGAGTCGACGACGACGCGCAGCACCCGCTTGCGTCCGACCGAGTCCACCGCGATCTCTTCCAGATCCAGACCCTGGGAGGCGACCAGCGGTTCCAGCAGTTCTCGCAGCCTCTCGCTCTGGGTGGTGCTCATCCGGGTGACTCCTCGGCCGCGTGTGCTGTTGTGGGACGGTGCGCGTGTCAGGTCAAAGGGTATCCGGTCGCGGGGGGTGTTGCCGTCCACCCGGGCTCGACGGTGCCGCTGAGTGGCGCCGGGCGGCCTCCCGGGTACGGTGATCAAGGCGCACGCCGCCTCCGGCGACCGCCTCCCCGTTCCCTCCCGTTGCCCTCCCGTCACTTCCTTCCCGCCACTTCCGTACGAGCCTGCCGAGGACGTCTGCCGTGTCGTCGTTGCCCTCATCGCCGCGCCCGCCCTCGCGACCGCGCAGAAGGAGTCTGTTCGCCGTGGCCACCGGGGCCGTGCTGCTGGCCGGCTGTACCGGTTCCCCCGGTTCCGGCGAACCGGACGCCGCCGCCTCCAGGGCCGCCGACCGGGCACGCGCGCGGGCCGCGCGGGACAGCGCGGAGCTGGCGGGGCGGTACGCCGCGGTGATCGCCGCGCACCCGGCGCTGGCGGAGCGTCTGGAGCCGCTGCGCGCGGAGGTGCTCCGGCACGCGGCGGCGTTCGGCGGGGCGCGTGCCGCGTCCCCGTCGGTCTCCCCGTCCGGTTCGGCACGGGCCGCGGGGCCGGACGACGGCTCCACCGCCGACGCCGTACCGGCCGACGGGGAGGAGGCGCTCGCCCTGCTGGCCGCCGCCGAGCGGAAGCTGGCCGACCGGCGGACGGCGGCGCTGGCGGACGTGCCGGGCGAGCTGGCCCGGCTGCTGGCCTCGGTGGCGGCGGCCGGGGCGGGACACGTGTATCTGCTGACGGAGGGCGACCGGTGAGCGACGAGTCCGGGAAGAGCGAGAAGGACGAGAAGAAGCGGGAGCTGGAGGCGCTCCAAGCGGTCCTGGCGGCCGAGCACGCGGCGGTCTACGGCTACGGGGTCGTCGGCGCCCGGGTGGGCGAGGACCGGCGCACGGAAGCGCGGACGGCGTACGACGCGCACCGGGCCCGGCGGGACGCGCTGGGGCGCGAGGTGCGCGACCTCGGGGCGACGCCGGTCGCCGCCCGGGCCGGGTACGCGCTGCCCTTCCCGGTGAGCGACGCGGCCTCGGCGGCGCGGCTGGCAGCGCAGCTGGAGGAACGGGTGGCCGGGGTCTACTCGGACCTGGTGCGGGCGGCCGGCGGCGAGCTCCGGAAGGCGGCGGCCGAGGCGCTGCGGGAGGCGGCGGTCCGCGCGGTGCGCTGGCGCGGCGGGAGCGTAGCCTTCCCAGGGCTCGCCGAGCGGGCCGGCACGGCGCCGGCCTCGGCGGCACCGACCGCGTGACACGTACGGGGAGCGCCCGTACGGGAAGGGAACGGCTCGCGCATGGTTTTCGAACCGCCGCGGCGTCTGGTCAGGGCGCTCGGTGAGACGGCACCGGACGGTGACGACTGGCTGGCGGGTCTGCCGGAGGCGGCGCGCCGGGCCGTCGGTCTACGCGGGTTGACCGTGGAGCGGACGGTGGTGCCCGGCGGGCGCGGCAGCCTGGTGGTGCTGGTGCACACCGCCGACGGGACGCCCGCGGTGCTGAAGCTGGCCCCGCCGAGGGCGCGGCCGGAGAGCGAGCGGGCGGCGCTGGCGCACTGGGACGGCCGGGGTGCCGTGCGGTTGCTGGAGCCCCGCGTGACCGAGGGCGTCCTGCTGCTGGAGCGGCTGCACCCGGAGGTGTCGGTGCGGTCGCTGCCGGAGGCGCGGGCGCTGCTGGAGGCGGCGGGGACGCTGCGGCGGCTGTGGGTGGCGCCGCCCGTGGACCATGGCTTCGAGACGGTGGCCGAGCGGACCGGGCGGCAGGCGGCGGCGATGCGCGCGGGGGCCGAGGCCGACCCGGCGGTGGCGCCGCTGGTGGACGCGGCCCTGGCGGTGCGCGCGGAACTGCTGGCCGGGCCTGCTCAGGAGCGGTTGCTGCACGGTACGTTCCGGCAGAGCAAGGTGCTCGCCGGGGACCGGATGCCGTGGCTGGCCGTGGGGCCCGACCCGGTGGTGGGCGAGCCGGCCTTCGATCTGGCCCGGCTGGTACGGGACCGGGTGGAGGACCTGATCGCCCAGCCGTCCGGCGCCTCCACGGTCCGGCGCCGGATCAAGCGGCTCGCGGAGTCCCTGGAGGTCGACCGGGAACGGCTGCGCGGCTGGACCCTGTTCCGGGCCGTGGAGTCGGGCGTACGGGCGTCGCGGGTCGGCCGCCCCCAGGACGCGGAACTGCTGCTGGAGTTCGCGGGCTGGCTGTGAGCGTTGCCTCCGGCGGTGCGGGGGGGGTGGGCCGCCTGCGGCGGCCCGTGGCCGGGGGATGGGGTGCGCGGAGCGCGTCCCGTCGCGGGGCGGCTCCGGCGGATGCCTGCGGCGGCCCCTGGCCCGCCGGTGGAGGTGCGCGGAGCGCCTCCCGACGCGGAGCGGCTCCGGCGGATGCCTGCGGCGGCCCCAGGCCCGCCGGTGGAGGTGCGCGGAGCGCCTCCCGACGCGGAGCGGCTCCGGCGGATGCCTGCGGCGGCCCCAGGCCCGCCGGCGGAGGTGCGCGGAGCGCCTCCCGACGCGGAGCGGCTCCGGCGGATGCCTGCGGCGGCCCCTGGCCCGCCGGTGGAGGTGCGCGGAGCGCGTCCGGTGGTCTGGTGGGTCGGGGCCGGGCCGGGGTTGTCCGTCCTCGGAACGGCGCGGAATCGGTCGGCCACGGGGGTGGACGGCGCGGACGCGCCGACCGCTGCGGGCGGACACTCCCCGGCCCGGCCCCTTCTCGCCGTTCGCGGCTGTCCGAGTCCCGCGGGGCAGCCGCCGTCCAGCCGTAGCGGCGGGCATGCGTGCCCCTGGGGCGGTGTGGGTGGGCGATGGGGCCCCGCGTGCGAAGCTCGGGGAAGGGCGAGGCGCCCCGTCGCGCTGGGCCGCGCACCCACCCCCGCGCCGGGGGGGCTGTGAAGCCCCCCGGCATCCGTGGCGGTCAGGCCGTGAGGCGGGCGATGGCCTCGTCCACCGTTACTTCCTCGCGCTCGCCGGTGCGGCGGTCCTTGAGTTCGACGACGCCCTCGGCGGAGCGGCGGCCGGCGACCAGGATCTGCGGTACGCCGATCAGCTCCGCGTCGGTGAACTTCACGCCCGGGGAGACCCCGGCCCGGTCGTCGACCAGGACGCGGACGCCGGCGGCGGAGAGCTGGTCGGAGATCTTCAGGGCCAGTTCGGTCTGGACGGCCTTGCCGGCGGCGACCACGTGCACGTCGGCGGGGGCGACCTCCTTGGACCAGATCAGGCCCTTGTCGTCGGCGTGCTGCTCGGCGAGGGCGGCCACCGCGCGGGAGACGCCGATGCCGTAGGAGCCCATGGTGACGCGGACCGGCTTGCCGTTCTGGCCGAGGACGTCGAGCTTGAGGGCGTCGGCGTACTTGCGGCCCAGCTGGAAGATGTGGCCGATCTCGATGGCGCGGTCGAGCTTGAGGCCGGTGCCGCAGTTCGGGCAGGGGTCGCCCTCCTGGACGACGACGACGTCGACGTACGCGTCGACCTCGAAGTCGCGGCCCGCGACGACGTTCTTGGCGTGGGTGTGCTCCTTGTTGGCGCCGGTGATCCAGGCGGTGCCGGGTGCCACGCGCGGGTCGGCGATGTACGTGACCTTCTCGCCCAGACCCTGCGGGCCGACGTAGCCGCGGACCAGGTCGGGGCGGCCCACGAAGTCCTCGGCGGTGACCAGTTCGACGGCGGCGGGCGCGAAGTGCGCCTCGACCTTGTCCAGGTCGACCTCGCGGTCGCCGGGGACGCCGACCGCGACGATCTCGCCGTCCACCTTGACCAGCAGGTTCTTCAGGGTGGCGGAGGCGGGGACGCCGAGGGAGGCGGCGAGGGTCTCGATGGTGGGGGTGTCGGGGGTGGGGATCTCTTCGAGGGCGGGGACGTCCGTGGCGTCGACCGGCTTCAGTGCGAAGGTGATCGCCTCGGTGTTGGCGGCGTAGTCGCAGTTCGGGCAGTCGGCGAAGGTGTCCTCGCCGGCCTCGGCGGGGGCGAGGAACTCCTCCGACTTGGAGCCGCCCATCGCGCCGGCGGTCGCCGCGCAGATGCGGTAGTCCAGGCCGAGGCGCTCGAAGATGCGCTGGTAGGCGGCGCGGTGCAGGGCGTAGGACTCGGCGAGACCCTCGTCGGCGGTGTCGAAGGAGTAGGAGTCCTTCATCAGGAACTCGCGGCCGCGCAGGATGCCGGCCCGGGGGCGGGCCTCGTCGCGGTACTTGTTGGCGATCTGGTAGAGGATGACGGGGAGGTCCTTGTAGGAGGACGCCTGGTCCTTCACCAGCAGGGTGAAGATCTCCTCGTGGGTGGGGCCGAGCAGGTAGTCGCCGCCCTTGCGGTCCTGGAGGCGGAAGAGTTCGGGGCCGTACTCCTGCCAGCGGCCGGTGGCCTCGTAGGGCTCGCGGGGCAGCAGGGAGGGGAGGGTCACCTCCTGGGCGCCGATGGCGTCCATCTCCTCGCGGACGATGCGCTCCACGTTGGCCAGGACCTTCTTGCCGAGCGGCAGCCAGCTCCACAGGCCGGCGGCGGTGCGGCGGACGTAGCCGGCGCGGACCAGCAGCTTGTGGCTGAGGACCTCGGCGTCCGCCGGGTCGTCGCGCAGCGTCTTCGCCAACAACTTCGACATGCGCTGGACCGGTGCGTTCGCCATGGTTCTCGTGTCTCCTGCGAAGTGAGTGTGATGGCGACGAGGTTAGCCGGGCGGTCCGGGGTGGTGGAAATCGGTTATCGCCGCAGCAGCGGGAGGGGGGCGCCCATCACGGCGTACGGCTTGGGGGCGCTGGGGAAGAGGACCTGGCGGGCGAGGTCCCGGTAGCCGAGGGAGCGGTACAGGCCGCGGGCGGGGCTGTCGGTGTCGATCGCGGAGAGGATCGAGCGGGGCTCGGCGGCGCCGTCGGTGATGGTGGTGATCAGGGCGCGGCCCACGCCGAGGTTCTGGTGGGCGGGGTGGACGTGCAGCTCGGTGATGACGAAGGAGTCGTCGAGCCAGGCGTCGTTGCCCTGGGCGCGCAGGTAGGGCTCGACGATCGTGGACCACCAGTGGGCGCGGTCGTTGGGCATGCCGTAGACGAAGCCGGCGAGACGGCCGTCGGGAGTGTGCGCGCCGAGGGCGCGGGCGCCGGGGTGGGTCATGTGGCGCAGGACGATCTGGCGGCGGACGGCCACCTCGTCGGGGCCCAGGCCGAAGGCGGCGGCCTGGACCGCGAGGGCTTCGTCGACGTGGGCGGCGAGGTCCAAGGGGCCGATCACTACGTCCATGGGCGGAGCCTACAGGGGGCCGCGGGACGCGTTCAGAACAGGACGCTCATGAAGGCGCCGACCTCTTCGAAGCCGACGCGGCGGTACGTCCTCCTGGCCGCCGTGTTGAAGTCGTTGACGTAGAGGCTGGCGACCGGGGCGATGTCCGCCAGGGCGTAGCGCAGGACCGCCGCCATGCCGGGGGCGGCGAGGCCCCGGCCGCGGTGCTCGGGGGCCACCCAGACGCCCTGGATCTGGCAGGCGCGGTCGGTGGCGGCGCCGATCTCGGCCTTGAAGACGACCTTGCCGTCGGTGTCGAAGCGGGCGAAGGAGCGGCCGGCACCGACGAGTTCGGCGACTCTGGCCTGGTAGAGCAGGCCGCCGTCGCCGGCCAGCGGGGAGATGCCGACCTCCTCGGTGAACATCGCCACGCAGGCCGGCATGAGGGCGTCCATCTCGTCCTTGCGGACGCGGCGGACGTGCGGGTCGGGGGTGATGTGGGCGGGCATGCGGTCGGTGACCATGAGGGGCTGGCGGTGCCGGACCTCGCGGGCCGGGCCCCAGGTGGGTTCGAGCAGCCGCCACAGCTGGGTGGTGGGGTCGGCGGGGCCGACGATGGAGGAGCAGCGGCGGCCGGCCCGGCGGGCGCGGTCGGCGAAGGCGCGGACGGCGCGCGGGGTGGCGCAGATGGGGACGAGGTTGGCGCCCGCGTAGCACAGGGACGTCAGCATGCCGTCCTCGTACCAGCCCCACATCTCGCCGCCGAGCCGCCACGGGTCGAGGCCGGCGACCCGGACCCGGGACGTCACGAAGGCGTTCGCGACCGGCTCGCGGTCGAGGACGGCGAGCGCGGCGTTCAGGTCGCTCGGTTCGAGGACCCGGGAGGTGGTCTGCGTCAACACGTGCGGGGCCCTCACCCTGGGGTCTGCTGATCTCCGCACTGTACCCGCGGAAGCTGAGCGGCGTCGCCCCGCGTTCCGCTGCCGTTCGTTCGCCGGTGGCCGTCGGCTGCCCTGCCGTCCGGGGGCCCGCTCCCGCTTCGGCCCTGGACGGGCCTGGTCCTCAGGCGCCGGACGGGCTGGAAGTGCCCGGCCCGCGCCGAGGACGCACCGGAGAACCTCAGCCCGCGACCGCCACCGAGGGCTCGCCCGACGCCACGCCGTCCGCCTCCATCTGCTCGGCGATCTTCATCGCCTCCTCGATGAGGGTCTCGACGATCTTGGACTCGGGGACGGTCTTGATGACCTCGCCCTTGACGAAGATCTGCCCCTTGCCGTTGCCGGAGGCGACGCCGAGGTCGGCCTCGCGGGCCTCGCCGGGGCCGTTGACGACGCAGCCCATGACGGCGACGCGCAGCGGGACCTCCATGCCCTCCAGGCCGGCGGTGACCTCCTCGGCCAGCTTGTAGACGTCGACCTGGGCGCGTCCGCAGGACGGGCAGGAGACGATCTCCAGGCCGCGCTGGCGGAGGTTGAGGGACTCCAGGATCTGGATGCCGACCTTGATCTCCTCGACCGGCGGGGCGGACAGGGAGACCCGGATGGTGTCGCCGATGCCCTGGGAGAGCAGGGCGCCGAAGGCGACGGCCGACTTGATGGTGCCCTGGAAGGCGGGGCCGGCCTCGGTGACGCCGAGGTGCAGCGGGTAGTCGCACTGGGCGGCGAGCTGCCGGTAGGCCTCGACCATGATGACCGGGTCGTTGTGCTTGACCGAGATCTTGATGTCGCGGAAGCCGTGCTCCTCGAAGAGCGACGCTTCCCAGAGCGCGGACTCCGCCAGCGCCTCCGGGGTCGCCTTGCCGTACTTCTGGAGCAGGCGGCGGTCCAGGGAGCCCGCGTTCACGCCGATGCGGATCGGGGTGCCGTGGTCCTTGGCGGCCTGGGCGATCTCCTTGACCTTGTCGTCGAACTGCTTGATGTTGCCGGGGTTGACCCGGACCGCGGCGCAGCCGGCCTCGATGGCGGCGAAGACGTACTTGGGCTGGAAGTGGATGTCCGCGATGACCGGGATCTGCGACTTGCGCGCGATGACGGGCAGCGCGTCGGCGTCGTCCTGCGTCGGGCAGGCCACGCGGACGATCTGGCAGCCGGAGGCGGTCAGCTCGGCGATCTGCTGGAGGGTGGCGCCGATGTCCGAGGTGCGGGTGGTGGTCATCGACTGCACCGACACGGGAGCGTCGCCGCCCACGGCCACCGAGCCGACCTGGATCTGCCGGCTCTTCCGGCGCTCGGCGAGCCTGGTCGGAACGGACGGCATGCCGAGAGAAATCGCAGTCATCTGCTGTGCAACCCCAAGTCGTGGATCAAGGTCCGGTCCCGTCAGCGGCGGGCTCCGATCCCCGAGATTACGGCACCGGACTGGGGCCGGGCACATCCTGCCGTCGTAAACGCACTCGAAGGAAGGCGGCCCGGCACAAGCGTGCCGGGCCGCCTTCGAAGCGGGAGTGACTAGGAGATTCTCACGGGGTTCACGACGTCCGCGATGAGCACGAGGAGCGTGAAGCAGACGAAGACGCCCGCGACCACGTAGGCGACCGGCATGAGCTTCGCCACGTCGAACGGGCCGGGGTCGGGGCGGCGCAGCACCTTGGCGAGGTTGCGGCGCAGGGACTCCCACAGGGCGCCCGCGATGTGGCCGCCGTCGAGGGGCAGCAGCGGGAGCATGTTGAACAGGAAGAGGGAGAGGTTGAAGCCGGCCACCAGCATCACGGCCATCGCCAGTTGCTGGGTGGGCGGGATGTCCAGGGTGAAGATCTCGCCGCCGACCCGGGCGGCGCCGACGACGCCCATCGGGGAGTCGGGCTCGCGCGGGCCGTCGCCGAACGCGGCGTCCCACAGCGCGGGGATCTTGCTGGGCAGGGCGGCGAGGGAGTCGACGGCGTCGCCGATCCGGTCGCCCATCCACACCACGGAGTCGCCGAAGTCCTGCTTGACGATGCCGGTGGCGGCGCTGAAGCCGAGGAAGCCGGCGGTGACGTACTCGCCCTGGACGTAGCCGCCGCTGCCGTCCTTCTTGGCGACCTTGTTGGTGGCGATCTCGGCGTGCAGCGTGACGTCCTTGCCGTCGCGCTCGACGACGATGGGCACGTTCTCGCCGGGGTGGGCGCGGATCAGGTCGGAGAGATCGTCCCACTTGTCGGTGCGTACGCCGTCGAAGGAGAGGATCTTGTCGCCGGCCTTGAGGCCGGCCGCGGCGGCCGGGGAGGGGGCGTCGGCGTCGGTGCACTTGTCGCGGTTCTCGGACTGGGAGATCACGCACTGGGAGACCGAGCTGACCGTGGTGGTCTGCTGGGAGATGCCGAAGCCCATCAGGACGATGAGGAACAGCGCCACCGCGAGGATCAGGTTCATGAACGGGCCGCCGAACATGACGATGACCCGCTTCCACGGCTTGCGCGTGTAGAAGAGGCGGTTCTCGTCGCCGGGCTGGAGTTCCTCGAAGGCGGCCGAGCGGGCGTCCTCGATCATGCCGCGCCACGGTGAGGTGGAGCGGGCCTCCAGCTTGCCGTCGGGGCCCGGCGGGAACATGCCGATCATGCGGATGTAGCCGCCGAACGGGATGGCCTTGATGCCGTACTCGGTCTCGCCCTTCTTGCGGGAGAACAGCGTGGGGCCGAAGCCGACCATGTACTGGGGCACGCGGATGCCGAAGAGCTTCGCCCAGGACAGGTGGCCCAGCTCGTGCCAGGCGATGGAGAACAGCAGGCCGACCGCGAAGACGACTATGCCGAGGATGAACATCAGGGTCGTCATGCACGGGCCTCCGCCGCTTGTGCCGCCAGTTCCCGGGCCCGGGTGCGCGCCCAGGTCTCCGCTTCGAGGACGTCCGCGACGGTCAGCGAAGTTCCCGTGGCCGGTGTGCCGTGTTCGTCGACCACCCGTGTGACGGTCTCGATGATGCCGAGGTACGACAGCGCCCCGGAGCGGAACGCCTCGACGCACTCCTCGTTGGCCGCATTGAACACCGCCGGGGCGGTTCCCGCGAGCTCTCCGACGCGGCGGGCCAGGTTCACCGAGGGGAACGCCTCGTTGTCGAGGGGGAAGAACTCCCAGGTGGACGCCTTGCTCCAGTCGAACGCGGGGGCGGCGTCGGGGACGCGCTCGGGCCAGCCGAGGCCGATGGCGATGGGGCCGCGCATGTCGGGGGGCGTGGCCTGGGCGAGCGTGGAGCCGTCGGTGAACTCGACCATCGAGTGGACGTAGGACTGGGGGTGGACGACGACCTCGATGCGGTCGAAGGGGATGTCGTAGAGGAGGTGGGCCTCGATGACCTCCAGGCCCTTGTTGACCAGGGTCGCGGAGTTGATGGTGATGACCGGGCCCATGGCCCAGGTGGGGTGGGCGAGGGCGTCCTCGACGGTGACCGCGGCCAGCTGCTCCCTCGTACGTCCCCGGAAGGGGCCGCCGGAGGCGGTGACGACGAGTTTGCGGACGTCGGCGCGGGTGCCGGCGGCGACGGCCTGGAAGAGGGCGGCGTGCTCGGAGTCGACGGGGATGATCTGGCCGGGCTTGGCGAGGGCCTTGACCAGCGGGCCGCCCACGATGAGCGACTCCTTGTTGGCGAGCGCGAGGGTGCGGCCCGCCTCCAGGGCGGCGAGGGTGGGGGCGAGGCCGATGGAACCGGTGATGCCGTTGAGGACGGTGTGGCAGTCGGAGGCGGCGAGCTGGGTGGCGGCGTCCGGGCCGGCGAGGATCTCGGGGAACGGCTCCCCCGTGCCGTACCGCGCCCGCAGCGCCTCGCGCAGCTCCGGTACGACGTCCTCGCGGGCGACGGCGACGGTGCCGGCCCGCAGCCGGTGGGCCTGCTCGGCGAGGAGGGCGACCCGGCCGCCGTTGGCGGACAGGCCGGTGACCCGGAAGCGGTCCGGGTTGCGCAGGACGAGATCGATGGCCTGGGTCCCGATCGACCCGGTGGAGCCGAGGATCACCACGTCCTTCGCGCCGTCTCCCGCCACGGGGTCGTAGACGAGGTGCGGGTCGGCGAGGGGGGCAGGGCTGTCGGTCATTCCCCCATTGTTGCCTCAACCGCCCTCCGGCAGGACAGCGCGTCCCTCGGGCGGGTGGCGGGGCCGCCGCCCGGGGACGCGCTGAGGTGTATCTCACCTGATGGGACGGTGGACGTTCGGTTTCGTACTGACCCCGGGCGTCGCGTCGGCGATCCACGGGCCGTCGCCCGAGGGGTCCACGACGCCGTGCTCCAGCCACGCATAGGTGCCGGACAGGACGCCCTTGACGACCGTGCGGTCGAGGTCGTCGGTGTTGGTCCACAGCCGGCCGAAGAGTTCCTCGACGCGGATGCGGGCCTGGCGGCAGAAGACGTCGGCGAGCTGGTACGCCTCGCGGCCGTGGTCGTCGCGGGAGCGGAGCAGCTCGGCGCGGACGCAGGCGGCGGACATGGCGAAGAGTTCGGCGCCGATGTCGACGATCCGGCCGAGGAAGCCCTGCTTGGTCTCCATCCGGCCCTGCCAGCGGGACATCGCGTAGAAGGTGGAGCGGGCGAGTTTGCGGGCGGTGCGCTCGACGTAGCGCAGGTGTCCCGACAGGTCGACCTCGTGTTTGAAGTCGCTGTACGAGGTGGGGAGTTGGCCCGGGCCGGTCATCAGTTTCGGGAGCCACCCGGCGTAGAAGGCGCCCGCCCGCGCGCCCGCCCGCGCCTTGTCGGACAGGGACTTGTCCGGGTCGATCAGGTCGCCCGCGACGGAGAGGTGGGCGTCGACCGCCTCGCGCGCGATCAGCAGGTGCATGATCTCGGTGGAGCCCTCGAAGATGCGGTTGATGCGCAGGTCGCGCAGCATCTGCTCGGCGGGGACCGCGCGTTCGCCGCGGGCGGCGAGGGAGGCGGCGGTCTCGAAGCCGCGGCCACCGCGGATCTGGACCAGTTCGTCGGCCACCAGACAGGCCATCTCGGAGCCGTAGAGCTTGGCGAGGGCGGCTTCGATGCGGATGTCGTTGCGGTTCTCGTCGGCCATCTGGGAGGAGAGGTCGACGACGGCCTCCAGGGCGAAGGTGGTGGCCGCGATGAAGGAGATCTTCGCGCCGACCGCCTCGTGCAGTGCCACCGGCTTGCCCCACTGCTCGCGCGCCCCGGACCACTCGCGGGCGATCTTCAGGCACCACTTGCCGGCGCCGACGCACATCGCGGGCAGCGAGAGGCGGCCGGTGTTGAGGGTGGTCAGGGCGATCTTGAGGCCGGCGCCCTCGGGGCCGATGCGGTTCGCCGCGGGGACGCGGACCCGGTGGAAGCGGGTGACGCCGTTCTCCAGGCCGCGCAGGCCCATGAAGGCGTTGCGGTGCTCGACGGTGACGCCCTCGGAGGCGGTCTCCACGACGAAGGCGGTGATACCGCCCCGGTGGCCCTCGGACTTCGGGACGCGGGCCATGACGACGAGGAGATCGGCGACGACCCCGTTGGTGGTCCACAGCTTCACGCCGTCGAGGACGTATTCGTCACCCTCCGGTACGGCCGTGGTGGCGAGGCGGGCCGGGTCGGAGCCGACGTCCGGCTCGGTCAGCAGGAAGGCGGAGATGTCGGTGCGGGCGCAGCGCGGCAGGAACTTCGCCTTCTGCTCCTCGGTGCCGAACTGCTTCAGCGGCTGCGGCACGCCGATCGACTGGTGGGCGGAGAGCAGGGCGCCGACCGCGGCGTTCGCGGTGCCCACCAGGGCGAGGGCCTTGTTGTAGTACACCTGGGTCAGGCCCAGGCCGCCGTACTTGGTGTCGATCTTCATGCCGAAGGCGCCCAGTTCCTTCAGCCCGGCGATGACCTCGTCGGGGATGCGGGCGTCCCGCTCGATGACGGCGCCGTCGATCCGTGTCTCGCAGAAGGCGCGCAGCTCGGCGAGGAACTTCTCGCCGCGGCGGACGGCCTCGCCGTCCGGGAGGGGGTGGGGGTGGACGAGGTCGAGGCGGAGGCGGCCGAGGAAGAGTTCCTTGGCGAAGCTGGGCTTGCGCCAGTCCTGGTCGCGGGCCGCCTCCGCGACCTGGCGGGCCTCGCGTTCGGTGACGGTGGGTCGGGAGGAAGGGGTGGTCGGTGCGGACATGGGGCACCTCGCCGCGTCTCGGCACGTAGGGGGGATGTACGTTACTGATCGGTGCTACTCGTTCGTATGTACCCGATTACGGACGTCCCGGCCACCCCGCGTGCGGCCGTTCGGCCGATGAACGGACGGGAGCGCGCCCCGCGACGCGCTGGAGCCGGCCCGCCGTCGGGGAGGGTCTGTCGAAGCGCTTCGACGCGTGTGACGACGTATGGACACCCCACTGTTACTGGGGCTAGGGTCGGACCACCCTCACTTCGCATGATCCGTTACGTGCGCTTGTCGAAGCGCTTCACATCGCTTGGAGAGCCGGATGGTCACCCTCGCCGAGGTCGCCCAGCACGCCGGAGTCTCGGCGAGCACGGTGAGTTACGTCCTCAGCGGCAAGCGGTCCATCTCCAGCACCACCCGGCAGCGGGTCGAGGAGAGCATCCGGGAGCTGGGCTACCACCCGAACGCCGGCGCCCGCGCCCTGGCCAGCAGCCGGTCGCACATCATCGCGCTGATGATCCCGCTGCGCACCGACATGTACGTACCGGTGATGATGGAGATCGCCATCGCGGTGGCCACCGCCGCGCGCGCCCACGGGTACGACGTGCTGCTGCTCACCGGCGAGGAGGGCCCCGACGCGGTGCGCCGCGTCACCGGCAGCGGGCTGGCCGAGGCGATGATCGTCATGGACGTCGAACTCGACGACGAGCGGCTGCCGTTGCTGCGCGCCACCCACCAGCCGTCGGTGCTGATCGGGCTGCCCGCCGACACCTCCGGGCTGACCTGCGTGGACCTCGACTTCCGGGCGACCGGCGCGCTGTGCGCCGAGCACCTGGCGTCGCTGGGGCACCGGGACGTCGCCGTCATCGGCGAGGCGCCGGGGGTCTACGAGCGGCACACCGGGTTCGCCGAGCGGACCCTGGAGGGGCTGCGCGCGCGGGCCCGGGAGCTGGGGCTGCGGCTGCTGCACCGGCCGTTCGAGGGCGGGTACGACGCGATGGCGCTGACCCTGTCCCGGATCTTCGACGAGCGGCCCGGCACCACGGGGTTCGTGGTGCAGAACGAGGCGGCGGTGGAGCCGCTGCTCGCGCTGCTGCGGCAGCAGGGGCGGGCGGTGCCCGAGGACGTGTCGGTGGTGGCGGTCTGCCCCGAGCAGGTCGCCGCGCAGGCGTCGGTGCGGCTGACGTCGGTCGCCGTGCCCGCGCAGGAGATGGGCCGGCACGCGGTGGAGCAGCTGGTGGCCAAGCTCGGCGGGCGCGGCAGCGACGAGGTGGTGCTGCTGCCGCCGGAGCTGACGGTGCGGGCGAGTTCGGGGCCGGCCCCCGGGTGGACCGGCCCCTGACCCGGAGTGCGGTGGATCAACCGCCGCTGACCGTCAGGTTGTTGGTGACGAAGTCCAGGCCGCCGGCCGACGAGGTGATCTCGTAGCCGAACTGCACGTCCCCGATGGTCTCGTTCCCTATCCAGCCCTTGGTGTCCTTGATCCACTTCAGCACCGGGAGGATGTTGACCGTCCCGGCGGTGGAGTCGGAGGTGCGCAGGAACGAGTACACCGCGTTGGCGCCGTTGTCGCCCTTGTAGACGTTCCAGGTGTGGCCGCCGAGGGTGACCGTGCCCTGGGAGGTGCCGAGCGGGCCGACGGCGCCGTTGTAGTTGACCCAGAGCATGATCTCGTGGTCGTAGTCGGTGTCCCAGATGTCGTACGAGGTGTTGTACGCGCCGGAGGACGGGACCGTGACGTTGTAGCTGCTGGTGAGGGAGGTCAGGGAGGTGATCGGCTTGTTGATCACCTTCTTGCTGTTCGGGTAGGACTTGATGCCGCCCGTGTCGGGGTGATCGGCCCAGACACCCCAGTTGGTGCCGGAGTTGGCCCAGACGCACTGGCTGCCGGCGCCGGAGCCCCAGATGTTGTTGTAGAGGATGTAGCCGTTCAGCGTGGTGTTGCCCCACTGGTCGCAGGAGTTCCAGACGGCGGCCTCGGCGGGGGCGGCGGCGAGGCCGACGGTGGCGCCGAGGGCGAGGGCCGGGGCCAGCAGCGCCTTGGGGAGCCGGAGCGGTGTACGTCGTGCCATGGTCGTTCCCTTCCATGGGTGGGGGGACGGTGCGGTCACCGCGCCTTCAGGTGGAGGACGCGGTCTTCTCCGGCGGTGAGGTCGAGAGGCTCGGTGCCGGAGGAAGTCCTCAGTTCGACGCGTACGGTGCGGCCGGGCCGGACGACGGCGGTGGCGGCCTCGGGGGTCCAGGTGAGGTCGAGGGTGGCGCCGAACCGGGTGCGTACGCCGCGCAGTCCGCCCGCCGGGAGGGCGGCGGGCAGGGCGGGCAGCAGGACCAGGCGGGTGGGGGTGGACTGCACCAGCATCTCGACGAGCACGGCGGGCAGGGTGTGCGCCGCGTCGGCGTTGTAGACGTCGCGGCGCGGGTAGTGCGCGCTCATCAGGGAGGTGTGGAAGTAGTCGCCCGCCAGCACCGCGCCCAGGGCGTGCGCGACCCGCTCGCCGTCGCGCAGGCGGGCCGCGACCAGGGCGTGGTGGAGGTGGCCGTGGGCCGAGTCGTTCTCGGCGCCGCGCAGCTCCAGGGCCCGGTGGGCCGCCGCCGCCAGTTCCGGGGTGTCGTACGGGGTGATCTCCTCCAGCGGCCAGACGCCGTAGAGGTGGCTGAGGTGGCGGTGGTCGTAGGTGTCGTCGAGGCCCTCCCGGGCCCACTCGGCGAGGGCGCCGTCGGCGTTGATCCGGTGCGGCGGCAGCCGGTCGGCCAGCGCCCGCCAGCGGGCGGCGTGCTCGGGGTGGTAGTCGGCGGCGGTCAGCAGGGCGTGCCGGGCCGCCGAGAGGTCCATCGCCGCGTCGACGGTTCCCCAGCTGGCGTTGGCGGGACGGTTCTCCGGCGAGTAGGACGGGACGACCGTCAGGCGGCCGTCGCCGGCCTCCGTGAGGAAGTCCTCGTAGAACAGGGCGACTTCGGCGAGGGCCTCGGCGGTGCGGGGGTCGCGGGTGCCGTGGGTCTCGTCGTGGTCCACGAGCGGCTTGAGGAGCCAGTCGGCGCCGGCCGTCCACAGGTGCAGGGGGTACTCGCGGCTGAAGTGGTACGAGTGCCCGTTCTCGCCGTCGGTGTGGGAGGGCGCGACGACGCCCCGGGCGCCGAAGACGGCGCGGGCGTTCTCCCGCCAGTGGTCCCGTTGCCGGTGGACCAGGGCGGCGTGCGCCTCGGTGACCTCGGGGAGGGCGGCAGCGGCGGCGGAGGCGGTCTGGAGGTTGAGGTTGGCGTTGGTGGTGAACGCGCCGGACCAGGCCGTGTCCCAGTCGCCGGTCCACAGGCCGGTGAGGCGGGGCGGGAGCAGGCCGGAGGCGGAGAGCTGGTGGTAGCGGCCGGCGGCGAAGAGGCGCTCCAGGAGGGCCGGGCTGCCGGGGCGGCCGAGGAGTGCGGAGCCGGGCAGCGCGCGGTCGGCGGGGTCGGCGGCGAGGTCCAGGGTGACGCGCTCGTAGGCGGTGCGGTGGTGCGGCAGGTGGCGGTCGAGGAGGTCCTCGTAGGTGCGGCCGGTCATCAGGTCGCCCAGGGCGCGGGACTCGGCGTGCACGTCGAGTTCCCCGGTGTGCCGGCGGACCCGGGTCAGGAGCAGCAGTGACTCGGCCCGCTCGACGAGCAGGCCGGGCGGGACCAGCGCGGTGGTGCCGCCGGTGACGGCGGCCACGGTGACGCCGGTGTACGCCCGGTCGCTGTCCGGGTAGCGGGCGCGCAGGCTCAGGACGGCGCCCTCGGGGGTGCGGACGGCGCCGTGGCCGACGCCGAGTGCGGCGGGCGCCCCGGGCAGGCGGTGGTCCAGGGCGAGGTCGAGGGTGAGGTGCGGGGCGGTGACCTGCTGGACGATGACGTCGTCGGCGCGGGAGACGAAGACCCGGCTGGTCCAGCCGCCGGCGGTGGCCGTCGTCTCGCCGGTGGCGAAGTCGACGGTGCGGCGGTAGGCGTGGTCGGCGCCGGGCGGGCGGCGCAGCCGGAGCTGGAAGGCCGGGTGGAAGGGCTGCACCCATTGCAGCGGGCGGCCGTCGGTGAACTCCTCGGCGGCGGTGACGTCACCGGCCAGCAGCCGCTCCCGCAGCGCGGGCAGGGCGGCGGCCAGCTCCGGGGGGCGGGCGTGCTCCCCGCCGTTGGGACGGACGAGGGTGTGGTGGGTGACGATCACCCGGTCGTCGTGCGGATCGCCGAGGACCAGGGCGCCGTGGTGGCCGTTGCCGGTGAGGAAGGCGTCCTCCCAGCGGGCGGCGGGGGCGGGCTCCCAGGTGCCGTGGACGGGGGCGGCGGTCATGGGGCGAGCACCCGTACGCCGTACCGGCCCAGCTCGGTACGGTCCGTGACCGTCTCCCCCGTCAGCAGGTCGCGGTGGGTGCCGGGGACGTCGACGGTCACCGGGTCGCGGCCGTGGTGGAGCAGGAACAGCAGGTCGCCGCGGCGGACCGCCTCGACGCCCGCCGGGACGCGGTCCAAGGCCGGGCGGACCCCGGCGTCGGCGGCGATGCCCGCGACCAGGCCGCGCAGCGCCTCGGGTTCCGGGAGGGTGGAGACGTACCAGGCGCGGCCCTTGTTCAGGACGGCGGGCAGTCCGTCGAGTTCGCCGCCCTGGTAGGGGACGGTCTCGTCGGCGGTGCCGTCGGGCTCCAGTTCCTCCGACCACAGCGTGCCGCGGAAGCCGTCGCAGCCGACGGTCTCGCCCTCGGCCAGGGGCCACCACTCGTGCAGGGTGCGGATGCCGAAGAGGTCGCGCAGGCGGGCGTCCATCGCGCCGGGGCGTACCCGGTCGTCCTGGTCGGCGACGCCGGTGAGGAAGCCGCAGACCAGGGTGCCGCCGCCGTGGACGTACGCGACGAGGTTGTCGATCGCGGCGTCGGTGAGGAGGTAGAGCTGCGGGACGACGACCAGGCGGTAGCGGCTCAGGTCGTGCTCGGGGTGGGCGAGGTCGGTGGTGAGGTGGGCCTCCCACAGGGCGCGGTGCCAGGCGCGCAGGACGACGGGCAGGTCGGCCCGGTCGAAGGGGCGGGCCTGCTGGGTGCCGGCCCACCAGGAGTGCCAGTCGAGCAGGACGGCGGCGTCGGCGGTGACGCGGGTGCCGGTGACGTGCGGGGCGAGCCGGGCCAGGTCGGCGCCGAGCCGGCGGACCTCCTGGAAGGCCCGGCCACGGGGGCCGGCGTGGCCGACCATCGCGGAGTGGAACTTCTCGGCGCCCTGCCGGGACTGCCGCCACTGGAAGTAGCAGACGGCGTCCGCGCCCCGGGCGACCGCCTGGAGCGACCACAGGCGGTTCAGGCCGCGCGGCTTGGGCTGGTCGACGTCGCGCCAGCCGACCGCGCCCGTCGCCTGTTCCATGACCATCCAGGGGCCGCCCCGGGCCTGGGACCGGGTGAGGTCCTGGATCAGGGCGCCCTCCTGCGCGCCGGACGGGTCGCGCGGGTCGGGGTAGAGGTCGACGGAGACGACGTCCTCCTCCTCGGCCCAGCGCCAGCCGTCCTGGCCGAAGAAGAGCGGCATGAAGTTGGTGGTGACCGGGAGGTGCGGGGTGTGCCGGCGGACGATGTCGCGCTCGGCGCTGTAGCACTCCAGCAGCATGTCGGAGGTGAAGCGCCGGAAGTCCAGCACCTGGGCGGGGTTCTTGAGGTAGTGGGTGCGGCGCGGGGGCAGGACCTCCTGCCAGTCGCCGTAGCCCTGGCTCCAGAACGCCGTTCCCCAGGCGGTGTTGAGGGCGTCGAGGGTGCCGTACCGGCGCTGGAGCCAGGTGCGGAAGCGGGCGGCGGCCTCGTCGCCGTGGTCGTAGGTGCAGTACTCGTTGTTGATGTGCCACATGGTGAGGGCGGGATGGCCGGCGTAGCGGGCGGCCAGGGCCTCGGTGACGGCGGCGGCGTGGCGGCGGTAGACGGCGCTGGAGTGCGAGAAGTGCTGGCGTCCGCCCCAGTGCTCGGTGCGGCCGTCCTCGTCGACGGGCAGGGTGTCCGGGTGCAGGTGCCCGAGCCACGGCGGGGGCGAGGCGGTGGGGGTGGCGAGGACGACGCCGATGCCGTGCGCGTGCAGCAGGTCCATGACGCGGTCCAGCCACCCGAACGCGTAGACGCCGGGGCGGGGTTCGAGGCGGGCCCAGGAGAAGACGCCGACGGTGACGGAGTTGACGCCGGCCTCCCGCATGAGGCGGACGTCCTCCCGCCAGGTCTCCTCGGGCCACTGCTCGGGGTTGTAGTCGCCGCCGAACAGGAGACGGCCGCGGGTCACCGCGGCGAGGTCCGGGCTCACCCCTTCACCGCCCCGGTCAGCATGCCCTTCTTGAAGTGCCGCTGGACGAACGGGGAGAGGACCGCGACCGGCAGCAGCGCCATGACCATCACGGCCATCTGCACGGCCAGGCCGGACAGCTCGCCCGTCTTGATCGCCTGGCCGAGGCCGACCGGGGCCTCCTGCTTCTGCACGAGCTGGATCATGACGTTCTGCAGCGGCATCATGTCCTGGTCGTTCAGGTACAGGGACGCGTTGAACCAGGCGCTCCAGTAGCCGACGGCGTAGAACAGGGTGATCACGGCGAGGACCGCGCGGGAGAGCGGCATGACGATCTTCCACAGGATGCGGAGGTCGCCGGCGCCGTCGATGCGGGCGCTGTCGATCAGCTCCTGGGAGATGCCCATGAAGAAGCCGCGCAGCACCAGGATGTTGAAGACGCTGATCGCGCTCGGCAGGATCAGCGCGAGGTAGGTGTCGGTCAGGCCGAGGGACTGCACCAGCAGGTACGTCGGGATGAGGCCGGCGCTGAAGAACATGGTGGCCAGCAGGACCATCAGGATCCAGCGGTGGCCGAGCGAGCCGGTGCGGGACAGGCCGTAGGCGCACAGCACGGAGACCGTCATGGAGAACGCCGTGCCGACCAGGGTGATCAGGATGCTGATGACGGCGGCGCGGGTGACCTGGCCGCCGCTGAGCAGCTCCTGGTAGGCGACGAAGGTGACCTCCTTGGGGACCATGACCAGACCGCCGGCCTCGTCGATGGTCTTCCTCGACGACAGGCTGGTGACGATCACGATCCACAGCGGGAAGAGGATGGCCAGGCAGGCCAGCGTCAGGGCGAGGCCCTTGCCCGCCACCCCGGCCGGACCGGGCTTCTCCTCCCAGGCCGGCCGGGGCGGGGCGCCCCAGCGGGACGGCTTGTCGGACACGGGCTGGTCGATGACGGCGGTCACTTCTTGTACACCCCCTGCTCGCCCATGAGATGGGCCACCTTGTTCGCGGCGAGGACCAGACCGAGGCTGACCACGCCCTTGACGAGTCCGGCGGCCGCCGCGTAACCGAAGTCCTGGTTGCGTACGCCGTTCCACCACACGAAGGTGTCCAGCACCTCGGCCGCGCCCGGCCCGACCATGTCGCGTTGGAGCAGGATCTGCTCGAAGCCGACGGTGAGCGCGTCGCCGACGCGGAGCACCAGCAGCAGCGCGATCACCGGGCGCAGCGCGGGCAGGGTGACGTGCCACATGCGGCGCCAGCGGCCCGCGCCGTCCATCGCGGCGGCCTCGTACAGGTCGGGACTGACCGAGGCGAGCGCGGCGAGGAAGACGATGATCCCCCAGCCGGCGTCCTTCCAGACGCTCTGCGCGGTGATCAGCACCGCGAAGGTGTCCGGGTCGGTCATGAAGTCCAGGCCGTCGTAGCCGTGCTCGCGCAGCAGCTGGGAGAAGATGCCGGCGCCGCCGAAGAGCTGCTGGAAGACGGCGACGACCAGCACCCAGGAGAAGAAGTGCGGCAGGTAGAGGATGGCCTGCGAGACCGCCCGGACCCGGGGCCGGACCACGCTGTTGATGAGCAGCGCGAGCAGGATCGGGATCGGGAAGAAGAGGACGAGCTGGAAGAAGAAGAGGATCAGCGTGTTCTGTACGGCGTTCCAGAAGTCGGAGTCCGCGAAGATCCGCTCGAAGTTCTCCAGGCCCACCCAGGGGCTGTGCAGGATGGAGACGATCCCGTTGTCGCTGATGTAGGGGTCGTACTCCTGGAAGGCGACGACGTTGCCGAGGATCGGCAGGTAGTTGAAGACCAGGAGCAGCAGGACGGCCGGCAGCACCATCAGCAGCAGGACGCGGTCGCGTCTGAAGCGCAGGCGCAGGCTCACTTTCCCGGAGGGGATCTTCTTCTCGGGGCCGGTGGTGCCGTCGGGCACCGCCGGGGACTTCTTCTGGGCCTCGGTCCTGCTCCGAGGCACCGTGCTGTTCGACACGGCCGTTCTCCTCGCCTCGCCCGCGCCGGTCAGCTCGCCGCCGAGCCGTTCTCGTCCAGCAGCTTCTTGTACCAGTCGCGGAGCTTGTCGCCGCCCTTGCTGCGCCACTCCGAGACGGCCTGCTGGACCTCGCTCATCTTCTTGCGGCCCCGGACGAAGTCGTCCTCCATCTGCTCGAAGTCGCTGGAGAGGTTGGTGTACCGGGAGGGCTCGGTGACCTGCATGCCGTAGAAGGAGGACTTCTTGGTGAAGGCGCCCATCCGCTGCTGCCACTCCACCTGGCCCTTGGCGACCTCGGGGAAGTCGGGGTGGGCGACGGTCGGGGCGGGGCTGGCCAGCATGACGTAGGCGTTCATCACGTCGATGTTGCCCTGGTCGGTCTTGGTGGGGACGCCGTCCTTGACGGTGTAGTGGGTGCCCTCGACGCCGTAGTTGGTGGCCATGTACTCCTTGGTGCCGTACGGCGCCGCCGTGACGTTGGCCGCGGCCAGCACGTCCTTGATGACCGACTCGGACGCCTTCTTGTTCACGAAGGCCCAGATACCGGCGGGCTGTTCGGCCCAGAGCACCGGGTCGCCGCCGTCGTGGCCCCAGATGTCCATGCCCCAGATCTTGAACTCCGGGTTCTGGGTGGCCTGTTCGGCGGTGCGGCTCCACCACTGGCTCATGTTCTGGACGTAGACGAGGAACTCGCCCTTGGCGAACTTGGGCCCGGGGTCGGTGGCCTGGCTCTTGCCGAGTTCGGCGTCGGGGTGGACGACGCCGGCGGCGAACAGCTTGCGGGTCCACTCCAGTGCTTCGAGGTACTCGTCGGTCTCGAAGCGGCAGATCATCTTGCCGTCGACCAGGTTCCAGCCGAGCGGCTTCTCGTTGGCGGAGAGCACGCCGAACGCCTGGAAGGCGGTCCACTTCATGTCCAGGCAGGCCCAGCGCTTGGCCTTGGCGTTGGTGGCGTCCTTGGCCCAGTCCATGAACTCGGCGCAGGAGGTGGGGACTTCGTACCCCTCCTTCTCGAAGATGTCCTGCCGGTACAGGGGGACGAGCCCGGTGACGTACGGCTGGGGCTGCGGCAGGCCGCGCAGCTTGCCGCCGAAGATCGAGCGCTGCCAGGCGTCGGTGGGGATGGCGGCCAGGTTCGGGTAGTCCTTGACGGCGTCGCCGGACAGGTAGGGGCCGAGGTCGGCGAACTTGGAGATGATGGCGCTGGGGATCTTGCCGTTGAGGTTCCAGCTGGGGACGACCACCACGTCCGGTACGTCGCTGGAGGCGAGGACCGCGCCGAGCTTCTGCTCGTAGGTGTTGCCGTCCTGGTTCTGCCACTTGATGTCGACGCCGATCATGTCGTTCATCGCCTTGTAGTAGGCGTTGTCCGACTTCGGCGGGGAGCCCCAGAACGGGGACATGATGGTGACCTGGCCGCCCTTGCCGAGCTTCTTCGGCACCGAGGTCTTCAGGTCGGCGACGGCGAGCTTGCTGGTGAAGCCGACCGCCGAGCCGTTCTTGGACGGGATGTCGGGGCTCACCACGTTGCTGGCCACATAGGCCGGCAGCAGCTTCTTGGCGTCCTTGCCCGCGGTCGTGCCCTCGCGCGAGCCGCTGTCCGTGCCGCCACAGGCGCTGAGCAGGGGCATCCCGCCCGCCACCGCGGCGGCGGCGACCGCCGAGGAGGCGAGGAAGCTTCTCCGGCTCGGCGCGGAGGTGGCGGAGGCGGCGTTCGGCGTCATTGCGTCAACCCTTCATGGCGCACCAGGACACCCGGCGGTGGCCGTCGGCTGCGGTGTCTTGAGTGGAACTCGCTGAGCTGGGGGTGGAGCGGGCGGGGCGGGAGGCGCCCACAGGGCCCTCACCGTCGAAGCGCTTCGATGTTGCAGCGAGGTTAAGTGAACACGAGGGTGGGCACAAGAGTCGTTTCCAAGATTCCTCGGATGTGTGCGGGGCGGCTCGGGCCAGCCCAGCGCCCCCTGTGCTGGCTGTGAAGGTGGACGGAACGGCCCGCCGCGTCTTGACACCCGGCCTTCGCCGACTGAGCATCGAAGCGCTTCGAAAGCCGCTTCGGAAGCGCATCGCCGCACATCGCAAGGGGAATCCCACGTGACCGCACCCACGCCGCCCACACCGCCTTTCCGCGATCCGCGCACGCCGGTCGCGGAGCGCGTCGACGACCTGCTGTCGCGGCTCACGCTCGACGAGAAGATCGGATTTCTGCACCAGTTCACGCCGGGCGTGGACCGTCTGGGCGTCGCCGCCTTCCGCACCGGCCAGGAGGCGCTGCACGGCGTGGCCTGGATGGGCCCGGCGACGGTGTTCCCGCAGGCCGTCGGTCTCGGCGCCACCTGGAACGAGGAGCTGGTCCGCCGGGTCGGCGACGCCGTCTCCGCGGAGGTCCGCGCGATGCGCGCCCGCGACGAGCGGGTCGGCCTCAACGTCTGGGCCCCGGTCGTCAACCTGCTGCGCCACCCCCTGTGGGGCCGCAACGAGGAGGGCTACTCCGAGGACCCGAGGCTGACCTCGGCGATCGCCACCGCCTACACCCGCGGCCTGCGCGGCAGTCATCCGACCTACTGGCGCACCGCCCCCGTGCTGAAGCACTGGCTCGCCCACAACAACGAGACCGACCGCGACACCGCGTCCTCCTCGGTCCGCCCCCGCGTCCTCAACGAGTACGACCTGCGCGCCTTCCGGGAGACGGTCGAGGCGGGCGCGGTGGCCGGGGTGATGCCGGCCTACAACCTGGTCAACGGCCGCCCCAACCACGTCTCCCCCTACCTGGCCGAGCACCTGCGCGCCTGGACCGGCGAGGAGCTGCTGGTCTGCTCGGACGCGGGCGCCCCCTCCAACCTGGTCGACTCCGAGCACTACTTCGACACCCACGAGGAGGCGACGGCCGCCGCGCTGAAGGCCGGGGTCGACAGCTTCACCGACCACGGCACCGACTCGACGAAGATCACCGCACGGGTGCGCGGCGCGCTGGAGCGGGGCCTGCTGACCGAGGCCGACGTCGACACGGCGGTGCGCCGGCAGCTCTCGGTCCGCTTCCGCCTCGGCGAGTTCGACGGTCACGAGGAGGCGGGCGCCTTCGACACCCCGGAACACCGGGCGCTGGCCCAGGAGGCGGCCGAGCAGGCGATCGTCCTGCTGAAGAACGAGGGCGGCCTGCTTCCGCTGGCCCCCGGCAGCCGCCTCGCGGTCGTCGGACTCCTCGCCGACGAGTGCAAGCTCGACTGGTACAGCGGCACCCTGCTCCACCGCTCCACCCCGCTGGAGGGCCTCTACGAGCGGTTCGGCGCCGGGCAGGTCGCGTTCGCGGAGGGCGTGGACCGGGTCCGGCTGCGCACCTCGGCCGGTACGTTCCTGCACGTCCCGCCGGCCGGCGACGACGCCCCCGCGCCGGTGGCCGAGGGCGCCCTCGACCCCGCGCTGCTGGCCGGCCGCACCGATCTGCCGCCGCTCACCACCGACGCCACCGGCACCGAACTCGCCCTGGTCGACTGGGGCGAGGGCGTGCTGACCCTGCGCGCGCCGGACGGGCGGTACCTGTCGGTGGCCGAGGACGGGTACCTGCGCGCCTCGGCCGACCAGCCGGGCGGCTGGGTGGTGCAGGAGACGTTCCGGCTGGAACCGCACGGCGACGGCCACCTCCTCAGGCACACGGGAACGGGGCACCATGTAGCGGTGACCGCGGACGGCGTGAAGGTTGCCGCGTCCGGCGGGGAGGTTTTCGCGCTGGAGACCGTCGAGCGCGGCGAGGAGGCGGTGGCGCGGGCCGCCGCCCGGGCCGACGTGGTGCTGGTGGTGGCGGGCAACGACCCGCACATCAACGGCCGCGAGACCGAGGACCGCACCACGCTGCGGCTCCCCGCCCACCAGGAACGGCTGCTGCGCGCCGCCCGGGACGCCAACCCGCGCACGGTGCTGGCGCTGGTCTCCGCCTACCCGTACGCGGTCGACACCGAGCCGCTCCCGGCAGTGCTGTGGACCGCGCACGGCGGCCAGGCGGCCGGCACCGCCCTGGCCCGCGTGCTGGCCGGTGACGTCTCCCCCGCCGGACGCCTGCCGCAGACCTGGTACGCCGACGACCGGGACCTGCCCGACCTGCTCGACTACGACGTCATCGGCTCCCGGCAGACGTACCTGTACTTCGAGGGGACGCCGCTGTTCCCGTTCGGGCACGGGCTGTCGTACGCGTCGTTCGGCTACGGCGACCTGCGCGCGGAGGCCGGTGACGGCTCGGTGCGGGTCTCGTTCACGGTGACCAACACCGGTGACGTCACCGCCGACGAGGTGGCCCAGCTGTACGCCCGGGCCGAGCAGCCGTCGGTGCCGCGTCCGCGCCGCGAGCTGCTCGCCCACCGCCGCGTCACCCTCGCACCGGGGGCCTCCACCGAGGTCTCCTTCACCGTCCCGCTGTCCGCCTTCGCGTACTGGGACGTGGCGCACGGCCGGTGGCGGCTGGAGCCCGGCCCGTACGCGCTGCTGGTGGGCGCCTCCAGCGAGGACGTCCGGCTGCGGACGACGCTCACCCTGGACGGGGAGCCGGCCGCGCCGCGCCCGGTGCGCGAACGGGGCCTGCCGGCCGCCGACTTCGACGAGCAGAGCGGCACGGAGATCGTGGACCGGACCAAGGAGTCGGGCGACGCGGTGACGCCGACGGCCGACAAGTCCGGCGAACTCCTCTACCGGGCCTGCGACTTCGGCTCCGGCGTGACCTCGGTGACGGTCGAGGTGGCGGGCGAGGGCGTGGTCGAACTGTCCCTGGACGGCGGCCCGGTGCGGGCCGTGCTGTCGACGGACACGCCGACCCCGGGACCGTACGACTACGTCTCCCTGACCACCGGCCTGACCGCCGAGGGCGTGCACGACCTGCGGGTGGGGCTGCGGGGGCCGGTGCGGCTGGCGGGGATCGGGGTCTCGGCCTGATCAGGTTCTTCGCCCGAAGACCGACGGCGATGACCGACGGCGATGACCGACGGCGATGACCGACGGCGATGACCGACGGCGACGGCGGGGCGTGCCGGTCCGCACGCCCCGCCGTCGCCGGTGCCGGTGCCGTCAGAGCGCGAGGCCGGTGAGCACCATGACCCGCTCGTAGGTGTAGTCCTCCATCGCGAACCGCACGCCCTCGCGGCCCACCCCGGACTGCTTGACGCCGCCGTACGGCATCTGGTCGGCGCGGTAGGAGGGTACGTCGCCGATGACCACGCCGCCGACCTCCAGGGCGCGGTGGGCGCGGAAGGCGGCCTGGAGGTCGTGGGTGAAGACGCCCGCCTGGAGGCCGTACTTGGAGTCGTTGACGGCGGCGAACGCCTCCGCCTCGCCGTTCACCTTCTGCACGCTGAGGACCGGGCCGAAGACCTCCTCGCGGGCGAGGGTGGTGCCGGCCGGCAGGTCGGTGAGGACGGTCGGCGCGTAGGAGGCGCCGTCGCGCTGCCCTCCGGTGGCGAGCGTGGCACCGTCGGCCACGGCCTCCCGCACCCACGCCTCGACCCGCTGCGCCGCGGCCTCGCTGACCAGCGGGCCGACGTCGGTCTTGTCGTCGGACGGGTCGCCGGTGACCTGGGCCTCCACGGCGGCGACGATGCGCGGCAGCAGCCGGTCGTACACGGCGGCGTCGGCGATCACGCGCTGCACGGAGATGCAGGACTGGCCGCCCTGGTAGTTGGAGAAGGCGGCGATGCGCTGCGCGGCCCGGTCCAGGTCCTCGTCGCTGGACCAGTCGGCCAGCACGACGGCCGCGCCGTTGCCGCCCAGCTCCAGGGTGCAGTGCTTGCGCGGCACCGAGTCCATGATCGCGTATCCGACCTGCTCGGAGCCGGTGAAGGAGATCACCGGCAGCCGCTCGTCCTGGACCAGGGCGGGCATCCGGTCGTTGGGGACCGGCAGGACGCTCCAGGAGCCGGCCGGCAGCTCGGTCTCGGCGAGCAGTTCGCCCAGGAGCAGGGCGGAGAGGGGGGTGGCCGGGGCCGGCTTGAGGATGATGGGGGCGCCGGCGGCGATCGCGGGGGCGACCTTGTGGGCGCACAGGTTCAGCGGGAAGTTGAACGGCGCGATACCGAGCACGGCGCCCTTGGGGAAGCGGCGGGTGAGGGCGAGCCGGCCCTGGCCGCCCGCGTCGGTGTCCAGGCGCTGGGCCTCGCCGCCGTTGAACCGGCGGGCCTCCTCGGTGGCGAACCGGAAGACGGAGACCGCCCGCCCGACCTCGCCGCGGGCCCACTTGACGGGCTTGCCGTTCTCGGCGGAGATGAGCTGGGCGATCTCCTCGGTGCGCTCCGCGAGACGCCGGGCGACGTGGTCGAGGGCGGCGGCCCGGACGTGGGCCGGGGTGGCGGCGAACTCGTCCCGTACGGCGTGGGCGGCGGCCACCGCCTCCTCGACCTGTGCCTGGCTCGGGACGCTCACGGCGCCGACGAGGTGGCCGTCCCACGGGGAGGTGACGTCGAAGCTGTCCTCGCCGGTGGCCTGGCGGCCGGCGAGCCAGAAGGCGTGGATGGAGGTCATGTCGGGTTCCGGCCCTTCCCGTCGGGGGTGTGTACGTGTGGTGCTGGGTCCACGGTAGGGGCGGGGCGGCAGAGCGGCGTTTGTCCTGTCTGTAGTGGTGGGGCGGGGCGATGCGCCGCAATGGCCACACCCGGCGTCCCGGAGGGGCCACGCTCCGCCGTTTCGGAACGCCGCGCCCCCGGCGTCAGTGGGCCGCCGTCGCCTTCAGCGCCAGCCACAGTTCCATCCGTACGTCCGGGTCGTCGAGGGAGCGGCCGAGGATCTCCTCGACGCGCCGCATCCGGTAGCGCAGGGTGTGCCGGTGGACGCCGAGGTCGGCGGCGGCCGCGTCCCACTGGCCGTGCCGCGACAGCCAGGCCCGCAGCGAGGCGACCAGGTCGCCGCGGCCGGTGGCGTCGTGGTCGCGCAGGGCGCGCAGCAGCCCGTCGGCGAAGGCGCGCACGGCGTCGTCCGCGAGCAGCGGCAGCACCGAGCCGGCCGCGAGCCGCTCGTGCTCGACGCAGATCCGGCCGCGCCGCCGGGCCACCGAGAGCGCCTGTTCGGCCTGCTTGTACGCGGCCGAGGCGCCGATCGGCCCGGACGGCGCCGACAGTCCGGCGACCCACGCCTCCTCGTCGCCGCCGGCCGGCGCGTCCGGCACCGTCCGCCCCGCCTCCAGCGCCGCCGCGTACTCCGTGCAGGCGGCGACCGCCGCTCCCCCGTCGGCGGCCAGCACCACCAGCCGCTCGCCCTGCGGCACCACCAGTACCGCCTCGCCGGCCCGGGCCGCGGCGGCCTCGACGACCTCGGCGAGGGCGCCGGGCGGCTCGCCGCCGGCCGGCACGGATTCGGCGACGACCAGCCGGAAGGGCGCGTCGAGCAGGGCGCCGTAGAGGTCGCCGGCGACGGTGCGGGCGTGGTCGGGTTCGCCGGCCAGCAGCATGCCGAGGACGGCCGTGCCGATCCGCTGCTCGGCGGCGTGCAGGGAGCGGGAGCGTTCCGTGGTCAGGGTCAGCAGCGCGACCGCCGAGTGCAGGGCGTAGCGCTCGGCGGTGCCGAGGGGGGCGGCGGTGCCGACGGCGAGGGCGGCGCGGGGGCGGCGGGAGGTGCCGATGGAGTGCAGCTCGACCCGGTCGGTGTCGCCGCCCGGTTCCGTGCCGCCGACGACCGCGGAGGCGGGGGCGGGCCGCTCCCGCAGCCGCCGTACGTCCGCGGTGAGCCGGGCGGCGCGGCGGCCGGCCCACTCGGGTGCCGCGGCCACCACCTCGCCGGCGGCGTCGTACAGCGCCGCCCAGCCGTCGACCTGGGCGGCCAGCGCGGCCAGCAGCCCTTCCGGGCCGTCGGCGAGGGCCCGCCTGGTCAGCTCCCGCTGGGCGGCGAAGCCGTCGGTCACCGCCCGGTACTGGTCGGCGGCGATCGCGGCGGAGACGGCCTTGCTGATGGCGAGGAACGGGGTGCGGCGCGGCACCTCCAGCAGGGGCAGCCCCTCCTGCTCGGCCGCGTCGACGAGGGCGGCCGGAACATCCTCGTAGTGCACCCCCACGGCGAACCCGAGCCCGACCACACCCGCGCCGGCCAGCCGCTTCACATACCGCCGCATCGCCTCCGGGTCCTCGGCGTCCAGCTTCAGCGCGGTGATCAGCAGCAGTTCCCCGCCCTCCATGTAGGGCACGGGGTCGGCCAGCTCGCTGGCGTGGGCCCAGCGCACGGGCACGTCCAGGCGGTCCCGGCCCGCCCGCACGGTCAGCTTCAGCGCGGAGTGGTGGACCAGCGAGGCGAGGGTCGGGGGCATGGGTCCGCTCCGCGTCGGTGGTGTGCGACCAGTGAAGTCTTGGCCGCGGCGTATGAACGGCCTGGGTCGATTCTGCCTCACTGTACGGTCCCGGCGCGGCGGCCGGGACGGTCAGCCCCGCAGATCCACCAGCAGGGGCGGCGCGTGCTCCCCCTTGACGGTCGTCAACGACAGCACGGCATGCCCGGGCGGCACGGCGTGCGCCAGCTCGGAGGCGGACCAGCGTTCGCGTTCGACCTGCTTCACGGTGACCGCGTCCGTCGTGACCGCCTTGCCCGTCACCAGCTTGCGCAGGGCGTGGAAGGCCCGGGTCATCGGCTGGTCGGCGAAGACGGTGTGCTGGGCGACCTCGGTGGTCTCCACCCACTCGGTGCCCCAGGCCTGCGCGAACCGGCTGCCGTCCCAGGTGGTGACGCCGCAGAAGGCCATCCGGCAGCCGACCGCGCCGTAGAGCGGGCCGTGCAGGGCCTCGGGGACGTCGGCGATGGTCCGCAGCGCGAGCAGCACGCCCGCGTTCTGTCCGCGCAGCCGCTGGACGCGGCGCACCGACTCGGCGGTGACGGTGCCCGTCGCGTCGTCCAGCACCAGGCCGGCGAAGTGGGTGCGTCCGCTCTCCCGGACGACGGCGAGGAACTGGGCGAGGACCAGCCGGGTGATCACCCGGCCGGCCTCCTCGTGGCCGCGTTCGGGCAGGTCGATCCGTACCCGCAGCGAGTGGTGGGCGACGGCGCGCAGGGAGAAGGGCCGGCCCGGCCCGCCCCCGCCGAAGAAGTCCGCGAACACCGGCCGGTTCAGCAGCCCCAGCCGGTCGGCCAGGACCCGGCCGGCGTCACCCGGCGTGCCGGTCTGCCGCAGCCGCGCGTCGAGTTCGCGGACCATGACGTCGTTCCCGGCGGCGACGAGCGCCTCGCGCAGCGGGGTCAGCGCCCCGTCGCCGCCCTCCAGCAGTTCCCGCAGTTCCGGCAGGGCGGGGAAGCGGCCGTGCACCGCCCGGAAGGGGCCGAGGAGCTGGGCCAGTACGGTGGCGGCGCCCTGGGAGCCCGCCGGTTCGAGGTCGCCGGCGAGTGCCTCGGCGAGGAGGGCGGCGGCCTCGTCCGGGTCGTCGGACTCGGCGTAGGGGTCGAGGTCGTGGACGGAGGACGGGTCGCCGATCCGCACGATCACGTCGAAGGCGTCGTCGGCGCCGAGCGGGCGGCCCGCGGCGGAGACGGCGACGACGGCGCAGCGTCCGGTGAGCGCCTGGAGGGCGAGGGCCTCGGTCACCGGTTCGACCAGGGTGCGGGTCTTGCCGGAGCCGGAGGGGCCGATGGCCAGCAGGGAGGTGCCGAGCACCTCGGGGCCGAGGGCGGCGCCGGCCTCGTGGTAGGGGCGCGGGGTGCGTTCGGCCGGCGCCCAGCGGCCGATGCGCACCTGGCCGGCGAGCAGGTCGTGGCGGGCGGTCCGGCGGGGCAGGTCACGGGCGCCGGAGGGGTGGGTCCAGGCGGCGCCGCCCTGGCGCAGCACGGTGTCGCGGAAGGCGTCGAGGCCGGCGCCGCGCCGGGCGAGGTGGAAGGCGTGCTCGACGCGGGTGCAGTCGACGTCGTTCATCCGGCCGCCGGCGACCTCGGCGGTGAGCAGCTCGGCGGCCTCGTGCTGGCCGGTGTCGCGCAGGGCGGGCCACTGGGAGCGGGGCCGCTCGGCCACGGGGACGGCGCTGGGGGCGCCGGCGGCCCGGCGGGCGGCGAGCAGCTTCCGGGCGTACGGCCACCAGCCGCCGAGGCGGGCGAACGGCCACACCACGAGCGCGGTGACGACCGCGTACAGCGTGTCCGTGTAGAGGACGGAGGCCATCAGCTCGTAGCTGCCGGTGACCAGCACGGTCAGGGACAGCAGCGGTCCCACGACCGGCACCGGGTCCCATCCGGCGCCCGGGAACGCCTCGGGGAAGACGAGGCTGAGGGCGATCAGGGCGAGGCCGGCGGCGATCAGGGCGCGGACCGGCTGGGGCCGGTGGCCCGTGTAGTGGCGGGCGATGGCGGGCCAGCTGCCCAGCGCGGCCACCGCGAGGACGAGGACGACGAAGAAGAGGCCGTCGTAGACGAGCGCGGCGTGCGCCCCCGGCAGCGTCACCGCCTCGCCCTCGACCGGCTTGGGCGTGGCCTTCGTACCGCCCCACCACCAGTCGTTCGGCGTGAACATCCGCAACAGGACGAACTGGTACGGCACCACACCGCGCCGCCAGAACGACCACACCCCGATCGCCAGCACCAGCGGTACGAGCATGCCGACGACCGTCACCGGGGCGAGCTTCTCCGTGGCCTCCTTGAGCGGGCGGTAGCCCTGCCGCCAGATCCCGGGCCGGGCCTCCGGCCGGTCCGCGTCGAGCCAGGCGGCGACGGTGGAGGCGGACCGGGGCAGTTGCTGGGGCACGGGTGGTGTGCCCGGTACCGGGGGCCTGCCCGGCGCCTGGGCCGTGCCCGGTGCCTGGGCCGCACCCGGTACCTGGCCCGCACCCGGTGGCATACCCGGTGCCGGTGGCGCACCCGCACCCGGTGGCATACCCGGTGCCGGTGGCGCACCCGGTGCCCGGGCCGGCCGGGGCGGCACCGCGGGCCGCGTCGGCGGCATCGGAGGCGGCACGGGATTCACCCGCGCCCCCCGCACGTCCCGCTTCCCGTCGCTGTCCATCGCCCCTGCCCCCTGAGCAGCCGTTCCGTCCACCATCGCCAGTCAATCTAACGCCCTTGCACGGGCGTTCACCGCTTACGCGGCCGGGTGGGAGTCGCCGGGCCCGGGGACGTCTCTGTCCACCGCGGACAATCCGGCCGGCCGACACCGCCCACATGGAGCATGCCCACCCCGGTCCGCCGCGCCTAGCCTGCGGGAAAAGAACGTAAGTGTCCGTAGAACCACCAGGAGCCCCGCATGACCGCACTTCCGCAGGAGCGCCGCCTCGTCACCGCCATCCCGGGCCCGAAGTCGCAGGAACTGCAGGCCCGCCGCACGGCCGCGGTCGCGCAGGGCGTGGGCTCCGTGCTGCCGGTGTTCACCGCGCGGGCGGGCGGCGGCATCGTCGAGGACGTCGACGGCAACCGGCTGATCGACTTCGGCTCCGGCATCGCCGTGACCTCGGTCGGCGCCTCCGCCGAGGCCGTCGTCCGCCGGGCCGCCGCGCAGCTCGCCGACTTCACCCACACCTGTTTCATGGTCACGCCGTACGAGGGGTACGTCGCCGTCGCCGAGGCGCTGGCCGAGCTGACCCCGGGCGACCACGCCAAGAAGTCCGCGCTGTTCAACAGCGGCGCCGAGGCCGTCGAGAACGCCGTCAAGATCGCCCGCGCGTACACCAAGCGGCAGGCGGTGGTCGTCTTCGACCACGGCTACCACGGCCGTACCAACCTCACCATGGCGCTGACCGCGAAGAACATGCCGTACAAGCACGGCTTCGGGCCGTTCGCGCCCGAGGTGTACCGCGTCCCGGTGGCGTACGGCTACCGCTGGCCGACGGGTGCCGAGAACGCCGGGCCGGAAGCCGCCGCGCAGGCCATCGACCAGATCACCAAGCAGGTCGGCGCGGAGAACGTGGCCGCGGTCGTCATCGAGCCGGTGCTCGGCGAGGGCGGCTTCATCGAGCCGGCCAAGGGATTCCTGCCGGCGATCAGCCGGTTCGCGAAGGAGAACGGCATCGTCTTCGTCGCCGACGAGATCCAGTCCGGCTTCTGCCGCACCGGCCAGTGGTTCGCCTGCGAGGACGAGGGGATCGTCCCCGACCTGATCACCACCGCCAAGGGCATCGCGGGCGGGCTGCCGCTGGCCGCCGTCACCGGCCGCGCCGAGATCATGGACGCCGCGCACTCCGGCGGCCTCGGCGGCACCTACGGCGGCAACCCGGTGGCCTGCGCGGGCGCGCTCGGCGCCATCGAGACGATGAAGGAGCTGGACCTCAACGCCAAGGCGAAGACCATCGAGGCGATCATGAAGTCCCGCCTCACCGCCCTGGCCGGGAAGTTCGACGTCATCGGCGACGTCCGGGGCCGCGGCGCCATGATCGCCATCGAGCTGGTCAAGGACCGCGCCACCAAGGAGCCGGCCCCGGAGGCGACCGCCGCGCTCGCCAAGGCCTGCCACGCCGAGGGGCTGCTGGTCCTGACCTGTGGCACCTACGGCAACGTCCTGCGCTTCCTGCCCCCGCTGGTGATCGGCGAGGAGCTGCTGAACGAGGGGCTGGACATCATCGAGCAGGCCCTCGGCCGCATCTGAGCCCCCGCCTCCCCCTCCCCTCTCACGCGCATCCGAGCAGCCGTCCGCTCGGCCGGTTCCGTGAACGGCAGAGCGTGTGAAGAAGGTGTGCGAGGTGGATGGCAGGTCGCGGATGCCCCTGTCTTCGGGCCCGTTCCCTGTCGTAGGTTCTACGCAGATGAGAGATACACCCCGCCCACAGGGAACTGTGGGTGACTCCAGGCCGGGGCCTCCCCAGCTGCGGCCTGGTCGTGCCCTCGCGCACACAAACGGAGCCTCCGGCTTCGGATCTCCTCACCGATCGGACGGTCGCTCGCCCCAGACCCCCCGGGGCGCGCGACGTTCCGGTCCGTTCGGCCGCCTCGGAACCACCCCCCCTGTTCCGGGGCGGCCGACCTCCCCCTCTCCCCTCCGTCTGCTCGGCGGCATCGGGCTGCCCGTCCTGCTCTTCGCGCTGATCACCTGGCAGGTCGTCGCGGACGGTCCGCTGATCCGGGTGGACGAGCGGCTGAGCAGGGCGTTGGTCCGTCCGGACCGGTTCTCCGAACTCCTCGCCGACCTCGGCAACACCCAGGTCGCGCTGCCCGTGCTGGTGGCCGCGCTGGCGTACGCGGCCTGGCGCGGGCGGTCCACCGGTACAGACCAATGGTGGCTGCCGCCCCTCGCCGGGGCGCTGCTGATGGCGCTGGTGCCGGCGCTGGTCGTCCCCCTCAAGATCTGGACCGACCGCCCCGGCACCCCGGCCGTCGAACCGGCCACCGGCTACTACCCCTCCGGCCACACCGCCACCGCCGTCGTCGCCTACGGCGCGGCGGTGCTGGTACTGCTGCCCCTGCTGCGCTCGGCGGCCGTCCGCCGCATGCTGTGCCTGGCCGGCGCGGTCCTCGTCCTCGCCGCCTCCTACGGGCTGGTCCGGCGGGGCTACCACTGGCCACTGGACGTGGTGGCCGGCTGGTGCCTGTTCGGCGCGCTGCTGTGCTGCCTGCGCCTCCTGGTGGGCCGCCGCCGGACCGGGTGACGGCGGAGTCAGCTGTCGAAACCCAGGCCGAGCCGGTCCAGCGTGCGCAGCCACAGGTTGCGGCGGCCGGCGTGCGCGTCCGCGCGGGCCAGCGACCACTTGGTCAGCGCGATGCCGGTCCAGGCGAAGGGCTCCGGCGGGAACGGCAGCGGCTTCCTGCGGACCATCTCCAGCGCCGTCCGCTCGGTCCGCTCCCCCGCCAGCAGGTCCAGCATCACCTCGGCACCGAACCGCGTGGCGCCGACCCCGAGGCCGGTGTACCCGGCGGCGTAGGCGACCCGCCCCTGGTGGGCCGTGCCGAAGAACGCCGAGAAGCGGGAGCAGGTGTCGATCGCCCCGCCCCAGGCGTGGGTGAAGCGGACGCCCTCCAGCTGCGGGAAGCAGGTGAAGAAGTGCCCGGCCAGCTTGGCGTGGGTCTCGGGCCGGTCGTCGTACTCGGCGCGGACCCGGCCGCCGTAGTGGTGGACCGCGTCGTAGCCGCCCCACAGGACGCGGTTGTCGGCGGAGAGCCGGAAGTAGTGGAACCGGTTGCCGCTGTCCGCCAGCCCCTGACGGCCCCGCCAGCCGATGGAGGCGAGCTGTTCGGCGGTGAGCGGCTCGGTCATCAGGGCGTAGTCGTAGACCGGGACGGTGTAGGAGCGGACCCGGCGCAGCAGGCTGGGGAAGACGTTGGTGCCGAGGGCTACGGCGCGGGCGCGGACCAGGCCGTAGGGGGTGCGTACGGCCATTCCGGCGCCGTACGGCTTGAGGGTGAGCGCGGGGGTGTGCTCGTGGACGCGGACGCCGAGGGCGAGGCAGGCCCGCTTCAGGCCCCAGGCGAGCTTGGCGGGGTTGAGCAGGGCGACACCCCGGCGGTCGTGGAGGCCGGCCCGGAAGGTGGGCGAGTCGACCTGTGCCCGTACGGCGTCGGCGTCGAGGTACTCGATGTGCTCGCCGAGGCCCGCGCGCCGGATCTGTCCGTGCCAGTCCCGCAGTTCCCGGGCCTGGTAGGGCTCGGTGGCGAGGTCGATCTCGCCGGTGCGCTCGAAGTCGCAGTCCAGGGCGTACCGGCTGACGGCCTCCTCGATGGCGTCGAGGTTGCGGGCGCCGAGTTCCTCCAGCCGGTGGATCTCGTCGGGCCAGCGGGCGAGGCCGTTGGCCAGGCCGTGGGTGAGGGAGGCGGCGCAGAAGCCGCCGTTGCGGCCGGAGGCGGCCCAGCCCACCTCGCGGCCCTCCAGCAGGACGACGTCCCGGCCGGGGTCGCGTTCCTTGGCGAGCAGCGCGGTCCACAGCCCGCTGTAGCCGCCGCCGACGACCAGCAGGTCGCACGTCTCGGTGCCGGTGAGGGCGGACTCGGGGCGGGGGCGGCCGGGGTCGTCCAGCCAGTACGGCACCGGCTGGGCGTCGGAAAGAGACCTGGTCCAACGGGTCATGGCGCTCGGGGCCATGATGTCAACTCCCTACGGAATCATGCTTTCGGTCGGGTCCGGCGACGGCCGGCGGCCATCGAGACGAGGACGAGCAGGACGGCGACGGCGAACATGGCCGTCCCGATGACATTGATCTGCACGGGCGTTCCGCGCTGCGCCGAGCCCCAGACGAACATGGGGAAGGTGACGGTCGAGCCCGCGGTGAAATTGGTGATGATGAAATCGTCGAAGGAGAGCGCGAAAGCGAGCAGCGCGCCGGCCGCTATTCCGGGGGCGGCGATGGGGAGCGTGACCCGTACGAACGTCTGGAAGGGGCCGGCGTAGAGGTCCTGGGCGGCCTGTTCCAGTTTCGGGTCCATCGACATGACGCGGGCTTTCACGGCGGTCACGACGAAACTCAGGCAGAACATGATGTGGGCGATGAGAATCGTCCAGAAACCGAGTCGCGCGCCCATGTTCAGGAAGAGCGTGAGCAGCGAGGCGGCCATCACCACCTCGGGCATCGCCATCGGCAGGAAGATGAGCGAGTTCACCGCGGAGCGGGCGCGGAAACGGTAGCGGACGAGCGCGAAGGCGATCGCGGTGCCGAGCGCGGTCGCGCCGAGCGTCGCCCAGAACGCGATCTGGAGGCTGAGGGTGAGGGAGCCGCACAGATCGGCGACACCGCACGGGTCCTGCCACGCGTCCGTCGAGAATTCCTGCCATGCGTAATTGAAACGGCCGACGGGTTCGTTGAAGGAGAAGACCGTGACGACGACGTTCGGCAGCAGGAGATAGGCGAGCGTCAGCAGTCCGGCGAGGACCACCAGATTGCGTTTGAGCCAGGTGACGAAAGGCGTCATCACACCAGGTCCTCCGTCCCGGATTTACGGATGTAGAGCGTGACCATGATGAGGATCGCCGCCATGAGGATGAAGGAGAGGGCGGCGGCCGTCGGATAGTCCAGGACGCGCAGGAACTGGGTCTGGATGACGTTGCCGACCATGCGGGTGTCGGTGGAGCCGAGCAGGTCGGCGTTGACGTAGTCGCCGGTGGCCGGGATGAAGGTGAGCAGCGTGCCGGAGACGACGCCCGGCAGGGAGAGCGGGAAGGTGACCTTGCGGAAGGTGGTGAAGGGGCGGGCGTACAGGTCGCCGGCCGCCTCGTGCAGCCTGCCGTCGATGCGCTCCAGCGAGGTGTAGAGCGGCAGGATCATGAACGGGAGGAAGTTGTACGTCAGTCCGCAGACCACCGCGAGCGGGGTGGCGAGCACCCGGTCGCCGGCCGTCCAGCCGAGCCAGCTCGTGACGTCCAGGACGTGCAGGGTGTTCAGCGCGCCGACGACCGGGCCGCCGTCCGCGAGGATCGTCTTCCAGGCGAGGGTGCGGATGAGGAAGCTGGTGAAGAACGGGGCGATCACCAGGACCATGATCAGGTTCCGCCAGCGGCCCGCGCGGAACGCGATCAGATAGGCCAGCGGGTAGCCGAGCAGCAGGCACAGCGCGGTCGCGGCGGCGGCGTAGGCGACCGAGCGCAGGAACTGCGGCCAGTACGCGGACAGCGCGTCCCCGTAGGTGGCGACGTGCCAGGTGACCTTGTAGCCCTCCTCCAGCGAGCCGGTCTGCACGGAGGTGGACGCCTGGTAGACCATCGGCAGCGCGAAGAAGACGAGCAGCCACAGGATGCCGGGGAGCAGGAGCCAGTACGGGGTGAGGCGGCCCCGGCGGCGTGGGGGTCCGCCGTCCGGCGGCGCGGTCGGGGGCGCCTCGGTGAGGGTGGTGGCGGTGGCGGCGGTCATCAGGCGGCCTCTTCCACGCCCGCGGCTCGGGTACCGTCCTGGGCGGACTGCGCGGCGTTCAGGCCGAAGGTGTGGGCCGGGCTCCAGTGCACGACGACCTCGGCGCCGGGGACGAGACGCGGGTCGCGGTCGATGTTCTGGACGTAGACCGCGAAGTCGCGGCAGACGGGGCTGTCGACGACGTACTGGGTGGAGACGCCGAGGAAGCTCGCGTCGGCGATGGTGCCGGTGATGCGGTTGCGGCCCTCGGGGACCGTGCCGGCGTCGGCGGCGGGGACGAGGGCGGCCTTCTCCGGGCGGACGCCGACCAGCACCGTGCCGCCGGCCGCCGTGGCCGCGCCGCAGCGGTCGGCGGGCAGGGCCAGCGTGCCGCCGCCCGCCTTCACCACGAGGTCCGCGCCGCTGCGGCCGGTCACCTCGGCCTCGATGAAGTTGGAGGTGCCGAGGAAGTTGGCGACGAAGGTGGTGCGCGGGTGCTCGTAGAGCCCGGTGGGCGTGCCGAGTTGCTCGACGCGGCCGGCGTTCATCACCGCGACCGTGTCGGCCATCGTCATGGCCTCCTCCTGGTCGTGGGTGACGTGCACGAAGGTGATGCCGACCTCGGTCTGGATGCGTTTCAGCTCCAGCTGCATCTGGCGGCGCAGCTTCAGGTCGAGGGCGCCGAGCGGCTCGTCGAGGAGGAGGACGCGGGGGTGGTTGATCAGGGCGCGGGCGACGGCGACGCGCTGCTGCTGGCCGCCGGAGAGCTGGTGCGGCTTCTTGCGGGCCTGCTCGCCGAGCTGGACCAGGTCGAGCATCTCGCCGACCTGTTTCTTGACGGACTTGATGCCGCGCCGGCGCAGGCCGAAGGCGACGTTCTCGAAGACGTCGAGGTGCGGGAAGAGGGCGTAGGACTGGAAGACGGTGTTCACCGGGCGCTTGTACGGCGGCAGGTGCGTGACGTCCTGGTCGCCGAGGTGCACGGTGCCGCAGGACGGTTCCTCCAGGCCGGCGATCATGCGCAGGGTGGTGGTCTTGCCGCAGCCGGAGGCGCCGAGCAGGGCGAAGAAGGAGCCCTCGGGGACGGTCAGGTCCAGCGGGTGTACGGCGGTGAAGGAGCCGTAGGTCTTGCCTATGCCGGTGAGGCGGACGTCGCCGCCCTTTTCATTGATCATGTGGGTCACGCCCCCGTGAGCTTCGCGAACTTGGCCTCGTACTCCGTCTCTTCCTTCGAACTGAGCGAACGGAAGGCGCGGGACTTGGCCTGCATGGCCTGGTCAGGAAGGATCAGCGGATTCTCCGCCGCGTCCGGGTCGATCTTCGCCAGTTCGTCCTTCACTCCGTCGACGGGGCAGACGTAATTGATGTAGGCGGCGAGTTCGGCGGCGGCCCGGGGCTCGTAGTAGTAGTCGATGAGCCGCTCGGCGTTGGTCTTGTGCCGGGCCTTGCCGGGGACCAGCAGGTTGTCGCTGGAGGTGAGGTAGCCGCTGTCGGGGATGACGAAGTCGACGTCCGGGTTGTCCGCCTTGAGCTGGACGACGTCACCGGCCCAGGCGAGGCAGGCGGCGAAGTCGCCCTTGCTGAGATCGGAGGTGTAGTCGTTGCCGGTGAAGCGGCGGATCTGGCCGGAGTCGACGGCCTTCTGGAGGCGGGCGACGGCCGCGTCGTAGTCGTCGTCGGTGAAGCGGCCCGGGTCCTTGTCCAGGTCGAGCAGGGCCATGCCCATGGTGTCGCGCATCTCGGTGAGCAGGCCGACGCGGCCCTTGAGCTTCGGGTTGTCGAGGAGGTCGGAGAGGGTCTTCACCTCGATGCCGTCGAGCGCCTTCCTGTTGTAGGCGATGACGGTGGAGATGCCCTGCCAGGGGTAGGAGTAGGCGCGGCCCGGGTCCCAGTCGGGGGTGCGGAACTGGGGCGAGAGGTTGGCGAAGGCGTGCGGCAGGTTGGCCGGGTCGAGCTTCTGCACCCAGCCGAGGCGGATGAGGCGGGCGGCCAGCCAGTCGGTGAGGACGATCAGGTCCCGGCCGGTGTCCTGGCCGGCGGCGAGCTGCGGTTTGACCTTGCCGAAGAACTCGTTGTTGTCGTTGATGTCCTCGGTGTACTTGACGGCGATACCGGTGCGCTCGGTGAAGGCGTCGAGGGTGGGGTGCTTCTTGCCGCTGTCGTCGACGTCCATGTACTCGGTCCAGTTGGAGAAGGCGACCTCCTTCTCCTTCGCCGAGTGGTCCGCCGCGGAGGTGCCGCCCTCGGTCCGGCCGGCGGCGGGGATGCCGCAGGCGGTCAGCGTCCCGAGTCCGCCGGCCACGAGTGCGCCGCCGGCGGAGGCGCGCAGCAGCGAGCGGCGGGTCAGAGCGGCCCTGCCGGTGCGCAGGGTGCGCCGCATGGCGGCCAGTTGGGCCGGGGAGAGACGGTCTGGCTCGTACTGCTCCATGCGCGTGGTGCCCTTTCGGCTGCGGTCGTCTGTGGTTGGCGGCTCGGGTGGTTCTTCTCAGCGGGTCCTGACGTCAGCGGTCTCCGAAGACGGTGCGGTGCCAGTCCTTCGCGGCGGTCGCGGTGTTGTCGAACATGACGTGTTTGAGCTGGGTGTACTCCTCGAAGGAGTACGCGGACATGTCCTTGCCGAAGCCGGACGCCTTGTACCCGCCGTGCGGCATCTCGCTGATGATCGGGATGTGGTCGTTGATCCAGACGCACCCGGCCTTGATCTCCCGGGTGGCGCGGTTCGCGCGGTACACGTCCCGGGTCCAGGCGGAGGCGGCGAGGCCGTACGGGGTGTCGTTGGCGAGCCGGACGGCCTCGTCGTCGGTGTCGAACGGCAGGACGACGAGGACCGGGCCGAAGATCTCGGCCTGGACGGCCTCGCTGTCCTGGGCGGCGTCGACGATGAGGGTGGGCCGGTAGTAGGCGCCGTCCTTCAGGCCGCCGTCCTGGGGGGCCTCTCCGCCGGTCACCACGCGCGCGTAGGTGCGCGCCCGGTCGACGAAGCCCGCGACGCGGTCGCGCTGCGCGTGGCTGACCAGGGGGCCGAGGTCGGTGCCGGGGGCGAAGGGGTGTCCCAGGCGGACGGTTTCCATGAGGGCCGCGGTGCGTTCCACGAACGCGTCGTGCAGGGGGCGTTGGACGTACGCGCGCGTGGCGGCCGTGCAGTCCTGGCCGGTGTTGATGAGGGCGGCGGCCACCGCGCCGTGCGCCGCCGCCTCCAGGTCGGCGTCGTCGAAGACGAGGAAGGGGGCCTTGCCGCCGAGTTCGAGGTGGAGGCGTTTGAGGGTGCTGGTCGCGATCTCGGCGACGCGTCTGCCTACGGCGGTGGAGCCGGTGAAGGAGGTCATGGCGACGTCGGGGTGGGCCACGAGGTGTTCACCGGCCTCGGGGCCCGTGCCGGTGACGATGTTGAGGACGCCGTCGGGGAGGCCGGCTTCGGTGGCCGCCTGGGCGAACATCAGGGAGGTGAGGGGGGTCGATTCGGCGGGCTTGAGGACGATGGTGTTGCCTGCGGCGATGGCCGGGAGGACCTTCCAGGCGGCCATCTGGAGCGGGTAGTTCCAGGGGGCGATGGAGCCGACGACGCCGATGGGTTCGCGGCGTACGTAGGAGGTGTGGTCGCCGGAGTACTCGCCGGCCGACTGGCCCTGGAGGTGGCGAGCGGCGCCGGCGAAGAAGGCGGCGTTGTCGATGGTGCCGGGCACGTCGAACTCGCGGGTGAGCTTGAGCGGTTTGCCGCACTGGAGGGACTCGGCGCGGGCGAGGTCCTCCGCCCGGTCGGCGAGGACGGCGGCGAACCGGTGCAGGGTGTCGGAGCGTTCGGCCGGGGTGGCGGCCGCCCAGGCGGGGAACGCGGCGCGGGCGGCGGCGACGGCCGCGTCGACGTCGGCCGGGCCGGCCGGGCGGTAGGTGAGGACCGGGGTGCCGGTGGCCGGGTCGACGACGGTGTGCGTGCGGGCGGAGGTGCCGTGGGTGAGGCGGCCCGCGATGTACTGGGCGCCGTCCGCGAAGCGGTCGTGCATGTCGGCTCTCCTCGGTGTCCCCGTGGCGGGGTCCGGTGTGGCTCGGACTCGATGTGAGTGCCGATCCTGACAGAGGTGTGGGCCTCCAACAAGTGATTCCGTTGTTGCCATTTGGTTACGCGACGGAATCTGTCGACCGGGGGTCGAGTCACCGTGGGACGTCGGGTTGCCGTGGGGAAAAAGGGGGGACGGGGTGTCAGTGGTGCGTGCGACAGTGGCGTGCATGGGAGAGGTCACGGGGGTGTCGGGCAGTCGGGAAGCGCTGGTCGGGGCGGTGCGGGCGGGGGCGCGGGTCAAGTACCTGTACTTCTGGGGGCACCGGCCTGGTCCGGGCGGACGGGTCGGGGCGGGCTGTCTGAGTCAGTGGTGGCCGTCGCCGTTCACGGTGGACGGGGTGGAGTACGCGACCGCCGAGCACTGGATGATGGCCGGCAAGGCCCGGCTGTTCCGGGACGCGGAGGCGGAACGCCGGGTGCTGGCGGCGGGGCATCCCGCCGAGGCGAAGAAGGCGGGGCGGCTGGTGCGGGGCTTCGACGAGGCGATATGGGAACGGGAGCGGTTCGGGATCGTCGTCGAGGGCAGCGTGCACAAGTTCGCTACGGACACCCCGCTGCGGGAGTTCCTGCTGGGCACGGGGGACCGGGTGCTGGTGGAGGCCAGTCCCGTGGACCGGGTCTGGGGCATCGGCCTCGCCGCCACGGAGGAGGGGGCGGGGGATCCGGAGCGGTGGCGGGGCGCGAATCTGCTGGGGTTCGCGTTGATGGAGGCGCGGGGGAGGCTGCGGAGGGGCGTCAGGTCGTAGGGGCAGGGCGGGCGGTGCGGGCGGTGCCGGCGGTGCCGGCGGTGCGGGCGGTGCCGGCGGTGCGGGGTCGTGGGTGGGGATGCCTGCGGCGCCTGTGCGGGTTCGGTGGGGGTGCGCGTAGCGCCCAGTCGTGTGCGGGTGGGTCGGGGCCGGGGTGGGGGGTGTCCGTCCTCGGAACGGCGCGGAATCGGTCACTTA